>CP030886.1:0-1140000 GCA_006969745.1 Cytophagaceae bacterium
CGAAAACTTTTTGAGGCAATTGCGAAAGATCCTTCGGGCAAACGATATGCATCTGTTAGCAGAAAGGATGTCTAAAGCAGCTGATTATTTTGGTGAAAACCTCACCTCGCTGATTGATCGGATAATAGCACAAAACCGGACCCTGAAATCACAGACACAAGCAAAGACCTATCGAGCTGAACTGTTAGAACTTAAAGAGCTCATTGCAAAACAACTAAGGCAAATAGTCAAGCTGAATCTACTCATTCAACACATCAATGAAGGCGTCCCATTGACAAAAGAAAGGCTTAGACAGAGTACGCCTCTAAAAGAACTATCTAAGGCTGTTGCCAAAGACAAAACACCAACTGCTGAGATTAGCTATAATATGTATAAGGAAGGAAAATCAGTTAAAGTAATTGCAGATGAACGCGGTTTGGTAGAAGGTACAATAGAAAGCCATCTGGCCCAGTATGTAGAAAATGGGAAGCTTGATGTAAGCGACTTTTTGAAACCCACAAAGTTGAAGGCTATTATGAAATGCTATACTGAAGGGTTGACCAAATCAGGAGAAATTAAATCAGCACTTCCGGATAGCTACACCTGGGGAGAAATAAAAATGGGAATTGCACATGCTATATCAAGTGATCTACCTGATTGAATGCCTTTAGGTAAAATGACTCCCTTCGATAGCCAAGGACATAGTAGCCGCAGTTTTGATGAGGAAAGCCATCCATGAAGTTTAATGGATAATTTAGTGTCCAGCAGAGTAATACTCGCAATGCTCTGCCATGCATACAGATAAGTACATGCTCTCCCTCACTTTCTAAAACAAGCTTCATCGCCTCTTGCTGTCTTTCCATAACCTGAATTGGGTTTTCTCCGCCACCCACGTTCAAATCCAACTCACCTCTCCTCCATCCATTGACAGTATCTGCATAAAGTGTTTTGGCCTCATATGATGCAACCTGTCCCTCTTGATTGCCCCAACTAATTTCATCAAATCCCTCATGAGCGATAATCGGAGTTCCATTTAGCGAAAACTGCCCGACAGTTTCATGAGTTCTTATCAAAGCAGAAGTAAAAACAGTATCAAAAGAAATGTGGGATAATGAGTCTCCGGCCTTTTTTGCTTGCCTAATTCCCTCGTCATTCAGCGACGCATTGACACCTCTTCCCTGCACCATTCCATTTTTATTAAAATCAGTCTCACCATGTCGAAGTATGTATATGGTCTTGCTTTTCAAAGCTGCTTTACGTTGGTTTGCTTATATAATGGCAAAAGAACAAATTTTCCCCGAATACCTTGAGCTCGATGCAATCAATAGCATGTCGAAAGGATGTATGGTGGAACACCTTGGGATTGTGTTTACGAAAATAGGCGAAGACTATCTTGTAGCCACTATGCCCGTGGATCATCGAACAAAGCAGCCCATGGGATTGTTGCATGGTGGAGCATCAGTTGCTCTTGCCGAAACTATGGGGAGCATCGGTTCTACTGTTACCATCGACTTAAATAAGCAATATCCTGTTGGATTAGAGATTAATACAAATCACATAAAGTCGGCCAAAAGTGGCAAAGTGACGGGTGTGGCAAAACCAGTTCATCTGGGTCGCAGTACCCAGGTTTGGGGCATCGAAATCAGGAATGATGATGATCAATTAGTGGCTGTTAGTCGAATTACATTAGCAATTTTAGACAGAAAATAGTGGTTGAAAGACTTCAAAAAGCATTAGAACTATTTCAGAAAGATAAGCTTTTAAAAAAGCTACAAGCTTCTGGCTACGCGTATGCAGCCTGGCGAATGCCCAATGAAAAGGAAATACGACTTATCATTTCTCTTAGTGGTGTTGAAAAACAAGATGACTTTCAACTTGACGGCTGTGGGCAAGGATTCATAATCAATCAATTCTCAGACAATCACCCGATCAGGCCGCATTTCATATCTGCCGATATTATCGTACATGAAGAAGAAGTAATCATAGGTCCAACGGTTAAATCATCTCAAATAGACCAGTTCAAGAAAGACCTTGAGCAAAACGACGACAATCAAAGCCCCAATCAGCTCATCGACGCTCAGTCACAGTGTGAAGACTTTGAAGCTCTAGTAGAAGCAGCTGTTCATGGCATCAAGGCTGGCAAATTTGAAAAAGTTGTATTATCCAGATATAAAGATGTAGCCCTAAATCCTGAGTTTTCAGCGTGGGAGCTTTTTCAAGAAATTGCCAAGAAATACTCAAACGCATTTGTCAGTATGACATTCGTTCCTGAGAGTGGACTATGGATTGGAGCCACACCTGAATTATTGCTTTCTGATGATCAAAAGCAATTTCGTACCGTTGCCTTGGCAGGAACTAAAACGCTAAATACAGAGCAAAATCTCAGTGAGATCGCCTGGACGCAAAAAGAAATTGAAGAGCAAGCTTTTGTGAGCAGATATATAATCAACTGTTTCAAAAAAATCCGATTGAGAGAGTTTCATGAGCATGGACCAAAGACCGTGCAAGCAGGTAATCTGGCACACTTAAAAACAGAATTCATAGTCGATTATGAAGACTTGTCTTTTGAAAATTTAGCTGACCAGATGCTACATCTCCTCCATCCCACCTCTGCCGTTTGCGGTATGCCCATTGAGAGTTCCAAACCATGGATTGAAGAAGTTGAGAAATATGACAGAGAATTTTATTCAGGATTTCTGGGTCCGGTCAATTTTGATAATTCAACCAGCCTTTTTGTGAACCTCAGGTGTATGAAAGTAACTGAAAATAACGCGAGATTTTTCGCAGGAGCCGGAATCACAGAAGACTCAGTAGCAAGTAGGGAGTTTCTTGAGACTGAAATGAAAATGAATGTTTTGATGTCAATCCTTAAGTAAGTGCTAGATCCAGCAGTCTTCAATACAGCCCAGATTTGCCATCAATTAGGGGTTAAACATGCTGTAATGTCCCCCGGATCGCGAAATGCGCCACTTACTATTTCATTTGCACGGAACACTAAAATTGAGAAATGGATAATACCAGATGAACGTGCCGCAGGATTTATTGCTCTCGGGATTGCTCAAGAAACAAATACACCTGTAGTATTATGTTGTACAAGCGGCACAGCATTACTCAACTATGCTCCCGCCATTGCCGAAGCCTATTATCGGGAAATACCTTTAGTTGTACTTTCAGCTGACAGACCTCCTGCGCTTATCGATCAGCGAGATGGCCAAACGATAAGGCAGTTCGAAGCATTAAAGAATCATGTAAAGAAATCTGTACAACTCCCACTTATCAACTCACAGGAAGAATCTGAAGTGTATAGCTCCAAATTGAAGGATGCACTCTTACTAAGTGGCTCATTGCCAATAGGCCCGGTTCACATCAACATTCCGTTTGCTGAGCCATTCTACCCGGAAGACGCGAGCTCACTTGCTTACAAAGAAGTACTGATTCCTAAAGAAGAAAAGCCAAAAAATCAGTTATCTGATTTTGACACCACACCTTTTCAGAAGGTTTTAATTCTTGTCGGCCAGCAATCGGCTGATGAAGAATTATCATTAGAAATAGCTCAAGTATCTGATCTGCTTCCGGTTTTAAAGTTTCCACTAAACAATCTTTCCTCCGGAATTGAACAGGCAGACATATTCATCCAAAACCAAAAAGAGCTACAACCAGATTTGCTGATCACGAGTGGCCTCTCAGTATTGTCTAAAAAACTAAAACTATTCCTTAGAGCAAATACACCATCAAAACATATTCATCTGGATCAAGCTGGAGTTGAGGTGGACACCTTTCAATCAAATCCTGAGCTAATTAAAGCATCACTGACACAATTCTTGAAGAACCATTCATTCACTCACATCAATCCAAACTACCGAAATCTATGGGTTGATTTGTCGGAAAGATCGAAGACTGGACTAGCTAGCTTTATGAATGAGATAGTATTTTCAGAATCTTCAGCGGCATATACCATTTTAAAATCCATACCGGAGCATTCAAACTTGCACTTAAGCAATTCAATGCCGGTACGATTTGCAGATATGTTTGGTGTACCCAAACGAGTGACATGCTTTAGTAATCGTGGAACCAGCGGTATTGATGGATGTACGTCTACTGCCTTCGGCACTTCATTGGTCTCGAAAAAGCTAAACACACTTCTTACTGGTGATCTTGCATTTTTATATGATAGAAACGCCTTCTTTCACAATTATCATCCTTCAAACCTGAGAATCATTATTCTCAATAATCAAGGCGGTGGAATATTTAGGCTGATTGATGGTCCGTCTAAATTAGAGGAGCTAGAAGCATATTTCGAAACACGACATAATCGAACGGCAGAATATATTTGCGCAGAAAATGACCTTGAATACTGTGTTGCAAATGACATGAAAAGTCTGAATGATCAATTAGGTCATTTTTATCAACCATCAGAAAAAGCTAAAGTATTGGAAGTCTTTACTGATCCTGATACCAACCAACATGTGTACAAAGAATTAAAAAATTATATCAATGAGCGAATCAAAAATTGAATGGAAGAGCGCTGACGGCTTTGAAGACATAACTTATAAGAAATGTGGCAAGGTTGCCAGAATCGCATTCAACCGACCTGAAGTGAGAAATGCCTTTCGGCCGAAAACAGTGGCAGAACTGTACAAAGCATTTCTTGATGCACGCGAAGATGTAAATATCGGTGTCGTCCTTTTAAGTGGTGAAGGGCCATCCAAGAAAGATGGCGGATGGGCATTTTGCAGCGGCGGAGATCAGAATGCTCGCGGACATCAAGGCTACGTAGATGAAGACGGTATGCCTAGATTAAATATTCTTGAAGTACAGCGACTTATCCGATTCATGCCAAAAGTGGTTATTGCAGTAGTTCCCGGGTGGTCTGTTGGCGGAGGGCATAGCTTACACACAGTGTGTGACCTAACGCTCGCTAGTAAGGAACACGCCATATTTAAACAAACCGATGCAGATGTCACCAGTTTTGACGGAGGATACGGCTCTGCCTATTTAGCTAAGATGGTTGGTCAGAAAAGAGCACGTGAAATCTTCTTTCTTGGGCGTAATTATTCTGCACAGGAGGCATATGAGATGGGCATGGTAAATGCTGTAATACCACACGACGAGCTCGAAAATGAATCTTATCAATGGGCTCAAGAGATTTTGGCTAAATCACCTACTTCAATTAAAATGCTGAAGTTTGCTTTCAATCTGACTGATGATGGCATGGTTGGACAGCAAGTGTTTGCTGGTGAGGCCACACGACTGGCCTACATGACCGATGAGGCTAAAGAAGGTAGAAATGCATTCCTTGAAAAGAGGAAGCCTGACTTTAATGACATCAAATGGATTCCTTAAAGCAAAAAAGGGGTGTTTAGCACCCCTTTCCTTTTAATATTGCTTTTCCATTCGAATATTCATATTGCATACCGAAGGTTCGTGCGATGATTTCAATCGCATCTTTAGGTTTCTTTTTATTGAATTTAGCAGTGAGTTTACAATCGTTAAATGCTGAATTTTCGAATTGCACATCTATTCCGTAAACATCTTCAATCACCTGCTTCACATCTGACATACTGGATTCGTTGAAATCTATGATTTTAGTCTTCCAGGCCAAATAATTAAGATTGTTGGTGTTCTTCTTTATGATTCCCGTATTTGTACTGGTTACGAGCCCGGTCTCGCCTTTCCCAAGCTTCACAGAAACTGATCCGGCACCATTCACATTCTTTGATAACTCAACAACACCGGATTCTACGCTAACCTCTGTTTTGGCACCGTAGGTATCCACGACAAATGAAGTGCCTAACACTTGTACCTTGGCATTGTCTGTGTGTATAATGAACGGTCGAGTCTCATCTCTTTCAATATCAAAATAGGCTTTACCGGTCACACGCACTTCTCTTATGTTTTCATCAAAGTTGATGATCTCTAATTGGGAATCTTCGTGTAGGGCAATCTTGCTTCCATCTGTAAGCAATTGATTAGCAGAGTTGCTGTCAGTTCCATTTTGGTTTAAAACAAACAGCAATGAAATTGCTAAAACTAAAACAGCAGCGCTGGCATATTTCACCCAACTCTGCATGATAAAAGGAACCTGCTTCGCTTGAGGTTCTTTTAAAATTTTATCTAAAACATGAGACGGTGGCGGTGTCTCAGGTTCTGAAATCAACCAAGTAGATTTAGCTTCAAAAAAAGCCTCAGCATTACTTTCTGATTCCGTTCTCCAGCTTTCAACCAAGGATATTTCGTCTTTGGTTGCATTGCCAGAAAAATATTTTGCTAGTACTTCTTCCATTTTAATGTTATCGTCTGGTTATTAACAACTTAGAACACCTACACCCCTTAAGGCTTTTTTACAAATTATCATATTTTGGGTCATAATTTATGGGTACTAAATCCGCAGTTCTTTCCCAGGCCCAGTATCCATAGGTTGTCAATCCAAATCTATCCATCACTTCCCCTGACAAATCTAATCTAACAGAGTTACGCAACAGCCTTAAAGCCGATATTTGGTTCCCCGGTTCTTTTACCAGAATGCTATCCGAAGTTATATAGTCGGCATATAAGGTCTCAACAAAGTTACTGCTCCTTAGGAAATCTTCACTCTCCTTTTCTTTTCGATACTCGACGGCTAAAAAGTTTTTGAAATCCAGCTCATAATGATCACCCTTAAAGATCAATATATCTGAAATGGAAAGTTCGTTTTCTTTCTTAATCTCAAAGTCATCTAAACTGCGCACTCGGTAGATTCTAAAACCTTCTTTTTTTAATTCTCCGCTAAGCAGTGATTTTTTGAAATGATTGAAAGAACCAAAGTAGCTCTGTTTGCGATTCTTTCGCCATTCTCTCTTCTCAGCGGTATTTAAAGGTTCTAAATTCTTAAACCTGATTTTTCCCCTGAACCTTAAGTCTGACTCTTCTTTTCGAAATGACTCGAGAAAATAGCTCACTCTATAGCCCAGTGCATCGTTTCTAATTTGCAATGGAAACTGTGCAAAAGCGCTGAGTGAATTTCTATCAGCATTAAATGTAAAATCCAAGGCTTCCGGATTCTCTATTACAGATTTTTGTGCGTTCTCTGATTGGCCAAGGATCTCCGTCCTAAAGACAGCATAGTGTTGCTGCCAGCTTGTTTCAGCACGGTTAATTCTATTTGATATTACTTCTACTTCTTCCAATTGGCCAAGATCTAGCTCCATCTGATGTACTTGAATTCTGGCGCCACCATTCATTTCAGAGACTTGATAGACTGCATTTTCATACCCAACATGAGAAAATACAATGTCATATAAACCCGGTGGGATAGACTCAAGTTTATAGTTTCCATCAATATCGCTGGATACGCCAATGGTAGTCCCATCCAGAAAGATGTTGGCATTATTCAAAGGATCACCATTTTCATCATATACAGTTCCAGATATTGAAAAGAAGTTCTTTTTCTTAATTACTCGTTCGCCTGGTGGTAAATAGTTGAGTATTATCTGATCTTTGAAAAAAGAGTATTTCAATCCTGTACCGGTAAGAAGGCGAGACAGAAATACATCTATTGGGGTATTATCACCGGTGATTGTGTATCGGCTACCCTTTGGTAAAAGGTCAGAATTGTAGCTGAAGAAATAGTTAGTTTGAGCGCTGAGACTGTCAAAAATTACCTCAAGTGGAAGATCCTCAAAGTGTCCATTGATCAAATCCTTTTTACGGCTCTGACCATACCCCTGACAAAGAATCAAACACAAGACTGCTATCAGACTAGCTCGCATCTCTCAGATTTTTTAGATCCTGGAGGTTTTCTCGAAGTACCTTAAGGGCTTTGCCCATTTGCACTTCTACGGTTTTAACCGAAATTTCTAAATGATCTGCTATTTCTTGATACTTAAGTCCCTCGAAGCGACTCAGTTTAAATATTTCTGCACATCGGGGTGGTAACTTGTCGATTTCTGATTTAATTCTATTCCTGAGGTGCTCAGGATCTCCTTCGGTAAATTCATTCTGATAGGTAGATTCCATGAAATGGATCATGTGTTGCCTATATCCGTCTTTCACCTTTTCATGCTTCAGTGTATTTAAACAAGAATTATGAACTGATCTGTACAAATAGCTCTTGATAGATGAATCTTCTGAAAGAGAATCGCACTTTTCCCAGAATTTGACAAAAACATCTTGCGCAATTTCCTCGGCTTCTTCGCGCGTATCCATGAAGCGAGCGGCATACAAAACCATGATGTTGTAATATTGGTTAAATACGAGTTCGAAAGCCCGCTTATCTTTGTTTATTAACCGATGTACAATTACCTCTTCGTTTTCCAAGCGCAGTGATTATTAAATCAAAAAATTTCGACCTAAAGTTAGAAGAAATTCTAAAAGATGAACTTCCTACCGAAAGATATAACGAGCACGAAAAATTTGTGTTGGAAATTATCCGAAAGTGGCATTCAAACATGCAATTCTTTACACATCAATCCTCAGGCTCTACTGGAAGACCCAAGAAAATCAATATTAGTAGGGAAAAGATTGAAATAAGCGCTCGTGCAACAATGGATTTTATCGATCCAAAAAAGCGAATAAAAACCTCTCTTCTCTGCCTCAATCCAAATCACATTGGTGGAGCCATGGTTGTCTATAGAAGTATGGTATTTGACCATGACCTAACGGTTGTGGAACCAGCCTCCGATCTTTCCAGAGCAATTGAAAATAAATCATATGATTTGGCTTCTATGGTACCTATGCAGTTTGAAAAACTTACAGCTTCGCAAATTGATCAATTTGGCACTATTTTGATTGGAGGTGCACCAGTTGGTGTAAAAAATATCATGAGTAAGGCTCAGATATATTCAACCTTTGGTATGACTGAAACGGTATCTCATATCGCTCTAAGGAAAATAGATGATGAAGTGTATACAACAACAGGTGACACACAGATTGCCACTACGGACGGTAATCTTTTGAAAATACGCGGAGCAATAACCAATCATAAATGGCTGACTACCAATGATATAATTGAATTTATATCACCTAATAAATTCAAATGGATCGGTAGGGAAGATTTTATAATTAACTCTGGTGGAATCAAGGTAAATCCGGAGGAAATTGAGAATCTGCTTCATGAAAGAATAGCAGATGAATTTATCATTAGCTCCCTCCCTGATAGCCAACTTGGAAGAAAAGTTGTGCTTTTATCGAGTGGTAATGAGAGAAGTTTTGATTTTAGTGAACTTGACAAATACCATACGCCAAAAGAGATTTACTTCAATCAAAAGATATTCAAGACAGAATCTGGTAAAATCGATCGAAGGAAAACTCAATCCAACTTTGAACAAAACTTATGAGAATTATTCTTTCCTATCAAACGCAGCAATTACCTGCTCCATATGCTTATGCTGCTGTGATGACAATCGATACAAAAAATCAGGGCATGTTAGATGTGGAGTTCAGCTTGGAGTATCTAGACAGAGATGAACTGTCAGATGATGAATTACACGCTGAAGGTTTCACCAGGAATGACAATTTTGAATGGAAAGGTGAAATAACTAATCAATGGAGAGATGAAGTTGAGGGCTTAAAGGATCTCTCCTATAAGCAAGAGCCTCATTCAGATGTATACCTTCATGTAGCTATTGATGAAAAGTCGCTAAACTTTCCCGAACAAATTGATCAGGCAGATATGCTTTTTCAAGAACTGCTGCAAGCAATTCTTGAAAAAGCAGAACTTGAAGCACCTCTTAGCATCGAAATTATTCTTGATAAAAGACCTTATAAGTTAATATGGGTTTTTTCTGAAAGGCTAATCAAAGTCAATGGCGAGGAAAGCAAGGAATGGAAAAGTGGCAGGACACTTCTAAAAACCATTTATGGTTTAGATTTCGCATCAGCTCCGCAGAGTAAAAAACCAGGAAATAGCTCAATTAATTTAGGTGAAGGATTGTGGTATCAAATCAGCGATAAAACGGTAAAAAATAAGCTAGCTGAGCTCGTAAATAGCTTAATGAATTAGTTTATACTATCAGTCTGGTCTTGCTATTGATGCGCTAAAAACGTAAATTCAGGATGATTAACATTCGAATTTTCAACCTTTAACTCAACCTTATGAAAAGCTTAGGATTTATTGGAAAACTCATGTATGCAGGGCCAATGGCTATGTTTGGTATTTTTCACCTTATGGGTGCCGATGACATGACTGGGATGGTACCTGACTTCTTGCCAGCACCCATTTTCTTCGTTTACCTCACCGGTATTGCTCTTATTCTTGCTGCTGTAGCTATTATCATTGGCAAGAAGGCCAAATTAGCCACACAGCTATTGGGTCTGATGCTTGCCTTGTTCGCTGTTTTAATCCATTTATCTGGATTTTTAAGTCAAGATCCAGTAAGTTCGTCGATGTTCTTAAAAGACATGGCATTGGCTGGTGGTGCATGGTTTATGAGTGCTCACCTGTCCGACTAAGAAAAAACCTTATTCTAGATTCTAGATAAGTATGAAGAGAGGCCCTGACAACATAATGTCAGGGTTTTTTTATTAGAATAAACTATAGCTACCTCCTTTTCGAAAGTGTGTTGTTGACAATGGCTTAAATGACTTATCGCCAAAGTATTTGCGCTTACTCACCACAAACAGCTTGCGTATAATTTCGGATATCTTTCCATCTCCCTTTATTCTTCTTCCATATTCAGTATCATTCACATTTCCACCATGTAGCTCCTGGATTTGATTCCAGACTTTGTCTACCCTGTCCGGAAAGTTCTTATTCAACCAATCATAAAATATCTTACCTATCTGTCCATTTAGTCTCACGACAGTATAGCTGGCAAACGATGCACCTGCATTTGAAGCTTCCTTTAGTATGTCCGGTATTTCGTGATGATTGAGTCCCGGTATAATTGGTGCTTCCATTACTCCTACCGGGATATTTTCCTTTGCGAGCAGCTCCATTGCCTGAAGTTTCTTAACTGCACTTGCAGTTCTGGGCTCCAATTTTTGTCTTAATTTTTCATCCAGTGAGGTTATTGAAAATATGACCTGAACCAGATTAGATTGAGCCAGTTCTTTTAATAAATCGATATCTCGTGTAACTAACGCATTCTTGGTAATAATCCCGACCGGATTTTGATACTTATTAAACACCTCAAGCAAGCTTCTGGTCAATTGGTATTTACGCTCTATCGGTTGATAACAATCCGTATTCCCACTGAGCATGATGGTTCGAGGTTTGTAAGTAGGACTTAAAAGTTCATTTTCCAAAAGCTTTGGTGCATCTGGTTTCACTATGAGTTTGGTTTCAAAATCCAGACCAGCACTAAAGCCCCAATATTCATGTGAATTTCTGGCATAGCAATACACACATCCGTGCTCACATCCCTGGTAAGGGTTAATGGATGCACTCATACCAATATCCGGGCTTTTGTTAGTTGAGATTATCTTCTTTGGTGTTTCCTTGAATATCTCGACATGGGGTTTGCCATCTATCAACTCCTCATCTAATCCATCATAATCTTCAGTATCCAGTCTTTGCGATGCAAACTTGTTTGCCACATTTATCTGTGCGCCTTTTCCCCTTAAGTAATCCATTCATTAAAATTACTAAATATATTAGTAATTAAAATTTATTGGCTTTGGAAAAAGTATAAGCTGTGACCAACCCAACCACTGCACCCATGAGATGAGATTCCCAGCTTATTCTGTCATCGAATGAAAGCAGTCCGTAAGCCATCCCACCATAGGAAAAAATGACAATGGCACTAATGATTACTGATTTGAAATTTCGTTTGAATAGTCCATAGAAAACAAGGAAAGAAGCCAAGGCATAAATAAGGCCACTAGCGCCTATATGATAAAATGGTCTTCCGAAGATCCATACCAGAATGTTGGTGAAGAAATAGGCTTGAAAAAATACGCGAATAGCTAATGAAGGAAAGAAAAAAAACAAGCTCCCACCCAGTACCAGCAGTGGAATACTATTTGACATCAGGTGGTTGAAATTGCCGTGAAGCAGTGGTGCCATTACCACTCCTACCAAGCCGGTGATTGATCGAGGGTAAATACCCAAGTATCCTAAATCTACCTGAAGATAGTATTCGATTGCAAACACAAGCCACATTAAGAAGCAGAGCCTGAGAGGTGGAACAATTCCTGACTTATGCATGGAAGTAAATTAAAATAAAAAACCCTGACCTCATTGCTGAAATCAGGGTTAGATTTAATTTCTTAAGCAGTTAAGCTAATTCCTTAATCATCTTCAATTCCATCAACTTTGATTCTTCATAGCTTACAGATAAGTAGCCTAATACGCCACCGGAAGCCTCAGCAATTTTCTTAGCGAGATCCTTAAGACTCGCGTGGTATTTCACTGCGAAATTTTTGTCAATCTTTGGGAGTATGAAGTTTAACTTTCTAAGCTCGGTAGTGATGGCAGAAATTCTGGCATCAGTTCCTGAAGGAAGTTCATCAATCAGCCTGTTGAAGTTTTCTTCGAACCCTTCTCCTACTAACTTATAAAACTCATGCAATTGCTCACGAGATCTGCTTTGTTTGCTACGAGCTACATCAATAGCCTCTCTTCGCTCCGATTTGTCAATCTTACCGTCTGCTCCGGCAATTAAAATAGCTACATATACAGGCGCTTGAAGCATTACCTGAATTTCATCTTCTCTTAGTGGTTCAAATTCTGGGATCATTCCTTTGGGATTTCAAATTTTCGGCTCGAAAATACAAAATTATTTCTGTGAAGAAGCTGACAACACACCTAAATTTTGGTATGTTTTTTACCTAGATGCTATTACTTTTATCAAACGGATTAAGCGAACTATGGAAAAAATTGATTTTACGTATCTGGAAGTACTGAGTGAAGACGATGATGATTTCAAATCTGAATTTATTGAGACATTTGAAACAACCTACAAATCTTTAACGCAAAAGATGAAGGATGAGCTGGCAGCAAATGATTTAGACAACCTTGCAAAATCGGCACACCAATTAAAGCCATCGGCTAAAATGATCCAACTGTCATGCGCAGAGACTTTGGAAGAGATTCAGCATCATCCTGAAAAGGCTAATAGCAAGGCGCTGGACGATATTACAGCCCAATGTGAGGACGCTCTAAAGCAACTGAAAGACTGGGCTAGCCATTAATAGGCAGCGATATTTCTTCGCCAAGATATTTTGGTTTTCGCTGTAGGATATACAAATCCAGCACAGCCATGGTTCTGGCCAGAACTTCTCTCAAAGCGAGTGTATGCCCAATTGGACCACCATCATCGGCTGAAACGGCTATGGCATCCATATCAAAATACTTTGCGATAAATAATGAACGATAGCAGTGAAACTCTTGTGTTACAATGGTCACTTTATTTTGCCCAAAAACTTCATTGCACCTGACCACTGAATCAAGTGTGCGAAGGCCTGCAAAATCAAGCGAAATATCTTCCTCTGGAATATTGAGATCCCCTAGTGCTTTAAGCATATCTCTGGGCTCATTGTAATACTTTGTTCGGTTGTCTCCACTTACGAGTATGTGTTTGACCTTTTCGCTTGAATGCAAAATAGCAGCTGTATTCATTCGCTCCACAAAAAATCGATTGGGATTGCCGTCTACTGTGCGCTTACTGGTTCCGAGTATAAGTGCGACCTCATTTTCGGGTGCAGAAGCGGAGTTGTATATGTAATCTTTAGTGGATTGAACCACCCAAATATTCGTTCCAAGAACGAAGAGAATTAAGCTTAATGTCGTCCACAGCCCAATTTGAATCAACTTTCTAAACTTGGTCATACAGACACTCCTTTCGTCTTTAAGATCAAATCGGCTTCTCGCACAATCTTGCGGTACCAATTGGCCCGTAAATTCAATTTTTCCTTATCAGTCAATTGTGGCCATTCACCTAGCCTGGATTTCAAAACCGTCAGGCAAATGGCTGCACTCACTGATAAGTTAAAACTCTCGGTGAATCCATTCATTGGAATGTGAACAAAGGCGTCAGCTTTTTCCCCTGCTTCTTGTGTAATTCCGTCGGCCTCTGTACCAAATACAATGGCCATTTTCTCGTTCGGATCTAGATCAAATATGGATTGTGATGTTTCATGCAAAGACGTGGCGTAGATCTTGTATCCGTTTTGACGCAATGAATCGAAGCATTCGGACACATTATCCTCCGAACGATCATGGTGATGGAGTGTAACCCATTTTGCAGCACCTTGAGTAATGCCCGTATTGACAGAGTATTCATTTTTATTCTTAATGAAATGCAAATCCTGAATGCCCATACATTCGGCTGTCCTCAAGACCGCACTTACGTTATGCGGCTTATCTATGTCTTCGAATGCCAGGGTCAAATGACGTGTCCGTTTTTCTAAAACCCGCTTAATATGAGCAAGCTTATTGTCAGAGACAAACTCTTCAAGCACATCTATTATGTCCTGGGCATTCTTCATTCTTCTTTATTGCCTCCGAATAGACCCAATTGATTTTCTTCTTCTTCTACCTCTGACTGAATCGTGCTTTTGATGGCCTCCAGGTCAATCTTTGGTTCCTCTTTGGGCTTTTCATCTTTTATGAGATCAACTGAAATCACTTGCTGAACCGGGAGCTTATTGCCAATGGCCTTCCAGCCTTTAATGTCAATCAAACTCATCAAATCAAGCTTTTTCTTTTCGTGCTTTCTACCCTCTTTGTAGGTGACTTCCACATCCGTTTCAATTCCCTTGGATATAAAAACGAGCTTAGAGCTTCTGGCTTCTGTCACAAATGGGAATTTCTTATTAGGTGTATTGGTCTCTATAATGAATCGCTTGACATAGAAAGTCTTGGATTCTCCGTCGTAGTGGATAGCATTGAAAGAAGCATCCTGATCCAGCTTATAGATTCCCATTACATTGTTAAAATCGTAATGGTTGGTGAGTTCAAATGAAGTAGTCTCATAGCTGCCATCTTTGTAGAATGCCACAATCTGATCTTCCGACATGAAATTACCCAGGTGGTCACCTCTCTCTTCTCGATTTAATCTACCGACGGTCGGGTCGTACCAGATATCCACACCTCCCAATGTAGACTTACCTTCTTCTTTCAATACTACCTTTCTAACCGGATATTTCGTCAAAATATTTCCACCTGCACCACGGCCTTTGATTTCAATTTCTGAGAAGTCAAAATCAAAAACTTTCTTTCTTGCTTTGCTAGCCTGTGTCAGGGAAACAGTAACGATCTCCGCTTCTCCATTTGGGTTGGCTGTGAAGTAATGAACCTTCCCTTTGCCTCCTTTGGTAAGGTCATACTCGCGATCTCTTGTGACCGAGAGTACCTGAAAACGCTTCACGTATGAATTGCCTGATTTTGCATCCACATAGGCCATATTGTAAACCATACGTTCATCATTTTTCTTGAAGACCCCTACATGCAGTATGTCTTTACCAACAAAGGTTTTATCCTGAATTCTGGTGACTACGCATTTACCGTCTTTGGTAAAGGCAATGATGTCGTCGATATCAGAACAGTCACATACAAATTCATCTTTCTTAAGACCATAGCCGACGAAACCATCCTGCCTGTTTACATATAGCTTTGCATTGTTGGCTGCAACCACAGTTACGTTGATGGTGTCGAAGTTGGTAATCTCCGTCTTACGCTCACGTCCTTTGCCATATTTCTCCAATAAGTTTTGATAGTATGCTATTGCATAATCTGTCAGGTTATCTAAATGATGATCTACTTTCTCTATCTGATCTGATAAATCCTGGATCTGAGCATCTACCTTACTCGTATCGAAGCGTGTAATGCTACTGAGTGGCTTATCGATGAGTCTCTTGTAGTCTTCGTTGGTGATCTCACGATAGAATGTATCAAAGAATGGTGTAAACAGGGTATTCAAGACTTCATAGCACTTCTGAAGATCACCTGAGTTTTCATAGTCAGGATGCTTATACATCCCTTCGTTGATAAAGATCTTGAGCAGGTTGCTGAAGAAGATCTTCTCTTTTAGCTCGGCTTTTTCAATCTCAAGTTCTTGTCGCAACAGATCAATGGTCTGATCTACTGATTGCTTAAGAATCTCAGACACACCCAAAAACATCGGTTTATCTTCAACAATAACACAGGCATTTGGTGATATGGAAACTTCACAATCGGTAAATGCAAAAAGTGCATCCATTGTAATGTCCGGTGAAATACCTGAAGCCAGGCTTACTAATATTTCAATGTCCTTCGCAGTATTATCTACTACCTGCTTGATCTTAATCTTACCCTTGTCATTGGCTTTTACAATGGATTCAATCAATGAAGTGGTGGTGGTCCCGTAAGGAATGTCCTTGATTACAAGCGTGGACTTATCTCGCTCCTCAATGGTTGCCCGCACACGTACTTTACCTCCACGTTTTCCATCGTTATAATCCGTGACATCAATTTTACCACCGGTTAAAAAATCGGGGTAGAGTTTTACTTTCTTTCCTTTCAATGTGGCAATACAGCCTTCCAAAATCTCGCAGAAATTGTGAGGGAGCATTTTAGTGGAAAGCCCCACGGCAATACCTTCAACACCTTGAGCAAGGAGCAATGGGAATTTGACCGGGAATGTCACAGGCTCCTTCTTGCGTCCATCGTAAGAAAGCTGCCATTCGGTTGTCTGTGGATTGAAAATGACTTCCAATGCAAACTTGGAAAGTCGTGCTTCAATGTATCGAGCTGCAGCGGCAGAGTCTCCGGTACGTACATCGCCCCAGTTACCTTGTGTATCGATCAGCAGATCTTTTTGGCCAAGGTTGACAATGGCGTCACCTATGGATGCATCTCCATGCGGATGGTACTGCATTGCGCTACCAATTATGTTGGCGACTTTATTGTATCGGCCATCATCCATTTCTTTCATGGCATGCAATATTCGCCGCTGAACGGGCTTTAACCCATCATTTATTGCAGGCACAGCACGCTCCAATATTACATAGGATGCATAATCCAGAAACCAGTTTTCATACATCCCCGATATAGGAATGACGTCATGTATCTGCTCCTCGTTTTCGTGTTCTTCTCCCATTTAAAAACTATATTGACTCATTAGGTAATAACCTATTACTATTAAAACTGAGACTAGATTTCCTACCAGGAAATAGTCGTTTGATATCTTATCATCGTCTTTTAGACGTGTGGCAATTTTTAGCGCTCCAAAAAAAGCCATCCCCTGGGGCAAATTCACCAGCAATATGATGTACAGAAATCCACGCTCGAGTGCACCGCGCAAGATGCTGCTCAGAGTTAGTGAACGCTGAAACATCTTAGTGATCAGAAAAAAGACTCCCAGGGAAATCAATTCTCCCACCACATAGATCGCGATATGGTAAATGTTGCTATCCATCGATCAGGTGGTGTATTAATTCTTTGCATAGCAAATACTCATCTATGGCCAGGCTTTTTCTTCTTCGCCATAAACTAGACTCATCTTTCGATTCGATTTTGGCCATTGCTTTATAATCATGCCCTTGCAGGAAGCCGGATACTGTGCTTCTATCTTTGGGGTGCCAGCCATCAATAAAATGCTGTGTTATCTTCATCATTTTATTGATTTGATCGCTCGCATTAATGGATAACAAAAAACGTCCATTATCCTTCTTCATATCGTTGAGCATCTTCCGTGCATCTGTCAGACCAGGCCCTAGCATTTCATAGGCTTTGTCTGGATTTATGGGTGTTTCTACTTCTCCTTCGTTCAAGACATAGCGAAGTTTAAAATCAAATTCTTCTTCCAGTATGTATTCTTCCATAGCTAGAATGATATCCACACCTTTGGATGCAGATGACACGATTCCCTGAAATTCATCGCCCAGTGTTATTGTCAATGGTGAGTCAATGGAATCTCCATAGATCTTATTAGCCCATTGCACAAGCACTTGAAAGTCTGACATCAAGACCTTACTATCTTTTTCGTGACTGCTCACGATATCCGCCATTAGAATGAAGCTGCCCATAGTTTATTTTACAAAACTCAAGTTATTGTATTTTTTTTACAATAATTTATTTTTTGCATAATTATTACAATAAATTACTTGGTAAAGCTTGTCCTGAACCTATTTTATCATGATATTCATGATGAGCTTTTCTCACCAAGCCTCGAATCCTATTGAGTTCTGCATCTATTCTTTTATGATTTAAAGGGTACCAAAGTGATGGTTTGCAGATTACTTCATTGCCAAATTGGTCGTGATGATACAAGGTGAACTTATATAACCCATCCAAACTCATGATTTCAATGTCCTTAACCTCGTAAAAAGGTATTTGTATTTCGTACTCTCCTTCCTTCACATATAGATTTTCCTTATCGTAGGATACTTCTTTGATCTTCTTCAGAAAATCCCTCACCCTTGGCCAGTACACAAATACGCCCAATACTATGTAACTGACTGCTATGAGCCTGCTGGTCCAGTTGTCACTAAACCCCATAATGTAGATATAAGCTAACATTATCATCGAAAGCATGATGGCAGTGAATATCTTGTATCGCTTTATTGATTGTATCGATAGTGATTTGGAACGTTCCATTAAGCTGTTGCCACTTCTTCCACAAGATCTTTCTCCACACGAAGCTTATCAATGATGAATTGCTGTCGATCCGGTGTATTCTTACCCATATAGAAAGTCAACAAATCCTGAATGCTGGTATCTTTCTGAAGAATCACCGGGTCTAATCGGATGTTATCACCAATGAACTCAGCGAATTCTCCGGGACTGATCTCTCCCAGTCCTTTAAATCGGGTGATCTCTGGCTTGTTTCCAAGCTTTGCAATCGCATTTCTTCGTTCTTCTTCTGAATAGCAATAGATCGTTTCCTTCTTATTTCTCACTCGAAACAATGGTGTTTCAAGTATAAAAATGTGATTGTTTCTTACCAGCTCAGGAAAAAATTGCAGGAAGTATGTCAATAATAGCAGGCGGATGTGCATTCCATCTACATCGGCGTCAGTAGCTATTACAATCTTTCTATATCGTAATCCTTCAAGGCCATCTTCTATATTTAAAGCATGCTGCAGGAGATTGAATTCCTCGTTTTCATAGACTACTTTTTTGGTATGTCCAAAGCAGTTAAATGGCTTACCTCTGAGAGAGAAAACGGCTTGTGTTTGCACATTCCTTGATTTGGTAATGGATCCACTCGCAGAGTCGCCCTCCGTGATGAAGATCATGGTCTCATCCTTGATCTCCTCGTCTCCTTTCTTGTCATTGAAGTGGATGCGACAGTCTCTCAGCTTCTTGTTGTGAAGGTTGGCCTTCTTCGCACGCTCATTAGCCAATTTCTTAATACCGGCAATTTCTTTGCGTTCACGCTCAGACTGCTGGATACGCTTCAGTAAAGCTTCTGCTGTGTCTGAGTTTCTATGCAAGAAGTTGTCGAGTTCTGTTTTCACAAAGTCATTGACGAACGTTCGCATGGTCGGTCCTTCGGGCCCAACGTTCTGCGAACCAAGTTTCGTTTTGGTCTGACTTTCAAATACCGGCTCTTGTACTCGAACAGCTATGGCTCCTATTATTGCTGAACGTACATCTGACGCATCGAAATTCTTTCCATAAAATTCTCGAACAGTTTTCACTAAGGCTTCTCTAAAAGCAGCCAGATGAGTTCCACCTTGCGTGGTGTATTGACCATTGACGAATGAATAGTATTCTTCGCCGTACTGATTGGCATGTGTGAGAGCTACTTCAATATCCTCACCTTTTAAATGGATGATAGGGTATCGGATATTCTCAACGTCTGCCTTTCTGGTCAGCAGGTCTTTAAGTCCATTTTCAGAGTGGTATTTCTTGCCATTCAAGACAATGGTTAGTCCTGCGTTTAGGTAGGCATAGTTCCACATCAAATTGTCTAAATACTCAGGAATGAAGTGGTAATTTTTGAATACAGAATCGTCTGGTTCAAAAATGATTTGAGTTCCGTTTCTTCCTTCAGCTTTTTGGACTTTGGCATCATTCGTAACTTCTCCTCTTTCAAACTCCGCAACTTTGGTTTCTCCATCACGGTAGCTTTGAACTTTGAAGTAATTGGAGAGTGCATTCACTGCCTTGGTACCTACACCATTTAGTCCTACAGATTTTTGAAAAGCACCAGAATCGTACTTACCTCCTGTGTTGATCTTACTGACACAATCCACCACTTTTCCCAGCGGAATTCCTCGACCATAATCACGGACTGTGACACGATGATCGGTCACCTTCACCTCGATGGTTCGGCCGTGGCCCATCATGTGCTCATCTATACTGTTGTCGATGATTTCTTTTACCAACACATAAATCCCATCGTCCGGAGAGCTACCATCTCCCAATTTACCGATATACATTCCCGGTCTGAGTCGGATGTGCTCCTTCCAGTCCAGTGATTTAATACTGTCCTCAGTATATATCGCTTCAGCCATCTAATAAAGTCGTTATGAATGATTTAATAATCTCTATTCCAAAGTAATGATAAAAATCCAACACTTACACGTAACAACCTAACGTATATGGATAGCTTTACTTGAAATATGACAATTTAAGAAACTGAAATAGAGGTAGTTCTATTTCTTTTTGATAAGAAAAAAAATCAAACCAATTACCCAAATAATCAGAAAGATGGGACCTAAATAGTTTAAGTATCCAAAGCTGGACGGATTGATATGGCCGGTATTATTAATCACTCCTATGAACCCAATCATGGAAGCCAAATAGAAATTAACGATGAACAGTATGGCACGTATCCAGGCTGCCAAGTCTTCCGACAAATTTCTTGATCCGAGGGAAACTCCTATCCGAATAATAACATTAACGATCACAAAACTCCCAAAGGCATAATAGAAGAAGGTCTGTTTATGAATGTCTTTTAATCCTTCCAAATTCATGTCCACCATTATAGGCAGATAAGCATATACCAGCAGCAGAATAACTGAGAAGAGTAAGACCGAGACAGAGTTAAAGACTTTTATCGCTTTGATCATGGCCGCAAATGTAAGCATGAGTCTAAGATTATTTCACGTGATCGTTAAATTTGGGTATGGATTTCAACCCGGTTATACTCTCTATTCCACTATACTTTTTACTCATTGGTTTTGAGTTGGTATATCAGCTTGTAAAAAAGGTGAAGATTTATCGTACCAATGACGCGATTACAAACATAAGCTGTGGTATTTCATCTCAGGTGACCAATGCGATCTGGGGCATACTGTCGGTAGCACTTTATCAGTTTGTTTACACTAATTGGTCCATTATGGAGATCCCTAATACCTGGTGGAGCTATTTGATTCTATTTCTACTGGTAGACCTCTGCTATTATTGGTTTCATCGTGCGAGTCATGAGGTAAACTTTCTATGGAATACCGCTCATGTTGTACACCATCAGAGCGAAGACTACAACCTCTCTGTAGCATTGCGACAAGCATCTTTTGGTGGAGTATTTTCCATGCTTTTTTATCTGCCGTTGGCACTCATCGGGTTCAACGCCTATGCTTTTCTTGCGGTAAAAGGTATCAATTTGATTTACCAATTCTGGATTCATACTGAAGCCATTGATAAGCTTCCCCGCTGGTTTGAATACGTTTTTAACACACCCTCTCATCACAGGGTACACCATGGCAGAAATCCTAAATACATCGATCGCAATCATGCCGGGACATTGATGATCTGGGATCGTATGTTTGGCACCTTTCAGGCTGAGGAAGAAAAGCCAACGTATGGAGTAACCAAACCAACAAATACCTGGAATCCGGTTTGGGCTAACGTTTTACCAATTGTAGATATGACAAACCAGGTGAAAGCCACTCCTGGCTTTTGGAACAAACTAAAGGTGCTTTTCTACAAGCCCGGTTGGCAGCCGGTGGAGCTTGGTGGCTATCAAATGGCACCGGAAGTAGACAAGCAAACCTATCAGAAATTTGATGTACATCCGCACATGCCGATGATTCGGTATGTATTCGTTCAATTTGTTTTGGTACTTACATTCACAGCTTTGTTCCTGTTTACTCATACGAATTATGAATTCTATCCCAAGCTGGCTCTCGCAGGGTTTATCATGTGGTCCATTGGTCAGCTTGGCATCCTAATGGAAAATCGAAAAAATTGGATTCCATCCGAATACCTTCGGCTGCTAGCCTCGGCAGCAATCATTGTTTTCTTGGTTGGTGAAACAGCCTCCTACATTATTGCAGCAGGATTTGTGATTGTTTTTGGCATCTGGTTATCCAAAGCTTCAAGAGAGATTTAATCTATTTTAGCTGCATAGTCATCTTCTAAAGCCATGTGTTTCGACCAGAAACCTGTGGACTCTTTACCATTTAATTGATCCATCAGGATATCTAAATGAGTATGCCAACCGGCCAGCGTGCCCACTCGAGTCTCTTTAGAGTCTGGCAATTTTTCATGTGTCAGGGTCAGTTTGACCATATCGCCCTGCTCCTTTAGTTCGAAGGTGACTTGTCCTTCCCATTCCATGACAAAGACTGTCGGCTTCTCAGCACGCACGACAACAGCCCTGGATTCAAATCCATCTCCATAGTCCTTGTATTTCTCCGGCGTCTGCTCAGCCGGAGAGCCAAGCTGGGAATTATAAAATACGAACTGGATGTCATCTCCTGGGATTAATCCTGAAGTACCTGCGCAAAACCATTTGCTGCGCTTCTCAGCATTGGTAATGTACTCCCAGATGCGTTCGATAGGACCAGGTAATAGTCGTTCAAACAAAAGTGTGGTTGGTGTAACGAGTTTTCCGTGTGTATTCATAGTAGTAGTTTATTTCTCATCTTTCTCTTCCTTTAATAAGGCTTCCAGCTTATCCAAACTTGTATTCCAGAATTGGCGATATTGATGGACCCAAAGGGCAATCTCCCCTAGCCTGTCCAGCTGTGCATGGCAAAACCGTTCCCGACCTTTCTTTTCCATTTTTAGGAGTCCGCATTCTTTGAGGATCCGCAGGTGCTTGGATACAGCAGGCCTGCTCATCTCAAAGTTGTCCGCCAACTCATTCACATTTAAGGACTGGTTAGAAACAAGACCTATAATCTCCCTCCTTGTTGGATCAGCTATCGCTTGGAATACATCTCTGCGCATAATATGAAACCTTTCGGTTACAAATATAAGAAAAGAAACCAATCGGTTACATTTATTTATAAATATTTTAACTCCGCTCCTTTTATCATCTTTGCAGCATGGCTCACATAAACGACACCATTACCGCACTTGCTACACCTCCGGGGCAAGGTGCCCTTGGCATCATTCGGGTTTCCGGAAGTCAAACCATACCCATTGTAAATGAGCTATTTAAAGGGAAAAACCTGACCAAGGTTGATTCCCATACTATTCACCTGGGAACGATCCGGAACGATCAGAATGAAATTATTGATGAGGTGCTGGTATCGATCTTCAAAGGCCCTCACTCCTACACCAAAGAAGATGTGATAGAGATATCCAGTCACGGCTCGCAATACATCCTGCAAAAGATTTTGAGTTTGCTTGTAAGTAAAGGTGCACGATTGGCAAAGCCCGGGGAGTTTACCCAAAAAGCATTTTTGAATGGACGCTTTGACTTGACACAAGCCGAGGCTGTTGCAGACTTGATCGCTTCAGAAAATGCAGGAATGCAACAAACAGCCATGAACCAAATGCGAGGTGGTTTTTCGGATGAGATCAAAAACCTAAGGGAACAACTGGTTCATTTCGCTTCGATGATTGAGCTAGAGCTAGACTTTGCAGAAGAAGATGTAGAGTTTGCCGATAGACAAGGACTGATTGACTTGATCAATAAGATACAAACATTGATTCAGTCGCTTATCGCCAGCTTTGAATACGGTAACGTTTTGAAAAATGGAGTGCCGACTGTTATTGCAGGCAAGCCGAATGCAGGCAAGTCAACATTGCTTAATGCACTCTTAAATGAAGAAAAGGCCATCGTATCAGATGTAGCAGGCACCACCCGTGACTTCATTGAAGATCAGATCTACATTGACGGTATCTCATTCCGATTCATTGATACAGCAGGAATCCGTGAGACCGATGACAAAGTAGAAAGCATTGGGGTGCAACGCACACTGGAGAAGATGAAGCAGGCGGGGCTAGTGATCTATTTGTTTGATTTAGTCAATGAATCCATCGATTCGATTGAAGAGCAGCTGAAAGGGCTTCAGGCTTCTGACGTTCCCTATATACTTGTCGGCAATAAGGTAGATCAGGCAGACGCTTCTCTAAAAACCCGACTTTCAAAAGAAGATGCGGTCTTTATTTCGGCCAAAGAGAAAGACAACCTGGATACCCTCAAGGAACGACTAAAGACAGTCGTGGACAAACCTGCGCAATCAAATGTAATTGTGACTAACACACGACACCTGGAAAGCCTGCAACAAACCGATGATGCACTCAAAAGAGTGATCGAAGGCATCAACAACCAGATGAGCAACGATCTGGTCGCTCAGGACATCCGCTCGGCCCTCTTCCACCTGGGAGAGATTACTGGTGAGGTCACGACCGATGATTTGTTGGAGAATATATTTAGCAAGTTTTGTATTGGGAAGTGAGATTGGGACAGATCTGATCTAATTCTACTTATTGTATGATTTGATTCACTAGAAAGGATCTCAGAATAATTAAACGATCCGTTTTTTGAGACTTTGATTGAATGAGCGTTCAAAAGTCTGTAACTTTTGAGAGCTTAATATTTCAAAACAAAGTTGAAGTTGGTAGGAAATTATATCGTAATAAGATTCAAAGGAGAGTTAGCATCTCTTCATGATAAGTACACAATAGAAATCAGCCAGCTATTCGCTAAAGATTTTTTCTTGGCAGGATTGATTGCCACTAGACCATGCCATTTACAGGTTGAAGTAAAGAAATATATCGAAAGTGAAAACGAACTATTGGTAAGAATTGTATCATATAATGAGGAGGCTGGCCAATTCACATATTTACAAAATGAAAATCAAAATCTCTTAACCAAAATTACCTCAATTAGAATCACAGGTGGCTCGGAGACCATGAGTCTATATGCAATGGGGTTAAAGGATTCACCATCTAAGAAACCAAAACTGAAATATGATCAAGTTAAGTTACCTATTGAAGATTCAAAAAAGCCGATAGAATCAAAGATCAAAAAGCATCAACTTACTCTTAATATTAATTTCTCAATTAAGAAACTAACCTTTGATAAGGGATGTGTTTTCTTCGAATACAAAATTACTGAGCTTGATAGCAAGGTTGAGATTGTTGTTGAGAATGGTTTTATAGATCCTGTACACGACTCAATAAAACCTTACTTCAGTAAAATTCTTGAACTCGAGAAAATCAATGTTAATGTAACAATTGAATATAGTCAGAACACAGATCATCGTTCCTCTATAAAAACGATTACAGATTTAAAAGCCAGTTCAAATGATATTGATCGTATAACACCTGAATTAATTGAAAGAGTTAAGTATAAGTATTTAAAAAATAAGATAAGACAAGATAATCTGAATGAAAAGTCTCTACTTACTAAAGAGGAATTCTTGCAATTAAATGATGGCAGTGAGAACATCAAAGAATTGTATGAAAGTGATGAGGCTTTACTCGAAGCTCTTACAAATGTTACCCAAACAAAACACCATCAGCACCTTCTTTTTCTTTCGGAAATTCATGATCATAAGACAATGAGATTAAGGTTTATTCCTAGACCCATTTCGTTTATGTTTCTTGTTAATGGTGAATCAAAAGACTACTTCGTGTGGGAAACCTCAGACACAAAAGAAGCAACTTATGTATGGTCGAATCCAATAAAAGATATTGAAAAAAGAAAGCCTGACTTAATGAAAAGATTAGGTGAAATTGATTTAATAATTACGCGAATTCTTAATGAAGGCAAAAATCAGTATATCGAAGAAAGCGAGGAAGGTTTCACAAGAGTTCGTCATACATACTTAGATAACTCAGATGGATTTAACCGGTGGAAAAAGGATTTACTTAACACTATTATTTAAATAGAATGGTTAATAGAAGAGTTTTATCAATTCTATCTGAGATAAATTCCAAGTATCCTGCCGGAATAATTCTAAGAAACGGCAACCCTGATTATGATCTACTAATTGATGAAATAGCTAAAAATGAAGAGTTCAATGAATACGAAGATGGGATTCATCAATTTGCACATTTTGGATTCACTGTTAGTCACGACCGACTAGCCTCTTGGTTGATTGAGCGGTCAATAGAAACAACCCCCTCACAGGCTCTTAATGAGTTAAAAAAATACTCTGAATCAAAGTCTATACTTATACAGTTAATAGGAGTCATTGATAACTACTTTGAAACCTCACTTAGCGAAGAATTCCATTTTTGCAATGGTGTTATCCTTAAGCAGGATTTCATAGATCTGCCATTAGGAAACGAAACAATTCGATCTCCGATTAACATGCCTCATTGCTTGCTTGAAATAGAATTTCAACAGTTTAAAAAAAGCAAGAAGAATAACGCTCCATATGATAAAATTCATCAAGTCGTTAATGCTCTTGGATTGGTAACTCCAATTGATCTAGGAATAAACCTGCTTGCAATTGGTTACTTTCCTTCACAAAGCACTGTTATACCGATGGGCAATATTCCCAAAGGATGGTCTATGCAGTCATCAAAAAGAACAAGCCTAATACCTCCCCTCATCAAGCATCACTTATTGCGTGCTAATCACATGATAGAGAAAATGAATAATTGCAACGAAAAAGTGAAACAATTAATTGATGTTTCATTGAAAAGAATAAATGAATATGGATTCAGCATGAATCCAATTGATAGAGCTATTGATTTAAGAATTTGTATGGAATCTCTTTTCTTAGGCCCAGATAACAATGATCACAATCAGCTTCGTTATAGACTTGCACTTAGAGGAGCAAGGTATGTGAGCAATACTATAGAAGAGCGTGAGAAAAATTTTACAACATTAAAAAAGGCTTACGACTTAACATCAACTGCCGTACATACAGGAAAATTGAACAAAGCTCACGATCAAACAATTTTGGATCAGGCAGCAAGCATAACACGAAATGCATTAATCAAAATTATTGAGGAAGGAAAGCCTGTTGATTGGTTAAAAGTAGAGCTCTCTTAATCGGGTACATCAAGCTTAGACACAAAAATGGGCGTATCCCTATGAAGAATTGTCTAATTCAATTTTTAAAAAACTCTAGCAAAATAGCTTCGACGACCTTAAATAAAATAACTCCTATTGTAACCCAACTAAAGTAGAAGGGAAATCTAAAATCCATTCTATTTATCGCGTTCATCTTTCGTGAAAACGGAACCTCTCTCTCAAATATCTTTTCTTCTTTTTCACTCAAACTATATTGAAACTTCACTCCTTCCTCGTCTCTAATGAAGCCATTTAACTGTATTAATTCCTCTTGCAGCTTCTTATTGTCTGGATTAAAAACCATACGTCTTTCACCAGTAATAACAGCAGGAGATCTCAAATCAAATAAGAGCTCTATCTGATCATCTGAATTGGTCTCTTTGAAACTGGATAATAAATTTTCACCATACTTGTTGCGTACTCTTAATATCGCGGTTTGACTAGCAACCTCTTTACGAAAAGCATATTTTAGAGAAATTCTAAGATTTAGTCTATTGTTTAAATCTTTATAATGGATACTATATAGATACAAATAATAGAGGAAAACCGAAACTAGAGCAATAGGAATTACTATTGGATTTTCAACTGATCCCTTAACAAATCCTAAACCAATAGATTCGACTGAAATGCCTGCTGCAAGAAAGGTTGATACAGTACCTGCAGCAATTAAAAGGTTCCTTCTTAACCTACCAAGCCTATCGATTAAGTCTTTCAGTTTCTTTTGGCTATCAAAAAAAGTTTTAGTCTTTAGCCTTTTTATAATTGTCTCAATTTCCTCTTTTGGGAGTGATTGCATCTCACATTTATAAGTTATTTGTTAAATATACCACCAATAGAATACTCAAAATCCTACTTTGGTTTAGTGGCCACTTCACATTAGATCAATCTTGTATTATCCATCGTACGTATACAAGCTTTTACGAGCTTACCTTCGTATTGTTAATAACGGCTTTTAGATTTGCAAATGAGTTCTAAAGGCATCAAAGTAAATCTTCGAACCAAGCAACTAAAGGATAAGCGACACTCCTACTACCTTCACTACTACAACCCTATAACTAGAAAAAGACGCAAAGAATATCTTGGCCTTTACATCTACAATAAACCAAAAGATGAGTTCCAGAAAGAACACAATGAAGAGATTAAACGATTGGCAAATAGCATTTATGCGAAGAGGGTATTAGCAATTCAGGAAGGTAAATTCGGATTCATTCCAAAAGAGAAATTAGATATTTCACTCCTATCCTATTTCGAAACGATCTTGGAGCAAAAAAAACGTTCGACTAGTGAATCGAATTATTCCAATTGGAAGTCGACATTCAAACATCTGAAGCATTTTACTAGAGATGATATTAAACTCATAGATGTAGATGAGGAATGGATGAATTCCTTTAGAGATTTCCTTCAAACTGAAAACCTAAACCGAGGTGTTAGAAAACTCTCTCAGAATGCAGCTTCCTCTTATTTCAACAAATTCAAGGCTGCAATGAATGAAGCCTTTAACAACAAATTGATTTTGGATAATCCTTCCACCAGAGTCAGATCCATCAAGCCCGGAGAAACAAAAAGAGAATTCCTTACAGAAGATGAGATCAAACTTCTCTTTAGAACAGATTGTAAGGACCCTAGAATCAAGAAAGTATTCCTCTTTGGGATTCTTACTGGATTAAGGTTTTCGGATGCTACACAGCTTCTATGGAGCGATCTTCAATACTCATCTGAATCAGGTTGGTTTATTCGCTTTCAACAGCAGAAAACCAAAGGCCATGAAACCTTGCCAATCAATGATCAAGTGATCAACCTACTAGGAGAAAAAGGCCCAGATGAGGAGCGGATCTTTAAAGGTGTAAAGTACTCAGCACACAATAACCACATTTTGCTATCCTGGGTCAAAGATGCAGGAATCAAAAAGCATATCACCTTCCATTCTTCCAGACATACTCATGCTTGTCTTTTGCTCGATAAAGGAATTGATATCTATACAGTGTCAAAGATGCTTGGTCATCGTGAGATTAAAACCACTTCCATCTACTTGAAGGTGATGGATAAGAACAAAGCTAAAGCTGCTCAAGCCCTTCCTTCTTTTTCTTAGTATTTAGTCTTTTCCTTATATATTCGGAATTCTATACACCAAGTGACTATCATGGATTTTGATAAAGAGTTAAAATCATTAGAGGATAAAGTCATTCATAATCCTCAAGAATATCTTGCTGAGGAGATCCTAGAAGATTACTTCATGGCAATTCGTTTTGAGGATTATACAGTAAGTGACTTGGATTATATAATTGATGAAGATGATTGGCACTGGTATTGGTCTAGCATTAGAAGAGAAATAGATGGTATAAAACACTCTTTATCCCAGGCTCTTTTTGATAAAGATAAAAAGAAGCTTGGCTGGTTAAAGTCCTTAATTAAGCTACAAATTGAAGTAGATTCAAAACTGCTAGAAATTAACAATCATCTAACACATAGTGATCTAAGTAGTGAGGAAGGTAAGTGGCTATCTCCTATTATGACAGGCAAAGGTTGGAATGAGGCAAGCTGTTTAAAAGTTTATAATTATCTCAAGAAAAGGGAGCTGATTCATGAGAAAAGACCTCATAGCATCCTTGACAGATTTAAAGAGAATAAAATCGATCACAAGCTTCGGTGGATGCTAAATCAAAGAGAGTTGGTAAACCTCTTTGTAATCTTATCTTCTGATCAATTCGATATTGTATCTACTTCAAAGGGTAGCCCATCTGCATTTTTCAGACATTTTAAATGGAAATCAAAATCCAAAAATCCAATTCAAAGTGCAATTGCTGATCTTAATTCGATAACTAGAAACTCGATCAATAAAAACTCTCCATTAAGAGATTTATACCAATTGCAATGATGCGCTTTAGTTGTTTTAGTTAAAGCTATCTAAACCAATTTCCTAATGGTTGTTCGCATAATTTGCGTCAAATAAGAAGCAAATGATCGACACCATTGTGGCAACTTTAGAACACCCAAACATTAGAGGAATTCTCGACAACTTACAAAGCTACTCCTTAACGGATCATGGATCACATGAAACCATTAGAGGTAAGTATCGAAACCTAAACGTTGAAATTGAGGTCTCAAAATCGAGAAATAAGCTCATAACCTTACTTGGGAGCCTTCATAAATTTTACAAGGGAAATAACATATCACAGTTTGCATTCTCAGAAGTTCGAGAAGCAATAGAAGAATTAGAAGATGAATTGATGGCCCCAATCGGCAAAGCTGAGTTAGCGAGAATAGATATCGGTGCAAATATTCGAACAAAGGAAAAACCTTACAGGTATCTGGTAAACCTTGATTACCTACCAAAGTATCGGAAATCAATTATCAGGAATTACGAAACAGTATACTTTACTGCACATAACAGAGAGTTAGCCTTCTATGATAAAATAAGAGAATCTCGTCTTACAATGATTCATAAGAATGAACACCTATTAAGGTACGAATACAGGTTTAAGAATTCAATTTGCCAACAATTAAGTCGAAATCAAATCACCGTTGACCTCCTTAAAGAGGAGAAGTTTCAAACTGAATTGGCAACAAGGTGGAAAGATGAGTACATGCGCATTAAGCGAGATTCAGATGTAGTATTCAATGGGGAACCCTTGATACCAAACATAAGAGATTTTCTAACCCAGAATGGTATCAAATCGCTAGGGGGATTAAATAGGACTTTACTTCTTTTCGAAGATTCATTTTCAAAGTACAATAAGTCTTCAAATCATAAGTCGAGAGTAAAAAGTTGGTTGAACAAAACATATAAGTCCAATGCTTTTTTAAGCACCAAGCATCTCAGAGAACTTGACTTTAAAATAGTTAAAAGAGCGAGAAGGTGGCCTTCATGACCCTTCTATGCCCGCTTTTGTGCAGGCCTAGTCCTTATAATAATGATAATCAGACAGTTAACAAAATAAAATAGATTCTAGAAGAGAATGTACTGATGGTTTAAACTATAAAAAATCTTACAATGAGAAAAATCAATGAAAACCCTCTACTTGGCTCCTTGAGCTTGGAATACACTGAAATACATAGGTTCGAAATAAATAAATCAATTATTAATGACTCAAGATTTTATAAAGCGATTTGCATATCCAAACAAATGGATGAAGTAATAACATTAGTACCCATTAAAGATGGTTTGTTTGAAATTAACATTAATCAAGAGGTAGTCGGAAATGTAGAGTTTATTCATCTCGCCAATTTATTAATTGGATATGGCTCAATAAGTAATGATTATGCATTTTATATAACACATTTAGATGAATTTGATGATTGGGAGTTACACATAATTGAAAGGCACGGCATACCACAGGAGTCTCTTATCAACTATTACTTCTTCCTAAATCATTATGGCATTTTTAGCGAGGCCATTAATGAGTTTGCAGATGTAATTCAATAGAGGGGTCAAAACTTGCCCCCTTATCTTCTCAATATATATTATCCCCTTTTATAGATTGGTCGGGTCAAATATTGCCACAACTTTCTTATACACGACTAAACACCCTTGGTTAATTCTGAAATCGAAATATCAAAGACAGAGGCTATCTTCTTAATATTCTTTAAAGCAGGATTTCGCTCACCTCTCTCTACTCTACCAACATAGGTTCGATCAAAACCACAGAGTTGAGCCATCTTCTCTTGACTCCAACCTTTTTTGGTTCGTAACTCACGAACTCTATTACCAAACTTTGAAAGGATATCTTCCACCTATCAAAGAAGCCAATAAGTCTCACTTGATTCAACCGCCAATAAGTCACATTTATTAAATTAGTGATATGAAACCAGTGTTCATCATTCTATTGCTAATTGGCTATAACCCTATTCAGGAAGGCAAACTACTATTCACTACAAATCATCTGGATGTTAAAAGGCTCTCACAGCCAGAAGAGAAATACACAACTATTGACATTAGTTGGGTTTGGGATTACTACAGCACTACTACCCTACTTATCAAACAACCAGATAATGATGAGCCAAACACAGTTTATGAAATACAAAGTCTGATTCAAGATGGTCAGACATATTACCTGACAGCCAAAAGAACCTTTAGTCAGGAATACTGTGAAATCATATTAAACCGCACAGCCAAATCGGTTGAGATTAAATCCCTTAGTCCTGTTCAAGGAATCAATTTAAAGTACTATCATAAATGATTTTCAAAATCATCCTGTTATTTCAATTCCTAGCCATTTATTCATCTTCGAATAGAGATTCTTTCTTATATCTGGAAAGTATCACTAGAAATCATTTAAACGAACTCCAGCTAGAAGTTTACAAATTCAAGAGCAACAACTATATCAAATCTAAAGGCGATGAACATTTGGGGTCATTTAAAGAAGCCTCTTACCATACATTCAATTTTAACAATAACACCGTCACATTTCGCTCAAGATTCACAGAGTGGAAAGACATCACAATCAAGTTCAAATCCTACTACAAGGAATACTCTGACTATATCCTAGTATGCGAACATGAATTCATCAAGGAGATATGGTTCAATCCTGAATATGAATCAATAGAGCATGAGTATCATTCAGGACTTCACTACACATTTACAGAGATTAATTAACTATTCAATGCACTATTAGTTTAATGCATTATTGTGAAGAATACCGCTATACTATAACTTTCCAACAAACAAGAAGGTTATGGCTACACTTGGTAAAATGCCAAATATCATACTCGACCAAAATGAGCTAAATAATTTTGGAAATCAATGGACCGCTAACAATGGTGAACTGAAAAGATCACCACCATATTCTTCTTTGGAGTTAGGTTCTTTCTTTGACGCAGCCGTTGGTAAAGCATTAAGTGTTTTACTTGGCAACATTCCAATTATAAAACCTTCTTCAACAAGCTTGTTGCCGGTCAATAGTGATGCAGTTGAAGTAGGCCCTGTAAGAATCATAGGTGGTATTAGACCTCAAAATTTTGATGTTGGGTATCGGCCGGATGGAGTTAGATTCATATTTGATAGTAAAACACTTAATGAAGAAAAGAGTGTGAGAAAAAACTATCAAAATATGATTAATGATCTAGGAACCGAAGCAACAACAGTACATTCTAGATTTCCATACGCTATTGTTGCTTTCTTGGTAGCTATTCCTGAGCCCTGTTTAAATTCTCCACAAAAAGAGGCGATTACAAGTACCTTAGAAAGACTATCTCAAAGGACAAGTCCAATTGATAGTTCACACAAAGCAGAAGCAATAAGCTTAGTAATATGGCGGCCTAATGATGGCTCAATTAATCCAAATTGGCCGCCTCCAAGTTCCCCTTTAAGAATAGAATCTTTTAGCGATCAAATTAATTATTCTTATCATGAAAGATACAAGGGTATGGATCCTCACTAAGACACCTTAATTTGTTTATTTAGCGAGATAAGAAAGTTAGTGAATTGAATAAGATTACAAATAAACTACGTGGAGGCTATTACACTCCAAAACAGATAACAGACTTTATAACAAGATGGACAATTGATAAACCAGGCAATGTTTTAGAGCCAAGCTGTGGAGATGGGAATTTTATTGAAAGTGTAGTTCAAAGATTTGAATCTTTAAAATGTGATGTAAAAGGACAACTAACCGCTGTTGAACTAATCAAAGAAGAAATTGATAAAGCCAAAAAAAGATTTAAGGATAGCTTATCTCCACGTAATTTCATAAACACTGACTTCTTTCACTATCTAAAGAAACATCACTATGAAAAACCAACTTTTTCAAAGCCCTTTGATTTTATTGTAGGTAATCCCCCTTTCATTAGATATCAAGATTTCCCAGAAGAACATAGGGAAATTGCTTTTGAGATGATGAATGATTTAGGATTGCCTCACAATAGGCTTACAAACATCTGGGTTCCTTTCTTGATATTATGCTCTAATCTTCTTTCAAGCCATGGTAGAATGGGATTGGTAATTCCTGCAGAGCTATTTCAGGTAAACTATTCTTCATCTGCAAGAAAGTTTCTTAGTGAGTATTTTGACCGTGTATCAATTGTAACATTTAAAAAGCTTGTCTTCAAAAGTATCCAGCAAGAGGTGGTAATACTTCTATGTGAAAGGAAAACAAGACAAGAAAAAGGCATAAGAGTTGTTGAACTAGAAAACTTAGAAGATCTAGAAACACTTTCAATTGATAGCTTCAATGACATTCCAGTAAAAGAGCTAGACCACTCCCAAGAAAAGTGGATTAAGTATTTTCTCGATCAAGACGAAATTGAGTTCTTGAGGAAAATAAAGAATAGTAAAAACTATGAAAAATTAGAAGAATATGCTTCTGTAGACGTTGGCATTGTTACAGGTAGGAACGAATTTTTTATGATGAACCATTCGCACGTCAAAAAGTGGGGTGTCGGTAAATCTATCATACCTGTAATTGGCAAATCTGATCAACTTAAAGGAATCACTCTAAGTGAACAGAGATATAAAGTCTTGAGTGAGTCAGACAAAAAAGTGTTTATGTTCTACCCTAGCATACCTCCTAATAAGAATGAAAAAAAATACATACTTTATGGCGAAGAAAATGGTTTTAACCTTGGTTACAAATGTAGAATAAGGAAAAATTGGTTTGTAGTACCATCTATTTCAATTCCAGATGCATTTGCGTTAAGACAAGTCAATCACTATCCTAAAATTGTTCTTAATGATACAGGAGCTTCTTCTACAGATACTATACACAGACTTAATTTCCATGTTAATGAATCTAAGCCAAAAAAAGTTGCCTGCTTTATAAACTCTCTAACCTTTGCGTTTTCAGAAATAACAGGAAGAAGTTATGGAGGTGGTGTAATGACTTTTGAACCAACAGAGGTGGAAGAATTACCTTTTGTGTTTTCTGAAAAAGTTAATCCTTATGAAATTGACGAGTTAATTCAAAATAACGAAGTTGAAAAAGCATTAGACCTGAATGACAAGATATTATTTCTTGATACAGGTAAATTCTCTCAATCAGAGGTTCTCAAGTTGAGAAATATTTGGAAGAAGTTGAGAGATCGGAGACTATACAGAAAAAAGAGGTAACAATGTATTGAGCTTATTTATGGCAAATAACTCAAATTGAATACCTTTATTTCATGGGTAAAAAGCTTACTGTATTTCTAATTGACGGGGCAGATAATGGACCAAGAACTATCGAAATAGGAAATTGGTCAGGCAAAGCGATTAATACTCCTAGAAGTCAACTTACCAAACTTATCGAACGAGATGAATACGATAAGCCAGGGGTATATGTACTCAAAGCAATTCCTCAGAAGGATATTTACTCTGAAAGAATATACATTGGAGAAGCTGAAAATCTGAAAACTCGATTGAAACAACACTTGAAAGACAGTGACAAAGATTTTGGTGAATGTCTAATCTTTATTAGTAAAGATGAGCTTCTAACCAAATCACACGTCAAGTACATCGAATCACGACTAATTGAATTAACAAAAGTAGCCAAGAATGCAGAACTAGATAATTCAACATCCCCCTCCAAACCATCACTATCGGAGGCAGATATTTCTGATATGGAATACTTCATTAATCAAATCAAATTGATTCTTCCAACCGCAGGTTACTCATTTTTGATACCTACCACATCACAGTCTATAGAGAGTCAAAAACCTGAAGATGAAAAATCAATAGTGGAAACCTCATTTGATATAAAGACCCAATCACTTTCTGCAACAATGGTTGAGACTGAAGATGGTTTTGTAGTTATAAGAGGATCACAAGCTAATCTTAATACCTCCAAATCAATCGCAAAAGGATGGTTACAATTAAGAGAAAAGCTTCTTGACAATGGGAATTTAGTTAGAAATGGAGATCACCTTCAATTCACAGAGAATGTAGTTTTCTCAAGTCCTAGTGCAGCATCTTCCGTTGTATTGGGAAGACAGTCTGCGGGTCCGCTAGAGTGGATTAGATTTGATGGAAAGAGCTTAAAGGACCTGGAATCTGAATAAATGCCATATTATCCTTTCCAATTTGTTCAGTAAAATCACCATGTGTTTTCTTTGAATGCTATTCCTAGCTATATTGGGAAGTAACAAACAAGGAGTTGTGCGTAATAGTATGAAGGAAATATGAATAGAACGGGTTCTATAACGACCGTTTTATTGGCAAATTCTAGTATTTTCTCTAAACATGAACCTCATATAATTATCTACAATAATAAATGAATGCTCAAGACTCATACTCAAGGTTATTTACAATTTTTGATTCAAAGAATTGGCTTAAAAATACATTTAGTGATGACGCCCTTGAAAGCTTGGTTAATATTATTGACAACCTTAAAAGTGAGGAACAGGCTCTAATTCTTGATCTTTTACAAAGATATAATTGGATTAAATTCAACGAACTTGAATCTGGTTTAATAAAAACTGTGAAGAACATTGAATCAATCCTATCAAAGCAGAAAAAGATCTACGTAGGTCCTGTAACCAAAAAGAGTGATTCTGGTGAAATGAAAAGTGGTTTCGGTTTCACTTACATGATTAAATCTCATTCAAGTAGATCATCAAAAATTAATAGTCAAAATACAAGGTTTATTAGCCAATATGAATCCTTAATAATAAAATCAAATGAAGCTATTGTGATTACAGATGATTACATTGGGAGCGGTAAAACTGTTACTGACTCTATTGACGAATTAACTCGTGATTTAAACATTTCTAATGATCAAATCTACATAGCTGTTTTTGCTGCCCAAAAAAGTGCACTTCAAACCTTAAAAGAAAAGAAGATAAAGACTTATTGTGTTCTACAACTTGGGAAAGGAATAAGTGACTTTTACAAAAAAGAAGCTATTTCTGAGAAATTACAGCTCATGAAAAAGATTGAAAAGCTATTGCCAAGATTAAAAACTGATTACAGTCTTGGATTTAGACAGACAGAAGCTCTCATTACTTTTACAGAAAGAACACCAAACAACACATTTCCAATCTTTTGGTTAAAACATGAAGTCAATGGAAAAGAGTACACAGCCCCATTTCCCAGATAAACATTCGCTTTTTCTTATAATCGATGTTGTAATAAAGAATGCATCAATTAGAAAAGTTAGAAGGCATGGACTTAATTATAACCAAATATTTATGCTTACTAAATATGCTTTGCAAAATGGTTACATCAAAAATAAAAGGGGAAAGTTGGTAATTACTAGAAAAGGAAAGAAATATCACAGTTCAAACCAAGAGGAATTTAGGATCAAGAATAAAGATGAATGGATCGATTTTGATAAGGAATCAAAAGTTGCTAAAATTAGTAAAACCGCTATATTTGTTCCAAAGCAGGATGAATTAACATTCCTCCTTTAAAGGTACAGGAACAGAGAGTCTTTGTTCCTTGAGTGAATGTTCTTTCTAGCACCCCGCTTTTTAACCCAACCTTCGACAAAGTCGACCCTAAAGGGATCGGTTGAATTAAAAAGCGGTGTTCACTAATTTGAGTGAGGGAGAAACAAACTCCCCACTCAATTAACGACCTCTCAAGTGAATTTTGAACCCTATAAAATCTTCTTTACTAATGAGGCAATCAATGCTGGGTATTCGAAAGAGAACATTGATCTATGCTTAAAATATGCAAAGCCAATTATCGAGAATGGATTGCCAGTAATTTATAATACAACGCACCTTTCGGGACTTGTTGGATATTCGAAAGAATATATTAAGAAAGCCGTCTATAACACCCCTTACTATTATCGCAGTTTTAAAATTAAAAAGAGAAATGGCAGCTTAAGAGAAATTTCAGAACCACTACCTAGCTTAAAAGAAATCCAATTATGGATCCTAAATGAAATTCTCTACAAAGTGAAAGTAAGTGTCTTTGCAAAAGCGTATAGGCCCGATATTGGCTTAATAGAGAACATCAAGTACCATACAAATCAACCCAAAGTGTTTTCACTCGACATAGAAAATTTCTACCCTTCAATTAGTCGGGAAGCGATCCAAAAGTTATTTGAAAGCTGGGGATACTCTGAAATACTTTCAAACTTACTCTCAAAGCTTTGTACCCTAAATGAATCATTACCTCAAGGAGCACCAACAAGTCCATATCTTTCAAATCTATTTTTCAGCCCTCTCGATATCGAAATTTCAGAATATTGCAAAAGAAGGAAAATAATGTACACTAGATACGCTGATGATATGACCTTTTCTGGAGATTTTGACCATCAAGAATTAAATGACTGGATCAAAGAAAAGTTATCAGAAAAAGAACTTTCACTAAATGAAAATAAGACACAGCTTATGCTCCCTAATAATCGTCAAGTTGTAACTGGTATAGTAGTTAATGAGAAAACTCAGGTTCCTATTGAAAAAAGGAAACGATTAAGACAAACCATGTTTTATATCAAAAAGTTTGGATTCATAGATCATATGAAACATGAAAAAATCAACAAAGGAAACTATTTAGAACACCTAATCGGAAAGGTGAATTTTGTATTACAGATGAATCCTAGTGATAGCGAGTTTTTAGAATATAAAAAAATACTTAATTCAATCAAGACCGAGTCAAAAAATCAATCTTGACGGACTTATTGTTTGAATTCTACAGCTTCATTAGATCAGTTTCTTTCCCGTTTTCATCTCTAAACTATCAAATAGCTGTCCTTTTTTCTCGTTTAGCCCCTATCCTTTCGAAGCAATCAACATGCAGATGAGTAATGATCTTGTAGCCCAGGACATTCGCTCTGCCCTCTTCCATTTGGGAGAGATCACTGGTGAAGTGACTACTGATGACTTACTAGAGAATATCTTTAGTAAGTTTTGTATCGGGAAGTAATTCAAGTCCCTCTGTATCTCCTATCCTATTCCATCCTCAAGATCATCCACTAGAGAGACTCCTAGATATCTCATTTTGAAAGTTGGATGACTCGTTGGAATGAAGAGCGAGTAAATTGGCTTAACTTTTGGTAGTGATATATAATACTAATAACTCTAATCATGATGATGGAAATTAGGAAAGCACGCCTCAATAAAATCGAAGAAGAATCTCTTAAGATTGTTACCCAGAATCAGCTTGCGGTTAAGATTGGCAAGGATGCAGACTACATATCCAAGCTTGAAAGAGGAAAAAGAACACCATCACTCAGAACACTACAGGAAATCTGTAACGAGCTAGGGGTTAAAATGAATTATTTATTTTTCATAATTGGTATATGAATTGAGTAAAAGTGACTTAAACTTAAAATAAGTCAACCAAACATACTGGATAATCCAATTTTTTGAAGCATTTAAAAGACAGTTAAGTGGAAATGATGTTTAATTGTTATAATTACCTGTTTCTTGATAGGTATGAATAGCCAACAGACAGAATGTGAACTTTGCAATGCAATAAAAGACTCAAGTAGTCTTAATCCTAAAATTTGGAATACTCCTCTTTACGAGACAGATAGTTTTATAATCTTGCCTTCTATTGGTCCGCTTGTGTCTGGTCACGTTTTAATTTGCAGCAAAAATCATTATCAGAGCCTTAGTTTCATGAAGAAGGAACATGTTTTAGAACTGAAGTCCTTATTGCATAAACTAGAAAAAAGGGACTTTATGAAAGATTGTCTGATATCTGAACATGGCTCTAGCTGGGATCAAAAAGGCGGAGCTTGCGTAATCCACACTCACCTGCATATTATTCCAAGTTTTAGCAGAGACGTTGATATTTTAGAAGGGCATTTACCTGTTTTTGATGTTGATGAATTAGATCAAGTTCTTAATATAGATGATCCTTACCTACTGAACTTTAATCTAAATAACAAGATCAAAGTATATGAAGCCTATAATATTCCAAGTCAACAAATTAGAATGGCTCTTTGCAAAAAATATGGATTTAAGAGGCAAGATTGGAGGCAAGATGAAAAGTTAGATTTAATAAAAAAGTCTATTGATTTATGGAAAAATTAAATGAATAGACTAGATCCTGATAAAGCCCCTAAGCTCATAAGAGAGTTGTTTTCAAACTCAGCTATTGACCCATCAATCAAAACCAATATTGATGATGATGATTGTGCAGTGTTTAAAATTGGCAAGCTTTATTATGGAATTACCACTGACTTTTTGAATTCGAAAACAATTGCTGAAGAGTTGGATATAGGTAGTTTTCGTGAATTTGGCAGACTTGTGGCTGCAGCAAACCTCTCTGACTTGATTGGTTCCGGATTTAAGCCCTATGCATTTCTTTTATCAGTAATGCTTAAAAAAGGTAGCTCAGATTCTGATTTTAAAGAATTAATGAAGGGAGTTAAAGAAGTGCTGGACACATTTGAAATTTCATTGATTGGTGGTGATACAAAGCTAGGTAAAGAATTTTCTGTAGCTGGATTTGGAATTGGTATTTCAGAATACAAACCATTTCTGAAAAAGAATGCCAAAGAAGGTGATCTCATTTTCACTACAGGGGAATTAGGTTCAACATGTGCTGTAGCGATTGGATATAATGCGATTTTTGATAAGAACTGGAGAAGATGGGCAACTCAGGTTGTTGTAGATCCTTCATTACCATTTAAAAAAACGAGTCATTTAGCCAAAAAGAATATTTGTAATTGCGGGACTGATATTAGCGATGGCCTAGGCCGTGATCTAAATGACCTTTGCAGATCTAGTAATGTTGGAGCAATTGTAGATGTAGATAAAATTCCGATTAATTCTCAAGTGCATTTAGTTTCAAGAAAATTGGATATAGAGCCATGGTCATTTGCATTCGGCATTGGCGGTGATTTTGAATCAATTGTATGTGTATCACCAAAACATAAAGACACATTAGTCTCCCTTGGATTCACTTTAATAGGAGAAATCACTAAAGAAAAAGATATGCTTATAAATAACTATGGAAAAATATCTGCTATGCCAATTAAAGGACATAATGACTTATTCAAAAAATCATTCTCTGGAGAGGCATCTCACCTTTTAAAAGAAATTAAGAATAATGATTAATAACTCAGATATTAACCAAGTTCTCACTAGACTTAGTAGGCAAATCCAAGACCAAGTAACCAATGGTCCTCAAACTGAATTTCTTGTAGCACGAAACATTCCTAATATTTTCTGCTGTGGTCAATTCTTCAATGAGAGTGCCTCTAAGCAACGTGGCTTACATGGTACGGCAGGTGCAATTAGAATAATTGGTGATAATCCAGAAGTTGATCCCGAAAGAGTACCTGAACTAATAAACGGACTAATAGCATATATAAAAAATCGATTTCAAATTGAATTTGAGATTCGTGATTATGATGCTGGAAATCTTAAAAGTGAAGATGTTAATACAATAAAAATTGCAGAAAAGTTAACTGCCCTAAACTGTATAAGCCATGATAGCCCTGAAAAAAATGAGCTTCGTACATCAATAATTAATTTACTCGTCGAAAAGTTAGAAGAGAATGGATGGGGATATGATTTGACAAATAATAACCCGAAAGTTCTACCGACAATTTTTGTATTAAAAGCATTGCATGGTAATGTAAGTGTTCAAACCTTAAGAAGACCACTTGATTGGTTAATTGATGAATTAAAAAGGACAAATCCAGATTCTGAGATTTCCGAGTTTTACATAAAAGTACTTGCTTTGGACCTGTTTACATTCTATTGGGAAGATGAGGTGACCCATAAGGAACTACGCAAGATATTTAATAGTATATGGAAACAAACGAAGGAATTGTTTGGCCAAAATATCGAACAGAATATTGAATATGAGATTAACTCTAACCACTCATACATAAGAATACCATGGCAATTATACATTATTGCATTATCTGCTAAACTAAATATCTGGACATATAGCGGGCAAACGATCCAAAGAAAATTGAAAGGAATTAAGCTTAGCGTCTTAAATGGTGGTTTTAAGTATGCACACAGTGGGCCTGGACTTTCAGTAAGAACAAATGCTATTTTGTATGAGAATCTCCAAAAGGTGAAAAAACAGCAGTCCAATGATAGCTTAATTAAGTTTTTATTTTTTCTTAATAAGCTAACAAGCATCGTGACTGGAAAATGGTCAAAACTGACTATAAGATTACTTGCACTCATTTTTATACTATTGGCTCTTTTGTCTAATTTTATTGAATTGGGATTTGGTGACAGCATTTTTAAAGACACAAAAAATGATATAATCGCTGGACTCATTTTTTCTCTCTCTTTCAATAGGAGATAATAGTAAATGCTCGAATTCAATGACATGTTATATGGTAAGATTTTCTTACCGGAGTGGATTTACCCCTTCTTAAAGTCTCCTGAGATTGCAAGATTGAGAGGTATAAGACTTTCGAACATTGATTCAATTCAATTTAAGGATTTTAGTAGCCCAAATAGATTTGATCACTCTCTTGGAGTAATTCATTTAGGGATAATTGCTTCTTCAGTAAGAGGACTTGATCAAAGAGAAACAATTCACCTGCTTTTGGCATGCCTATACCATGATGTCGCAACTCCTCCATTCGCACATTCTCTTGAGTTTGTTTTACCTAATTTTTCTCATGAAAATGAGGCTAGAATTATATTAGATAATGTAAAAGAAGGGTCAGATTTAAACTCATCCAATATTTCAATTTACAAGTCAGAGACGGTTCAGTTCAATCATCTTGTAGATTCGTTACAAAAAGAATTCAAGATTAAGCTTGATGCAAGTAGAATACTAGATATAATAACTGGAGATGATGCAGAATTGGGCTTTTTAGTTAATGGCCTAGTTGATTTGGATAATGCTGACAACGTAACAAGAGCTTCATTACACCTTGGTATTAGGATTGATCCTGAAGTACCAATTGGAATAGCTAGATATTTAGGGAGTTTAAATTCAATACCGTTAAGCATATCTGAAATAAAAAATGATTATGTTCGAAAATGGTATGGGTACAGAGAATTGATGTATGACTCTTTTAAGGATGCCAATGATGAAGAAAATGGCAGAACCTCTTTATTGTATCATATCCTAAGGAGATGTCTCAATAGTGGGATAGGCACAGATTCAATAATTAGGAATACGGAAAGTGAATTGCTATACATGATTGAAAATAGAGAACTAAATGAAAGCTCTAAATATAGATTTAGCCTAAATGAGCTTTCTAGGAGATATCAACTATTAGAAAAGCCACAGCTCTTTTTAGAGATTACTTTTAATACGAGTGAAGTAATTAAGGAATTAAAAAATCCTGAATTTAGCAATTGGTTGGATTCAAAATTGGTTGGAGATAAAGCCGAATTGTTTTGCTTTGTGTCATTTAAGAAGAATCTCGAAAAAAAGAAAATCGAAAATTGCAAATTGCAAGTGTTTCTATTGGAAGGAAAAATTACTCTTTTCAATATTCCTTCTTATCTGAAATCTTTGCTGGAAAGGCGAGAATTAGAATACCAAAGTTTATCTCCAAGTCAATTAAGATCGGAGCTAGAACAAGCTTTCAAAATAGAAATTAATGATCTAGTATCTAAAAAGCCATGGAAAGAGACAAAACTGTGTCAGAATGAAGACGTAGTTTCAAATCTTCACCGAATAGGGAACTGGGCCTTTAAATTATCAAGGAATGAAAGCTTACATTCGTATCCAGCAACCTTCGTTCACAACATTCCAGCTAATCTTCTAAGCAGCTTAAATGTTAGCAACGAAGATGTCTTAGATTGCTTCGGAGGAACTGGACAGACAGGAATTGAGGCAATCAAATTCAGATGCAGACCAATCATATGTGATGCAAATCCATTTGCATCTCTAATCTCAAAAGTGCGTCTTTCTTTTTACTCTAAAGAAGTGATAAGTGAAATTGATAATCTCAATATCAGCTCTATAGAAAAATCAATTGAATTCAAAACACACTTAGATTATGAAGAAGTTCTAAAATGGTATCATCCCAAGACATTTAGTCAACTTAGCGCAATTAAAACTTATATACAGAGCATTGAAAACCAGACTTTGAAAGACTTCTATAATGTGTGTTTCTCTGGTATACTTCAATCATGCACAGAGAGGAAGGGTAAACATTTTGCTTATTTTGCTGATAATACTCCTCTCCCTAAAGGAGTTGACAGACCTAATTATCAAAATGCGCTTAACCTATTTGAAAACAAAGTCAGAAGAAACTTAAGAATCCTTAGCTCTCAACAAATCAAAATAGCTAAGTTGGGGATTAATTGTGAAGAAGCTCTGAATGCTTCAATTGTAAGAAATATTCCTATTCAAACACTTAATAATGAAGAGATTGGAATCGATAAGAATAGTGTTGCTGCAGTTATAACATCTCCTCCTTATATAGGGATGGTTGATTATACTCTTGGCATGAGGCTTTCATATTTTTGGTTTAAGGAATATGATATGGATAACGATTTTAAGTATGAGATAGGTCCACGGAGAGGGAGATTTAAACCAAACCAAAGTGGAGAAGAATATTTTGCAATGATGAAAGTATTTGCTTCTAAGATGTCTACATTAATTAAGGATGGTGGCTATCTATGCACCGTTGTAGGAAAACCCTCCTCAAGTAAGTTTTCAAACCTTAATATATTTGAAGATGTTAACGAGTTAATGGGTAATTATAATTTTGAAAAAATTTGGCATAAAAAAAGACCTATTAACTGGCAAAATCACCCATTTAAATCTATCAACGAGGAATTAATATCTGTTTATAAATTGCATATGTAATTAAGGCTTATTATCCTATTTACATTTATTGAGTTTACATGTCTTTATATTTTAGCACGAGTATAGAATTATTTGTCTTTCTTTTGTAATTCGATTTATCAAACTATTTCATAATGAACTAATAATTAGATAGTTAAATTATTTTATTACATTCTGTATTGGGAAGTAATAAACATCATCTGATATCAACAAAAAAAAACCTCACAGCTGTGAGGTCTTTTGATTTGTAATTAGTTACAATGAATCAGTTACACTCATTCTCAAAGTAGTGCACGTGTTTTGCAAAGTCCTTGAAGTTTGTATCAAACTTCTTCAGTAGTTCGGAACATCCATCAAAAATGGAACTCATCGACTTCTTGTATTTTCCTTTTTCAACATAAACACCATAAGCGCCGCCACGGGTGACATAGTATGATTTATCTAGTCCGCCAGTTAAACCTCCGGTTAGCTTTGTACCTCCAGTCTGCTTGGCACGAGGATCCGCATAAGCCTGCATCTTAGAATCAAATCCGGGATTTAGCAACTGCAAAATTCTAGGCTTCCCTTTTTTGTCAACTACACGTCTAAAAATGTAATAATCGGCATCAAGCATACTATAGTCTGTGCGAGTCGCATCTTTCAGGGAATTTGTTGATTCCAGTGAACTGGTGATCGCTTTCAGTTTGCTCATTCCCTTGGCCCATACGCCTACTTCCTTCATATCTGGAATCTTGTATTTCACCTTCTCTCCGGTGACAGTATCTTTTAATGTCAGGCTAAGCATGCCATTCATTCCTCCTGTCATGACCACTGTTTTGCCCCAAATTTTTGAGTCATCATTTTTAACAATGTAGGTTGTTTGACCAGCGGCGGTTGTAAAACTTATGGTAGGCATAAAGGATTGAGCACTTAAGTAATACATGCTCGTTATTACCAGACTAAATAGTGTAAGTCTTTTCATTGGTGTAAGTTATTTTGGTGTTTAATTGTTTTAACAATTAGTAAAGTAGTGGATATTTATTACACCGGTTTCCACATAGACTTTTAATCCTATATGTGAGTACGTTACCCAATTCCCTTTTGAGAGAAAAAAGTCTCAAGCTTCAAGGACTGAATCGTCCTTCAACTCTTTGTAGAAGTTCATAATGTAGAAAATGGTTATCAATGTGCCGAGCCTGCTAACCGAAAAGTAAATGTATGTAAACATGGACTGTGTCTCACCAGGAGCCATTGTATTTACCAGTACATGGCAAAATAGGACAGTGCCTCCCACCACCATGCCTGCATACCCGGCTTGCTGCAACAGTGGCCGTTCAGAGGCTTGTGAAAATGCCATGCTCATCGAAAACAGGATCACGGCTATCAGGTGTATGATTACCACATAATCAAACAGGTATTCGTTATCTACTCCCATTACAAAATGTGTGTATTCAAGTGTATAGAATGTCAGAAAAGTGATCATAGATAATAAACTGATCCAAAAAGCAACCTTATACTGTTTTGAAAGCCAGTATTTCAACATGATAATTTCACAAGCCAGTATGATCATACCATGAACAACTACCAGGTTGGGAAATATCACAAATTCATAGAATTCTATTCCATGAATCATGTTGTTTGCTATCCACAAGAAATCAAAAGCCAGCATTCCTGTGAGGCACAGGATTGCTGCTAAGTACAAATTCCGACTCATAATCTAAAGATACTAAGCTTATACATTATTTACTCAGATGCAATTTCATCCACTTTCTCTCTCGGTAGCATCTCATCGCGCATAGCTGTATTGTACACAAACCCAGCAACGATCGTTGCGATCTGCTGAAGGTCTTCGATGACCAAACGCTCGTAGGTGTCCATATTCGTATGATGTGAGCGAGTGCTATACTCAATGGGATCCTGGATGAACTGGAAACCAGGGATACCTACGGCATCAAAGCCGAGATGATCTGTGCCGCCCGTGTTACGGGTGGTGATAGTAGTATTCTCCATAATGTCATCATATGACTTAAACCACTCTTTGAAGATCGGTCCTACTTCTTCATTGCCCTGAAGGTAGATGCCACGAACTCTTCCGGTACCATTGTCAATATTGTAGTAAGCTGAGATCTTTTCATGCTCAGGTTTCAGATTCATCGTTTCTGAGTCGCCAAAATGATTTTTCACGTAGTTACGCGAACCGTATATTCCTTGTTCTTCACCTCCCCAAAGTGCGATCCTTATTGTCCGCTTTGGCTGCAGGCCTGTTGCTTGTAAGATCCTAACTGCCTCCATCATTACAATGCATCCAGCTCCATTGTCCGTAGCACCAGTCGCACTGTGCCATGAGTCCAGATGTCCTCCAAGCATCACCACTTCATCCTTCAGCTTTTTGTCTGTACCGGGTATTTCAGCAATTACATTATATCCTTGAAGATCGTCTTCATTGAAGGTGGTCTTAACCTCTCCTTCCACTTCTACATCTACCCCGTTAGCTACTAGTCGGGCCAGTAGGTTTGCGTGTTCTGGGGCCATCTCCAATTCAGCAACTCCAATTGGTGTGTCTTTCTTATATCCCTGAGGGCTGGTTGTGAATAGGGTGCCATGACGACCTCTCACTCCTTTAATGATCAAAGCCACTCCTTCTTCTGTCAGGAAGTTATTCAATGTTTCACTAAAGGCTCTGCGTTTTCTCCATGCAGCGATCTGTTCCGGTGTCCACCCACCTCCTTCTGCCCGCGGCTCGGTCATCTCGTCCAACTCTTCTTCGGTATATCTTCTAGCATCTGCTTTAAAATTTGGAGACTGATCACCACGTGGCTTAAAAGCAACAATCGCACCCTCAAGTTTTCCTCTATACGTTTCAAAATCTTCTTCATTATTGATCTCAATAAACTGTACTTTTCCGGATACAGCACCATCCGTGCTGCCGGTCCATGCTTTCGGTACAGCAATGAGTGGCAAATAATATGGCTTAGTCATTGCCACATAGCTCTTGTTCATCTCCCATCCTTTTCCAAACTCACCCCAGGCCTCTTTTTGTGCATTTTCCAATCCCCATTCGGTCAATTGATTAATGGCATATGCAGCCGCACGTTCATAGCCTTTGGAATTTGACAGACGCGGGCCTGCTTTGTCTATGAGTTCGAAGGCAATCTGCTCCACTTGTGAGTTTTCAAGACCTTCTTTTTTGATTTTTTCAATGGCTTCATCATTGACGGCTTCCTGACCGAACGATATAAAGGCAATAAAAAGTACCGGGATGGATAACATTCGAAATTTCATATGAGTGAGGTTTAAGGTTTTGAAATGTGCTTATCAAATATACCACACTAAAAATCTGGAATGAATGATTTTTTGATCAGCGGAACCTCTGTCTATAAATTGATGAGACCAATTTTACCAGGATTTGTAAATGCCTCGTAAATTATGGTCAACTTTAGTTCATGAATATTTTACTATTCTTAATTTTCGGAATTCTGACCATTTTACCCGGCGCACTCATTTTTCTGGGTGCCTCTCGGTTTAAGAAAATTGTGAAGCAACCAGCCAGCGTTCTGATACTGCTTGGTTCTATATTTGTTCTCTTGCACTTAGTGGTGCAGTCAGGCACATACTATTATTCGTTTATGGGTGATGCAGAATCGCTGGCAGACTATACGCTCACCAAGTCTTGGGTCAGTCCGGTGACAGAATACATTGGTTTGGTGCTAATTGCCTCCGGACTTTTGATTTTTAAAAAGAAATAGTGCCTCCTTAGGCGCTAAAAAACTACTTTTGCGAAAGTCAACTACCTAACCAAAATGAGACTCGGACAACTCGCCAAAAAACATGACATTCCAGTAAAGGAAATCATCAGCTATCTGGAGAACGAGACGGGTGAGAAATTTCATCCAAATGCCAAGCTTTATGACGCGTTGGAATCAAAGGTGTTTGAACATTTCGAATTGATGCCTGAGACGATTCCTGTGGAAGATAAAAGCGAACCTGCTGCCAACGAAAACGAAAGTGATGTTGAAACCGAAATCATAGCTGACGACAAAATTTCGGTAGAGGCAAAGACTCTTTTACCTGCTACCCCTGAAGAAGAAATTGCTGCTTTGGATGGAGAATTGGCCCAACGAGAAGAGCTTCCATCATTAGATGTAGAACTGGATAAAAATGAAAAGGACCACAAGGTGGAACCCGCAGCAGATGAAGTAATACAAACTGACAGACTGCTGGAATTATTGGAGTCTGAAGAGCCCTCTGCAGATTTGGATAAGATTAAACTAATCAAGGCCCCCAAAAAAGAGCTTTCAGGACTTAAGGTTGTGGGCAAAGTGGATTTACCAGCGCCAAAGGAGAAAAAAGAAAAGCACAGCGAGGTTATCACTGAAAAGGATCTTAAGGAATATCGCAATCCACGTAAAAAAAGACAACCACTTTCGGAGGAGGAAAAGGAAAAGCGTAGGTTAAAGGCGAAACGCAAAAAGGAAGCCTACGAAGCTCGTCAGGAAAAACGAAGAAAAGAACGAGAAGAGCAAGAAAGAAAAGCCCGGAAAGAAGAGCATTATAAGCAGAAACTGGAGCAAGCCAAGGCTATACAGCAAAAGCGAAGACCAAAGCTGGAGACTCCTGTGGCTCCTGAACTAAATGAAAAGACGCGTCCTGAACCAAAAACATTGCTGGGTAAATTCTGGCGCTGGATGAATACCTGATAAACAAAAAAACCAGAAAGTAATTCCGGGTTTTTGTATAGTCAATTTCACTCGCATTTATTCTCATAAAAGAACACATGCTCCGAGAGGTCAGACCACTTTGGGTTTTTGCCAAGTTCGAGCCATTTCTTGTATTGATCCGGCAGACTCAAGAGAGTTTGTAATCGTTCCAAGCTTTGATCCTTCCTCGGCATCTATGCCTACCTCATTCATATCTTCAATCTGTACTTCGTTTTCTCACCCGAAACAGGATCTTTCAAAACGATCCAGATAAGACCATTCACTCCAACCATTCCAGACTTTGCTATCCCATCTATCCGTGAATTATCATTCTTAATTATATAGGTGTTTTTATTCCATTGTTGTCCAAAGGCAGGAATAAAGCTCTGAGCATCTGCGATTTTACAAATACTGACCACCAGGCCCAGTAATAACGTTTTCTTCGTATCAAATTAATTTGGTGTAGTTGTCTGTTAAACTTTGAAACAAGCTAACCTCAATTATATACATCTACTGTTATTTTACATATTGACAAATATTATGTGCTGATAAAATCGATTCGTAGAATTTATCTATATATTTTAACATATACACTGCACTTAAATTGCGATGGAAAAAGTTTTTGATTATCTTAAAAGACCATCGACCTATAACTTATTGAGCCTGAGATTTTTAACCATAACTGTTTTATGCTATATAGCAACCACCCTTGCAGCACAGACTAGTGTTGATAGTTTATGGCGTGTAGTTGAGGAATCACAAGATCCAATTGTCAAAATAGACGCCCTCAACAAAATCGCATATGAGTTAAGGTCAGTAAATCCAGACAGTACCCTCCTGATAGGAACGCAGAGCGAAGCAATGTCCATTGCCAACAATTATCAATTAGGAGTTGGCGATGCAAAAATGCGCAGAGCTATAGCACATACCAATCTGGGCAACTATTACCGTGCATTACAGCTTTATCTCGAATCTCAGTCAATCTTTAATGAGCTGGATAATCCCGACCGAGTCGCTTCATGCCTCAATAATATAGGAAGGTTATATAACTTCATTGGTGATCACCAACGGGCACTTAAATACTACCAACAGGCGGCCACAAGATTCGCAGAGCTCAAAGACACTCGCGAAGGGAATATGCTCAACAACATAGGATACATTTATAAGTTAGAGGGCAAATACTCGCTGGCACTCGAATACCTGTACAGGTCTTGGGAGAGCGCACACAAAGTCAATGATCCTAGTAGATCACTTTATCCTATTTACAACATTGGCAGTGTCTACATGCTTTCCAATGAATTAGATTCTGCTTTTAAGTATTTGGATAGCTCTATGAATTTAGCCTACGAGCTAAGGAATCAATACATTTTGAGTCTTACCAAAATCGACCTTGGCCAACTGTATCTTAAGATTGATGAACCTCGAAATGCGGAGGCCTCCTTCAAAGAAGCTTATGAAGTAGCTTCAGCAGCCGGGATGCGATCTGAATTAAGAGATGCGGCTCGTCACCTTTCCAGTGTTTATGAGGATCAAAATGATTTAAGACAAGCATTGGAATTTAGAAAAATATACCAAGCCACCAATGATTCGCTATTCAATAGAGATCTGGCAAGACGCATTGCTTTACAGGAGGCTGAATACGAATATCAACAGCTGCAGGTGCAGCAGGAAATAGAACAAGAGAAGGAAAAGCTGAGACAAGAAAGGGAATTATCCAATGCCCTATGGACGAGAAACACGTTGATTATCGGGTTTATTGCAATGAGTGTAATCTCCTATCTACTTTATCGAAACTTCACGAGGAAGCGCATTGCAAATGAAGAATTGATAGCTCTAAATAAACAAATCGAACAACAGGCCAAAGAACTCCAGCTGGCAAATCAGGAAATCATTGTGATGAATAACAATCTGGAAAAGATTGTAAACAAACGGACCCAGGAACTGAAGCTTAGAAATCAGCAATTAAAAGAATACCTCTCTTCTAACTCTCACATCGTGCGTGCACCTTTAGCTAGAATTTTAGGGCTGGTAGATTTGTATGATCCCAAAGACCCTGTTAATCTCCCATTTATCAATGAAAGCCTACAGGAGTCTGCCACTGAGCTAGACAATGCTTTGCGAAGCATCAATGAAAAGTTGAGTGACGGGAATGGAGAATAATTGGATTGGTGATTGCAGTTTCACCTCCCACACGAATGCTGCTCTGCACTCGCTGATTTGGTATTCTTGTTCAATGTAAGCCAATCGGTTTGCTTATGGCAATCATGGCAAAGCGGCACAATACGCCAGGTATTATCTCCTGCTTTACGTTTTACATGAGCACCTACCTTGGCAGGGTTCGTACAGTTTTTGGTTCTGCATGTCCCCACATCTTCTTTGGCAATGCGTTCCCAATGCTTGAGCCATGAGCTACAGCATTCGCATGCCCGCGCATTGTTTCTGTGTATCACTTTTACATCCATAGCTTTAGTAAGATAATGGATTGTGATGAGTAATGGAATCATAAAAAAGATGAAAGAAAATCCTGTTGTAGCTCAGTTTGAATAAATCAGTCAGCTACCAACTCTTCACTAATTTTATCGATTTCTTCTTCAACACGATTCAGGAAATCAGGCAGGCGCTTCCAGAAATCGTCCGATCGATAGTCGGGCATACGGGATGCTAGATCGCGGAGGTCAATGTTTGCTAGATTAGATTTCATCTTGTGAAGGTGATCGTAAGCCTTTTCCCGATCTTCCTCTCCCATCATTTCACGAGCACCAACAATACCATCACTAATTGATTTTACAGCCATATCTACAATCATCCGCACCTTTTCCTCATCGCCACCCAAAAGTTCATGGAGGAAACTAAATGGCAAGCTCTTGGATGGTTGACTGATGCCAACAGCATCCTTAGCCAGCAGCTTTCTGAAAGATTTTTTACCAAGCCTGCTTACCTTTTCATATAGATCTTCTGGATCAAATGGTTTAGACACAATTTCATTCATCCCACTTCTCTCCATTTTTGAGCGAGATTCTAATAATGTACTGGCAGTGAGTGCTATTATTGGTAGCTTCTTGAAGTATTCATCATTCATAGCTCTGATTTGACGAGTTGCTTCATATCCATCCATCACCGGCATTCGCACATCAATAATCATCAGGTCGTAAGATTTGCTTACTATCTTTTCTAGAGCTTCCTCTCCATTATTCGCCAAATCAACGGAAATACCCCAGCGTGTCAGGAATCCTTTCGCTATTTCTTGATTTGCACGATTATCTTCCACCAACAACACTTTTAAATTCAGATCTGACTCTACGTGTTTCGATTTTTTCTTGCGCCTTGATTTAGTCGCGGAAGTACCAAAAGGCAGGGAGAAATAAAATGTCGTCCCCTTTCCTTCTTCAGACACAACTTCCAGGCTACCACCCATCATGTCTACGAGGCGTTTGGATATTGACAAACCTAGGCCGGTACCGCCGGCTTTCGAGGTATAGGAATTATTGACTTGTTTAAAACTTTCAAAAATCAACTCAAGCTTATCGGCAGGAATACCAATGCCTGAATCTCTTACGGTGAATTGCACCACTCCGTCTCCTCCTGGCTCTACATCCAACTCAACCTCTCCTTTTTCTGTAAACTTCAGTGCATTGCTCAATAAATTATTGAGAATTTGAGTTAAACGAATGCCATCCAATACATAATGATCAGGCAAAGCATTGGCGTACTTGTGCCTCAGTTTTACATTACCACCTTGGGGCACTGACTTCCAGGTTTCAATGATGTTTTCTATTAGCTCATGAAGATTTACATCTTCCTTCACAATCTCTAAATTGCCGGATTCGATTTTCTGAAAATCAAGGATATCATTAATAAGTGTCAGTAGATTGTTACTGCCAAATTTTAGCATCTTGAGACGAGCACTTCCACTTAACTCCGGATGTTCCATTTCCAACAGGTTGGTCGTCCCAATAATCGCATTTAGTGGTGTTCGTATTTCATGACTCATGGTGGAAAGGAATTGCTCCTTTATCCTGCTAGCATCCTCTGCCTCCTCTTTAGCTTTTCGTAGTTCTACTTCCTGCCTCTTAAGTTCCGTAAGATCATTAGAGAAAATGATTATACCTCCCACCTTATCCTTGCCGGTGTACCACGGGTGTATTTCTCCTTGTAGCCATTGTTCTTCTCCGTTGGCTCTGGTAAATTTTTGAATACCGGGTTTAACTATTTCTCCGCTCAATGCACGCTGATGTATTTTCTTCCATTCAGCAGTGATCTCAGGGAATATTTTATAATGAGACTTTCCAATGATGTCCCCGACGATGTTTTGATCCTTATACCATCTTTTGCTGGCGGAGATATAGTTCATGTGCTTATCCAACATGGCGATAGCCGCCGGAGCACTGGAGATAAAGGTTTTCAATAGATTTTGCTCTTCCTGTATTTTGGAGACGCTTTCTCTCTGCTCCATGAGTCCGCCTACCCACCTGGCAACCATAGATATAAAATCAATTTCATATTCTGAGAATGGCTCTTTACGTTCCTTTGCGCTAGTGAAATTGACAGTTCCGGTTATTTTACCATCCACTCTATAAGCGGCCCCAATATATGATTCAAGCTTGAATGACTCAAAACATGGATGCCCACTATATTTTGATTCACTCATCTGATCAATGCCAAGCACCTTGCCTTGCTGTGCAAGAGTGAGATCACAATAAGTGTTGCCAAGTTTAAATTTTTGATTAAGCTTCAGGCCGCTGGATTTTGGATAAAAGGAAGATATTCTGTACTCGTCCATCCAAATTGTGCTGACAATACCTGTCTCCAATCCTAGGTAATCGACGCATAATTTGAGCCCATGCTCTATTCGCTGCTGAACACTCATATCAGGTGAAGTATTCAGTTCATTTAGAAGTTTCAGCCCCTGCTTGTATTTTTCTTCCTTACTATTCGAGGTTTTCAGCTCCGTTATGTCTTTTGCAACGCAGTATATGTGCTCTACCCAACCTTTGTCGTTAAATGCAAAATCGGCACTTTGTCCTATCCATTTTATCTCATTGCTGGCTGTCAGAATCGGGAATTCATAATAGCTTTCAACGATCTTATTGACGCGAATATTGGTGTAGAATTCAATGACCTCCGTGCGATGGCTTGGCACAATGTTATCAAACCATTTTTTCGAATTGATTTCCTCGAGTGAATAGCCCACAAAACGTTCAAAAGCTGGATTAATGTAGATGTATTCGCCATCTGCATTCAATTCATAAATAATGTCATGTGTGCCATTAACTACCTGCTCGTAGCGTTCTTTTGAGTGCAATACCTCTTTGAAATGTTTACGTTGCCTCAAAATGCGAACCTGGACCAATTGTATGGTAAATATGAGCACAACAGACGCTGCAAAAATTACCGATCCTCCAATCATCAGGTACTGATTTGCAATTGATTCGGAGAGGCGTTGGTTGGTACTAACGGATAGTGACTGATATTCTTCTATCAGGTCATTCATGGCCGGTAGAAAAGTATCTTCGTGCTTAAGAATACTTGATCGAAAAAGGCCAACATTTGCTGCTTCCTGAATTCCATAACTACTTCTAATCAGCGCAGAGATTGCCGGTGTTACCAATTGATATAAACTATCTACATTCTTTACTTCTACGTCATGGTCTGCCAGTTGAAGGTTGGCAGCCTCAATTTCCTGATGATTTTGATGAAATCGTGCTAATGATGAATCCAGCAACTGGATAGTAAGCTCGTGATCTTCTGAATTGGACTCGAGAAGCAGCGCATTTTTAGTGAGATACTGACTTAATGTACGTTGCTTTCGGCATGTGTTTAGAATTTCATCGACTTTAGAGTTTACCTCAGCAATACTTTGCACTTGTCGATGTGCGAAGAAAGTAGTGATAAGCACAGCCGCAACTCCTGCAATAAAAGCAAGTACGATTCGAATTGTTAGTTTTCTAACATTGAGTTCAGAAAAGTTCTTAGTGCTTATTTCCATTAAATAGAGCGAGTGCGAGCAGTGTCTCTTCTTGGTGATAATGCAAATTACGACATCATATTGGTACTATCCTACCTCTTTCGATGTATCAAATTACACCTACGATGTAGCAACTGATGTCACAGACTAGGATTTTTGAAGATATCAAAATAAAAGCACACGGAGAATTATCGTCCCAAATCAGCAGATATGCTTCATAGTAGCATACATTATATCTATCTTCGCGGCTCAATTTATTTTGATTATGATCTCAACAGAAAATATATCACTTCAATACGGCAAGCGAGTCTTGTTTGATGAAGTAAATATCAACTTCACAAGCGGTAATTGCTATGGTATCATTGGTGCAAATGGAGCAGGTAAGTCTACCTTCCTCAAAATCTTATCTGGTGAGATAGCTGCCAACTCGGGACTTGTGAAGATAGAGCCCGGCAAACGAATGGCGGTCCTAAAGCAAAATCATCATGAATATGATGAAGTGCAAGTTTTAGATGCTGTAATGATGGGCCACAAAGAGCTGTGGGATATCATGAAAGAAAAGGACGCAATCTATGCTAAGCCTGACTTTTCTGAGGAGGATGGTAACCGAGCATCTGAATTGGAAGCGAAATTTGCTGATATGGATGGCTGGAATGCAGAATCTGATGCAGCGGCCTTATTAAGTGGTTTGGGCATCGTAGAAGCTGATCACTACAAAACGGTTAAAGAGCTGAATGGTACCGAAAAAGTAAGAGTCCTTCTTGCTCAGGCACTTTTTGGTAATCCTGACATTCTCATTCTTGATGAGCCAACCAATGATTTGGACATCCAGACCATCTCATGGTTGGAAGACTACTTACTTGAATTCAACAATACACTTATTGTTGTTTCCCACGATAGACACTTTTTAGATACGGTTTGTACGCATATTGCAGACATTGACTTTGGTCAAATTAAGCTCTACACAGGAAACTATACTTTCTGGTACGAATCAAGCCAGTTAGCATTAGCTCAGCGATCATCAGCCAACAAAAAAGCTGAGGAAAAGAAAAAAGAACTTCAGGAATTTATTGCCAGATTCAGTGCAAACGCATCAAAATCAAAGCAGGCAACTAGTAGAAAAAAACTACTTGATAAAATCAATGTAGAAGAAATTCAGCCATCAAACAGAAAGTATCCGGCAATAATTTTCACACAGAACAGAGTAGCCGGAGATCAAATATTGGAGACCAAAGGTTTGAGCAAAGAAGTAGACGGTGATTACCTTTTTAAAGACCTTGACCTTTTCGTGAATAAGGGAGACAAGATTGCTGTGGTTGCGGACGATAGCTTGGCTATTACTTCCTTCTTTCAAATTTTAATGGAAGAGCAACAAGCAACTTCAGGATCCTTTAAGTTTGGTCAAACGATCACGCACGCTTATCTGCCAAATGATAATTCTGAGTACTTCCAATCTGATGATAATCTAATTGATTGGTTAAGGCAATACGCTGACGGTGAGGAAGATAAGGATGAAGTATATATCCGAGGTTTTCTGGGTAAGATGCTTTTTTCCGGCCAAGAAACACTTAAAAAATGTAGTGTGCTATCCGGAGGTGAAAAAGTACGGTGTATGCTTTCCCGGATGATGCTTCAGGGTGCCAACTTGCTAATTCTTGACGAGCCTACAAACCACCTAGATTTGGAGTCTATTACTGCATTAAACAACTCGCTTAAGGAGTTTCCAGGTACAGTATTGTTTACTTCTCATGACCACACTTTTACACAAACAGTGGCAAACAGGGTCTTAGAATTGAGACCTGATGGATACACGGATACACTAAGTACTTACGATGAATTCCTGGAGAAGAAAAAACTGGTAAACGTTGGAGCTTAGGCCTTAAAACCTATCACCATGATATCGTCATTCTGACGATTTGCTCCCGTCCAGGTAGTAAGATACTGCTCAACCAATATCTTTTGCTCAAGAAGAGGTGCGTTTAGGTTTTTCTGAAGGTAGTCACCCATTTGGGGCATTGTCAATTTTTTAAAGTCAGGCCCACCAATAAGGTTAAATACACCAGAGCTACATAAGTAGAAATTTGAATTTGTCGGATCCTTGATTGAATTTGAGCTGTAACTATGTCGGGTTTCTGTGTTTTCTCCTACCTGATTCTTCTCTCCTTCCACAATCTTAACTCCACTTTTACTGACCTGAAGCAAGTCCATGTTTGCTCCAGCAAACTCCATCTCTTTTGATTCGAGATTAAGCTTAACTATGCCCACATTGGCATTTGTATTTAGGAGGATGTTATTCTTGTCTTTGAATCTTGCCTGTACCTCCCGATGTAAAAATTGCAATATTGATCCGGGGAAATCTATTGAGTAGCCTTCAACCATTTTCTTAAGGGCATTCATGTAGATGCGGATCATCATTGATGCCAGATGGCCCTCACCAACGCAAGTGAATAAAGCCAGGTATACATCTTCTCCATGTTTGTGAAACCAGAAACCATCTCCTCCAACTCTTCCTTTCGGTTTGTTAATCACAAACGCTTCGGAAAAATGCTCCATGAGTCTATTTTCCTGCGGTAGTACGGAAAAATAGTTTCGACGTGTGCTGTCCTCAATTTTATCAAAATTGATTATCCAGTTAGTCTCGTTCGTCTTATTTTCATCCTGCTGGTCGCTCATCCTATGCCATCAATCTAGTCCCAATACTACAAAAGCTTCATGATTATTCCACTTAATTGGAATAACGTACATTGAAACGTTTTCCGGGATGTTTAGTTCAGGTGGCATTCCTTCAAATACAGTTGGTACAGAGATCATAAAGTTTGCTCCTAAATTGGCTCGTACATTACCTGCTACGACGTTTGAAATTTCACCCGCCATATCAAGAATATCTTCTTCAGAAGGATCTTCTATTCCAATAAACATATTGATTAGGTCTGCAAACATTTCCCGATTCGCAGAAATGTATACAAATCCTTTTCGGCTACCGGATATGCCAATCATACCGGTAAAATCCTTTAGCACCAATCCATCTGATTCCTTGAGGTATGGAACTTTCATGTCGGAATCGATCTCGGTGAGGTGCTTAAAGTAATTGCTCACCGAGTTGATGAACAGATTACAGGTCGCCTCGAATTCTTCTTTCCTACTCTCCATCCCTTTTCAAAAGTTTATCAAATGATCGGGCAAGATCATCTGCATTGACTGGCTTGTACATAAATCCTCTTGCTCCTTTGTCGAGAGCAATCAGTCCAGTCAATTTATCTGCTAAGGCTGTGATAATCATAACCTTAGTTTCAGGATTGATTTTCATTATTTCTTCGAGACATGCGATCCCATCCATTTCAGGCATGGTAATATCAAGAGTCACAACGTCTGGTCTCTTATCCATCACCATCTGTACTGCTTCTACTCCATTAGCCGCCTGACCAATTATTTCTAGGTCATAATCGGCAAGGTTTTTCTCTATGGTTCTTCGCATTACCGATGAATCATCAACTATCAATAACTTTTTCTTCATTCTTCATCTCCTTTCTCTACATTCAGCACTGGCAGTTTTATGATCATTTCAAATGACTTACCGTCAACGGAGGTGATATCGTAGGCTCCCTTATATTGATCGAGTATGCTTTTCACAAGGTGCATACCTTGTCCTCTTCCTGCATTTGTTCCTGACTTATCTGCTGTCGAGAATCCTTCTCTAAATATAAGGCTCTGGATTTCAAACTCTTCCATGCCTTTAAGGTCAGTATCAGTGACCAATCCTTTATCAAGAGCTTGCCGTTTGATCCTTTCTATATCCAATCCTCGCCCGTCGTCTTTATAGCGGATAAACATCTCATTGTCGCTTTTTGAAAGCTCTATCAAAAGTTCGCCCATTATCACTTTTCCTTCACTCATTCGAACACTTGGAGCCTCTATGCCATGAACTACTGAATTTCTAATCAGTTGAATCATCATGTCTTTAAATGGCTCTATATAAGCTTCCGGCAGTACAACATTATCAATATTGTCAAACGTGAGGTTGACCGTTTTGCCTTCCTCTTTTGCAATGAGTTCAGCTCCCCTTTCCAGTGAATCTATAACCATGATATTGGAGACAGAATCACCCTCAGCAGGGAATTTCTTATAAATGTTAATGATCTTATAAAGCATTTCTGCTATTTCGGCAATCATCCGATCAGCTTCGTCTACTTCGTAGAGTATAGCTAGGAAATCTTTACCTCTTACTTCTTTGGACTGAAGGGCAGTTATTGAATCTTCTATCTCGTGGAATTTATTGGCCATCAATTCCATTCCTATCACCACGGCATTTCCTTTCAAATTGTGAATGATGTCAAATGTGAAGCTTAGCAGTTCGCCATATTCATCGTTTTCATTTTTCTCGTATCTCTCGGAAATGCTTTTGAGCATCTTACGCGAATTGTGAAGGAATCCTCGCAATATTGATGGATCAATTTTTAGAATACTAAGTACTCTTTCAGTTTCCTGCTGTTTCTTCTTCTCTGCTTCGTTCAGGTGCTGTTGCAGTAGGATTGATTCTGTTTCATCGGAAACAGAAACCATTATATTCTGGATTTTTTCTTTTCTAAATATTCGCGTGAATTCTACTCTAATATATTTGGTAGCAACGATTCCATTTTGCTCTGTGTGAATTTTCACCTGATCAATTGGGTTGAGTTGATTTACAACTTCCTCATCCATGTCTTCATTGAATAGGTGTCTCATAAACATCTCAAGCGCTTCCAGCTCTCGTGGTAGAATGAGTGGACGCATGAAATTTGCAAAGTTTTCTCCAGCGATTCGATCGTTGCTAAAGATCTCCTTCATCGCTTTGGAATGAAACTTTGAGATTTTAAACTCCTTGTCCAGAAGAAAAATGCCTTGCTCAATATTTTCAAAAACAACCAAAGAGACACCATAGATATTCTTATATAGAAATTTGGCTTTGTCTCGCTGCTTTCTGAGCTCAAACTGTGATTTGCGGATTTCTAATACCATTCTATTGAAGGTATTGGCGTATTGTCCGAGTTCATCTTTGGTAGGTATTACCACCTTTTTGGTCATATCACCTGCTGAGATTCTTCTTGTGTATGCTTCCAGTATGCTAACATTCTTAAGAAGGTTGGTAACGATAGTCGTCATTAACCAAAAAGCTATAATGCCAATGGTAACATCCAAAATAAGGAAGGTCCAAAAATTTCTGACTGATGTCTGAGCAATGTTCTGGGTTCTCTTCTGAATATTATCTGACATGTAGTCTTCTACGTCTTTCAACCGGTTGATTTTGATGGTACTTGATTCGTACCAGTGATCAGGGTTTTCTGATAACGTATCATTAGCAAATAACACTTCCCGCATACGATCAACTTCCTCTATTTCCTCTCCACTTACTATCTGATTGTAGTATTCAATTGACTCTTGGTTGGCAATGATATTGAATGCATCCAAGTAGGAATTCTGGTTAGCGACCAGTGTTGTGAATCGATTGTAGAGTGTGAAATCAATGTGATTTCTTGAAAAGGCCTGGGTTCCGATCGCACGTTCAATACTCGCAAACTCCTTCGATTTTAAAAAGTAGATAATTGCGTGGATTTGCTGAGCTATTTCCTTATCCCTTGTTTCATCAATCAACTTAATGACCGTATTCAGCGCATTGTTATTGATTTCGGAAAACCGATCAATTGATGATTCAGAGGAAATGCGATGCTCATCGATGTTTTTTCTCAGCGTACTGAGTTTATCAAAATATGCATTGAGCTGATCCAAATCGGTCCTATGTAACTCAAGTAAATCCTCAAGGTCACCATTTGTCAGCTCATTATAATACTGCTGTAAGGTACTGTCTGTACTTTCTCTTTGTTTATTGAGCTTAACACCAAAGCTTTCACCTTGATTGGCCAAAAAACCTGAGGAGATACTGCGTTCCTTTTGAATTTCATGAACTACATGATTGATTTCTATGCCTACACGAATTGCTTTATTTAATCTGACGCTGTCTGAATAGTCGAGGTAATGATACCTGACTTGCAAATAGTCAAATGCCAAAATGATAACGATAAGCGGAATAATTATAACCGCAAATTTTTGGCGTATGGGTAAGTTGGTTAATCTTTTTATCATGAAATATGCATGCGGTTATGCAAGTACTTTTTCGACAACTTTTAGCAGATCTTCCTCTGTAAATGGTTTTACAATATATTCGGATGCTCCGAGTGAAAGTCCTTTATTAACTACTGTTTGCTGTCCTACAGCGCTTACCATGATTACTTTGGAAGGGACTTCCTCATCTTTCAACACTTTCAATATTTCAAATCCCATCATATCGGGAAGAATATTATCCAGCGTTATCAAATCTGGCTGAAGTTGCACGGCCAGGTCTATGGCACTTTCTCCATTCTGCGCTTCTCCAACTACCTCAAAACCTGCCCCTTCCATTGCGGTTTTTATTAATGACCTCATATAAATGGAGTCATCTACAATTAATACTGTTTTGCTCATTTTACTTTTTATTACTGTTTTATCACTTAATTAACGATTTATCATGTTTGACACATGAACTAGGGTGATAATGAGTAACTACACTAGCTTCTTAATTTTGTCTACAAATTTATTATGAAATACCCATATAAAATCAGGGCAGATGTCTAGTTCTTTTCCATGAAAAACTGCTTTAAAATGAATTATTGATTCAAATTCACTTGACTCCTGAACGATAAATTCATTCAATTCCGTTGCTTTTAATACCTTCAATGAAGGTACATTTCCATAGATCTCTACATCTAGAAAATTTGAAAATTCTGTAATTACGGCAGCTGAAACCATATTGTCTATTTCGGTTAGAAAACCGAGCTTCATAATTACACTTTCTTTGGAATTGTCATTGGCTATTTTTTCCGGCAGACATGCTTGGTAAAGTTTGGCAACTTCTTTCTCTGAGAAAATTAAATGACTGGTTCCTTTAAGCTCGCCCATCAACTCTGTTTTGATGAGGTGAACGTCCTGATTAGGTCCTCCAAACCGATTGAGGTCTAATTCTGCATTGACATAATCAATCTGCTCTATGTTAATAGGGCTTTGGAGAATTTGTTCCATTGAGGATTTAGCCATTGATAGACCGTCAAAGATCAGCTTGGTGGCTACTTTCATTTCGCTATCATTCAATTCTGCCATCATATACTTTTATGGTTTTTAGTGGTTTGGTTAAAATAGTCTATTATTCTTAATCTAATTAAGGTTTTAGGCGAACTATTAGGTTTCTTCATCGAGTTGCTTCAAAATGGCGACTAATTCTGAGTTGTCAAATGGCTTTACCAGGTAATGCTTCGCTCCACTGTTCATTGCATCCACAATCGCTGACTGCTGCCCAACGGCACTAATCATTATTACCTTGGAAGTAAAATCATCTGTATTTAATGTCTTGAGTACGTCCAGACCCGTCATATCTGGAAGTATGTTGTCTAATGTAATTACATCAGGTTTCAGCTCCATAGCCAGATCAATGGCTTCTTCACCGTTCTTAGCTTCTCCTACTATTTCGTAACCTTCTTCTCCAAGTAAAGTTCTTAAGCTAGATCTAATGTATGTTGAATCATCTACTATAAGTACTCGCATAGTTTTCTCTTTAGTTGGTTGTGGCGATCTTCTTGTACATACGTGTTTTCACATCATAGATTCCGAATTTATCTTTTCCATAATCCGGCATTATATCGTAATAGCCTATAATCAAATATCCATCATCTTTCAAGCAACTGTGTAGCAGATCTAATACTCTATGTTTGAGACTTTCGTCAAAATAGATCATCACATTTCTACAAAAAATGATATCGAACTTCTCGTTCATTGGATCCATCACCAAATTGTGCTTTTTGAAGGTGACGTTGGCCTGGTACTTTGATTTAATGGTGGCATGCTTATCCTTAAAATCAAAATAGTCTTCCATATCCCTGTTTGGAAGAAACTTTAGAAAAGGCACCAGGTATTGTTTCAGTGTGACCAAGGAGTAATCTCCTTTTTTTGCTTTGGCCAGTGCTTTGTTACTTAAATCAGTAGCTATTAGTTTGGTTCTATTGAGAAGATTGAGCGTTTCGAGTACAATATTCATTGTGTAAACTTCTTCCCCCGTAGAGCATCCCGCATGCCATATCTTCATCGTTTTGTTTGGAATCTCCGGTATAACTGTATCTCTGAGCTTAATCCATACATCGGGATTTCTGAAAAGTTCAGTCAGATTTACCAAAAGATCATCGATAGCATTCAAAAAGAACTCGTTGTCTCTCAGAACTAATGACCAGAGCTCAATAATAGACTCCATGTTGTGCTTCAACATCAGCCGTATGATTCCTCTTTTTAGAGATGTACGCTCATAATTGGTAAAATCAAGGCCATACCGATTGTTGATGGCTTGCATTAGAGCGGTTAACTCTTCATCGCTGATGGTATCGGTTGTTAGAGTGGTTATGATACTACTTTTTTAACGGTTGATTGAAATAATACATCCATAATTGAGGCGACATCTAAGACAGGACAGACATTACCGGAACCTAAAATTGTGGTTCCGCTCAATAATCGACTGTTATCTAAAGGTTTGGGCAATTTCTTCTCTATGATTTCTTTCTGGCGCTGAAGCTTATCTACTACCAAACCGAGTAAGCGGCCCGAATGCGTGGTGATGATTACATTTAACTCTTTATCAGTATCCAATGTTTTAAGCTCCTCTCCTCCAATCATATTCTGATCGATGGAATCTAGGTTCTTCACTTCCAGCAATCCCCTCAAAAAGACAATTGGTATGGATTGCGCTTGATAATCTATCATAAGGCTGTCGGCCACTTGATGAATGTCATCCTTTTTAAGATATGTGACAGAATCTATGTAGGTAAGTGGAATAGCATACTCTTGCATTTCAACTTCAAATAGTAATGCTCCTTTTAAAGCCAAGGACGATGGTAATACTAAGTGCACTGAAGTGCCTAATCCTAACTCAGTATCTACTAATACTTGTCCGCCAATGGATTCTACAGCCTTTTTCACCACATCCATTCCTACTCCTCTTCCAGATATTTCTGTCACTTTATCGGCACTGGAAAAGCCCGGTTCAAATATGTATCGCACGATCTCTTTTTCACCCAACTTATCTGCAACCTCTTGGGTGACCATATTCTGACGCACAATCTTTTCTTTAATCTTTTCTGTGTTTATCCCTTTTCCATCATCAGAAATTGTAATCACAACGCTGTCTTTTTCGAGCGCAGCGGAAAGGGTAACACTTGCTGTTGGTGGTTTGCCAGCATCTTTTCTTTCTGTAGCCGTTTCAATTCCATGTCCAACAGCATTTCGAACAAGATGGACCATGGAATCGCTGATGATTTTCAGTATGTTCCTATCTATTTCAACTTCGGTTCCCTTAAGTATCAGCTCCACATCTTTTTTCTCTGTAGATGCAGCATCCCGTAGCACGCGGTGAAACTTATTGAACAAGAACCCCATTTGTACCATGCGGACATTCATGATGCCATAGTGAAGGTTGGAGGAGATGCGTTTGATCCGTTCAAATTCCAAGGTACTCTTCCCTTCGGATCCAAATAAGGAGATAAGCCGATCTCGTTCGATCACCAACTCTCCTACCATATTCAGCAGGTCATCCATCTTGCGCACAGGAATTTGAACCACATCTGCAAACTTGATTCCTGATCCTTGATCTTTACTTTCCTCTTCTGCTTCCTCGGATTCCTCTTCTTGACTGCCCTCTTCTGAAACCTTGGAACCACCTGCTGCAAACTCTTCTCGAGCATTTTTTAAATAAACACTCAATTTTGTTTTGATACCAAGGTAGCTGACCCGCTCTTCGGTGGTAATTGCATTAATCAAACCACCCAACTTATCATTGGCTCGAAACAAGCTATCGACAAGTTCCTTGTCAGGAACAACTTCTCCATTTTTTATGGCGCCAAATACATCTTCCATTACATGGGCCAAGTCGGCTATCTTATCGTAGCCCATGCCCATAGCATTCCCCTTCAAGGTATGTACAATTCGAAAAATATTCGCGATGGCTTTTTTGCTGGATATGTCTTTCTCCAACTCAACAAACAGTCGGTTAAGCTCTTCGAAATTTTCGAGAGCTTCCGTGAGAAACAGTTGACGATATTCTTCTTCCTTGGATTTCATTTAGATTCCATTAACTAAATAGTTGCCAATTTCCTTAATATCAAGCTCGACATCTACTGCTCCAGCTTCGGTGGCCGCCTTCGGCATACCGTAAATGACACTGCTTTCTTTGTTCTGAGCAATCGTTTTTCCTCCGGACTGATGAATCGCTTTCATTCCATTTACACCGTCTTTACCCATTCCTGTGAGTAACACTCCCACCATCTTGTCTTTATATACATCCGCAGCGCTCAGCATCATCGCATTGATAGATGGATTGTTATATTCTTTGAACACCTCCTCTGTAAAGTCGACAATCGCTTCACCGTTTTTTCGTTTGAGAACCAGGTTGGCATGTCCTGGACAAAACATTACAACTCCGGGAGTTGGGTTCATTCCTTTTGTAGCAGAGACCACTTCTAGTTCTGTGAGTGATCCAAGCCGCTGGACAAACTGTGGAATAAATACAGCTGGCATGTGTTGACATACTATTACAGGAATGTCAAAGTCTTTAGGAAGAGAACAAATCACGCGTTCGATAGCGGTTGGTCCACCGGTAGAAGCACCTATGGCGATTAATTCATACTTTGAACTGGAACGCCTTTTTCTTGTTACAACCTGAGTTTTCGCTTTTGTGGCTGATACCTTTCGTGGCTTTGCTCTTGAAGTACTTTTAATTTTTTGAATGAGCTCTTTTTGAAGCTCTCTCATTTTTGATTTGTTCCGATCGGGCTTGTTGATGTAGTCTACTGCTCCATTTTTTAGCGCTTCAAATACGGGCTGTAAATCTGTATTACCGACTGAGCTAAGAATAAGAATTGGAGTGGGTCGCTGCTGCATGATCTCCCTCACCGCATATAGGCCATCGTATTCGGCCATGTTAAGATCCAGTAGTACTATGTCTGGTTTCAAGGCATTTACCTGCTTGACGGCTTCCAATCCATTCACAGCAGTACCGGCCACTTCAATATCCGAATCTTCAGAGAGTAGGTCTGTGATAAGCAGTCGCATAAATGCGGAATCATCGACAACCAATATATTCAATTTTGAACTCATTTCTTGCTGTCAATAAGATTATCCGGAACGACAATGGCCTTGTCATTTTTTAGGAGTTCGATAATGTCCAGGTAATAGATCAATTTTTCTTCATCCTGAATTAGGCCTTTGATATAAGAGACATCCAGCGACGCATTTTCTATCATATGCAGCTCGCTTGAGATATTATCACCATTTATTTTGCGTGTGGTTGGCAATCGACTAAGCGAAAGTGCTGCTGCTATGCCTTCGTGCTCTAAAACAAGGAGGTAGCTGAATGTATCATCTCGGTCTAACTTAAATTTTTTGGTCAGATCAAACACAACATAAGTTGAACCTCTGACATTGGCAATGCCTTGAATATGTTCTGGGGTATTTGGAGTTTTTGATAGGCTGGATAGCGGGACGACTTCTTTTACACAATCAATATCGACTGCATATAACTCATCCCCTACATCGATGATCACAAATTGAACTATGGAACCTTTGAGACTGGCTACATCCTCTTTGTACTTTTTCCTTAAGGTTGTTTTCAGATCATATAGTTCTTTAGCAATGTAGATTGGCAGACCTGAATCTACCTTTGGTGTTGTTTCTTCTTGAACTTGCGGCGTAACTTTCTTTAGTTTTGGTGCGGTCTTCTTAACAGCCTTAGACGCTGGTTTTGCTTTCGGTTTTGTTGCTACTTTTTTCTTAGCTTCTTTTCCTTTTTGCTTCGCTTTAGGTTTTTCAATCAACTCCTTATCTGCTTTTACCACTTTCTTCTTACTGACCGGCTTTTTAGTCACCTTGGCAGGTTCCTCGGCTATCAGTTTTCTCTTTTTAAGGTTTTTTCCCAACGCCATACTACCTTCAATTTAGCTTTACAATTTCATTTGCAAAATCCATGTAATCCTTTGCACTATTGGATGAAGGCGCATATTCAATGACGCTCTGGCCAAACGAAGGTGCCTCAGAAGCCTTTACATTGTTTCGAATCATGGAGTTAAAGATCTTCACGTCATAATTTTCCAAAATATAGTCTTTTACCTCCTGACTAAGCTTTCTTCGTTTGTCAACCATGACGGGTAGTATTCCCTGAATTACTAGTTTCTTTTTATAACTGGCATTGATCTTTTCTATCGTTTGAATAATCTGATCTAGTCCTTGTAAGCTTAGCACTTCCATAAGCATTGGCACAATTACTCTTTCGGAAGCATAGAGTGAATTGACAGCCAATATTGATAAAGAAGGCGGGCAATCGATCAGGATGTAATCGTACTTTTTGGATAGGTGTTTGATTTTAGAGTTTAGCATATTGTGCCTTTCGTCCATATCCATAAGCGACAACTCGATATCCACCAATCTCATATCTGACGGCACAATGTCCATCTGTTCTCTTTGCTGGATAATATCCTCTATTTCAGTCGTCCCTTCAAATACATCTGCGATGGTAGATCCATCGTCCAAGCCCAGACTGTAGCCAAGGTTTCCCTGAGAGTCCATATCAACGAGTAATACTTTTTGGCCAAGTTTAGCAAGTGCGCTTCCCAGGTTTAGAGAAGTGGTCGTCTTTCCTGTTCCTCCTTTTTGATTTACAATCGAGAAAATTGCCATATTAGGTTTCAAAAAATTATGATAGCTTGAACTTACTCAATCCATCTTTCAATTTCACGGAAATATCGTTCAGAGTATTAGATTTCTGGATATAATTGTTCATTCCGGCAGACATTTCTGTAGCTGAGGAAGCTACTTCCTCTGTGCCTGCTGATGTTTGCTCTGCAATGACAACTATCGATTCTGTTATGTTTACCACACTCATAATCTTTTCTGACTGTTCTTTACTGGATTTAAGTATTTGCTCTGAATAGTCAAGTGTTTGTGAAGATGATTTAGCCATATCGGCAAATACCGTGGATGCTTCTTCAGATGCTTCCACTCCTTTGGCAACACTCTGACTCATAACTTCCATCATTTTTGCCGCCTTAGCCGTATCACTGGTCACATCGTCAATTAGCCTCTCAATTTCTTTAGCTGAGTTCCTTGAATCTTCGGCAAGTTTTCTGATTTCTTCGGCAACAACAGCAAAACCACGGCCTGCATCACCGGCCTGAGCCGCTTCAATGGCCGCATTCAGCGCAAGTAGATTTGTCTGTGAAGCGATATCTGTAATTACACCGAGTACTCGTCCAATTTCACTGGAGCGTTGAGCAAGGATTTGCATGGATTCATTAGTTGCAGAGGAAACACCCATAATTTCATTGATATTAGTAGTTACGTTGCCTACCATTTCTGTCCCTCTTCGGCTATCTTCTACCCCTTTCTTCGCCGCATTATTAATTGCTTCTGATCTAGTGGCCATCTCTTTTGAGCTTGCCAGAATATTTTCAACCAGCTGAGAAGACTCGTCCACTTGCTGAACCTGAGATTGGGCCCCATTACTCATCTGCGCTATGGCACTGGCAATTTCACCTGTACTGTTTGACATCTCGGTTCCGCTTGAAAGCATCTCAGTAGTTGATTCCTCTATTATGTTGGCATTTTCTCGGATGTTGGAAAGAAAGGTATTGAGATTGTCTAATGCGAAGTTTAGGCTATCTGTCAATTGTTTGAAGTCGCCATTTAACTCATCCCGGAATCGTACAGAAAGGTCCCCGGCTGCCATTGATTCCAATACTGATTTCATTGGTTGAATGGGTTTGGAAATTGATTTAAAGAGATTATTTATTGACAAGCTAATGTCTTTCCATGCACCTTCCTTACCATAAACACTCAACTGCTTATCCAATTTCCCATCCTGAGCTACTTCAATTACGATTGAATTGGTCTCGTCGATTACCTTTTTGAGGTTGTCACGCATTTCCATCAGTGAAAGTCCAAGTACATCTTCTTTACTAAGTGATGTATAATCAGCTTCTAAATCTCCATTCTTTATCTTCTCTGCAAATTTGGTAGTGGATGTAAATCCAATTATAAGTGCATTGAGACTCTCACCAATCCTTCCAATTTCATCTTTTGATTTCAATACCAGTACTTCTGGAATTTTACCCAGAGAAAGTTTAGATATTCGACTGACAATTTTATTGATAGGATTAAGAATGCTCTTTACCAACAAAAATGAAATTATTAAAGCAAAACCCACACCTAGTATACCTGAAATCCATATTGCTCTTCTCAGACCTGCAAAAGACGCTTGCATTTGATCATTAATTTCATTTAAAATGATCTGGCGTGATTGAATTATTGATTCAATGCCATCTATGATGACATCACTATTTGGTATAACGTCATTTTCAATTTGATCTTCGGCAATGAATAAAACCATGGCATCCTCATAATTCTCAAAAGTCTGGAGGCTTTGCATAACCTCTTTCTGAGTATTCATCAGATTGCTGGTCTTGCCCAAAAGATCTACAAGTTCATTTCTTGTTTTCTCCTCATCAATCGTCTGAGCAATAGATTCAATTTCCTTCTGAAGCATTGGATATATACGATCATGTATCTCAATCAGTTTTTGCTTGTCTGCGTCATATGCGCTCACATAGACCCAATTTGAAGTATACATTTTCGAGTCTTTGACAAGGTCTCTAAATCGAATCAATTGATCGGTAACCGGTGTGAGTTCATTGGAAATAATATCCAATGAACCCATTCCATTACCTAGAGTAACAACACTATATATTCCAGTGAAAAGAATAGTTAGAATGAGAATGAGAAAACTCCCCCAAATCTTTGATCCAATGCCTAAACTTCTCCAACTAATGTTCTTCATATTTATTATCATACAATTTTAGGTTAGGTGATGTACTGACTTAATTAACTAAAATTGCTAATGACTTGATAGATCCAGAAGCTTTCACATTGCTTTCATTGAGATTTGCTTCATTCAGTTCAAATTTTAATGAATTCCCGTTGTTTACAAAATTTATGCATGCTCCTTTTTTGGATAGCCCTGGTGACTCGCTTACAATCACTGTATTGCTTGCCTTCCCTGCTTTACTCATAAGATCAATTGTATCTTTATTCTTGTCTGCAATGAAAAGTATGCATAACGGATCCAAGCTATTTCCCGGAACGAATTTAACCACCTCAATAGGCTTACCGTTTATTGTTCTTCCATTGGTAAGCCTGGCTAGTTCATCCTGCAAGGAAAGATCGCCAAAAACCCCAATCGTATAATTATCAGAATTTTTATTCGACGGCCACTCAAAGTTTTGAGCAAACTTGTATAAAAAGATGGCCTTGTATTTCTCCATTTGAGCCTGTGCCAATAAAGAGAAAGTAATTATTAGAAGGAATGATAATATATGTCTCATAATGGTATTTTCTATTATTTAAACATGTAAGAAAAGTCGATTCTTATTTCTGAATAGCTTTCACGCTTTCCATTAAAATCATATGAGTGTATACTTCCATCAAGTTTTATAGCCACTTGATCGATCGGTTTATACACGACTCCAATTGACGGTTTTAAAAACCTACCATTATCTGAAGCACCGGCTTCATTGTCCCCTCCAAAAGCTTTGGATCTTATCGTTTCAGGATTCTCATAGCTATCCAAGAAAAAATATGGGGTGAATTTTCCTTTTACTGTATTGATGTCATATCCCAATCTGATGTACCATGTATTTACTCGATAAGAACCATCTAAAATAACGTCTGCCTCAGTAGGCGCATTTGGATCTGTACCACCTCTAAACATCCGATTGGTTTGAGATTGATTTAAAAGCCCATTATTTGCAAGCGCAACTACCTGCGTAGCATTTCTAACCGCATCGTGGTTAGCAGTAAAATAAGCTGCCTTGATACCTAAGTTTCCTCTTCTAACTTCACTGAACAACCCAAATACAACGTACTTGTCTGAGTCCATCCATGGAAGAATCGCAGCACTTGGTGATCCTTCACCTAATGAGACTGTTGGCTGAGAGCCTGCTCCTGAAATATTTGATGTGTAGCCTGAGGCTCCAATTAAAAAGAAGCTAGAACTGTATCTTAAATCCAGGCCTAAAGGAAGAACACTTCCTTCTGGTCCACTTTCGGCATTTGATGTTGATATAAAATATCTTAATCTCGACCTTCCCTGCATTTTAAACTCTCCATGAATCGATGCAAGAGTTGTTCTTGGCAACAAGAGGTGATCACCATCAAAAAGTTCAGGAGGTTCTATTCCTAAATAAGTAGGTATTTGATCCAAACGTTCATTGAATAAACCAAATCGACGGTATTGTCTGCCAAAACGTATTTGAAAGCCATCACTAATTCTCCAGTTCCCCCATGCATTCACCAGATTAATGTTTCCATCAGACTGACCAAGGTTAAAGAAAACTGTGAATTTTTCCGAAAGCTTAGAACCCGCGTAAAGATGAAATGCAGGTGTAGACATTTCACCTGGTCCTGTTTCGTATATGGTATTACCATTGGAGTCAAGCGTTGGTTCACTAAAAACCTTTTCAGCGTTAAAATTAAGAAAGCCATAAAAGGATAGTTGATTGATCTCTTTGTCATCAAGATTGACCCAATCCTCAATGGACATGTCTACTAGGTTACGGTTCATGATCTCCTCCAGGGAGAGGTCGGCATCCAGTTCATCCTCTTGTGCTAGAGCGATACATGGAATTAGCAGTACGATAAAAAAATACTTTTTCATAGAATTGATGGATTAATGGTTATACACTTTGATAGGTAAACCACAGCTGGTTATTGAAATCTTAAAAAAGCAGAGTGCTATTCTATAGCCGTTGATAAAATCTCAGATTGAAATGAATTATCAGATGAGGATTGTAAAGTAATCTGTTCATGCTTCGGTGGTTGGTTAATTTTTATTATCAAATGATAATATCTCTAAACAACAAATTATCATTTGATTATACAAGGGTTAAGGGTCTTTTATTCTAAAAATAGCCAATTATACAGAGTAATAATTAAGCAATATGACTATATAATAATTTTTTATTTTGTTTTAAAATTCTCCTCTCCATTATTCGATAGATTTCAACTTGAACTTGCTCAAGCCGTCTTTTAGTTTAACAGAAATATCATTCAGGGTATTAGATTTCTGGATATAATTGTTCATTCCGGCAGACATTTCTGTTGCAGAGGACGCTACTTCCTCAGTTCCTGCTGATGTTTGCTCAGCAATGACCACAATAGATTCCGTGATATTTACGACATCCATGATTTTTTCTGATTGCTCCCTGCTGGACTTTAGTATCTGTTCTGAGTAATTAAGTGTTTGAGAAGACGATTGTGCCATATCTGTGAACACAGACGATGCCTCTCTTGAAGCCTCGACTCCTTTGGCAACACTTTGACTCATTGCCTCTATCATTTTAGCTGTTTTGGTAGTATCGTTAGCCACATCGTCTATCAAGCTCTCAATTTCCTTTGCCGAGTTTCTGGAATCCTCTGCAAGTTTTCTTATTTCTTCTGCCACAACTGCAAATCCTCTTCCTGCATCGCCAGCCTGGGCGGCCTCTATGGCCGCATTTAATGCGAGCAGATTGGTCTGCGCAGCTATATCGGTAATTACACCTAAAACACGCCCTATTTCGCCAGAACGCTGAGCCAATACCTGCATGGACTCGTTAGTGGATGAGGAAACCCCCATTATTTCATTGATACTTGCAGTCACATTATCAACCATTTCTGTACCGCGTTGGCTGTCATCTACGCCTTTCTTTGCCGCCTCGTTAATTGCTTCAGAACGGCTGGCCATTTCTTTGGAACTTGATAGAATATTTTCAACAAGTTGTGATGACTCATCAACTTTCTGAACCTGTGATTGAGCTCCACTGCTCATCTGTGCAATTGCACTTGCAATTTCGCTCGTGCTATTGGACATCTCACTGCCACTAGAAAGCATCTCAGTAGTAGATTCTTCAATTATGTTTGCGTTTTCACGGATGTTAGTAAGAAAGGTATTCAGGTTATCAAGAGCAAAATTTAGACTATCTGTCAACTGTTTAAAGTCTCCATTAAGCTCATCTTCGAATCTTAGGGACAAGTCTCCTGCTGCCATCGATTCCAATACAGATTTCATTGGTTGAATTGGTTTCGAAATTGATTCGAATAAGCTATTGATAGACATACTAATGTCTTTCCAGGCACCTTCTTTTCCTACGAGACTTATGTGCTTATCAAGCTTACCATCCTGTGCTACTTCTATTACAATTGAGTTGGTCTCGTCTATTACCTTTTTGAGGTTGTCTCGCATTTCTACCAATGCTAACCCTAGTACATCGTCATCACTTCGTAAATGGTATTCGGTATCTAGTTTGCCTTCCTTAATATCATTTGCGAATTCAGCACTTAATTTAAGTGTCTTTCTTAATGTTTTAATCGATGAAACCATGTCTCCTATTTCATCATTTCTCTCTTTAATATCTATGTCAGTCAGATCCCCTTTTGTCAGACCCTTGGCTAGCAAATTCACTTTACTAACAGGACCAACGATGGATTTGGTAGACAGATAAGTTGCGATGGTACCAATTACAATTGCCATAAGGACAGTTATAATTATTACGATCTCTACTCCATCGAATGCTTCAAATTTGGTTTCAATGAGGATTGCCGTTTCCTTTTCTAAATCTGCAATGTGCTTGGCTACTCTTTTTTGTAATTGCTCTAAAGGCAATGAAACTTCATCATCAAGCAGCGGAATCAAATCAAAAAGCAGGAAGTCATCCTGGTAACTCTCCTCGCTGTTTAATGTCGATTTGATTTGCTCAATGTTGGGCAATATCTTTTCAAAATCTCGAAGATGGGCCAAGGCATTGAGTTGGCTTGAGTCACTCCATGCTTCTAAAGAATTTATTATTCTTTTCTTAAGCTGGGGATATTTTTCAGCTTGTATGCTGCTTAACTCATTTTTATCTTCTGGATTAGGAAGATAAATCCAATTTACACTTAAGCTGTTTGCCTGATTGATTAAATCCTCAAAATCTTTTAATTGACTAGTAAGTGGATAATAGCCATCGGAAAGTTGGTTATCAATAATTCTGCATTCGCGCAATGTCACCAAGCTATAAATGCCACTAAATGTTGCAAGTAATATTACAATAAAGCTTGTAACGGATAATTTCTTAGAGATTGTAAATCTCTTTACAAAGGTTGTAAAAGTGTTCTTCATGGGTGGTAGGTTGTCAGGTAAGAGAAAAATTATAAACAGGGCAACTCATAAGAATTGCCCTGAGTTAAAAGTGTTTAGTTTATAACTTTTCCAATGGAAAATAGTTTTTCACCGACTTCAACACCTGCACCACTAAGCGCAGATTTGTTCAGCGTAAATTTTAACTTATTTCCCTCCATGAAAAAGGCAATTTCTGCCCCTTTACTTGCCAGACTTTCGTCTTCGGAGACAAGAACTATAGGAAGGCTTCCTATCTTTCCTTGAATAAGTTCAAAATTTCGTGATTGAGCAGACGGTAAAAAAATCATCTGGCAATTATCAATTGACTCGGTACCGGCTATTTTCCTCAACGAAATGTTAGGGTACTTTGCCACCAATGACTCTAATTCAATAAGAGTTTTTGTATTTCCAACAACACCAATTGTAATGTTCTCTGAACCCCAATCAATGTTCTTTGTGAAATTAATCAGGTATAGCGCTTGGAATTTATTAACCTGAGAAAAGAGTTTGGTGCCTGCACCTGAAATCAATAGAACGGTTATGAAAAATATAATTCTTCGCATGACCTTCTATTAAAATCCAATTGACAACTGAACGCCAAACAGATTATCATCTGGGTCGGCACCATCATCACTGACAAGTTCATAGTTTACTTTTACAACGGCTGTTTTAGCTAAGTAATAATTAGCTCCAAGCGTGATTCTAGAACGATCTGCATCTGGCGCACCATCAAGCTTGATTGCATCATATCTTACAATTGGTTCCAGTTTATCGGTGATCATATACCCACCCTGAACATAAAATCCACTTTTATCCAGATCAGAAATACCCTGGGTAACGTCTGTTGCATCGTTGTAAGCTTCTTGTTTAGCTAAGTGTAATTCACTCCAGATACTAAACTTCTCTTTGTCCATATAGAAGGAAGCTCCCATAATAGCCAGGTTCAACTCATTATCAGACGAATACTTTCCAGAATAATAATTAGCTGCTACAGTTATGTCATTTCCTATATCTACACCGAAGGCTCCACCGAAAGCTTTATTTTCATTGCCACCTCTACTATCGCGCATATTCCCTCTAAGGCTTCTAATACCTGCACCTGAATCTCCATTAAGTCCATTTACAACATAAACAGAGTAAAAAGGTACTGCGGAACTTCCGGAATCGAATCTACCTCGAATCTGAACACCTACTTCACCCCATGCAGAAGGAGAAATTTCTCTGTTTACGTAGGCTCTACTTACTGTTTTGTTTAGGTATTCCGGATATAAATACTCATTGAACTGGCCGGCTGGTACTAGAAATTTACCAGACCTTACCACGAATGCTTCAGATACTTTATAATCTGCATATGCATACCTTACGTCAATATCCTGCCCTCCATGCTCATATTCCAGTTGACCTTCAATGAAAATCTTGTCTGTTAGTTGACTGGAGATAAAAACGTTGAAATAATGATTATCAAATGTGGAATTTCCCCCATTTGTTCCTGCAAAGAATTCATTGGTTATGTATCCATTAAAGTTTACAAAACTTAAATTTTTTGCCAGGTCAGCGCCAAATCCACCAGTTGCTGTTTTTTTATCATCATCATTAACAGTAGCATCAAAATCGTCTTCCTGCGCTGTTAAACAGGTAATAATAAAAAAAGATAAAATTGTTGCAAAGAGTTTTTTGCTAGAATAAAAATTCTTCATGTCTCTAGGTTTTGTTTGTTAAAAGTGGTTAATCAATTATTATCAAATGATAATAACCTCAACCTAAACCCAATACATGACATTTTGTTTTTTATTTCGATCAACTACAGGTAAAGCCCGCCAAAGTGCAGAGAATAATATGTTTGATTGAATAATGTGATAATTACCGAATAATATTCTATTTATCACTCAGCTTAAACATACTCACCTTCTCTTTCAGGTTGCGAGCAATTTCAGTCACCTCTTCTGACTTTTGAGTGTAGCTTTCCATACCTGCAGATAGTTCAGTAGCCGAACTAGCTACTTGCTCTGTACCGGCAGCAGTCTCTTCAGCAATTACAACTATCCCTTCGGTGATACTTACAACATTTTTAATGCTGTCCATTTGCTCTTTTGTGGCTTCAAGTATCTGTTTGGATATTTCAAGGTTTTGATTGGAAGATGAGGCAATTTCCCGGAAAGCTTCAGATGCATCATCCGATGCACTTTCACCTCCTAGAATACTTTCATTCATTACCTCGATAACTTTCGCAGCAGCAGCGGTGTCATTTTGCACATCAGTAATAAGCTTTTCTATCTCACGCGCTGAGGTCCTTGAGTCTTCGGCTAGTTTTCTGATCTCTTCAGCTACAACCGCAAAACCTCTACCAGCGTCACCGGCTTGCGCTGCTTCGATGGCTGCATTTAAGGCAAGTAGATTGGTCTGAGCCGCTATATCAGTGATGATACCTAATACCCGAGTGATTTCCTTGGATCGTTCCGTCAAGACCTGAATGGATTGATTGGTGTCGTTAGCAAATGCCTTTATGTCCTTCATACTAAATCCGACCTTGTTAACCATTTTAAGGCCAGTTTCGGAGCTTTCAGAAACTTTATGAGCAGCCACATTAATCTCTTCTGCTTGATTACTCATGATATTAGCGGCTCGCTGGATACTTTCTACAAGATTAGATGATTCATCCACTTTGCTTACCTGAGTTTGTGCTCCGCTACTCATCTCTGCAATCGCCGAGGCAATTTCTCCTGTATTGGTATTCATCTCTTCACTGGCAGAGAGCATCTCCATGGATGAGTCTCCAATGATATTTGCATTTTTGACAATGCCATCCAGTAGTTCATCCAGATTGTCCAAAGCGGTGTTTAGATTCTCTGCAAGTTTTAAAATGTCACCTTTAGCTTCAGCAGTATATCGTACAGAAAGATCACCTTCTGCCATTCTATTCGCTATTTGATTCAGTTCAGAGAAAGGTTTGGAAACTGACTCCAACAAATTATTGATCGAATCACTGAGTTCTTTCCAGGCTCCGGTTTTCCCTTCGGGATTCATTCTTGAACTCAAATCACCTTCCACCTCGGCATGAGTAACCACATCATTTGTCTCATCAATCACCGCTCTGAGATTGTTTCGCATCATTATAAGCGATGCTCCCAGTACATCGTTTATCCCGGCAATTTCAAAATCCGCGTTTAGATCTCCCTCACCAATCTTGCGTGAAAATTCAGACTTGCTGTTGAGCTCATCCATTAAAGTATTTACAGATTGAGCAATTTCTCCTAACTCATCTTTAGAGATTTTAGTAATCCGCTTGGCATCAAGCTCACCTTTAGCCAAATCTTTGAGAAGGTTGTTAGATTCATCCAATGAATCAGTAATTCGATTGGCCAGCTTCCAGATGGTATAGGTAAGAAGGATCAAACCAACTAGTCCAATCAGTATCGTCAGATTAAAGGTGGCATAAAAATCTTCTGTTATTTCGGAAACAGGCACGACGATAACTGCAGACCAAAAATTACCCGATCTTCCCACAGCGATTGGAGCGAATGATACATAAACCTCATCGTCCATTGAATCATCGTAAGCGCTATAGGAAAAAGCTTCGCCGGATCGAATTTTAGCAAGCACATCGAAAGGACTGCTTTTTATCACACCTATTGTGTCTACCGGTTGATTAAACAGACCAGGATCGGCATGCGCGGTGATAACCCCACCATTAGAAACAAGTAGCGCATATGCATTCTTGTAGAAGTCAACTTTTGCTACTGCTTGAAAATCGTCTACCGACATATCTGTTCCAATGACGCCAGCAAATCTCCCGTCAACCTCTAGACGTACTGTTGGAGAAATTCCCAAAAGCGAATCTCGTGTATTGGAAGAATAGTCATAATCCAGGTACCAATAAGGCTCACTAAGCAACTCTTTTACGTTTCTGTCTGCCTTGAATTGCTCATATATTGCGCTGGCCTTTCTTCCATCCAGCTCGGCCAACTCCAAAGATGACTTCACCTCATTTCCGTCCATGTACGAATTGAATCTCTCTCGTCCGTAACTTTTATCCCAATTAGGATCAATGAATTCTAGCTGCCAGCTCATCCAAGTGGCATCATACTTTGGATATTGTCTGAGTACTTTTTCAAGAAAGGTTTTTCTCAGCTCGTTTCGCTGCTCGTCGGGCATATAGGTATATTCCTCAACAGCTTGAGCCATTACTCGAGCTACTGATAGATCTTCGTCAATAATGGCCTTAATAGTGCTTGCTTTTTGGCCTGCATATGAATCGGCTAATTTTTCGGCCTCAGATATTGCATTTAGGCGGAGGTTATAACTTATGTACCCTAAAGTGATTATGTAGATTATGACAGTCAACCCAAGGATGAACAGCATCATTTTTCTCCGGATCGTAAAATTCTTAAGCATTTTAGTTGTAGTTAGCTTCTTTGTAAATGCAACACTTAGTTTGTTTGGGTGAATTTATCGCTGGAAATCATACCTAATATATCAAATAGGATGATCATACGTCGATCTTTTTTTATAATTCCTTTTAGGTATTTCTGACCTATTGCTGATTTCATTCTCGAAGCAGATAGCTCTTCTATCATTTTTTCTGAAACCATCAGAGTATCGGGTACGTCCGGAATTGCAATAGCCATTTGGTATGTTTCGTGCTCCAATACGAGTAAATATTTTTTCTCCAGTGATTGTTCGGATTGATTATTGAAGAACAGACCTAAATCTAAAACCCCGTAAATATTACCTCTTACGTTGGCCATACCGATAAGATATGCCGGCATCTGAGAAATGGGGGAAGTCTTTGGAAAAGGAACCACCTCCTTTACCAGGTTTATTGCAATGGCATATTCTTCTCCTTTGGATTTAAAGACACAGAAATGATGAAACGACTCAGATTGGTTTTCATCGTCTTCACCGGCTACTTCAGGGATCTCAGAAACCTCAATATCAGATACAGTCTCCTTTACTGAAGGAGCCTTTTCTTTTGCGGTTTTATTTGTAAGGTTTTTTCCTAACGCCATCACTCGGTAGTAATGTAAATATGAGTGATCTAAGAAACTAAATTAGAATGGAATTTACCTAAATACAACTCAGTAAAATGATGAGGGCTATATTAGTAATTTGTCTTTACTAATCTTTCTTATCTGATTTTTTTTCAGGCTTTTCTTCCGGCTTCTCATCAACAATATTTCCGAATTCATCAACGTATGCAATCATGTCATTCAAATCTCCACCTTTTGCATTGTTTTCCTGACGCTCCTTCTTACGCTCCTCTTTTTCCTTCTTTTTTTGCTGCTTCCGCTTCTCCTTCTGATTCTTAATGAATTTGTTCTGTGAACTGGACATGTATTGATTTTATGATTTAAACAAAATAGAATTGCTCCTATTCGAGAACTCGAAGTTAGTCAAATTTCACTATCTTCTTTTTCTCCTACCTGATTTTCGACCATCTCTTCTATCGCCGGGACGACGATTTTTAAATTTTTTCTTGTGGTGACCTGATGACCTGTCACGCTCATTAGAACCACCGTTGTCCGGATGAACCCGTACAGCTCTTCCTTCAAATTCTACCCCTTCAAATTTTGCACTGAAATCGCTTTCGAAAGCTTTGTCTACTTCAAAATATGATCGATTATTTAGAAGCTTGACAGTTCCAAAATGTTTCTTATCTAAACCGGACAAATCAGAAAGCAGATGCACCATATCTCCTTTGATGAATCCGTCAACAGAACCTAGATTTATAAAAAACTTTCTGTAGTTACTATTATTTGTTTTTCCGGAAGGCGATCCTGCTAGTTCGTTCAGATTAGCGTCTTCTCCAGATTCAACTGTCAATTGGTTTAGTTGCAGACTAATTAGTTTCTTTAGAATGTCGTCTTTATCCAGCGAAACAAATTTATCCTTCACCTCTTCTAAAAGTTGAGCTGCTGCATCATCTATTTTGGTGGTGGCAAGTTGGTCAGCCCAATTACCAACACGTGATGTCTGCATTTCATCTACACTTGGCACTTCTACACGCTCAAACGTGACATTAATTTTTCGTTCGAGCTCACTTATTTTTCGAGACTCTCTTGGATTAATTAAGGCTAATGAAACTCCTTTGTTGCCTGCTCTTCCGGTTCTACCACTTCTATGAGTGTAGCTTTCGAGTTGGTCTGGAAGTGTGTGATGAATAACGTAGGTCAAATCATTAACATCTATTCCTCTGGCTGCCACGTCAGTTGCCACTAGTAGTTGCATGGACTTGGCTTTAAACCTTTTCATGACAGCATCTCGCTGAGATTGGGAAAGATCCCCATGCAAGGCTTCAACTCCATATCCCTTCTGGCTAAGATTATCTGCAATTTCCTGGGTCTCCCTTTTTGTGCGACAAAACATAATGCCTCTCATGTCGGGTTCCCGGTCAAGAAACCGTTTAATTGCCGGGAGCTTATTGCTCACCTTCGTAACAACGTACTTATGTGAGATGTCTTTATTGCTCTTTTCAGAAGTATTTACTGACACCTCCTTCGGATTAGACATATATTTTTTAACAATTCTTCTTATTTCAGAAGGCATTGTTGCTGAAAAAAGCCATGTCACTCTTTCATCAGGTGTATAGGATAAAATTTCATCTATAGCTTCTTGAAATCCCATATTGAGCATTTCATCAGCCTCATCCAGAACTACATATTTGACCTGGTCTAATTTTACTGCTTTACGTTTGATAAGATCTAACAAACGTCCTGGAGTTGCAACTACTATCTGGGTAGGCCTCCTCAGTGCTTTTATTTGATTTACGATAGCAGCACCACCATACACTACTTCTACATTGAGGCGTGATTTGCTTTTCGCGAAATCCTTTAGCTGCTTAGCAGTTTGCTGGCCCAACTCCCTTGTTGGAGCCATTATTAATGCCTGTGTGTGTTCGTTATCAGACTGAAGTAGATCAATAAGTGGCAAACCAAATGCAGCAGTTTTGCCGGTTCCGGTTTGTGCCAACCCTATAAAATCGGTTGGGTTTTCAGTAAGAAGTAAGGGAATTGATTGTTGCTGTACAGGAGTCGGGTCAGTAAAACCCATTTTTTCCAAGACTTCAACAATTGACTGTGAAAGTCCTAGTTTTTCAAAATTGTTCAAAGAGCTCTTATTATTATGAGGTGCAAAGCTACGGTATCCTCAGAGATTCTTTTCCTTAATTAGCAATTATCTCAGCTTTTGAAAGGAAAATACAGTCGATCTATCGTTTCGGGTATATTTTTGCCCTCTTTTAATACCAATGAATAGCAAAAAAAGACATATAGCCAAGACCATAACCTGGAGAATTATTGCGACAGGAACAACGTTCATTCTCACACTGATTTTTTTTAGAGAAGACCCGAATGCTACTTCGAAAGCTACCTGGGTTGCTGCAATCGAGACCGTATTAAAAATGATTATTTACTACTATCATGAGCGAATATGGTTCAATTATCGAGTGAACATGAAAAGCAATATTAGGCATTTGTATAAAACACTTACATGGAGATTTACTGCTTCACTAACCACATTTTTAATTGCATTTTTTATTTTCAGGGAAGATCCTAACGCAATGGAAAAGGCTTCAGGAATAGCATTTGTAGAAATCTTCCTAAAGATGTTGTTCTACTATTTACATGAAAGAGCTTGGCATGCTTCTAAATTTGGCCTGAAATAAAGCATTTAAGCGTAATTAGGCACGATAAGTGTTTGATCAAAGTAATTAAAAGATTAATCTTGAATTTGAATTGACTGATAAACATACCAATCTCATGAAAAAGAATATTTTAAACCTTTCAGTTTTAGTTGGAGCTTTCTTTCTCATCTCATGCAGCGGTGGAAGTAAGGCTTCCGAAGAAAACACCGCCGAGAAAAAAGAAGAAATTGAAAGTTTTGTTGAAAAGGAATTTACATACCCGCTTCCAACTGCATTTGAAGTTTCTCAGATGCTTGGAAATGCCAACACATCCTATTCGTCCAATATTGTGAATGACCCCTCTAAAGTCGATCAGTATGTAGCTACATGGCAAAAAGCGGCCAATTTGGGAGTATATGGAGCTGATTTAAGCTATGCCGCAACATTTGATAAAACACAAGAAACGATTGATTATTTAGATGTTTCCAAGAAGCTAATTGATGACTTGAATATTACATCTGCATTTAACAGTTCCATGGCTCAACGAATCGAAAACAACATGGACAACGTTGATTCATTGATCTTCATTGTGACTGAATCGTTTTATGACACCTACAATTATCTGAATCAAAATGGTGAAGAAAAGACTTCTATTCTAGTGATAGCAGGAAGTGTAATTGAGGGCCTTCACATAACATGTGAACTTGTAAAGATGAGCGAGAATAAAGGTGAGTTGATGGCTGTTTTAGCAAATCAAAAATCCCAAGTTGTGAAATTGGTCGAACTGATGGAGAACCATCAAGATGATGAAAATGTGAGCAAAGTTTTACCTAACCTAAGATTCATCAACCTTACATACGATCAGTTAGGTGAAGGTGTGGAGATGACAGATGGTCAATTCTCAGATATTGCCAACAGTGTTAAAGAGATGAGAGATCACATCGTTGGATAATCATTAACGAAATGATATTTTTAGAGCCTCAACTAAGTTGGGGCTTTTTTATTACCTAAAGATCCTATGACCGAATCCATAATTAATGCACTTGTTCATCTCTTTGCTATCATTGAAAGCGCTAAAGAAGATACTGGTGTGGTTGATTCTGGAGAGTTGGTTATTCGTCCGTATCTTCAGAAAAACCTTAACAACGAAACACTAACCGCTGAGTACATAAAGCTTTTTTATGATTACCTCAATTTTTATAAAGATCAACCTACCGCAAAAGATAGTGAGGGCATAAGTATTGATAGTACGAGCATTCTGCAGATTGCAAAGATTTGCAATCAACTAAACAAGGAGCTCCTAAGATCGGAGCGTCTTATTGTTTTCATGCAACTGGTTGAACTGATCAGGGCAGATGAAAAAGTTACAGCCAAAGAAGAAGAATTTGCTGCCCTGGTTGCATTAAACTTCAATCTCGATCAGGAGGACGTTGTTAATCTCAAGAATTTTATACTCAAGCCAGACGAAAAAGAAATCAATAAAGAACGAATTCTAATTATTGATAATAAGCAGACCGAATGGCCTGAGGAAATGGCCTGGATTATTCGCAAGAAGAAAAACACCAATCAGGAGAGGCACTTATTTGTCCAAAACCTATTTGGCAAAATCACTGTGTTGTATCTAAGGAGCGTAGAGACTTTCGTATTTCGATATGATGGTCCTTTGAATCTATTTCTTGAAGGCATCAAGGTGATCCCGGCAAAATCATATATTCTAAAACCAGGATCTATTATAAAAGGTCCGAATATTTCATCGATTTACGAATCTGAGATTACTAAACAATTCATTCAGGATCAATCCAGCACCAGAGTGGTACTGGCCGGTGATAATGTAGAATTTAAGTTTAGAAATAGTAGTAATGGTCTTAAGCCATTTTCATTTTCTGAAGACTCAGGCAGGTTAATTGGCATCATGGGTGGATCCGGAACCGGTAAAACCACTTTGATGAATATCTTGAACGGGAAATTAAGATTAAATGGAGGAAGACTTCACATCAATGGATTTTCCTTGGAGCAAGCATCAACCGAAGGAGTCATTGGATATGTCCCTCAAGATGACCTCCTCTTTGAAGAGCTAACAGTCTATCAAAACCTTTATTTTAATGCTAAAACCTGCTTCAGTGATTTCTCAGAAGATTTAATTGACAAAACTGTACATAAAGTTTTAGACGATCTGGACCTGGAGGATATCAAAGATTTGAAAGTTGGTGACCCATTAAACAAAACAATCTCCGGTGGCCAGAGAAAGCGACTAAATATCGCGTTAGAACTGATGCGTGAGCCGTCGGTACTTTTCGTAGACGAACCAACCTCAGGTCTTTCTTCAATGGACTCGGAGAAGATGATGATGCTGCTGAAGGATTTGACTCGAAAAGGGAAACTGGTCGTAGCTATCATACACCAACCTTCATCGGAGATTTTCAAGTTATTTGATAGACTTTGGATTCTCGACAAGGGTGGTTACCCTATCTACAACGGCAATCCAATCGATGCAGTAGTGTACTTCAAAACGATGAATACACAAGTGAATGCGGCAGAAAGCGAATGTCCAAGGTGTGGTAATGTAATTCCTGAACAAATCCTTCAGATTATTGAAGCCAGGGAAATAGATGAGCGAGGAAGGTCTACAAAAAGAAGACGCGTCAATCCATCTGTCTGGTATTCTAAGTATAAAGAAAATATTCTTCCAAAGTTGGTAAGGCTTAAGTATGACTCAGTGCTCCCTCCTACCAATTTTAGGATTCCCGACAGCTGGAATCAATTTAAGATTTTTAGCATCAGAAATTTACTTTCCAAGATATCCAATAGACAATATGTATTGATCAACTTGCTCGAAGCACCACTTCTGGCCTTTATTCTAGGTTATTTCTCCAAATATTCTCCGGAAAAGGTTTACGCATTTTCAGAAAACATCAATCTGCCTGTATATCTGTTTATGTCTATAGTGGTGTCGCTATTCATGGGATTAACAGTCAGCGCTCAAGAGATATATAAAGACCGACAGATACTTGAACGAGAGTCATTTCTAAATCTCTCCAGGCTTAGCTACATCAATTCTAAGGTTGTTTACTTATTTATTTTATCTGCCATTCAAACACTATCATTTACCCTTATCGGGAATTACATTCTTGAAATACATGGAATGACGCTCTATTACTGGGCTGTTTTGTTTACCGTCTCCTGTTTCGCCAATTTGATTGGACTGAATATTTCGTCGGCACTCAACTCCGTAATAAATATTTACATCCTTATTCCATTCATTTTGGTTCCTCAACTCTTGTTAGGAGGTGCAATGATCAAGTTTGATGAATTGCACCACTCCATCAACAATCAAAAGAATGTCCCTATTGTGGGTGACATGATGGCTTCCAGGTGGGCATATGAAGCACTTGCTGTAGCTCAGTTTCGCTACAACGATTATGAAAAGCACTTCTTCGAAGTGAATAAAGACATTAGTAAAAATTCTGTTTATCGATCGTTCATGGTACCAGAATTATTTACCATCAATCGAGAGATTGTTCGGGATAGTGCAGACTGGAGTGATAAAATCCGACATTTTAATATCCTAAGAAATGAAGTTGAAAATCTTTCTGATTTGCATGGATTGCGTGCATTTCCATATTTAGAACAGATCACTGCCGAATATTATAGCACTTCGATTGCTGAGAAACTTGATGAGTATTTGCTCTACGCAAAGAACCATTTTGCTGAAGAGTATTTACGGGCGCAGACCAATCGCGACGCACTTTATCAAAGACTTGTCACTGAGCTTGGCAAGGATGGTTTCGTAGAGCTTGAGAAAAAATATCACAATGGGTTTTTAGCTGATCTCCTTATGAATCGTGCACACCTAGACATGGTGTACCGTGGTGAAGATCAATTGATCCAAAAGAAGGATCCAATTTTTATGAGACCATACTCTAACATTGGGCGTGCACACTTTTATGCACCCATCAAAATACTAGCTGGCTGGGAAATATCTACTTTCTATTTCAATATTTCATTTATCTGGTTTATGACCATCGTTTTATACCTGGCATTGCTTGACAACACACTCAAGAAAATAATTAAGCTATTCGAATCAAAGGAAAAAGACGAAAGTAGACCTAAACCCTGGGTTAGAGTTTGGGATACAATCCTAATAATGATTGGATCTCCACGAGTTTACAAACGCGCACGAAAAATTAAAAAATCAAATATTTAATGGTACATTCCAATCTTGCTTCATTGGTTTTGAGGCTTGCTTTCGGTGGCATGATGCTCACTCATGGTTGGGGAAAATTCAACCAGCTCATATCAGGTGATATGTCTTTTGCCAATCCTATTGGTGTGGGTGAAGCTCCAACATTGATACTAGCAGTTATCGCAGAATTCATCGCTCCTATCTTCCTTATTGTAGGATTTAAAACGCGCCTGGCAACCATATTGCCAGCAGTCACCATGCTTGTGGCAGCGTTTATTATTCACGCAAATGATCCATGGGGAAATAAAGAATTTCCTTTACTCTATTTCTTAGGCTATGTGAGCATTTACTTGCTTGGAGGTGGTAAATATTCACTTGATTGGAGACTAAAGAAGATTTAGCTTTTTATAGATAGCCTTTTCACTTATCTGAGTGATTTCTCCAGAAACAAGCGGTTCCAGACTCAAACCTTCGATAGCCACCCTTATTAGTCGCAGTGTGGGATGTCCAACTTTAGCTGTCATTCGCCGAACTTGTCTGTTTTTACCTTCTGTCAATGAAATTTCCATCCAGGATCTTTGAGGGTGCTTGACATAATTCACAGGAGGGTTTCTTTCTACTACTTCAGGAACGACTATCCTCACCTCTGCCGGCTTGGTAGAGTGTGTTTTCCCATTAATATTTATTTCTACTCCCTTTCTTAATTTGTCTAATGATTCAGTGTTAGGTTCTCCATCAACCTCAACCCAATAAGTGCGCTTATGGTTATGCTTCGGATTAAGCAATCTATTGTTAAGTGTTTTATCATTGGTAAGAATAAGCAGCCCTTCACTATCTAGATCAAGTCTCCCGACTGGATAAACGTCTTTAGGAAGATCCTTAAACACTTCGCCAAGTCCTGCATTATTACCCTCATTAGAAAATTGGCTTAAGATCTTGTAGGGTTTGTGAATTATATAATAGAGTTTCTTTCTAGCCACGATTAAGCAATTTGAATACAGAAAACCCTATCAAAACACCAAGCACATTCGCTAGTGCATCAATCCACTCAAAGTAGCGATAAGAAAAGAAAACGTATTGCACTACCTCAAGTCCAAAGCCATATGCAGAGATAATTACCAGAAGATAAATGGATCTACTGAGAGTCAGCATTTCAGCTTTCTCATAGGCAATCAAGAAACTAAGGATAAGTACAAAGTACGCAAAACAATGCTCTATTTTGTCCAGAGAGGACACTCCTTCTACCTGAAATGGAATTTTCAAGAAGGTCGACAATAAGAATATACCTACAGCAATACCAATTGCCGGGATGAACCAAATCGTTTTTTTATTCACTATATCCTGATTTTTTGACCGTCATACAATCGATTAAACTTAAAATCAGTAGCATCGAAAACTTCGTTAGCCATGTGATTGAGCCACAACGATTTAGTCTCAAACAATTGATGCTTTCGCAGTAATTCCTCGTAACTCAAGTGGCCAAAGCTTACCTCCTTTTGAAAGTTGCACTCACAGATAAAGAGATCAGTGCCTCTGGAAAGAGGAAGGAGATTTTCTGTCCAGGAAGTGTCTCCTGAAAAAGCTATTTTCTTTCCATGCCATTCCAAACGGATCCCATGTGGAAGCGATGGCGGACTATGTTCTACTTTCCAAACACTTATTGATTTATCTCCCAAACTCAGACTCTCTTCGTGCTTATACTCTACGAACTTCAAATCTAATTCATCAAGTTGATCGGCTGTTCCTATATACATTGCTTCTTGCAATTCATACACGCGTTTTTTCACTCCTTCGGGTCCAACAATGGTTAATGGATTTTTTCGCGGTTTTTCAAACAAGCTGCTTATTAGAATGAAAGGTATTCCTCCATAGTGGTCACCATGAAAGTGGGATATTACAATTGTGGAAATTGCCTCCAGATCAATTTTTTCATACTTAAGCCTTATTAAAGTACTGGCACCACAATCAATCAAAACGTGTTCGCCGGCCTCTGTTACTAAAAATGAAGTGTTATTTCTTCCTCCATTTCCAAATGCATCTCCACAACCAAGTACAGTTAATTCCATTGGCTAAATTTACCCAATGGAGTTATTCTTGAATGATAAACTTGGAAAAATCAGCCTGGAAACTGAGGATGCAACCAATCCTATTGCAGTATTGATTCTCGCTCATGGGGCGGGCGCAGGTATGCACCACCCTTTTATGGTCAGTCTTGGACAAAAACTTTCTGAGAAACGTATCTCAGTGGTTCGTTTCAATTTTCCATACATGGAGCAAGGCAGAAAATCGCCGGGCTCGCCAAAATCAAATATTGAGACATGGCAGCTTGTGGTTGAGCATATTGAATCAGCTTTTCCAAACATCCCGATCTTCATTTCGGGCAAATCATATGGTGGACGAATGGGATCTCATTTAATAGCAGAGAATGACATGAGCTCTGTTGATGGGATTATATACTATGGCTTCCCTCTTCATGCCCCTGGCAGAGATTCAAAAGATCGTGCTGCACATCTGACGGATGTCAAAATTCCACAACTATTTCTTCAAGGTACCAAAGACAAACTAGCCAATATTGAAATGATTGGTGAGGTGGTTGAAACATTATCGACTGCAGAAATGAGTGTATTAGAAGATGGAGATCATTCGTTTAACGTTCCTAAAAGAACAGGTAAATCAAAAGAAGATGTAATGTCCTGGCTAGCAGAAGAAACAACTAATTGGATCTTAAATAGAGTTAAGGCTAGTTAGGGTTATACCAGAATGGGACACTTGCATAAGCCTGAAAATCTCCTGTAGAATCGCTCGACATCTTTTTTACATTCAACTGATTTTCTCCTATCTTAAATCCGTCGGTTGGAATGGTCACCAGTAAACCCTTTTGTTGCTTGGAAGGGTGCTCATAAAAATGATATTTAAGGGAAGTATAAATTGAATCGTTTATGCTCAATTGATAAATGGCTTGCTGGCACTGCATCAACTTTTGTTGATCTTCATTTGAATAGTCAATACCTGTTATCTGCAAGTTTCCTGCTTTGGCCTTCAATCTGAGCGTCAAATTCAATCCATCCTCTTTCAATGGCTTAAAATCAGGACATTGACCTGCAATGATTGAGTTGTCAGAAGGATCATACCTAAGGAATAATTGAAAATGAGGACGATCTATAAATTTAGATTCTATACTTACAGTATTGATATATCTGTCATCTGGTCTTAGGTCATCATAATGATTTGCACTCACTACCGCTGCATTTGAACCGCTCGGAAAATATTGATACTGATCGAATGAAAACATGATCATGAACAGCACTGTGAAGCCTACAAGTCCATAAACAATTCTGATTCGTTTTTTAGAAAACTTACTGATCAAATAATAATAGATACTTCTGCTTAAGCCGGACAAGGTGATTATGTTGTAAAACCGATAGACTGGGTAATAGATTTTCGTAAACCATCTGATCTTTTTAAAAAAACCAAGTGTGAAGTAATCGATCATGTAGATGAAACCGGCTATGATCAATAAGACATAAGAAAAAGCCAGAATTACTGTCAAAACGGTGCTTATCGTACTTGAAGGAAGAGCACTTAAACCAGTACTGAGAATGAAACCACTGATAGCAAGGAAAGTCAGGAACATTCCAAAAGCCAGTAAGATTGATATGATAAGAAATGAGAAAGCAAAGATTACACTGCATATTTCATCCAGCATGATCACCATTCGATCGAGACTAATTACCTTATTTTTTAACCTTTCGGTAAAAAATTCATTGTAATTGAGTTTATTGAAATCAATGGTCGACTGTACTGACCTTAGACCTATTGCTCCAATCCAAAATCCTCGAAGCATCAAATGCACAACCAAGCAAATAGTCAAGGCCAGGATTGACTTTTGAATTAAAATGAGAAAGATATAAGCTACGGAGATGGCTCCAGAAAGATTATACTGATACTGTAAATCAACAATGAACTCTCCAAACTGAGAATTTGCACCTATCAAAAGGAAAATGGTAAATGCGGAGACAAGTAATTCTAATTGCCAGCTTTCGCGTTCAAGCTTCTTTAACCAGCCTTCTATCTGATCTTCAGGTATATCGCTCATACTTTTTCAGTTACCTAAAAATAAGCGATCCGATTCAGACTTCAATTAAGTGCTCGCGTATAGAATTTCTTTATTTCTTCCGGGCTGTCACCACGTTTATACATCTTCATAGCTCTCAGGTTGGCCAATTGCACTTTCAGGTATGAATTAGCCTCGTATTTCCTGGCAGAAACCTTAACACTCTTTGAAAGAACCTTAAATGAAATGTTTTCTTCTTCCAAGCGATCCAATAAATCATAATCTTCCATGATGACATAGCGACCATCAAAACCTCCAATTTTTTCGAAAGCTTTTTTTGTTATAAAAAGCGTCTGATCACCTCCTCTGCACCATTTGTAGGGAAATCGCGTAAAGAATCCGTTTATGTGAAGCAGTGGATTAGGTGGTCTGTCGAAGCAGAATCTATAACAACCACTTGCTATTCCCCCATTCACAGTCTCTGATATATCGTCTACAAAACTTGAAATCAGTTGTACGTCAGCATGCACAAAATAAAAGACTCTTCCCGTGGCATGTTTTGCACCCTCATTCATTTGAAGGGCACGTGAACGCTGATTGGAAAAGTAGAGTGGTACATTATAGCTTTTAACGATTTCTCCTGTTTGATCCTGGCTGTTGCCATCTACAACAATAACCTCAAATTGATCCTTTTGTGGATGATGTATCAGAAAATTCAGCAGGCTGCTGATATACTTTTCTTCGTTTAAGGTTGGTATAATTACGCTGATTAGCACACTCCTGAGTTTATCAGCTATTTACGAAGAAAATTGGAGATTGGCTTCCGTTTTCAATCACATTGCTTTTCGGTCGTCTTTCTTTTGCTGGATTCCACCCTTTGCCTTTTCCATTGGCTTCTTCGCTTTCATAATCATAAACTGTGCGGCCAGATTCATTAGCTCAGGTTGCCCGGAATAGCTATAACCAAGTTCTTTTAACTCAGCTATAATCTTACTGTATTCCTCCGCTTTGGAAAGGGAAAAATCATCACTGTTTTGAAGATAAACCGCCTCTATTACTCCCAATGAGTGTTTCAGCATTCTAAATAGCTTTTGATTCTTTGTCTCCTTTTCTTCTCTGAAATGCTTAGCATATACATCAGGCATTAGCTCTTTCAATCGCTCGAAATGCTCACTCAGTACGGGATGTTTATCTCTGGTCATTTGGCTATGGCGTTTAAAGTTTTTATGAGTTCATTTGCTACCTGGTGCTCTGTATTAGGAGCTAATTCTACGAATTTATTAATGCTCTGGATGGCATCCTTATATCTTTTCATGGAAATAAGGACTAGTCCGAGATTATAAAAACTGTTTGGATATTCAGGCTCTATCTGTGTGGAAAGCTCATAGTGAATTTTTGCAAGTTCCAGGTTGCCCAAATCAGAATAAACATTTCCAAGGTTATAATGTGCTTCGAAATGCCTTGGATTCTTCTTCAAGCATTGAGTTAAATAGTCAATAGCTTTCGTCAAATCCCCTTGTCCTGATTTCATTATGCCAAGGTTACAATAAGAATCTTCGACAGATTGGTCGTTTTCTATTGCAAGCAAGTAATACTTTTCTGCCTCCGGCTTACCAGCCTCATCGAGTTCAAGTGCTTCCTCAAAAAATGACCCTGCTTTTGGTAAGGAAACGATTGGCGTTTTATCTGGCAATTGATCAAACATATTGAGTTGTCCAAAATCTTCCAGATTTGGCTTCTTGCGCCTCCTGGCCTTTCGTGGGCCTAGTTTCTGCGGAGGGCTTACCGGAAATTGAACAACCTTGGTCATTTTAGCTTGCTTTTCGCTTCTCCTCTTTTGCTTCTTCTTTATCTTTCTTATCTGCCTTTTTCATCGGCTTCTTAGATTCTTTGGCTTGATCTATACTGGCCTTGAGAGCAGTCATAATGTCTACAACTTCTGGCTCTTCTTCCACAAACGATACGATCTCATTGCCTTGGATCTTGTTATCGATCATATCTCTTAACGCATCATTGTATTTGTCCTCAAGCTCAATTTTCTTAAACTTTTTGGTCATGGATTTGATCAGCATATTCGCCAGCTTAAGCTGCTCTTCATCGGCATCTTCTTCTATTCGTACATTCGGCACATCTTTAATGCTTCGAACCTCATTCGGATACCTTAGCTTATAAATCATAATTCCACGCTCGTGAGGAGTGAGCAACACTACACTTTCTCTATCTCGTAACACGACCTTACCTACCGCTACTTTTCCAGATTCACGTAATGCCTGACTCAATAATGCATAAGTCTTACTCGCTACGTCTCCGTCTGGCCCGGCAAAATAGGGCGAATCATAAAGCGTCTCATGTACTTCCTTTGCATCTACAAAGCCTTCTATTTCGATTACCTTGGTGCTTTTAAGTTTGACTTTTTCAAAATCCTCCGGTTCAATGATTACGAACTGGCCTGGCTCATATTGATAACCTTTAACAATATCTTCCTGACGAAGGACATCACCTGTTACTTTATCCCGCTTTTCATACTTAACAGGGTTATTGGTTTCCTTTGATAAAAGGTTGAATTGAACCTTTTGAGCTGTATCAATGGCATTATAAATCCTAATTGGGATTGTAACCATTGAGAATCGAATATGTCCTTTCCAGATTGCCCGCATAGGTATGAATTTAATGATTTGGGCAGAAAATTAAAAATCTTTAATCTTTAATCAAAGTAAAGCAGTCTAACTTATTGAATATTAATATTTTATTAGTCATCATACTCTGCATTTCTTTCTATGTATTTAATGATTTCGCCAGCAATGTCCTTGCCGGTTGCTGCCTCTATTCCCTCCAGACCCGGCGATGAATTGACTTCAAGTATAAGTGGGCCTTTGGCAGACTGAAGCATATCCACGCCAGCAACTCCAAGGCCCATTGCCTTAGCTGCTTTTAAGGCAGCACGTTCTTCTGCATCCGAGAGCTCAATGATCTCCGCGCTACCACCCCTATGGAGGTTAGACCTGAATTCACCTTCCTTACCTTGTCGCTTCATTGCACCCACTACTCTATCTCCAATTACAAATACGCGCACGTCAGCACCACCTGCCTCTTTAATAAATTCTTGAACGATTACTCTAGCCTGTAATCCATTGAAAGCCTCGAGAACTGATTCAGCAGCCTTTTGAGTTTCTGCTAAGACTACACCTAATCCCTGTGTTCCTTCTAATAGCTTTATGACACAAGGAGCTCCGCCTACAGCTTTAATGGGTGTTTCAACATCTTTCGAATAATTGGTGAAGACCGTTTTAGGCAGCCCTAATCCAGCTCTGGACAAAATCTGAAGACTTCTCAGCTTATCCCTGGATCTTACGAGTGCTACAGATTCTGTTGTCGAGAACACATTCATCATTTCAAACTGTCGAACAACAGCAGTACCAAAAAAAGTAACCGATGCTCCAATTCTGGGGATAATTGCATGTACGTCAGTTACCTGCTCCCCTTTATAGTACACTTTCGGCTTTTTCTTCTCGATTTCAATATTGCACCTGGAATGATCGATAACCAATATTTCATGGCCTTTAGCCTCGCCTGCTTCAACAAGCCTTCGGGTGGAATATAATTTTGGATTACGTGACAAAACTGCTATGCGCATCGGTATTGTTTTTTTAGTTTTTATTCCTAAACAAATATAAGTTTAGTAACACTTCAATGAGGATCAATTTCTACTTTATTCAGAAAAGCAATCTTAAGATAGAATAATAGATTAGAATTATGTTGACCTGAACCAACATCCAATCTATTTTTGCCAGCCTTAAACGAACACAATGAAAGACTTTGTTGAAGAGCTGAAATGGCGAGGAATGGTGCATGATATGATGCCAGGCACCCAAGAAGAGTTGAATAAGGGTATGACCACAGCATATATTGGATTTGATCCTACTGCAGATTCCCTTCATATAGGCAATATGGTCCAAATCATGACATTGGTTCATTTTCAAAGATGTGGCCATAAACCTCTTGCATTGGTTGGAGGTGCCACCGGAATGGTGGGCGATCCTTCGGGAAAGTCTGCAGAAAGAAACCTGCTCGATGAAAATACACTAAATCACAATCTTTCCTGCGTCAAAAATCAGCTGGAGAGTTTTTTATCATTTGAAGGTGAAAATGCTGCTGAAGTGGTAAACAACTACGATTGGTTTAAAGAATTCGGCTTCCTTGAGTTTATCAGAGATGTAGGTAAGCACATCACGGTAAACTATATGATGGGTAAAGATTCTGTCAAATCGCGCTTGGAGACTGGTCTTTCATTCACAGAGTTTTCGTATCAGCTTGTGCAGGGATATGATTTCTATTACTTGTGGAAGAATAAAAATGCCAAACTCCAACTGGGTGGTTCAGATCAATGGGGCAACATCGTTACAGGAACGGAACTCATTCGCAGAAAAGATCAAGGAGAAGCCTTTGCGATGACTACACCATTGATTACCAAAGCTGATGGATCTAAGTTTGGCAAATCAGAGGGCGGAAACATTTGGCTCGACCCGGAAAAAACATCTCCATATAAGTTTTACCAATACTGGATCAACTCTTCAGATGAAGATGTAGAGAAATACATTAAGATTTTCAGCCTAAAAGATCGAGAAGAAATAGAATCACTGATCTCAGAGCATCGAGAAGCACCACATCAGAGATTACTTCAGCGCTCATTGGCAGAAGAGATTACAGAACGTGTACATTCGAAAGACGATCTAGAAACGGCTATCAAGGCGAGCGCTATCCTCTTTGGAAAATCTACTACTGAAGACCTTGAAAGTCTGGATGAAAAAACGCTTCTCCAGGTTTTCGAAGGAGTGCCTCAAACCGAGGTGACCAAGGCTGATTTATCCGGAACCGATGTAACAACATTCTTAAGCGAAATCACTCAGAATATCATTTTCAAGTCAAAAGGAGAAGCAAGAAAGATGATTCAAGGAGGCGGTGTAAGCATCAACAAGACCAAAGTAGAAGCGCCAGATCAGGAAGTTGATTTCAGTCTATTGCAGGATAAGTATTTGCTAGCTCAGCGAGGAAAGAAAAATTACTTTTTGATTAAGGTAAACTAATCCTTCTTTTGTACAAGTTCTTTCTTCTCCATTAGTCGCACGACAACACCTGCATCCGACATATTTTCAAGTATAACCTTGAATAAGAACGTCAATGGCACTGCAAGAAGCATACCTGCTGTGCCCCAGAGGAACGCCCAAAATACGAATCCGAAAAGGACGGCTACCGTATTCATAGAAAAGGAATCACCCATCAACTTAGGCTCTATCACGTTCCCCATAATCAGTTGCACACCCTCAAGACAGAAAAAGATGACAAGGACTTGCGAGACCGAGCTTGAATCAATTATACCCAAAACCAACGGAGGAATAATTGCTATCAAAGAACCTATGTAAGGAATGTAATTGAGAACCAAAGCCAGAAAACCCCACAAGACAGCATAATCAATACCGAAGAACCAACAAATAAGTCCAATTGCTATGCCTGTCATCACACTTACAAGTGTTTTCACCTTGATGTAAGAACCAACCGAATCTTTGATTCTATTGAAAATCTCAAGCGATTTTTTATTGTCCTTACCGGAACTACCTATCAGGTAACTGATGGTCTGATCATACTGAGTAATCGCACCAAGCAATCCGGCAAAATACAATATTGTCATTAGTAGTTCTGCCGCCTTACCACTCACCGTATTTATAAAAGAGCCTGACACCGTCCAAAATTGACTTGTCTGAAGCATGTCAGTAACTAACCCTCTCAATTCTCCTCGTTGAAACGTAACACCGAAATAAACGGTATAATCGTTAATAAAGGGTCGCAATTCATTTGAAATGCTATCGAGTATAGCATCACCATTTTCAATAAGCGCCTGGATAACATTGAACAGGCCAAAGCCGATAAAGAAGAATACCGTCATAGTTACCAAAGTCGTCAACGCTATACTTACGCTCACGGAGAATACCCGCTGAAAGAGATGAACCAATGGCTGGAAGAGAACTGCGAAGAATAAGGCGAAGAATAGCGGAATCAATAGGTTGGACAATTCGCGCATTAAGTACAATACTGCAATCCCCAGAAAAATCATCATGATGATCTTAATGTGGCGCAACGATCGTTCCATCTCAGTAGGTGAATTCATACTCGCAAAATAATTGAAATCAGACAGGAATCGTCTAACTTTAGTCAGATTCAAAAACCTGCATTCATGAAAAACCTTACCTCACTCTCCCTTATTCTTGTCCTGTTGATGAGCTGTACCGGTCAGGAAGTGCCAGATAAAGACTATCAAATTAAAACAGGTGTGCTTGCAGCGCCCGAACATCAAAGAGCCGAAGCGACAGTGATGGGTTTCAATGCCGATGGCGAAATCGTAATATTAAGAGAAGGAACGAATGATTTTGTCTGTATTGCTGACAATCCGGTCAAAGAAGGCTTTAGTGTGGCTGCCTATCATAAAAGTCTAGAACCATTCATGACTCGCGGAAGAGAATTGAAAGCACAAGGATTAAATGCTAAAGAAGTCTTTGATAAACGCGAAGAAGAAGTAGCAGCAGGAGCTCTTGAAATGCCGGACAAGGCCACACTTTATGTAACAACAGGAGAACCAAATGAAAAAACAGGAGAAATTGACAACCTGTATACACGTTATGTTATTTACATCCCCTATGCGACAGAAGAAAGTACCGGAATGCCTTTAAGTCCTCCTGCACCGGGAGCACCATGGATTATGGATCCGGGCACACATCGAGCGCATATAATGATTAACCCTCCAAAAAATTGACTACATAACGACTGGCCAGAAAATAATATCGACACGTCTATTTCTGCGTCTACCCTCCCACGTACGGTTATCATACACAGGATTGAATTGACCAAAGTCCCGTTTTTCGATTTGATTGGATTTGAAATCCAATCCTAAAAGTCTTTCAATAACAGCGTCACCTCGCATTTCAGATAACCATTCGTTGTATTCTGCTCCTCCTATGTTATCGGTATGACTATGGATTGTGATCGTGTAATCTCGAATATCTCTCACCGAATCTACCAGCTGCTTCAACTCTTCAATTTGATATTCATCGATGAAATAACTCCCTCCCCCGAAGTAAATACTTTTTAAGATATATGCTTGAGGCTGATCTTGAGCACTTGAAAAAGTTGCTAAAAGACATATCAATATAGTCGCGAAAAATCGCATGTTTAAAATAAACGGAGTTAGAGGCACCTTGTTTCGAACATCCATCTTTCCTTTCAACCATTCATCAATTATCACACTTTTCATCTCCATTATCCTATATAAATTACTGAGACTCTTAATAAACAGAAACCTATAAGATATGAAGAACAAATTACTCACATTGCTTCTCGCATTTAGTTCGGTAGCCGTTGCTCAGAAGCTAGACATGGAAGCATTTAAGAACATGGCACCTCGGAATATTGGTCCTGCTGGTATGTCTGGGAGAGTTACAGCTATTGATGTAGTAACTGATCAACCTGACATCATGTATGTAGGTTCGGCTTCTGGAGGTGTTTGGAAATCGACCAGTGGAGGGATTGACTGGGAACCCATTTTCACCGATCAGTCTACAGCCTCAATTGGTGCCGTTGCAATCCAGCAATCCAATCCCTCCGTAGTATGGGTCGGTACAGGAGAAGGCAACCCAAGAAACTCTCTCAATGGCGGAGATGGTATCTATCGCACACTGGATGGTGGCAAGACATGGAAAAAAATGGGGCTTGAAAAAACTCGTCACATCCATAGAATTATTGTTCATCCGGACGATCCAAATACAGTCTTTGTAGCAGCTATCGGCTCACCATGGGGAGAACATGAAGAACGAGGTGTATACAAAACAACAGATGGTGGAAAAACATGGAACAGAATCCTTTTCACAAATATTAGGACTGGTGCGGCTGAACTTGTAATGGATCCAACCAATCCAAATAAATTGATAGCGGCAATGTGGGAACACAAACGTGATCCATGGTTCTTCAAGTCAGGCGGTCCTGGTTCAGGCTTGTATGTAACTCACGATGGTGGAGAAACTTGGGAGCAGCGTACGGAAGAAGATGGTCTCCCAAAAGGTGAACTTGGAAGAATGGGTATTGCAATTGCTCCATCAAGGCCAAACGTTGTATATGCAATCATTGAATCAAAGAAAAACGCTCTCTATCGCTCCGATGACGGTGGTTTCAAGTGGAGGAAGATCAACGACAATAATGACATTGGAAACAGACCTTTCTACTACTTTGAAATCTATGTAGATCCGGTAAATGAAAATCGGGTGTACAGCATTTTCACCTATGTGAATGTATCTGTTGATGGTGGAAAATCATTTTCTCAACTCATGGGTGCTTATGGTGTCGATAACGGAGTACATCCGGATCACCATGCGTGGTACATCCACCCGAAAGATCCAAACTTCATGATGGACGGAAATGATGGCGGATTGAATATCACAAGAGATCGAGGTGAAACATGGAGATTTGTATCTAATCTGCCAGTTGGCCAATTCTACCACATCGCTGTAGACAATGACACTCCCTACAATGTATATGGAGGAATGCAAGACAATGGCTCCTGGGCAGGTCCGGCATATGTTTGGAAAGCACAGGGTATTAGAAACCATTACTGGCAAGAAGTATCTTTTGGTGATGGATTCGATGTACTTCCAGATCCGCGAGATAGTAGATATGGTATCTCTACAGCACAGCAGGGATTCGCATCAATCTATGATAGAAAAACAGGCTACAACGAAACCATCAGGCCTACCTACCCTGAAGGAGATGTCGAGCTTAGATTCAACTGGAATGTAGGAATGGCACGAGATCCTCAGAATCCTTCAGTGGTTTACTTTGGTAGTCAATTTGTTCACAAAAGCACCGATAATGCTCAAAATTGGGAGATCATCTCACCGGATTTGACAACCAACGATCCCGAAAAACAAAAACAAGGTGAAAGTGGCGGCTTGACAATGGATGCTACAGGTGCTGAAAACTATTGCACCATTATAGTAATCGAACCATCTCCACTCAACTCTGATCTACTTTGGGTCGGAACAGATGATGGAAATGTGCAAATCTCACGTAATGGAGGTGACACATGGACCAATGTAAGTAGAAATCTTCCAGGGCTTCCGGCAGGAACTTGGATTACACAAATAAAAGCTTCTAATAAGAATCAAGGTGAAGCATTGTTAGTAGCTAATGACTACAGAAGATTCAATTATACCCCTTACGCATACAGAACCAAAGACTATGGTCAAACCTGGGAGCGAATAGTAGATAGCAATGACGTCATCAGCTATGCTTTGGCGATCGTAGAAGACCCTGAAGAATCTCGTCTTTTATTTCTTGGAACAGACGATGGACTATACGTATCAATAGACGCAGGAGCCAACTGGACTAAGTGGACAGAAGGTTTCCCTACAACAAACGCTTATGACCTGGTGATCCACCCGGAAGAGCATGACTTGGTTATCGGCACATTCGGAAGATCTATTTGGGTGATGGATGATATTCGACCGCTGAGAAAAATTGCTAAAAATGGTAAATCAACACTTGATCAGGTATTGAGTGTTTACGATCCTCCAGTAGCTTATGTAGCCTCCAACCAACAACCAAAAGGTTCGAGATTTGGAGGAGATGCACTATATAATGGAGAAAACAGACCGTATGGTGCCATGCTCAGCTATTCCATTAATCGACCGGAGGAGAAGATGCAAGAAGAGATGGATGATAACAAAAAAGGGAAAAAGAAGAAAAAAGATGATACGCCAGAAGCGGAGGAAAACAAGGAAGAAAAGGTATCATATGATTCTCTTGTTGTCGAAATTATGAAAGGTGATGAGGTCATTCGAACGCTAAAATCAAAAGCACCAAAAGAGAATGGCATTCACAGAACCTTCTGGTATATGGATGAAAAAGGTACCGATTTTATGAGTCGCAGAGATCGCAGAGGAAATAGAGAACGTGGCGGTGTGACGGTACTTCCTGGTACATATAAAGTTAGGTTCACCTTCGGAGATAAAATGGACTCTACAGAAATAGAAGTTAAATATGACCCTAGAATCGAGATGTCTGATGCAGCAATCAAAGCTCAATACGATGCATTGAAAGCACTTGAGTCCAAATATGCAATGGGCGTAAAAGCCGTTGATAGGTTAAAGGAGAGCATTGACATAGCAAAAGGAGTACAGAGTGATCTGAAAGAGAAAGACAAGGAAGGTTATAAGGACCAATTAGAGCTATGTAAGACGACCATAGACACATTGAATAGTATGTTGGATGTCTTTGTGGGCAAAGAAGATGACCGTCAGGGAATTACTCGTGGCACACCGAATAGTGTCAACAATTCCTATTTTGGAGCATCCAGATATGTTGGTAATGCACTTCACGCACCCGGACCAACAGAAAACAAGCTCATCAAAAAGTTTGAAGATGACCTCTCCGATGCAATGGAAATGGTGAACGGCTACTACTCAGAAAAGTGGCCGGAGTTCAGGTCAGCAGTCGAAGAATTAGACACCTCTCCTTTTAAAGACTATGAAGAAATAAAAGAAGAGTAACACAGAAAGCCGTCTCAAATTGAGGCGGCTTTTTTATTTTGTGCTAAAATCATATCAATGAAGATTCTAAAAATTATTGGAGTATTGCTCCTATTGCTTTTGATTGGTGTTGTTGGGTATTTTTTCTATATAAAATCAACCCTTATACCATCGTATTCAGGCGAAATTCAATTGCCGGGACTTAATGAAAGCATGGAGGTGTTTTTTACAGAATACGGCATTCCTCACATTTATGCAAAAAATGAAATTGATGCCTACAAAACGCTAGGTTATATTCATGCCAAAGAGCGGCTCTGGCAAATGGACCTGCTGAGACACGTGGGGAGTGGACGTCTTTCCGAACTTTTTGGGGCAGATATGATTAAAGTGGATAAATTTCTCAGAACCATGGGATTAGGTTCATATGCCAAAGAATCTTCAACGGCCTACCTACAAAGAGATCATGAGAGCCTAATATTAGTCCAAGCATATATTGATGGAATCAATCAATACATAGCAAACAATCCTAAGCCACTAGAGCATACCATACTCGGTTTGGATATTGAGCCTTTTGAAGTTCAGAATGTATTTGAAACCCTCACGTACATGGCATTCAGTTTTTCCAATGCCCATATCACAGATCCGGTGCTGACTGAACTTTCAGCGAAGCTGGATTCCGTATACTTACAAGACCTGAACATTTATCACTACAAGGGCGAATCCACTCTACGATCATTCGATAGCAGATATGCCAATCAGGCTAAACAAACGCTTGCTATACTTGATCAGCTGAGAGTTCCTGAATTTATAGGAAGCAATAGTTGGGTTCTTTCAGGAGAAAAAACAGAGAGTGGTGAAGTCATTCTGTCCAATGACCCTCACATCGCTTTTTCGCAGCCTTCGGTTTGGTATGAATCACACCTTATCTCACCTGCAAATGAATACTATGGCTACCACATTCCGGGAGCTCCCTTTCCCCTACTCATGCATTCAGAAAAACAAGCCACAGGCCTGACCATGTTTGAAAACGACGACATGGATTTTTACGTGGAGGAAATTCATTCAGAAGATTCAATGAAATACATGCACAAGGGAAATTGGAAAGATATTTCGCTGACAGAAGAAATCATCAAGGTAAACGGTGGGGAAAATGTCAAATTCAACATTCGATCTACAGTTCACGGTCCAATTGTATCGGATATTATACAAGAAGAGCCTTTGACAGAAATTGTCAGCATGTATTGGGTCACATCTAACTTCCCCAACTACATGATTGAATCTATCTATGGCTTCATCAAATCCAAAAACATAAATCAGTTGGAGCAAGCTGCATCTCAAATTCATGGTCCAGGCCTCAACATCATGTATGGAGATTCAGCTGGAAACATTGCATGGTGGGCTGTAGGCAAACTAATCAAACGTCGTGATGAGCAGACAAGCAAAACATTCTACGATGGTTCTACCGGATTGAATGATCCAGACTCAATGTACTCCTTCAGTCAAAATCCTCATGCAATCAATCCAACATGGGGATACGTTCATAGCGCCAATAATCAACCAGATACTGTTAATGGAGTACTGTATTCGGGCTACTACCTTCCGGACGATCGAGCTCAGCGAATAGCTGAAATTTTAGAACCGGCCTCCAAGGTCAGTGTTGAAGGTATGAAGGCAATGTTGCTCGATGATAAATCAATGATGCATGAAGCAATAAAAGGAATTATGCTTCACGCAATTAAAGACACCGAAAGGGGTGACTTGCTTAGAGCACTTTTAAAATGGAATTGTTCTTTCAACAAAGACGATTTCAGACCACTTATTTTTCAAAGGTGGGTTAATGAAGTACTTAAAGCAGCGATGAAAGACGAAATCGGAGATGAATTATGGCCGATCTATAAGAAGACACACACTTATAAGGTTTCGGCCGAACATTTAATTAAAAATGAAAACACGTCCTGGTGGGATGATATAACTACACCCGAAAGTGAAAGCCGTGCAGTCATAATTCAAAATGCTTTTGAAACAACCATAGCAGCATTAACAGAAAATTGGGGACAGGACTATAGCCAATGGAAATGGGGTGATGCACATCAGCTAAATCACAAACATGCAATGGGCGATGTGATAGGCTTTCTAAATGTTGGCAAATATTCAGTCTCAGGAGCAAATGAAGTGCTAAACAACATGGGATATACCTATGAAGATGTGCCGCAGCAAACCATATTATTTGGACCCTCAACCAGGCGAATTGTTGACTTTGCTGACATCCGAAACAACAGTTGGAGTATACTTCCCACAGGGCAGTCCGGTAATTATTTCAGTCCATATTATGACGATCAGGCGTTGATGTTTGTAAATGGTGAATTCAGAAAAATGGAAATGAATCACAACAACATTAAACAATCAGAAAATAAACTCGTTTTGAAGCCTGCAGACTGAACCGCGTACAGTCCCAGAATGTTACCTTTACGTTAAAATTGAATCAACCCAAACCATATAAACATGGACAATAGAAAATATTTACCATTCGTGATCATAGGAATAATCGCATTTATCGTCCTATTATCAGCTTTCAACCGCATCTTTTATCGAATTGAAGCCTCAGAAAGAGCCGTTCTTTTTAGAGCGCTGAGCGGAACACTCGAGAAAGAGAACATCATAGGTCCGGGATGGCATGTAAAAGCACCATGGAACGATGTATACGTCTATGAAGTATCTGAAAGTAAGATCGAAGAAACAATGGACGTACTCGATAAGAATGGATTAAGTATAAGCGTAGATGTTACTGTACGTTTTCATCCAAAATACGATGCAATAGGTACAATTCAGGAAAACTTCAGAGGTGATTATATCCAACGACTGGTTATCCCTGAAGCTCGCTCCACCGTGCGACAAGTAATGGGGCGCTACACAGCTGAGGAAATCTATTCTACCAAAAGGCCAGAGGTAGAAGCCGCAATAAAAGAAGAAACAAGGTTGGTACTTGGTTCGCCTGGAAATGAGGTAGAAATGAAAAGTTTATTGATTCGATCAATAAAGCTACCTGAGCAAATAAAAACGGCAATTGAAAATAAGCTTAAACAGGAACAAGAAGCATTAGCATATGAATTTCGACTTGACCGTGAAAAAAGTGAAGCAGAAAGAAAGCGAATTGCTGCTGAAGGAGAAGCTGCAGCCAACAAGATCATAAATAGCAGTTTGACTGATGAATTGTTAAAAATGAGAGGAATAGAGGCAACAATGAATATTGCCAACTCGCCCAACTCAAAAGTAATTGTGATCGGAGGCAATGATGGAGGACTACCACTGATTTTGAATGGTAACTAGCCTTCAAAATCTGGATTATAATCGTTAATTTCGTGGAAATTTTTAAGTCAGCAAAGAAGAATAAATAACATGTCAAAAACCGCTCAAATAATCGTTGATGGTAAAACATACGAGTTGCCTGTAACCGTAGGAACTGAGAATGAAACGGCAATCGATATAAGCTCATTTAGAGGTCAATCCGGTGTAATCACACTCGACAGAGGATTTAAAAACACAGGATCGTGCGAAAGTGCAATTACCTTCCTCGATGGCGAGAAAGGGATACTTCGTTACAGAGGTTATCCAATTGAACAATTAGCTGACAACTCAACTTTTCTGGAAGTAGCCTACCTGCTGATTTATGGTGAACTTCCTAACAAAGCTACTTTCGACAAATTTGCCGGTGACATCACCCATCACACACTTGTCAATGAAGACATCAAGAAAATTCTAGATGGATTCCCTTCAGCAGCACATCCGATGGGCGTTTTATCTTCGTTAATTACTGCACAGACTGCATTCTACCCTAGCAGCCTTGACCCTAACCGGTCTAAGGAAGAAACAGAATTAGGCATCATCCGACTTCTTGCCAAGATGCCAACGTTCGCAGCGTGGGCATACAAGAAAAAAGTAGGTCACCCGGTGATTTATCCTAGCAACAAAATGGATTACTGTGGCAACTTCCTTAACATGATGTTTGCTTTGCCTGCAGAAGAATATGAAGTGGATCCTGTGGTAGCCAATGCACTGGACAAGTTGTTAATTCTCCATGCGGATCATGAGCAAAACTGCTCAGCTTCCACTGTAAGAATAGTAGGCTCAAGTCAGGCCAGTTTGTGGGCATCGATCTCAGCAGGTATTAATGCACTATGGGGTCCATTGCATGGTGGAGCCAACCAGGCAGTAATAGAGATGCTTGAAAATATTAAAGCAGATGGTGGTGACACCAAGAAGTGGATGGCAAAAGCCAAAGACAAAGACGATCCATTCAGATTGATGGGCTTTGGGCACAGAGTATACAAGAATTTTGATCCAAGAGCTAGAATCATCAAGAAAGCTGCAGATGATGTGTTAGAGAAGTTGGGTGTTGTGGATCCTGTATTGGATATCGCCAAAGGTTTAGAAGAAGAGGCACTTAGAGACGAGTATTTCGTAGAAAGAAAGCTATATCCAAACGTGGACTTCTACTCTGGAATCATCTATAGAGCACTTGGTATTCCTACAGATATGTTTACTGTGATGTTTGCACTTGGAAGACTTCCAGGATGGATTGCTCAGTGGAAAGAAATGAGAGAGAATGGAGAACCTATTGGAAGACCAAGACAGGTTTACACTGGTATGAATGAGAGAGATTACACAGACCTTTCAACGAGGTAGTTAAAAACAAAAAACAAAAAGCCCGCTATTCTTAAAATAGCGGGCTTTTTTTGTTTCCGTTAGATTTTACTCTGTAGGTGCCATTGGAAATTTTTCCTCTTTTACTCCACTCACGTGGCTGTTGATAGCTTTCCATTTGCCATCCACTTTAACTAAAATATTGCTGGACTTGTATTTCGTGATATAAGCTTCGCCTGCCTCTACTCCTTTCATCGTACCTTCTCCTGAAATAACTGCCGTCCCATTATCAAAAATATCCAGACGTATAATTTCAAAGTTAAACTCATCATAACTCGGACCATAGTTAGCTATGTATTCTAGCTCATCTGCTTTCGTGTAGGTATCTCCATTATCATCTATCATCTGAAAATCCTCATGAAGCAATTGATCCAGTAAGACCGTATCTTGCTCACCATATGCTTTTGGCCACAATACAGTTTTAAATTCTCTAAGTATGGCTTCATCATTTTCAGTGATCACAACTTGATTTGTTGCCGGAGTTGTACAGCCAAACAGCATCACTCCCACTAATACTAGCAATAAATATTTCATAAATTGTTAAATGTTAAGAACTGCAAACTACAAAAAATACGTAGTATCAGATTTATCAAAAGCTTAATTTAGATTTCATTAACAAACTCATATGTCTGAGATACAACTAAAAGAAGAAGCCAAAAAAGCTGCCCTGCACGCATATGCGCCCTATAGTAAGTTTAAAGTAGGTTGTGCGCTTCTCACAAAGTCTGGAAATATCTATACCGGATGTAACGTCGAGAATGCATCTTATGGACTTACCATTTGTGCTGAACGAAATGCAATTGCGCAAGCAATAAATGCTGAAGGACAAATTGAAATTGAAACTTTGGTTGTCTATACCCCTACTCCTTCACCAACTCCACCATGCGGAGCATGTAGACAAGTAATTCACGAATTTGGTAACCCTGAGGTATTTAGTTTTTGCAACTCAAAGACATCAAACAAACACAAAATGAATGATCTGTTACCTCACGCATTTAATCTCAAAAAGGATTAGTATTTACGGGTAAGTATTTCGCTGTAAATGACTGCTTTCTTTGCTTCAGTTGAATTCAATCCATCTCGGATCTCATCTGCAATTGACCATTCCTCTTCTTCTTCCTCTTCACGGGTGCCCTTGAACAATCTAGGCTCTTGAAAGTGTTCGTCCGGTGCAAATTCAAGATCCGCTCCTTCAGCCATTTTTATCGATTCTTCGTAAACCCTGCGACTCTCATCATCAGCAAAAACCCTTCGTTCACCCTCCAGCCGCTGTTTTTCTTTTTCTGATTCCTCAGTGTCGATCACTACTGGTTCTTGCTCAAAAGTTGGCTCTTCCTGAGGTCTGCCTTCTGTAATTTCTTTCAGAAGATCTTCAAAAGATTTTGGTTGGTTTGCAGCTGGTGGGTTATTTTCAGAGCCGGGACGCTTATTGGGTTGCTCTTTCTTCTTTCCCCGTGTAAGGAAATAAATTACTGCAGCGATAATGTACCACCAAAAACTAAAATCGTCCATGCAGCTAAGTTAGAAAAACAAGAATGAAATCTGAGCTATCGCGAGAATTAATCGTTGATAGTGGACTTGAGAGTGGTAATGATATTTTCTTTATCAAAAGGCTTACTAAAGTATCCAACAATGAGGTTTTGATCTATTGCGTCTACGACTTCCTGAGCTCCACCATATCCTGTAAGTAAAAAACATGGAAGGCTCGCCTTAGTCTCCTTTACTTTAGTAATAAACTCAATCCCATCCATTTCCGGCATCCGTACATCACTGACAATAGCAGCAATTTCGTCATGCTCTTTAATCAGACTTAGAGCTTCTGAACCCGACGTAGCATTGAGTATTTCAAACTCATTTTTAAAATTGAATTCGAAAAGTGTAATGTTGAACTGATCATCGTCTACGTACAGAATGGTGGGTTTCTCCATATTAAGAATTTTCCTTCAGTATATGTTAATTAAAAATAATTGACTTTTATTAAAAAGTTAAGTTATTCTCACATTTGCTATGTGCAGGTTACAATAATGCAACTAACATTTGAAATACTCTTCAATCATTCGATTAATCATTTAAATAATTACATGAATAGTTGATCTCAGCGATTGAATCAGTCTAATGGGGAAAAAAGGTGGATAAATCACTAAAACAATTTCAACTTCTAAACACCTAGTTGCAAACGAATCTTATATTTTTGTCCGTTTCACCGTGATAGACCGAATGTATCCTACATGCAGTTAACTAAATTAGAAATAAAGGGTTTCAAAAGTTTTGCAGATCGAGTTGTAATCAACTTCGATGAAGGCATTACGGGCATTGTAGGACCGAATGGTTGCGGTAAGTCAAATGTAGTTGATTCCATCAGATGGGTACTGGGTGAACAAAAATCCCGCGTGCTCAGATCAGACAAGATGGAGAACGTGATTTTTAATGGAACAAAGGCCAGAAAACCAACCCAACTTGCAGAAGTCTCTCTTACATTCAACAATACTAAAAACCTCATTCCAACTGAATACTCTCAAGTAACAATTACACGGCGCTACTATCGCTCAGGTGAAAGCGAATACTTGCTCAATGGTGTGACTTGTCGCTTAAAAGATATTACTAACCTTTTCCTTGACACGGGCATCGCATCCAATAGCTACGCAATCATTGAGTTGAAGATGGTGGATGATATCCTGAATGATAAGGATAATTCACGACGTGCTCTTTTTGAAGAGGCCGCCGGAATTTCCAAATTCAAGATCAGAAAAAAAGAAACACTTAAAAAACTGAGTGATACAGATGCCGATCTGGAACGTGTTGAAGATTTGCTTTTTGAAATAGAAAAGAATCTTAAATCGCTCGAAAGACAAGCTTCTCAGGCTAAGAAGTATTACGAGCTTAAAGAGGATTACAAAAACTCTAGCATTGCTTTGGCTAAAAAAGCAATGAACAACCAGCAAGAACATTTCGATACCATCCAGCAACACATTCAGGAAGAAAATGATAAGAAGCTTGCGTTAAATGCCTTAGTAAATGAAAAGGAAGCGGCTATTGAAAAAGCTAAAGCTGACCTTATATCAAAAGAGAAACTACTTTCATCTCGACAAAAAACACTGAATGAACATGTAAGTACAATCAGGCAATATGAAAGTGACAAAAAAATTAAGAATGAACGGCAAAAGTTCTTACATGACAAAATTGATTCACTTAAAGAACAAATAAGTCAGGACAAACAAAGCAGCGAGCGTGCATCAGTTTCACTGGAAGGTCTACGAAATGAAGCTAGAGATGCTGAAAAAGATGTGACTTCTATCTTGTCTAAAGTAGAAACACTCAAAAACGATTACGAGTCTCAGAAGAATCTCACTAACGAGGCACAAGAAAAACTAAACTCGCTAAGCACATACTACTCCGAGAAAAAAGACCATCAATTTCAACTTACAAAAGAGATTGAAATAAAAGACATTCAGCTCAAGTCTACGCTGGGTGAACTAAGCAAAACAAGCGAAGACTCTAGTGAGAAGAGTGCAAATCTGGAAGAGTTCAAGAACAGGCTTTCGGAGATCTCTGCAGAAAGAGATGAGAAGCAGGCCATTTTTGATACGCTTAGATCTACAGAAGATAGCTTAAAAGAACAAATAGCAGATACCGAGGAACAACTATCTAACGCTCGAGAGGAGTTGGCTCAAATCAATCGCTCATTAGATGCGCGTCAGAATGAGTTCAACCTCACTAAATCATTGGTAGATAACCTCGAGGGGTTTCCAGAAGCAATCAAGTTTTTGAAAAAGAATCCTCAATGGAAAGACGCTCCCCTACTCTCTGATATTCTAAGCTGTCCGGAAGAATATCGTGTCACGATAGAAAACTTTCTCGAGCCGTTCATGAACTACTACATTGTAGATTCAAAGGATGATGCTCTCACAGCAGTCAATTTATTAAGTGAATCAACAAGGGGTAAAGCCAACTTCTTTATTCTGGATCACCTAAAAAATCATACTTCAGAAAAGGTAAATGCTCCTAATGGAAGCATCCCGGCTATAGACTTGATAGATTATGATTCCAAATATGAGAATCTTATTAAGTATTTGTTGTGGAACGTTTACATCTCTCCCAACCCCGTAGACATATCAGGAGGTGATTCAATTGTCCTGGATAAGGAAGGCAAAATCACCTTCAGAAAATACAGCATTTCCGGAGGCTCCATTGGTCTGTTTGAAGGAAAGAGAATCGGTCGGGCAAAAAACCTTGAAAAGCTAGAAATTGAAATAAAGGATCTTAAGAAAAAACAATCGACATCCGAACAGAAGATTTCTAAATTTCAATCCCAATTAGAAGAACTCCGATTAGCGTCAAAAGCCGCTCAGCTAGAGGAAGTAAAAGAGGAACTTTCCAGAATCAAGGAAATTGAGGTTTCGGTTCAAACCAAACAAGAACAATTTGTTGAACTTCTTACCTCAAATAAGAATCGAAGAGAGGATATTCAGCAACAAATTGTTGAGTTGGAAAAGGCTCTCGAAGTATTAAAACCGCAGGCAGACAAAGAAAAAGAAGAGCTGGATGAGCTTGAAAAAAGCCTGGAAGCCAAGAAAGAAGAAGCAAGCACACTCCAAGAGGCGTTAGATGTTAAATCAACAACCTATAACGAGGAGAACGTTCTTTTTCACCAACGTCAGAATAAATTAAACAGCATCCTTCAGGAAATTTCATTCAAAGAGGAATCCTATCAATCATCTTTGGCGCGAATTGAACAAAATAAAGAAGAACTCGAAGGCGCTACCACAAATCTAAATGAGCTCGTAAAGAAGAGTACAGCAAGTGATGATGAGCTTGTTGGCATGTATGATGAGAAAGAGGCGTTGGAAAATGGTGTGAATGAAGCCGAAAAAGAATATTACGAAGCGCGCGCTATTATCGATGAGGAAGAAAAAAACCTGCGAGAAACCCAGCGCACCAGGGAGGGAATAGACAATGCGCTCATGGAGTGGCAAAATAAACTTAATGATGCCAAGATAAGCTTGAACTCAGTAAAAGATCGCCTGTCTGTTGAGTTCAACATTAACCTGGAGCAGGTGAAAGAGGAAGATATCTCTGATTATAAAAAATTCAGTGAAGAAGAACTCAGGATCAAAGTAGATAAGCTCCGCAATAGGTTAGATAATATGGGGCCCATCAACCCAATGGCGATGGAGGCGTTCGAGGAAATCCAAGAAAGACACACCTTCATTATAAATCAGAAAGAAGACCTTCTCAATGCCAAGGAGTCTTTATTAACTACCATAGGTGAAATCGATGAAGTGGCTAAGGAGACGTTCATGGAAGCTTTCCAGCATATAAAAGAAAACTTCATCAAGGTGTTCAGAACGCTCTTTACAGAAGAAGACGATTGTGATCTTATTCTGACCAATCCAGACCAACCTTTGGAAAGCTCAATTGACATCATAGCTAAGCCAAAAGGAAAAAGACCATTGACAATCAACCAACTTTCGGGTGGTGAGAAAACACTTACAGCTACTTCTCTCCTCTTTTCGATTTACCTTCTAAAACCAGCACCATTCTGTATTTTCGACGAGGTAGATGCTCCATTGGATGACGCCAACATTGACAAGTTCAATGAGATTATTCGTAAATTTTCAAAGGAATCACAGTTCATAATTGTGACACATAATAAGCGAACAATGGCTAGTACCGATGTTATATATGGAGTTACCATGCAAGAACAAGGCGTATCTAAAGTAGTTCCTGTAGATTTGCGAGAACTAGCATAACTCAGAAAAACCGAATGAAAGCCTTAGTCAAAGCCTTTTTCATTTTACTTCTTGCTTTCAGCTGCAACACTTCCAATGAAAGCAAATCTTCTGGCAGCAATTCCAATCCAGAGATAAAATCCACAACTGAGGTATCCAGAAATTTTGACTACCAACCTCCAGCGCCGATTAATGGTGAATTATATGCGGTTATAGAGCTTGGCGCATTAGGTCTAAACTATTTTATAACCGAAATAGATGTTCAAAACAGGTGGTCGCTCAAAGCATCTTCTTACGGGAGAAGTAATATCATTTATGGTGTAAATACTACCACAGACATCTTAAATAAGATATATGAATTTAGAAGTGAAATTTTGGAATATGGAGTACAGAAAAGTAAAATTCACATAATTGCTAGTTCAAGTGCTGTTAAAGCCACCATTATTGAAGAGCTTTCAAAAGAACTTTCGAAGCAAAATCTTTTCATTGATTACATAAGCTCGAATGACGAAGGTCAATATGCGCTGATGGCAACCATTCCCAGAGAGTTCGCTGATGAATCATTTCTGGTGGATATCGGATCAGGAAACACCAAATTATCCTGGATAGATAAAGGTGATACCCTAAGCATTGATATTCATGGTTCTAAGTACTTTTTGGGTGATGTGCAGGACACCACGGTGTTTAGAGAAGTAAGAGATGCAATACTGGAAATACCAAAGAAGAATAGAAACTTATGCTTTATGCTTGGTGGAATGATCTACGAGTTTGTAAAAGAAGAAATAGATCGAAGTGAGAGAAGGTATTTTGTACTAAAGCCGCCAAACGAATATCCAGTTGATAATGAAAAATTAAGAGCTGCAAATGTGATCTACAACGCACTATATCTTGAGCCTACCTACTCCTACATCTTCGATAGTCAATCCAATTTTTCTATTGGTTACCTTATTAACTTAGAAAAATAATCTAATTGTCCAATTCGAGTATCAGTATTCGTTTTGGAAAAAACTAAATACTGAAACTATGAAAAAGACATTTTTAGCTTTAGCAGGAATCATGCTAATGGCGGCATCAGTCGCACAAACCACTATTAGCAGCGAAGAAAGAAAAAAAGCACTTAACCATTTGAAGAAAACTCAGAATGAGCTTACCTCTTTGGTAAACAGGCTAAGCGACAGTCAAGTAAACTTCAAGCCAGATGAAAATACATGGTCAATTGCGGAGTGCCTAGAGCACATTGCAATTTCTGAAAAGAATCTAATAGGGATGATTCAAAATGGTCTTCAGGGAGAAAGTGATCCTTCCAAAAGATCTGAAGTAGCAATGAGTGATGAACAAATAATAGGACTGATTACCAGTCGTGAACAAAAGGTCAAAACCCGTAAAGAATTTGAGCCTACAAACAGTTTTGGCGGCTTTCAAGGTACAGTAAAAGCTTTCAAGGAAAGAAGGAAATCAAATATGAAGTTTGTAAAATCTACCGATGAAGACTTAAGGAATCACTACTTACAATTCCCCTTCGGTTTAATTGATACCTATCAGGGAATTTTATTTATGTCTGGGCACACACAGCGACATACCGATCAAATAAAAGAAATAATGGAAAGTGAGAATTTTCCAAGCTAATATAAAAGGGGGCTGAATTTAGCCCCCTTTTTACTTAATCTTGAGAAAGTTTTCTTCTAAGTTTTTCAACTCCATTTTCTGAAATTAAATGACTTGTGTCAGGTGATTTCAAATGCAGCTCTGCTAGTTCTAATAAAACCTTTGATACTTTTTTTGCTACAAAGCGTTTTTCGGATGCGTCATTCTTATAAGTAGATATAATAGATATATTCATATTAGTAATTTCTATACAGCTAATCTCTTAGGTAATTACATCAATATCAATACCCATTTTTGGGTAAATTATAAATTCTTCCTTAGGGTCAAAGGCCTGATCAGCCGATATTCAGCTTCTTCACATTTTGATTTAACGCGGGTAGCAAGTCCAGTTCAAACCATGGATTTTTCTTCATCCAAATTCTGTTTCTCGGAGAAGGGTGTGGCAATGGAAGATATTCAGGCAAGAATTCGTGATAGGATTTCACATTATCGGTAAGCTTCCCTTTGGAGCGTGTATTCAAATAATAGTTCTGGGCATATTGACCTACAAGAAGGGTTAATCCAATAGACCTGCATTCATTTAATACTCGCTCATGCCATAAAGGAGCACATTCAGGTCTTGGAGGTAGGTCTCCCGACTTACCCTTACCCGGATAGCAAAATCCCATCGGAACCAATGCAACCTTCGAAGAATCATAAAACACATCATCTGAAATACCCAACCACGCTCTCAGGTTGCGCCCGCTTGCGTCATCCCATGGAATACCTGATTCGTGCACTTTCCTCCCAGGAGCTTGACCAATTATTAGTAGTTTGGCGGTATCTGAAATGCTGACAACAGGTCTCGGTTCATGTAAAAAAAAAGAGCTACATACGGTGCAGCTCTTAATTTCTCTTAATAAGGTCTTCATGTATTATCTACCTAAAGCATGCAGCATTTTTCCATGTGAAAGTAAAGCAGATCTAAAGGTCGGATATGAACGGTAAGGAATATTATACTCCTCAGCTGTCTTTCTTACGATCTTTGCAATCTTTCTATGATGCACATGACAAACGTTTGGAAACAGGTGATGCTCTATTTGGTAATTCAGACCACCGGCAAACCAAGACAAAATCTTATTTTTCTGTGCAAAATTGCATGTAGTCTTTAATTGGTGCACTGCCCAGTTTTCTTCAACAAAATCCTTCCCTTCTACATCTTCGAAAGAGTGATCTTCCATCACATGTGCTGGCTGAAAAATACATGCCAGACTAAACCCTGCTACATAGTGCATTAGAATAAATCCAAGCAAAATGTGATACCAAGGTAACGAGGTGAAAAGAAGCGGAAGTGCCAGGATATAAGAATAATAGAATATTTTAGTAACAGCTAACCAAATCCATGCTCTTGTTATGCTTTTGGTTTGCTTTTTTAAATGACCATCTCTGGTATACTCAGCCAACTGACTCCAGTCTTTTACTAGTATCCAACTCATCGTCATCAAACCGTACAAAAACCAAGCATAAATATATTGCCATTTGTGATGTGGCTTTACTGGTGCATTAGGATCAAACCTTAAAACTCCGCCAGCCGGGGAAATGTCTTCGTCCATACCAGTCACATTTGTATAAGTATGATGCTTCACATTGTGCTGAATCTTCCAGTTTGTCGCATTGGCACCTACAAGGTTAAGCGAGTAACCTACAAGATTGTTTACCCATTTTTTCTTTGAATAAGCACCATGATTTGCATCATGCATTACAGAAAGACCGATTCCGGCCTTTCCCAATCCCATCAGGAAGGCCATCAAATAAAAAACCCAAATGTTTTGAACTATTCCCAGAAGGAACATGAAATATGGTACCAAATACAAACAAAACATGAAGATGGTTTTAACTACCATTTCAAGGTTTGCATATCGCCCATATTTAGAATTCTTAAAATACTGGTTTACGCGCTGATTAAGCGTCTTATTAAACTCTTCGTGTAGATTATTCTTAAATCTGACAACTTTGCGGCTCATAGTAGCTACAGACATATACTCTTAATAAAAAATGTAAAAATCAATATACAAAAGTACTTAAGAAACGACTCAATTGCATCATGATTTTGATCAGTGGTATCTTTTTATCTATCAAGCCACGCTTTAAACTCACCTACTCGCTCTCGAGCCACAATAATTTGATCTTCATCAAAGTGCTCTACTACTATTTCAAGCCTCGAATTAGTGAATGCGATGATGTCCTTTATATAATTGAGATTTATCATATACTTTCTTGAAATCCTAAAAAAGTCAGACTTGCTCAATAAATCTTCAGCCTTATCCAATGTGTAATCTATTAGGAAACGCTTTCCTGAATTTGAAAACAAATATGTTCCTTTATCCTGACTGTAAACTAATTGAATATCAGAGGTTTCCACTGTTTTTAGATGATCGCCAACCTTTACCACAAACCTTTCCTTTCCAGAAGGTTGCATAGACTTAACTAAATCGCTCAAATCTATTGAAGTAGATTCGCGCTCCTTCTTGCTAAAGTTCTGTTCCAGTTTTTGAATGGCAGTTCCGAGTTCTTCTTCTGCAATAGGTTTTAGTAAATAGTCAACACTGTTGGTCTTAAATGCCTTTAGAGCGAACTCATCATAAGCGGTTGTAAAGATGATCGGTTTTTCCACTTTTATCTGATCGAATATATCAAAGGAAATACCATCAGCCAGTTGAATGTCCATGAAAAGCACATCGTAAGCCAGTGCCGGCAATGAGATGGAGGCAGACTCTACAGAATCAAATTTTGCCACAAATTCATAAGTTGGGCGAAGTGTTTCGATCAGAGTTCTCAGCCTTTTTGCTGCAAGTTGCTCATCTTCAATAATAATAAATCTCATTACTTCATATTTAACAATGGAATTCGAACTTCAAAGTAGTCTTCTGTTTTCACTATCTCAACCTCCCGATCAGAAAGGTACTGGTAGCGTGATTTAATATTTGCCAATCCCACGCCTGTTGAATCCTTTACCTTCTTTTCTTTTAGGTTATTTCTGATTGAGCAAATATCATCTATCACATCTATGGTAATAGTCAATGGATCCTTTTCACTTATAACATTGTGTTTGATCGCATTTTCGACAAGAATTTGGATTGCAAGTGGAGGTACAAAAAGATTAGGTTCTTTATCAGAAATTTCCACTTTAAGGTTTTCGCCGAATCTAATTTTTTGCAAAAAGATGAAATTTTTTACAAAATCCATTTCTCTTCCAAATGAAACAACTTCGTCATCCATACAATCCAAAACGTACCTATACACTTGAGATAGCTTTCGAATAAACTCCACAGCCTTTTCCTGATTATCATACACCAGCGAACTAAGGGCATTCAATGAGTTGAAAAGGAAATGAGGATTTACCTGGTTTTTGAGACTGTTATATTGAGTAGCTATTTGCTCTGTTTTCAACTTTTCCATATCAATCGAAACTTGTCTCCATTCGATCAGAAACCCCCTTCCATGCATAAAAATGTTAATAACCAGTGTTACCATCAATGATGTACTAAATTCAGAATTTGAACTTTCCAACGCTTCTGAAAATGTTTTATCAAAAAACACCAGGTCAAAAAACAAATCAAGAATCCAAACAATAAGGAAAACATAAACAGTAATGGAAATAAGGCTAATAAAAAACCGTTTTGCAGGCGCCTCTATCCAAGGTATTCGTTCATCCCATAAATCGACCAGGTATTCGCTACCTTTCCAATAGGCCACCCAGGCAAGTCCGCTATAGGAAAAACTGATATAAAAGTTTCTTGAAAGAAAAAAAGGCTCTTCAAAGCAACCGGTACAAAAGACTACCAGATTAACTGTGCCTCCAAAAAGATAGATTAATATGGATTCTATCAGTTGTTTTCTTGCATAATCGCTCATAAGGATATTACTATTTTCTGAGCACCTCCTTTAACTTCAAACTTGCACTGATCAAAGCTGGGAGGACCAAACATCCCTTTGGCGTTGTTGGAAAAAGCATAAGGTTCCGATGGGATGCCAATAAAATTGGAATCAAGCTTACCATTATCATTTTCATCATGAAAAATAGAAATTGCGTAGGTACCCTCCCCAAGACCTGAGAATAAAAATTCAACTTGATCAGACTCAATCACCTTATCATCGCTCATTATCACTTGTTCAGAAAGAAAATGATCTTCATGATCATAAATAGCGATCATAAGCGAGCCTTTTACTTCCTTAATATTTTCAACCTTTACTACTAACTCGCACGACGTTTGAGCAAACATCCAATGTGTGGTAAAGAGTAATGAAATAAATAATATCCGATTCATCATAGTGCTTTTGTTTGAATCAAAGTTGATACCAACCAGATCAAAGCATGAATTTATAATGACTCAACTGTCATTTTTTAGGGTTGAACTGTCATTCAATTTTCAAAGAGCAATAATAGTGCATTGAAGGCTCAAAAAATTCATAAATTGTTATGCATGCAGAGTAAATATGCGTATATTTGTTATGCATGCAGAGTATTTTTAATTAATAAAACCAGAATTTAGATATCGTAAAATGGAAGCAGCAATAGAAAATAAAACACTAAAAGGTGGAGAATTTATAGTAAAAGAAACTGAAGCAGAAAATGTCTTCATTCCAGAGGAATTTTCAGAAGAGCAAAAAATGATGGCTGCCGCCACTCAGGATTTCATTGATATGGAAATCACTCCTATCACGGAAAAGATCGAGAACATGGAAGAAGGTGTAATGTCCGGATTAATGGACAAGGCAGGTGAGTTGGGTCTACTAGGTGTAAACGTCCCTGAAGAATACGGCGGACTTGGTATGAGCTTTAACACAGGTATGCTAATCGCTGATATTATGGCTGCTTCCGGCTCATTCTCAACAGCTTATGGAGCGCACACTGGAATTGGAACCCTTCCAATCCTTTATTACGGTACAGAAGAGCAAAAGAAAAAATACCTTCCCCTGCTTGCAAGTGGAGAATGGAAAGCATGTTATTGCCTCACTGAGCCAGATGCTGGTTCGGATGCCAACTCGGGAAAAACCAAAGCCAAACTTTCGGAAGACGGAAAACATTATACCATTAATGGCCAAAAGATGTGGATTTCCAACGCTGGTTTTGCTGATCTGCTGATCATTTTTGCCAAAATAGATGATGACAAAAAGCTCTCCGCTTTCATAGCTGAGCGTACCTGGGACGGTATCACAATGAACGATGAAGAGAAAAAACTTGGAATCAAAGGTTCTTCTACCAGACAGGTATTCTTCAATGACTTAAAAGTACCAGTGGAAAACCTGCTTTCTGAGAGAGAAAATGGATTCAAAATAGCAGTTAATGTCTTGAATGTAGGAAGAATAAAACTTGGAGCAGGATGCATCAACGGATGCAAAGAGGTTGCGACCAAGTCTACTCAGTATGCTAATGAGCGTAAGCAGTTTGGAGTTTCTATTTCAAGTTTTGGAGCAATCAAGCAGAAATTGGCCAACATGGCCACTCGTACCTACGCTACAGAGTCTGCTTCATATCGAGCAGGTCAGGACATAGAAAACTTAATTGCCAAACTTCAAGAAGACGGATTAAGCCCTAGTGATGCCAAATTAAAAGGGGTAGAACAATACGCGATTGAGTGTGCAATGATCAAAATACATGGATCAGAGGTATTGACCTATTGCGTAGATGAAGGAGTGCAGGTATACGGTGGTATGGGATTCTCTGAAGAAGCACCAATGGCCAGAGCTTATAGAGATGCAAGAATTACCCGAATCTATGAAGGCACCAATGAGATTAACAGAATGCTATTGGTAGGAATGATGTTCAAGAAAGCCATGAAAGGAGAAATCGATCTTTTAGGTCCCGCGATGGCTGTTGGAAAAGAACTGACTGGTGTTCCGTCGTTTGACACACCTGATTTATCGGCTCCATTGGCTAAGGAAAAAGAAGTCGTTAAGAATCTGAAAAAAGCTGTTTTGATGGCAGCTGGAAAAGCCGCAGAAAAATTTGGGCCGAAGCTTGATCATGAGCAAGAAGTACTAATGAGTCTTGCTGATATGGTGATCGAAGTATACGTAGCAGAGTCTACCCTACTCAGAACTGAAAAGCTAATGAGTAAATATGGAGAAGAGGGAAGTAAGTTGTATCAGAATATGGCTAAACTATACTTGCATGAAGCTGTAAGAAAAATTAAAAACGCCGGAGACGAAGCAGTGGCATGCTTCGCTGAAGGTGACGAACTTCGTGTGATGCTTATGGGAATGAAGAGATTCACAAAGATGGATCCTGTAAACACCAAGGAGTTGAGACAAGCTATTGCTGATGTGATGATTAAGGAGAATAAATTCCCTTATTCACTTTACAACTAATAAGAATTCTTTTACGTTGAGAATAAAAGCCGGCCTTGAGGTCGGCTTTTTTTGTTTAGAGTTTGTTTTGGACACAATTCAAAATAGCTTTGTGAAGGACGCATAGCATCCACAAATGGAAGAATTCAATAAGAAACTAACCACAAAGGAGAAAGCCTTACAGCTTAATCTTGATACAAGGATTTACGGCACAGTTGCCGAAATTGGTGGAGGACAGGAAGTAGCAGCATATTTTTTTAAAGCCGGAGCAGCCTCAGGTACCATCGCAAAGACAATGTCAGCGTATGACATGACATTTAGTGATGCCATCTATGGTAAGTGCGACCGCTATGTTTCACAGGAGAAGCTTCTCCGAATGTTAGACAGAGAGTATTCGCTCCTTGATCAGCGACTTACAAAAAGAGCTAAAAAGACAACATTTTTTGCATACGCCAATACTGTGGAGGTGATTAACTATAACCGAAGCAACGTTGGTCATGGTTGGATGGGGATTCGCTTTCAACGTCATTCCAACTCGGAACCAAATGAGTGCATTATTCATGTCAGTCTTAAGGACAGGGATGCAGAGTGGCAGCAGCAGGTTCTGGGCATCGTTGGTGTCAATCTTATCCATTCGTGCTATACCTACAATACGCCGGAGGAGGTCATTGATTCTCTGGTGGACAATGTGCGCAAAGATCGATTGGAAATTGATATGTTCAGTATCTCCGGACCGGATTTCCATCATGTGGACAACCGTTTGATGACTTTGAAGTTGGTAAAGAATGGCTTGACGAAAGTGGCCATGTTTGGTCCCGATAAAAATGTGATTCTTCCATCAGATATCATATACAGAAAAAATGCGATTGTATTGAGAGGCAGGTTTCGTCCTGTTACTCATGTAAATGTTGACATGATGATTACCGGAATGCGCGCATTTAAGAAAGAGCTTGGTCACACGAAAGATATTGTATCAGTAGTCGAGATTACCCTCAAGGATCTTACTTTCGGTGGTGAGCTTGATGAGCAAGATTATTTAGATCGTGTGGATTTACTATGCTCGCTGGGTCAGAATGTAATGATATCCAATTATCAGGAACACTATAAGCTAGCTGGCTATCTATCACAATTCATAAAGGACAAAACTTTAGGAATCATCATTGGCCTAAATAACCTCACACAAATCTTTGATGAAAAATACTATCAAAACCTTGATGGTGGCATACTCGAGTCATTTGCGAGGCTATTTGGTAGTAATGTGAAGTTGTTTGTTTATCCCATTATTGATTCTGCAACTGGTGAAATCAAGAATGGAAATGACTTCACACCTGACAGACATCTGGAGAGCCTGTTCTATTATTTTATTGAAAACCATAAAATATTAAGCATTCCGGATGCTAAAACAGACAATCTTCATATCATATCAGATCAAGTATTGGACATGATAGAAAGAGATGAAGACGGATGGGAAGCCCTGGTACCAAATAGGGTCGCTGAGGCAATCAAATCCAATCATCTTTTCAACTATCCATATGAAATTGAGGTAGACGGAGAAGATTTGATATAACCACTAATAACATAGCTCTTTGCAGGTACCCTCCTTTTGCTATATTTGGCGTTTTAACCTAAAATCTTATATATAGTTCATGAGCGCACGCGGTAACTTTTCGAGTAAACTTGGTTTCATTTTGGCTGCAGCCGGATCGGCTGTGGGGCTTGGTAATATTTGGGGGTTTCCCTATGAAGTAGGTCAAGGTGGAGGTGCCGCTTTTGTAATCATCTACCTCATCTTCTGCTTTATTCTTTGTTATCCAGTTATGGTAACTGAAATTGCCATTGGTAGAAAGACGCAAAAAAACCCTGTAGGAGCATTTAATGCCTTAGGATATAAGAAATGGAATTTTGTTGGCAAGCTAGGCCTTTTTAGTGGCGTCCTAATACTGTCATTTTATAATGTGATAGCGGGTTGGGCATTTGGCTACATCTTTGAAATGGTGGCTGGCAATTTCGGAATTGCAGATCAATTTGGTGACTACATCACGAATGTATTTAAAGTGGGTGCCTACGGGCTCGTTTTCATGGCTGTGACTGCCTACGTAGTATCCAAAGGCGTTTCTGGTGGTATTGAAAAGGCAGCACGGTTGCTCATGCCTACGCTAATTATTATGATTTTGATAATCGTTGGGTATGTTATGACACTTCCCAATGCAATTGATGGATTGAAATTTTACTTGATTCCTGATTTCAGCAAACTCACTCCTTCTGTTGTTTATAATGCCATGGGACAAGCCTTTTTCTCTCTTTCATTAGGAATGGGTGCACTCATAACCTATGGAAGTTATGTAGGTAAATCAGATAATATTATTAGCTCTGCAGCATTCATTACACTGACTGATGTTGGCATTGCTTTTCTTGCCGGTTTGATGATTTTTCCTCTAATAGGATTTATGAGTGGCGGTACAATGGAAGGTGCCGGAAGAGGTCCGGGACTTATTTTTGTTACTCTCCCTCAGATTTTTGGTGAGATTGGAGGAACACTTGGAATAGCAACCGGAACATTATTCTTTGTGCTTTTATGTTTTGCAGCCCTTACCTCTACAGTATCACTTTTGGAAGTTCCAATATCCTATGTGGTCGATGAATGGAAAATCAAGCGAACACGAGCTTCATGGCTTGTCGCTTTGTTCATTTTTATTATAGGTATTCCTTCACTGATAGGTAATGGATACTCAGAGTTCTTCAGTACTAGTTTTACCACATACAAAGATGGCGGTACAGATACTGATTTTCTATCTTTTGTGGCAGCCTTGGCAAACGATACAATTCTACCTTTAGGTGGGTGTATTATAGCTTTCTTTGCTGCGCATATATGGAAAAAGCATAATCTTGATGAAGAACTTTCCAATGGAGCCCCAGGATACAAAGGATCATTTATTCAGAAATATCTCAATTTTGCAATTGGCTATTTTGCACCAATCGTATTGATTTCTGTATTTATACTTACCGTGCTCTTTAAGTTTTTTGGAATTCAGCTGATCTAAAACTATTCTTTTATAAACGTTCCTGGATCACGACCATTGAAATAGATGACATACTGTCCTTGTCTAAGAACAGTTACGTCTATTACGTTGCCCTGCCCTTCAAGTACCAGGGTGCTGCCGGCATCATAGATTTCATAGTGAGTTGATCTAGAAAGATAAACTTTGGTTTTCGCAGATTTGGGTTTGAATTCTACTGGCTCAGGATAATGGTCATACTCCACCTCCCATGAAAATAAATATTTAACCCTTGAACCTCGAGGGAAATTGTATTTAATGCGGTATTTATTTGCTCCCTCTTCCAGGTTGGGGTAATGCGTATACTCAGCTCCTTCATACCTTCCCAACCCTTGACGAACCTCCTGATCAACCCAAACGCCATTCTGAAGTCTTTCAATTTCAAACTCACCTATCCCTGTCTCCCCTTTGGTGCTCCATACCAATGCACTATCTGTAAGCGAAACAGACACAAAGCGAAAAATGGTGTGGAAGAGTATTGCTTCAGGGTTGATGATTGTTGGAGAACACAGCGTATCCTTATGTTCAATTCTTATTTTGACGGGCGTGAATAAATCATAGCCTTCAAAGTCAATTTTTATGGCACTTAGCTTATAATTAATATCGACATACTTTTCATTGATATAAATATTATCGACGCAGAACTTGCGATCGGCCTTGTCAAAAGGATTTTGGATGAATAAGGTCTTGCCTTGATAAACACCAGCAATATTTGTCTCTATTTTTGGAGTCACCTGTCCAAATATTGAGCTTGCAGCAAAGACAATAAGTGCAAAAAGTATTGCTCCTTTATTCATTTCAGTTTTTAATAAATCACTTCAAACATGATGCTTATCTAGGAAAAGTATCAATTATTTCGATGAGTACTGATAATACACCACCTAATATTTAACCATTTGAATTAATTGAAGAATCAATATTCATATTTTCACAAAGAACCATGAATCTCTAACGAAATTAGAAGTTCTAAAACTATTATTCAATCACAATTACTCACAGTAAATTGATAAATTAGCTTCCAATGAAAAAGTGGCTTTTACTCACCTTTGTAATTGCATCAAGTTGCAGTCCTAAAGTAGTTTCTTACGTTAATCCAAAGGCTAATTTTAGTCAATTCGAAACATACAGAATGGTGACAACAAAGGCAGAATCGAAAAATATTTCACCAGAGAACACTCTTGTATTTGATATGATACGAAAGTCTATAAATGACGAAATGGCGAAACGTTCTTATATCATCTCCAATATTTCACCTGACTTAACTCTACGATATGAAGTGACCTCCAGCACTCGGGTAGAAAATAGCACGAATCAAATAGGACCTTACTATGCGCCGCAAGTAAATACCCGAACCATCTATGAATCAATTATACTTGTCGAATTATATGATTCACGTAAGAAACTGGTTTGGCAGGGAAGCTTTGACCTAAGACAAGAGAGGAAAGAAAAAAAGGCTTCGAAGGCAATTAAAAAAGCCGTTGGACATATTTTCACAAGCTATCCATACAGGGCATCTTCTGCAGAGATAGATGAATCTTTAAAAACCATTGACAACAAAAAATAAGACACCTGAATGACAGATTACGGCTTTTGGTCACTGATACCACCACTCCTAGCTATTGGGCTAGCAATAAAAACCAAACAGGTAGTCTTTTCACTTTCGCTCGGAATCTTCGTGGGCTATCTTATTATTCAAGGTGGTAATTTTTTTGACGGGTTTCTCTCCACAATCACTGCTTTTGTAGATGTCTTTCAAAGCAAAGGAAATACAAGAACAATTATTCTCACCCTAATAATAGGCGCCATGATACAACTGATAAAGTATTCGGGAGGTATCAATGGATTTATAAATTGGGTTCAAAAAAGGCTTTCAGGTCAGAAAAATTTTAAGGGGAAAATACAAGCTACCTCGGCACTTACAGGTTTCTTAATTTTTGTTGAGTCTAATATTTCCATCTTGACGGTTGGAACAATATTTAGACCTTTGTTTGATAAACATAAAATCCCCAGGGAGAAGCTCGCGTATCTGGCGGACTCTAGTTCGGCTCCTTCATGTGTCTTATTTCCCCTCAATGCATGGGGAGCATATGTGATGGGCCTACTTCTCGCATTTCCATCTTTAGATCCCTTCCAGACACTTGTCTACTCAATCCCATTTAACTTTTACGCAATCCTGACACTCGTATTTGTTTTTTGGCTATCATTTTCCGGTAAGGAATATGGCGAGATGAAAAAGATCTCAGAACAGAAGAAAGCTATAACTGAAGAGCTTCCTACGGAAGATGAGAGAACCTCATCTCCTCTAAATATGGTAGTTCCAATTGCTATAATGGTGCTTACCATGCCTCTCTTTCTAATCTACGGAGGTTGGGACGCATCACTTGAAGGTTCTTTTTCAGACAAAGTCTGGAACAGCATAAGCAATGGATCTGGATCTGAAGCTGTTTTAAATGCTTGCTTTACAGGATTTTTGGTCGCCGCTTTTATGTATTTCTCACAGAAAATACTCAGCATTAAAACCTTCATCGATCAGTCTTTCAAAGGTATGAATGACATGGTTGTAATGGCTGTTTTGATGGTTCTAGCTTTCGCAATTGGCAACTTGTGTAACGAGCTTGGTACAGGAATTTATGTTTCAAGAGTTACTTCTTCCTGGCTAATTCCAGAGATTGCCCCTGCATTAATATTTATTATCAGCAGCTTTATTGCTTTTGCAACAGGAACCTCGTGGGGAACTTTTGCGATTATGATATCTATCGGTGTACCTCTAAGTTTTGCAGTAGATGCTAATATTTACCTGGTAATTGCAGCAGTACTGGGTGGTGGTGTTTTTGGTGATCACTGTTCCCCGATTTCAGATACTACTTTGATTGCCTCAGTTGCTTCCGGGTGTGACCACATCGATCATGTGCGAACACAGCTTCCCTATGCCCTATTTACAGGAGGACTTTCTGTGGTGTTGTACTTAATTGCCGGATTTATATTCTAGCCTTATTTACAATAGTCCTTAATGGCTTTATCGGCCTCAGGCACATCCAGAGATTTAGCAAATTGGAAATCTTCGCATGCAGAACGCATTTTCTCCTGCCCTACCTTAACGGCACCACGATAAAGATATGCCTCACCAAAATCTCTATTGATTGTAATTGCATTATTGTATGACTCAATTGCTTGCTCGAAATAGCCAAGCTGATGCTCTGCTCTTCCAGCGAGAAAATGTGCCTGCGCATTATTTTCATTCAAATCAATTGCGTCACCCGTATAAATAAGGACCTTATTGTAATCGTGGTTGTTGTATGAAATCTTCGCCAAACTCAAGTATGCATTAATGTATTTAGGATCGATTTCTAGTAGCGTCTTAAAGTCAGCGATTGCTTTATCAACTTCTCCTACTTCCTCATAGGAGCGTCCTCTATTATAAATGCTTTTCTTGTGATCGGGATGTGTTTCCAGATAAGATGTATAAGCATTAATCGCTTGCTGATATTCGCCATCGTCAAAAAGATCATCTCCATTTAGCGATTCCTCATTGTTGCACCCAAAGGCAAACAGCGCGATAAAAATTATTACTAAGTATTTCATGTAGTTTGTATAAAGTCGGCAAAAGTAGATTGATTATTCAAAATCAATGCCGCTTTTTACATTTTTATACGCAGTAAGTTCACAATAAGCTGTCCCAAAGTTCATATCAGCGGCAACTTTAAGCGGAAGACGGTTAGCATCGGCTGAAATCCAGAATTTTACAGCATTCTCTCCCTTGAAAACGTTATTCTTCTGCATAACCGGAACTACCTTGTGACAATAGATTTCACCGACCTTGGTTTTTGTCATTTCTATTCCATGATAAACCATCTTAAAGTCATAGAATTTTTTATCGAAAAAAGCCTCTAGCTGTACGGTATCCCCTTTTTGTAACCCCCTATAATCAATACTTCTTGCATACATTAAGCCTCCCATCATGTCAAAGTAGTTGCCATCTTCAAGGTCGAAATACTTGGTAGGACGAGGACCAGGCTCACTGGCAGATGAGCTCTCGACTCTTACTTCCATCGAGTCATAATCAAAATATACTTTTTCATCAAGGTCGTAGTCTCCTTCTGAGAGGTCACGGTATGAATAGTATGGAAGGAAGGTGTTTTTATCTATAACTGCTCCCCATTTATCATCCACTTTAGAAAATACGCCTGCTAATCCGGCTGTTCTCCCATGTACATTGATTTCTATACACTCTTTACCATCTTGTATCACATATTCATCAGATATTTTAAAAGAACCTCTACCGATGGTGAACCAACCATAGGATAGCTTAAAATGAAGCTCTTCGCCCTTACTCACAGGCTTTTCTTTCACGACAAGAGATTGAGCGTTTGTAACCAGTCCCAGGAATATCAATGCAATTGTTTTCATGACTTTAAAAGTTGGTACTCTATCCATCACTACAACTAAGATGCCATTAATTAAACTGAAACGCTGTTTTCCCTTAAAGCTTCGTTCAATGAAGTCTTTTTATCGGTACTCTCTTTTCTCTGTCCGATGATTAGCGCACATGGAACCTGGTATTCTCCGGCAGCAAATTTTTTAGGCATAGAGCCCGGAATTACAACAGATCTTGGTGGAACAAACCCTTTATACTCTTTTGGTTCCGCTCCAGTGACATCAATAATTCGCGAACTGGCAGTCAAAACCACATTTGCACCTAATACGGCTTCCTTTCCAATTCTAACACCTTCCACGACGATACAACGCGAGCCAATGAAAGCATTATCTTCAATAATTACAGGCGCAGCTTGTACTGGTTCTAAAACTCCTCCAATCCCTACTCCTCCACTTAAATGAACATTTTTACCAATCTGTGCACAACTCCCAACGGTAGCCCATGTATCAACCATCGTCCCTTCATCAACATAGGCTCCAATATTGACATAACTTGGCATTAGAATGGTATTTTTCTGAATAAATGCACCATATCTGGCAATGGCATGAGGCACTACTCGCACACCAAGCTGATCATAGCCCGACTTAAGTTTAATCTTATCATGAAACTGGAATGGACCAACCTCAATCAATTGCATTTTCATTAATGGAAAATAGAGTATTACAGCCTTTTTGAGCCATTCATTGACCACCCAATCATCTCCGGAAGGCTCGGCTATCCTTCGTTTTCCATTATCCAGTTCTTCAATGACTGTCTTGATAGCAACTGATACATCCTTCTTGCCAACAAGTGACCGATCTTCCCAAGCTTCCTCTATGAGGTTTTTTAATTCCATCTAATACTTAATATTTACAGTGATATGAAGAAAAAGATTGTGATTGCATCTGTGCTAAAGCCGGTTGACGATGTACGTGCCTATTGGAAGCTCTCCCAATCAATAGCGAAAACAAATAAATATGAAGTTAATATCATAGGAAATAAAGGGAAAAAACCATCATCTGATGAAAACATCCGATTTCATCCCATTTCCATTAAGAGAAGTAATTGGCTAAAACGTGTACTTATAAGAGAACAAATTCTTTTTAAGGTTCTACGATTAAAGCCAGACATTCTAATAATCACAACTCACGAATTGATTAATACCGCTCTTCTATGCAAAATTCTTTTGCGTTGTAAAGTTGTTTATGATGTACAGGAAAACTATAAAAAGAATCTGATCCATATCAATCCAGCTTTTATGAAAAAGCTGGCTGCCTGGCTGGTAAGGTGGAAAGAAAATCTGAGTCAACTTTTCATTGACACCTTTTGGCTGGCTGAAAAATGCTACGTAGACGAACTTTCTTTTACTTCCAAAAAGAATTTTATCATTGAAAACAAGGCTTTCAAATATTCTATGTCCGAACGAGATTATTCAATTATCAAGATGTTGTATAGTGGAACGGTATCGGATTATGGAGGAGTAAAACGAGCTGTTGATTTATTTATCCATTTGATCAAAAAAAATCAAAATTGTAAACTCCATATTATTGGGCAGGTACATGATAAGTCCTTGTCAAGCTGGTTGAAGAATCAGCAAAAAATGATTCCACAACTAGAGCTTAACATTTCAGATAGACCAATACCACACGAAGAAATTCTAAACGCAATTGACCAATGTAATCTTGGGATCATCGGCTACATGCCATCTGAAGTGAATAAGCATAAGGTACCCACAAAACTTTACGAATACTCCAGGTATCGGCTTCCATATCTGGTTCAGAAAAACACGCAGTGGTGCCGTTTAGGAAAGAAGCTCGGTGGGGCAATTCCTATCGATTTTAAAAATATTAGTGGTGATGATATCCTAAAATCCATTGCAAATACTGAAGATTTATTTCCTAACCAATATCCTGAAGAAGCAACATGGGAATATGAGTCTCAAAAAATATTACAATCACTTAATAGTTTAATTAATGAATCATAATTATACTGATTATTAACTAATTATAATTTAGTTAATGATATATTCTAAATTTATTTTTAGATTAATCTAAATAATATTTAGCTTTGTGGCATGGCTTCAGAACTAAGTTTTACCGAGGAAAACTACCTCAAGGCTATTTATCACATATCTGCTGAAAGCAATGAAAGCGTGAATACAAATGCGCTGGCTGAAAGTATGAATACTACACCAGCTTCTGCCAATGACATGGTGAAAAGGTTAGCACAGAAAAATCTCATTGGCTATCAAAAATATAAAGGCGCTACCCTACTAACTAAAGGCAAAAAGATCGCGCTTACTATTGTAAGGAAACACCGACTCTGGGAAGTATTTCTGGTTGACAAATTAGGTTTCAAGTGGGACGAGGTTCATGAAATTGCAGAGCAGCTTGAGCACATAAAATCTCCCAGTCTGATTAAGCGATTGGACAAATTTTTAGGTTTTCCTACGATGGATCCTCATGGTGATCCCATCCCAAATGAAGACGGGATAATGAAACAAACCAGACGAGCTTCAATAGCTGAAGTTGCAATCAATACTAGAGGAATCATAGTTGCTGTCAATAATGATGATACCCTACTACTTCAACATCTTGATTCTCTCGGCATCAAACTCGGGTCACGCGTCGGTGTGCTTGAAAGAATGGACTTTGATGGTTCGGTTTCAATTTCAATAGATGATGGGCCTAAGCAATTTCTATCAAAAGCAGTTGCAGAAAATTTGATGATAACACTCACAGATACAAAATGAAGAAACTTTCCTTTATACTTATTGTGCTAGTTGCACTAGCAGGATGCACAAACAAACAGGAGCGATCGAATGACAAACCTCATATTGTAGCAACCACGGGAATGCTCTTCGATGCAGTTGTGAACATTGGTGGAGATAAAATTACCGCAGAAGCAATCATGGGACCTGGTGTTGATCCTCATTTATATAAAGCTACCCAAGGTGATCTTGCCAAGTTCAATCAAGCTGACATGATCATTTACAATGGAATACTTCTGGAAGGTAAAATGAGTGAAATACTCAAAAAGCTTGGAAAACAGAAACCTACTGTTGCCGCAGCAGAATCTATCCCCAAAGAAATGCTAAAATCGGCAATAGGCTATAAAGATGCATATGATCCTCATGTATGGTTTGACGTATCACGGTGGAAGTATGCTGTAAAAGCAATAAGTGAGGCCATAATTAGTCTAGATTCAACAAATCAACAGTTTTACTACGATAACACCAGAAGATATCTTTCTCAGCTGGATAGCCTTGATCAGTATGTCAAGGTCCGCATTAAGTCAATACCTGAAAATCAGAGAATCCTCATTACGGCTCATGACGCATTTACCTATTTTGGAGATGCATATGGCATGCGTGTAGAAGGCCTTCAAGGTATTTCAACAGTTGCCGACTTTGGACTTAAAGATATTGCTGAACTTATCGATTTGATCATTCAAAACAACATAAAAGCAATCTTTGTAGAGACCAGTGTGTCAGAAAAATCCATCAATGCTGTGGTTACCGGTTGCAAAGAAAAGGGACATAATGTACGTATTGGTGGTTATCTCTATTCTGATGCAATGGGTGAATTTGGAACTGATGAAGGAACCTATATAGGTATGTTTAGAAAGAATGTTGAAACTATTGTGAATGCCTTAAAATAAGGAGGATGAAATCATCTAAAATAAATTACCTATGTCAAATAGCTTCGTAAAACAAGTAGATAATCCTGTACTTGAAATTCATGACTTAACGGTAAGCTATGATAAAAAACCGGTGCTTTGGGGAATAGACTTGTCTATTCCAGCCGGCTCGATATGCGGTATTATTGGTCCAAACGGAGCGGGTAAATCCACATTGATCAAAGCAATAATGGATCTTGTGGACATGAATTCCGGCTATGTCAAGCTATTTGATCAGACACTTGATGAAGTAAGAAAGCGAGTAAGTTATGTGCCTCAGCGTGAATCAGTGGATTGGGACTTTCCGGCATCCGTGCTTGATGTTGTACTGATGGGAAGATACGCCAACCTTGGTTTATTTAAGAATCCGCGGAAAGCAGATAAAGAAGCTGCTATGAAAGCATTGGAAATGGTGGGAATGGATAAATATTCCAAACGCCAGATTTCTCAGCTCTCCGGAGGTCAGCAGCAACGGGTGTTTCTGGCAAGGGCATTAACACAAAATGCTGACATCTATTTTCTCGATGAGCCATTTGCCGGGGTTGATGCCGCCACCGAAAAAGCCATCTTTAAAATATTACAAAATCTCTCAAAGGAAGGCAAAACAATCATTGTGGTCCACCATGATCTGCAGTCTGTTGAAACCTATTTTGAATGGGTGATTTTATTAAATCTTCGGTTGGTAGCTTCAGGCCCCACTCCTGAAGTATTCACACCTTCCCTCCTGGAAGAAACCTACGGCGGTAAGCTGACCTTGCTGACTGAGGTAGGAGAATTGGTACAACAAGGTGAATTCAAAGCGCGCGAAAAACAGTAATGGAAACACTCATTGAATTCTTCACCTTTCAATATCCCAATATCAAATACGTTGTATTTGGCACTATCCTACTTTCAATAAGCTCGGCAGTTGTTGGTTGTTTCACATTTATCAAAAAGAAGTCACTTGTCGGAGATGTTATCTCTCATGCGGTACTCCCTGGAATCTGCCTTTCATTTTTAGCTACTGGTAGCAAAGATCCATTCTTCCTAATCATTGGTGCATTCATCTCCGGATGGCTATCGATACTAGTGATGGACGCTATTATTCAAAACACAAAGATCAAGGAAGATGCTGCCACCGGTCTTTCTTTGTCAGTTTTTTTTGGAGTTGGCATTTTGCTCATGACTTACATTCAGCACTCGGGAAATGCCTCCCAAAGTGGACTGGATACCTTCCTTTTTGGAAAGGCAGCAGCACTTGTAGGAAAGGATTTACTCGCATTTAGCATCATAGCAGTAATTGTACTTTTAACTGTATTGTTGTTCTACAAAGAATTTAAGCTTATCAGCTTCGATCCACAGTTTGCAAAGGTTATTGGACTGCCAATAAGGCGATTGGAAATGATTCTGACCTCAATTACGGTCTTGGCGGTTGTTACGGGTATTCAGGCAGTAGGTGTGGTTTTAATGGCGGCAATGCTGATCACTCCGGCAGCAGCGGCTCGCTTTTGGACCAATCGTTTATCACGAATGATTTTACTCTCCTCCGCTTTTGGGGCCTTCTCCGGAATCAGTGGAGCATTCATTTCTTACAGCGCTCCATCGATGCCTACAGGTCCTTGGATGGTGATGATCCTTTCTGTCATTGCATTAGTATCATTCTTCTTTGCTCCTGGCAAGGGGATACTGATTAGACAGTGGAGAAGGTTCTCTATCAGAAGGCAGCTATTGGAAGAAAACCTACTCAAAACATTCTATAGGATTGGAGAAAATAGTGGCGAGCACTTTAATACGGTTGCCATTGACGATTTACAATTGGTTCGAAACTTCTCTCCTGCTCAACTGACAAAGGGTTTAAGAAAATTGCTTGTAAATGGATATGTGAGTCGCAATAACAATTCTTGGTTTCTCACCAATGAAGGCTTTGAAAAAGGCAAAAGAATAACACGACTTCATCGACTTTGGGAATTGTATTTGACCAAGTATTTACGAATTGCACCCGATCATGTACATGAAGACGCAGATACCATCGAGCACGTAATAACACCCGAACTTGAGGCTAGGCTGGAAAAACTTTTGGAATATCCTACCTCAGACCCACATCACTCAGAAATACCAAAATAATGGATGCTTTTTGGATCATATTGACAGGGTCATTAGTCGCGGTAAGTTGCGCTATCTTAGGATCATTCCTTATCCTTAGAAAGATGTCGATGGTTGGTGATGCCATCTCACATTCAGTTCTCCCTGGTATTGTGATTGCATTTTTCATTGCAGGGAGTATGCAATCAATCTGGATGCTGGTAGGGGCCGGTATCCTCGGGATTCTGACCACCTTTCTCATTGAATTTTTTCATCAAAAGGGAAGGCTTCAAACCGACGCTTCAATTGGTGTTACTTTCACCTGGCTTTTTGCCCTTGGTGTTATTCTTGTCACCTATTATGCAGGCAATGCACACATAGATCAAGATTGCATTTTGCATGGGGAGATTGCATATGTACCTATCGACCTTATTTATGATTCTAATGGAAATGCAATTGGACCAAAAGCAGTAATTATACTCAGCTTTGTTCTTGGATTGATTCTGCTTTTCGTGGTGCTATTCTATAAGGAATTATTCATAACCACATTTGATGCCTCATTTGCTAAAGTTGTGGGTATATCCACCAATAAATGGCACTATGCATTGATGGGTTTGGTATCATTAACAACAGTTGCCTCCTTCGAATCTGTAGGTGCAATTTTGGTAGTCGCGTTATTAATAGCTCCAGCAGCCGCAGCATATCTTATAACTAATCAACTTAAAGTCATGTTATTATTAAGCTCGGCATTTGGTATCCTAAGTGCATTCTTTGGATACTGGTTGAGCTATCTGGTGGATGGTTCCATTGCCGGTGCGATGGTCACTGTTGCAGGTATTATTTTCGCGATTTGTTACTTTATAGTTCGATTCAAAAAATGAAAAACACATTAACACTAATTGTTCTAGTTTCAATGACATCCTGTTATGAAACCTTATCAATAGATGGTTTCGATAAAGAAAGATGGATCAACTACGAAGAGAATTGCAGCGCTTATCGACTTGATAATGCTCAATTAGTGATTGATAATCAGGATTTATTGCTATCAGGCACTCAAAATGAGGTAGAGAGCTTGCTAGGTAAGGCAGCAGAACACGAGTTGTACGAGCGAAATCAAAAATTCTTTCACTATAGACTCACACCGCCAGATACTTGTGGAAAGTATGAAACAATCAAGTATTTATCTGTTAGATTCAATGCAATTGGACGAGCCAATCTGGTGCAGGTCATGCTGCGCGAAGCTCAATAAGTAATAAGTGAATGAATATTGGAGCTATAAGTATTTAAGCCTTTTTTGCCATTTAGAAAACCCAATTCTACCAGAAATGAAAAGCCAGCAGTATGTCCACCAGACATTCTTATCAATTCGGCAGCAGCTATAGCTGTCCCGCCAGTGGCTAAGAGGTCATCGTGAATTAGCACTCGTTGATTTTCAATAATGGCATCTTTGTGAATCTCCACCTCCGCTGAGCCGTATTCAAGATCATATTTATAGGCCAAAGTTTCTGCAGGGAGTTTCCCCTTCTTTCTAATGGGAATAAAAGGAATGCCTAAAAGCTGTGCGAGCGAATTTCCCCATATGAAACCACGTGATTCAATTCCAACCACCACGTCTATTTCGTGATTACTCCAATATTCAGCAAATGCATGAGTGATCTCCTTGCTCAATGCCACATCCTTTAGAAGAGGCGTAATGTCCTTAAACATGATTCCCGGCTTTGGAAAATCCGGAATAGTTCGTATTGATTTTGTAATTCTTTCTTGAAGATTCATGGGCGAGAAAAAAATAGGTTTTAAAATTGAGGCACAGTATTTGAAAAAGACTTAGCTAAAAAACGTAAACAACATGAAACATCCAATTTGTTAGTTTTATGAACCGCAAACTTTTAGACATGAAAAAGCTATATATCACACTCATTATTCTATTTGCTGCACTAGGTTCAGCAAATGCACAAAAACTCTCCAAGCTGGAACAAATCCTTCAAACCAAGCAGAAATGGTCTGTAATGGATGTAAAAAGCAAGCGTCCATACTTTGAGATCGGAGAAACGTTTACGATCCGTATCGATCGCAAATTTTACCACGATCGAAACAACTACGCTAAGCTTGGTGGAGAGTGGTCACTAGATGGAAGCAAGCTTATTCTTACCTATGACTCCTTTACAGAAGAGCGTAGAAGAATACCTTATGTTTATAAAATAAAGAAGTGGGGAAAGAATGGATTTCAGCTTTCCTATCGAAACAAATACAATAAGAAAGAGAAAGTTTACTTGAAATAATTTGAGCCTCTTGCGAGGCTTTTTTTATAGCTATTGAATTTAGTTGCATTAACAACTATTTTTGTAAAAAGTTAAAGTATGCACTGGGAATCATATAGCCACAAGAAGATAAAAGAATCGATTTTTGACGCATTGGAGCAAAATCTTGATTACCGCCAAAAGACTGTTTTAGGTTTACCAGCCTCATTTCTTGATACCGAAGTATTCTACCATGATGCTCCTTTTCTAAAAGACGCACCATTCCTGTCGGCCATGATAGCTAATCCAAATCACATTGGATGTCATACTTTGAACGAGTCCGAAACTGCCTTCGAAGGCACTCAAAAAATAGAGGCCGAGCTCATAAATCTTTGTGCTAAGGAAATCTTTGGTGGTCAGGATAGTGGTTATGATGGTTATGTAGCTTCCGGGGGTACAGAAGCCAACATTCAGGCTATCTGGGTATTGAAGCGCTATTATGAGCAAGAATTTGGAGCCCGATCTCAGGATATCACACTCGTTTACACAGAGGACGCACATTATTCCATGCCCAAGGCAGCCTCACTTCTAAGTTTGGATAGGATGGTTTTGCCTGTTGACAAAAAAACAAGAACAATTACCGGTGAATCCTTAGAACTATTTAAGAAGGAACAAGCCAATGGCAAGAAATACTTCATTATAGTCTTAAATATGGGTACAACTATGTTTGGATCAGTTGATGATATTGATCCTGTAACTGCATGGGCAGATGAGCTAAATCTGAATTATAAAATTCATATTGACGGTGCTTTTGGAGGCTTTATTTATCCTTTCACCGATTCAAAATCCAAGCTCACTTTCGATCATCCAAAAATCAATTCTTTCACTCTGGATGGGCATAAGATGCTACAGTCTCCATATGGAACTGGCATTTATATAACCAGAAAGGGATATATGGAATATGCGCTCACTGAAGAAGCAAACTACGTGAAAGGTAAGGACTATACGCTTGTAGGAAGTAGATCAGGTGCCAATGCTATAGCCGTCTGGATGATTATGCGGACATATGGTTCGGAAGGCTGGAAAATGAAAATCAAGAAGTTGATTGAAAAAACCAATCGTCTATGTGATCAACTGTCTGATATGGGTATCAGATATTATCGCAATCCTAACATGAATATAGTAACCATGGAGGCATCACAAATTGATCCTCAGATAGCAAAAGAATTCATGCTGGTACCGGATACGCATGATGATCGTCCAAATTGGTACAAGATAGTAGTGATGGATCACGTCACTCAAGGACAGCTTGATCGCTTTCTTATGAAAGTGACTCCGGCCTTAAAAGTCTAATTATTCGAACCTCAATGAATCTATTGGATCTAGTTTTGAGGCTTTGTAAGCCGGAATGTATCCGGAAATCAAGCCGACAACTATACCAATAATCACAGCTACAAACATCCATAGCCATGGAACGACAAACCCGGAATTAAATATCAATGAGGATGTAAGATTCCCAATGGTCATCCCAAGCACGATTCCGCCAATTCCGCCCATTTGGCAGATCACAATTGCTTCAATTAGAAACTGCTGACGTATTTTAAGCGGAGTAGCTCCCAGGGCTTTTCGGACACCAATCTCTCGTGTCCGTTCGGTAACTGAAACCAACATAATGTTCATCAGGCCAATGGAAGCCCCGATAAGTGTTACAAAACCAATGGTAAAACCACCTGCTCGTAAATAGCCTGTAATCTCCCCCATTCTTTCTGCTAATGATTTACTTGCTGACAATTCGAAGGAGTCCTCCTCCCCTGGCCTGTCCTGACGAATCGCTCTCATCAGACCTCTTGCAATTCCCATCGCATTGTCCATCTGTGTAGGATCGGTTACTGAAACTGCAATCTCGTATCCAAAATTTCTTTCCGGGGCTATTATTCTAGCCGTTTGCATAGGAATGATGATCGTGCGATCAATATTAGAATTTCCACTCGCTCCGCCTTGTTCCGCTATCGTACCTACAATTCGAAATTTCGATCCCATCAAACTGATTTTCTTACCAACCGGGCTTTCGTTTTCATCAAACAATTCGTCAATCACATCGCTCCCAACCAAGGCAACATAGCTGCCATTTAAACTTTCATTGGCGGAGAATGGCCGGCCTTTATCAACATCGTACCCATCCACCGTCAAATAATTCTCATCCCCACCTCTCACAATTTGATTTGGGTTGGTCACCTTAGATTCATACTTCACCTCAGCCTGGCCGGTGATTACTGTATAAATAGATACTACTCCGGGGCCTTCATATTTTTCCTTAAACGTCAGAAGCTCATGGTAAGTAACCTTTGGGTATGTTTTCTCTTTCTTACCATCAGATGAACCACGCGAGCGTCTCTTATCTTCAATATCAAAGGTATTTGCACCCAAGCTTGAAAAGCTGCTGTTGATAGAGCTTTGAATTCCGTCAATCGCGGTTAGTATGCCAACCAATGAAGTAATGCCAATCGAAATGATGGCGGCAGTAAGAAAGGTTCTCAATTTATTTGCCTTAATAGACTTGATCCCTTCTTTGATGTTTTCTTTAATGTTCATTGGTAGACTTTAGTAAAACACGCGGTTTTGATTAACGTTGTATATACAAAAGTGATGCATATGAGGGGAATATTGTTACTAATTTTCTTAAATGTCTGTATAGCCGCGCGGGCGGCGTATATCATGATCCCAATGGATGAAACGCAATCTAATCATTTAAAAGCATATGGAATCGCCTACTGGATACTCACCAAGGAAGTGGAGGTCGACTGGATGCTGAATTATAAAGGTGGTAGCTTCATGATAAAACACCTTCAGGCATTTGAAAATGAGTGTATTATTCGGGGTGTTTCTTATCAGGTTATTTCAGATGCGGAAGCCAACGACATTCTCAATGTAATTGCAAGTCCATCTTCAAACATGGACGTGATGAAGCTTGAAAAATTTCCGAAGATTGCTGTCTACTCTCCAAAAAGTAAACAGCCTTGGGATGATGCAGTAACACTGGTTCTAACCTACGCCGAAATTCCTTATGATGTAATTTTTGATGATGAAATAATGGGAGAAGAACTTCCCAAATATGACTGGCTTCATCTACACCATGAAGATTTTACTGGACAGTATGGAAAATTCTATCGAGCATATCACCACTTTCCCTGGTACCAGCAACAGCAACGTGAATATGAAGAGTCTGCAAAAAAGCATGGTTTCAGCAAGGTCTCCCAGTTGAAACTTGCAACAGTTCAAAACATTAAAGCCTATGTTGCCAGTGGCGGCTTTCTCTTTGCGATGTGTTCAGCTACTGACACCTATGATATAGCACTTGCCGCAGAAGGCTTGGATATTGTCGAGAGCATTTACGATGGAGATCCGGCAGACCCAAGAGCGCAATCTAAACTGGATTTTGACAAAACCATGGCGTTCGAAAACTTTACTATTGAGCGTGACCCGATGAGGTATGAATACTCAAATATTGACAATCAGGCTAACGAACGAGGCCTGGTTGAAAACAACGATTACTTTACACTTTTCGAATTCTCAGCCAAGTGGGATCCAATCCCTACAATGCTTACACAAAATCATCAAAAAATTGTGCATGGATTTATGGGACAGACCACCGGATTTAAAAAGCAGCTGGTTAAGGGTGATGTAATAGTAATGGGTCAAACTCCCAGCATTAGCGAGGCAAAGTATATCCATGGGATATTGGGTAGAGGATTTTGGACGTTTTATGGAGGTCATGATCCCGAAGATTATCAGCATTTTGTCAATGAACCACCTACAGACTTGAATTTACATCCTAACTCTCCGGGCTATCGATTGATTCTAAACAACATACTCTTTCCGGCTGCAAAGAAGAAGAAGCAGAAGACTTAGACGTGGTATACTTTTTGTAGTAGTGATTGGTATTGAGAACCAACCATTATTTACAAATGAAGAATCAAATCAAAATCTATGCTTTATTGTTGAGTTTATTGTCCATGGGCTGCTCAAAGGATGAAGAACCAACTGCAATCATCAATTCGGGCAAATTCACGATTAATGGTATTACTTATTTGTTAAGCGATGCGTATTATGTTGACTATGGCTCAAATGGCAATGGATCTTTTGATATCGACATTACCCTTTCTTCAACTTCTCTGGAGAATATCTCTGCGGATATAAAAGATCTAAACATAATTCGTTTAGACCTGAACACATCAACTGATGGGAAACTCGAGACCGGAACCTATACCTATGGAAATGACAGAGAAGCGATGATCATGGTCAGCGGACTGGTTGGTGGCGATGTTTCTCTGAGCAATCAAGGTGTTTTAACAGGGCCAATATTATATAATCTGAAAGACGGTGCAGTGACAGTTGCTGCGTCTGACTCAATATATACTATTGGGTTCAGTTTATCTGGCAAATCTGTTGGAGGTCTTGATTTGACGGCAAACGGAAGTTATACGGGTACTTTAAGAGAAGTTACTCCCTAATGCATTCGATCCGCTCTTGGTGTTAATTCTTGCATTATCCTGGCTTCTTCTTTCAAAAAGTACTTCCACCTTTCTTCCACCTTTTTCTCTGGTAAATACTCTTTGGCTAGCTCAATGAAGTTATGATAATGTCCTGCCTCAGAAACCATTAAGTCATAATAGAATCTTTGCAGCTCTTCATCAGCAATATTTTTCCATAGGAGTTTGAAGCGCTCGCAGCTTCTGGCCTCTATCAAGGCATTCATGAGGAGCCGCTCAACTAGCTGCTCGTCTCTGGTGCCTCCTTTCTTCATTATTCCATTCAATCTTGAAACGTATTCGTCTTTTCTTGCCTTGCCAAGACTGAATCCTCTTTTCTTTAAGTGCTCTATTACAAGTTCGAAATGCGCCCATTCTTCTGCAACCACTGGAGTAAGAACATCAATCAATTTTTCCCTTTCCGGGAACATGATTATCAATGAAATGCAGGATGACGCTGCTTTTTGTTCGCAATACGCATGATCAACCAAGATATCTTCGATGTTTTTCTCAGCAATATTTACCCAACGAGGGTCTGTTGGTAGCTCAAGTCCAAGTGTTGTTTTCGAAGTTTCCATCAGTCAAAAAACATCCATCTAACCGTTAGATCTATTACCTTTCGCTGACCAGGATAGTTTGGTGTTACAAAATACCCATCATCTTGAGGCTGATTCAAGTGAGTCCATTTTAAAGCAAAGAAGAACTTATCCACTTTCATGTTTATGAAAAGGTCGGCAGCAACGTACCCAAAAACCTCCTGATCTTCCTGTAGATAAAATTGCTGAATTTCGGGTGCATACGCATTGGCAAAATAGGATGAGCGACCGTGCGTATCTAAACCCACTTCGACAGGCACTAGATCCTTAAACCAATTGCCCCGCCAGAAAAACCTTCCGTTGTAAAATAAATCCGGCACTCTCATCTTATCCGAATCACCACCTGAGACGTTAGATACCAATACCTCATTTTCTAAATGCCAGCCTTCTTTTTTATCATTAAAAAAACGAAAATTAAAATCTCCACCAACTGAAGATAAGAGAATACCATCGCTTGCCTGAGCAGGCTCAATATCCTGATTAAAATAAATGAAGTTGTTGTATGCGGTCAGGCTCACTTTTGGTTTTATCTCAAATGATTTCACCTTTAAATTCAACTGACCTACCAGCTTATTACTAAACACTGCGCTGAAATCATTGTGCCATTCATGGTGATTTCCGAAGTAATCCGAATAAACAAATGGGACATTAAATTTCATGGAATTGTACGAGACATTGATCAATTCACTAGAAAGCGTTCCTCCAAATTGATATTCTCCACCCACGAGATATTCTGCATTTCCAGTTACAGCAAATTTCTCTTTCCAATTGAATCTAACATAACCTCCAAGGTATTTTTCAACCGTTGCTTCTCCCGGATCATAGAGCAGGTATTGCCAATCAAGTGATCGCAATCTGGCATAAAATCGATAAAAAACGGATGATAAATTGCCTTTAATACCCGCTTCGTTTGACAAAGAGGTGAATATGTTTCTTTCCTGGGTTGAATCAGGATCGATCAAGAATTCATCATAGAAATCGGTGTAAGAATTGTAGCCGGTAAGTGCGCTGCTACCCGAAAAATCTTTATAAATATTTGTTTCTTTCCTGTAATCAAAAATGTGATAGAGTTGAAATTGCTTAGCAATCTGATAGTCCTGGTATAAGTGCCATCTATTGGTCTTCACAATTCCTTGTGCATCTTCTAGTCTGACAAGGGCATTATCAAATAAAAAGAAATCAGTCCTCAGAGAGTCAGATGTAGGTCTGGCACCTCCCAACTCAACCACCTTATGGCTCATACTGGAATAGTTGGCTGCTACCTGATAAGGTACTTTAGGATGCTTATAATGCGTGTAACCAACAAATGTCGTCCCGATCACCTGACGATCAGTGCGGCTTTCCGGAGCCAATTGCTTATTGGTTGTAATCTTTTTAATATCAAAACCAAGGTTCCAGTTGGCATTCACATTTCGTGAAAAACCTAAAGAAACTATATTTCTATTTCCGCCACCCAGATAGACAAACAAATCCATGAATGGAGATTTTGTGTCGTAGTATTTTACATCAGAGGGTTGATATCCATACCTACTGTAAGCATCAAATCCGGATGTTCGTCCAAAAAGACTTTGAGGAGTATAGAAAATCGGGAAGAGTGCCGTTCCAAAGCTGCCAAGATCTTGAAAGCGTCTTCCTGAGCGATCATAAAAAGACTGACGTTCAAAAAGATAAATAGATGTATCCAGACTATGGTAAGTCTCCAGATTATTGAGCAGATTGTTTTCAGTGGTGTAGACCGTAGTATTTGGTCCATACACAAGCTTTGTCGAGTCATCCACGATTTGAGCAGATAAAATGACAAAAGAGCAAAACGTTATAAGGAATAAAAATATTCGCACGCGCAAATTTAATGATTGCATATTAGGGAATGAATGCATTTCACAGACATTTACAAAAAGCATTCCGAATATGAATTAATAATTGCTAAAACCTCTTAAATCTCGATTTCAGATCAGTTATTATTGTATGATAACTTGAGACCTGATATCGAATGAAAATCAAAGACATCACACACTTTTTGGAATCATGGGCGCCTTTGAGTCTTCAAGAATCATATGATAATTCCGGTTTGCTAATTGGCGAAGAAAGTGATTCAATAAATCAGGCCTTAATAACTTTAGACATAACAGAATCTGTAATAGATGAAGCCCTGGATTCGGGCAGCGACATGATCATAGCCCATCACCCATTCATATTCAGAGGCATTAAGCAGATTGGTAATACTCATTGGATTGACAGATGCATTAGAAAAGCCATTAAGCACAACATAGCAATCTATGCAATACACACCAATCTTGACAATGTAAGCACCGGTGTCAACTTCAAGATTTCTGAAAAATTAGGATTAAAGAATACTTCCATACTACAACCTAAAAAAGAAACGCTATCGAAAGTGACCGTTTTCGTTCCTTTTGCTGATAAAGAAAATGTACTTCAAGCCATGTTTGCTGCAGGTGCTGGCAGCGTTGGAAACTATGATCAATGCAGCTTTCAAGTTGAAGGAACTGGAACCTTTCGAGGCAATGAAACAAGTAATCCAACCATAGGTAAAAAAGGCAAATATGAGCATGTGAATGAGGTACGAATAGAGGTGTTAGTGCCAAACTATCAGCTAGGCAATGTTTTAAAGGCAATGATTAAAGCACACCCCTATGAAGAGGTCGCTCACTATATTCAACCACTAACCAATGTAAATCAAGAAGTGGGCTCAGGTATGGTTGGCGAACTAGCATCACCGATGAAATCAGACGAGTTTCTTTCTTACTTAAAGAAACAGATGAACCTCCAGGTGATTCGCCATACTAGATTGGTCAAAAATGAAGTGAAGAAAGTAGCCTTTTGCGGTGGTTCAGGTAGCTTCTTGCTCCATAATGCAATACGGAAGAATGCAGACATATTTATAACCGGAGACTTCAAGTATCATGACTTTTTTGAAGCCAATGAAGAGATAATTATTGCTGATATTGGACACTACGAAAGTGAAGTATTCACGAAAGAATTAATACTGGATGCTTTAACTAAAAATTTCACTAAGTTTGCGTTCCGTTTGTCGAAGGTAGACACGAATCCGATCAAATATCTATAGAAAACTGAATGGAAAATACAGTAGCTAAAAAGCTGGAAGCTTTAGAAAAACTACAAGCACTAGACTCAAAAATTGACGAGATAAAAAAGATCAGGGGCGCACTCCCTGAGGAGGTTCAGGATCTGGAAGATGAAATAGCTGGGTACCAGACTCGAATTGAAAAACAAAACGAGGAGCAGAAAGCACTAGAAGAGGCAATCTCTGCTAACAAGACCGCCATTAAAGATGCTGAAAAGCTGATCAAGAAGTACGAAGAGCAGCAAATGAACGTACGAAACAATCGTGAGTACGATGCTATCACCAAGGAAATGGAACTTCAGCAGCTTGAAATTCAAATTCTGGAGAAGAGAATCAAGGAGTCTCACGAGAAGATCGACGTGAAAAAGGAAGAGATGGGTGAAACCAAAGCTATCCTCTCTGAAAGAGAAAAAGATCTTAAGAGCAAAAAGGAAGAGCTTGAAAACATTGTAAAGGAGTCTGAAGCTGATGAGCAGAAGATGGAAAAAGATCGTACAAAAGCTACGAAAGCAGTTGAAGAACGTCTTTTAAAATCTTATGAGAAAGTAAGACAAAACATGCGAAACGGATTGGCAGTGGTACCTGTGAAGAGAGGTGCATGTGGAGGATGTTTCAACGTAGTACCTCCTCAAAAGCAGGCTGAGATCAGAGAAAAGAAGAAAATAATTGTATGTGAACACTGTGGTAGAATACTATCAGATGTGGAAGATGTAATTGAGGAAGAGGTAAAGCCTAAAAGAAGAACTACAAGAAAGAAAGCTACTACTAAGAAGTAGAATACATAAGACTCAAAAGAAAAGGCTACCAAATTGGTAGCCTTTTTTTGTTTTCCTTTATTTCCTATCAGCTTATCGAACGCCATCTTCTGGATTCTTGCCAGTAAACTGTCTGAAGTAATCCTTTATTTCTTCCATCTCCTTTTCCATATCCCCTGATGGGTAGAATGGTTCGTCTACATACACTGTTTTGGTGGCATAGTCAAAACCAATCTTAACAATTGGAACACCTGCTTCAGTGGCGATACGATAAAATCCAGTCTTCCACTTGGGAGAATAGCTTCTGGTGCCTTCCGGTGTGATCGTCATGATAAATTCGTCACGCTCTTTGTACAGATCAACAACCTGTTGTACCAATTGTGTACTTTTCCGCTTATTCTTCCGATCGACGGGAACACCTCCAATCGAAGAAAGAAACCAACCAACGAGTGGTATTTTGAATAGTTCTTTTTTTGCCAGAAAATTAGGATAAAAACCGATTACATTTCTCGCTCCCCAACCTACAAAGAAATCCCAATTACTGGTGTGTGGTGCTACGATTATGACGTACTTCTTTACCTCAGGTTTGTTTCCTTGTACCTTCCACCCTGAGAGTTTATATAGCTTTGCCAAAATCCACTTAATCATTCCAATCCTTCTTTTAATTGATACTTCTTGATATGATCTCTTAGGACTTTAGCTTCCTTTGAGGCTGATTCGTATTTATTGATCTTGTTGCCTACGAAAGCTACATAAAGTGAGAAGATAACCACAGCCTCATAGTTTTCCTTTTCATACCAGCCGCTCTTATTTCCAACAAAAAACTCACTATTCTTAATAAACCACGGTGTAACCTGATCCATAAGGAAATCGACATGGAACTTGCCTTGGGCTTCTAACTCCTGAGAAGTGTTCTCATAAGCCAATATCTTCTTTTTTAACTCAAAATCACTAATTAAATCAAGTTTACCCGATGAGATAAGACTGCTTATGGTGATATTAGTTGGAGCGTAATTATTGATATCAAAGAAAACATTCAGCTTACTATTAAGGCTATCTTCACCAGTTTTGCTTGTCAGCATTCCCAAAACTTCCTGCATGTCTTCCAGTTTGTCTTTGTTGTCCGGAATTTGGTAGGAATCGAAGGTATAGATGTCTGCTTCTACTTCGTCTAAGATAGCGGTTAGATTTTTCTCAAACTCGTTGTCTATCTTGGCTTGTTCAGACTTATTTGAAATAATAAACGCCAGAGACACACCTAGTATAACAGCTAGAAAATTTAGGATATGGTCTGTCCAGCGTGAGCTTTGCATCCGGTCTATTTATATGAACCCATTGCCGAAAACTTCTCTATCCGTTGATTGATTCTTTCCTGGGGCTTCATTGCAGAGAGGTCTTTTAATTCTTTCAATATCACTTTCTTCAACTCAGCTGAACTTTTATTTAAGTCCGTATGGGCACCTCCTAGTGGTTCCTTTATGATTCCATCGATTAGCTTATTCTTAAGCATATCTTCTGCTGTTAGCTTCAATGCTTCAGCTGCCTGCTCCTTATAGTCCCAGCTTCTCCAGAGGATAGATGAGCATGATTCCGGAGAAATCACCGAATACCATGTGTTTTCCATCATAAGGACACGATCGCCAATGGCTATTCCGAGTGCTCCACCTGACGCTCCCTCTCCTATCACAATACAAATCACCGGAACCTTGAGCATGGTCATCTCCTTTAGGTTTCTGGCGATTGCTTCTCCCTGCCCTCTTTCTTCTGCTTCTAAGCCAGGAAATGCGCCGGGGGTATCTATTAGTGTGACAATTGGTTTATTAAATTTCTCTGCCATCTGCATCAATCGCAATGCCTTTCGATAGCCTTCAGGATTTGCCATTCCAAAGTTTCGCATCTGGCGTTGCTTTGTGGATCTTCCTTTCTGCTGACCGATAAACATTACGGTTTGACTACCAATGTTTCCAAATCCTCCAACCATGGCCTTATCATCTTTTACGGTACGATCGCCGTGTAACTCAATAAAGTCATTGGTGATCTCGTAGATGTAGTCTAGCGTATATGGTCTTTCGGGATGACGAGAGAGTTGTACTCTTTGCCACCTGGTCAGGTTGCTGAACGTCTCCTTTTTCAATTTCACTATTTTCTTTTCCAACTGGTCAACTGTGGCTGACACATCAACGTCACTGGTTTTAGCCAGTTCTTTCATGTCAGTAAGTTTCGATTCCAGTTCGGCTATTGGTTTTTCAAAGTCTAGTAGCATAGGATTGAATTTGCAGGGACAAACTTACTGTGAAAGGATTAAACGGGTTAGAAATATTCTTAAGAAAAATAGGTTTCAGCTATTGTTTAGGAAAATAGAAGCTCTTACTTTTGCAACGCTTTTGTAGCACGGTCCGGTAGTTCAGTTGGTTAGAATGCCTGCCTGTCACGCAGGAGGTCGCGGGTTCGAGTCCCGTCCGGACCGCAGAAGCTATAAACCCATCTCTTTTTGAGGTGGGTTTTTTTAGTTTATAAAATCTCCGAAACAGTTCCTTAAAACCTTTTGGCTTCACCATCAAACATTTGTATAATTACGGTTGTCTCTAAAATGCTTTTTTATATCATTCCGATTAACTTGAACTCCTACTTTATCATGTTGAATGACATAAACTTGCAACAATATGATCCTTCGATAATAATGTAGAAATTGAAAGCCCTATTGGAATTTCATCAAATATTTACTCTCAAACTTTTTTGTTCCAAAATTTAACTTCGTAAAATAAAATGAAATCAATTGTGCTTATTTCTTTACTTATTGGATTCAGTAACATCTATGGACAAGAAGCAAGCTTTGGCTTTAAAGTGGGGACAAACATTTCTAATTTGAAGCTTGAGGTTCCTCAATCAACATCTGGGATTTATGCACCCGATAATAAATTGAAATTGAGTTATGCGATTGGAGGTTTTGCGGAATTCTCCTTTTCAGAAAAATTCAGTCTTATGCCTGAACTTTTACTTTCGTCAAAAGGTGCAAGGGTTAATTATGCGTCAAATGACTTTGCTGGCGGTTTCGGAGGTAGACCGGTTATTACGATTGAAAACACTATTCGTCTCATATACTTAGAAATCCCAATTTATGCCGTACACAAAATTCCTACAAATACAGGTAAATTTTTGATGAAAGCAGGCCCCTACTTTGGGACTGCACTAAGTGCTAAAATTGCTAGCAATATGGGTGGAAGGAATGATAAGGAAATACTGAGATTAGAATTTGGAGACACCCAAAACCCTCAGGGTACTATAGTTCGCCGCCTCGATGCAGGAATCAACTTTGGTATTGCATATGAATTTGCCAGCGGAGTTAGCTTGAATGCAACCTACTCTGTAGGATTAACAAATATAGGAGATCCAGATCCCGTTGATCCATGGCCAAATGATGACTTCAGGCCAAGAAGCAGATTTAATGAAAGTCGGAATAGGATAATTAGACTAGCCTTAGCTTTTAAGTTGTAATGAACTCCGATAAAAGGGATAATTAATAAGTTAGCTTATTCTGAATTCAAATCTTTTAAGGGAACTTAAGGTTTTGAACGTTATATGAACAACAAGATTATTTCCTATCTTCAAACCAGTAAGTAACCTACCACTCCGCCATGAAAATCACCACATCTCTAATTTTTGCCCTACTTTCTCTCACAGCTCAAGCACAAGAATCACCAAACATTGTGAAAGTAATTGATGCCCTTACCGTTCAGTGGGATGAAACCGCTATTGCTTTAAAAGACTATCAAGGCATTCAAAACTTTTGTACGTCTGAGTCTAATAAGAATATGACGATCAAACTATTAGATCAAATTCATCAGTGGGATACCACACTGTATTTTACCGTTCAATCTAAATATGAGGGCACCCAAGATCCAGAAGCTGAGGCAACTTTAGCTGACATTGAAAAATTAGAAACCGAATATTCTACTCAGAATTTTAAAGCTTTCATTCTAAATGAGTGTACGATGCTTAAAGAGATAGACGATTCTTTTGACAAAAAGACCGTTAAGCAGCATGAAAAAGACATTAAAAAATTTGAAAAAGAGCTTGTGAGGTATTTGAACAGTATTACCTATCGAATAGATATAATAGATGAGCATATTCATCACCTAAAACTGGATTAGTCGTATAATTAAATATTCTTTTTTACAATAAAACCAAATTTTCTTTCATTTTATCAGCTTCCGGTTCTTTGTCCTCGTTTCTAGTCCTTAAACAACTCAACTAGGACTAAAAAACTTAATGACTAATATCTGGAAACGTAGGTGTACGGTAGCAATTTTATTTTTTGCAATGTATGGAGCATCCGGCCAATATCAAGACATGTTTGCTTCTCTGGCCACAGCCAAAATAGAAAGTAAAGAAAAAGAAACCCCTGCAAAGACCTTCCTTGATCCATTCAACCCTCTTGGACCGAATGCTCAAACAATGAGAGCCAAATCCTATTCGTGTGTGGACGTTCCGGTCTCCAGGTTTGAAAAAGGTTTATGGATAAAACTCGGCAGCAAACACTTTTTATACAGAGATCAAAACATCTTGCTTCTTGATGAGAATAAACAGTTTTCAAAAGTGGATTACAACATGTTCCATAAGGCCCTTCGTGCGACCGTTAAAATGTTAAGAAATTTGGAAAAGAAATCTCCTTACGCTCGCAACATCATTCATACACTTCAGCATTCCGACAATAAGTTTGTAATATCACTTGTAAACACGACGGACAGCTATGTACTTTTTCCACTACCAAACGGAAAGTTTGGAGTGCTAAACAATAATGCTTATGCATTTCAAGTACTTGAAAAAGAAAGTCTTATTGTAGACTATGCTCCTTTTGATAAAATTGGGAGTGGTGCCGAAATTCGATGGGCTCCGGAGCATAAGAAAATCAAACTGGCACATGAACTCTCTCACGCTTATGATGCCAATTATGGCCTTTTGGATGACCAACTGATGCAAGCATATGGTGAGATTATGTCGGCACGTGAGATTAGAGCGCTCTTTCATGAAAATATGATTAGAAAAGAATTGAACATGAGCTTGCGAAAAAAAGCCAGTACGGGGAAAGCGCTTGTTTGGGGAGACATGCCTTATACCTACCCTTTGCCTGTTCCGGCCAGATATTAGAAGGATACACTAAAAGCTTACCTGAATTCTTATTTTGTGCACGTCATGTATACATAACTGAGTAATCCGCTGATCTCGGTTCATTGAAACTTTGTAGACATTCTACAAATCAATGCGTATACGCCGACTACTATGTTCTTTGCATCTTATTGCATCTGTCATTACAGGTCAAAGTGCCCTATGCCAACTAGCCAAAGAAACAAATGATCCTGGCCATACACATACTGAATCTGTATTTGAGAAATTTGCGAAATTATCTACATCAAAACCTGCTCTTCTTAATTCAAATGACCTTAATACAGGCTATAAAGATCATAACAACCCTTTAGGTCCTAAAGCAAACGAACTACATAAACAGACTAATCAATCTCTGGATACCATAAACCTCTTGAAAGCCGGGCTCTGGATAAAACTTGAAAATCAAATGTTCTTATATAAAGACTCAAATATTTGGTCTGTTTCAGGCGATTCCAGTTTAAAACTCAGAGATCTAAATCAGTGTGAAAAAATTATCAGAAAGACGGTGAAAAAGCTAAAAGAACTTGAATCTGGTTCCTCGTATGCGAGAAACATCATTCGAGTGCTGCAACATTCCGTGAATCAATTTGTAATCAAACTTGTAAATATCACTGAAAGCTACACGCTCTTTCCAATTAACGCTGATCGAGTTGGTTTCTTGAACAACGAAGCTTATGCATTCCAAATAATTGAAAAAGGTAGCCTAATGGTGAATTATGCTCCATTTGAAAAGATTGGTAGTGATGCTGAAATACGATGGACGCCAACCCTTGGTATGATGAGCCTTGCACATGAACTTGCCCATGCTTATGACGCGAACTATGGTTTGCTAAACGATGAGCTTATGCATGCATACAGCGAGGTAATGTCAACCAGAGAAATTCGCGCGCTCTACCATGAAAACATAATAAGGAAAGAACTGAAATTGAGATTAAAGCTTGATGCGAATACAGGAAGACCATTCCTTTGGGAAGGAATGCCATTTACCTATCCACTACCTGTTTCCGCACGTTATTGAAACTTCACCTTAACACTCTTTATTGCCTTTGCAAATCGAAGCGAGTCAGTATTGTTAGTATACCCTATCACATAACTCCCATTTATCCACTCAAGCCAGCTCAATCCATTGATTGCCCCACTGTTTTGGATCGTATCATTTTCTGAACGCATAGTCGAATAAGTTCTGATGTCGCTATCCAATCGGTTTTCATAATTCAGTTTGGAACCATCAAACGTATTACTTGTAACGTATAATATTGACTGGTCTTGATAAATAAAGCGGTATTCGCAAAAGCCATGTTCCTCAACTTTTTTTAAATCATACCCCGGTGGGACAACCAGCTCTAGTTTTTGAATACCATTATCAGGGGCGCAATTGCGAAAATCAAGCGCTATTAATTGATTGTCTTCAAATCTATCTGTTAATGAATTTTGCGCAACACATCCGCAAACACAAATCAATAGTGGCAGTAATCCCCTTCTCATCACCTGATAAAAGTAATCAGATAATAGCTACTTGAGTATTTCGGAGGTTGCATAAGTCAACTTTATAATGTCTACCTCAAGTACACATTCAAAATTTTGAAGGCCAATTCGGCAATGTCAGATTTGGGCGAGTAATTCATTTTGAACGAATGAAAAAAATAATCTTAAAATCTGTCTTCCTGATTTCACTAGTTAGTGCCCAGATACAAGCACTTGGTCAACAGTACCAACTGATGAAATCATCGACAAGTACTTCGAGTGCGCTTCAGGGCAACAGCCAATTGCTCATCAGCTATACTATTGGGCAAACATCTTTGATAAATGGAATTCATACCGGAGGTACACAGATTTTACAAGGCTTTGAATATCAATTACTTTCTAAAAGAATTGAACCAGAAGCCAGCAATAAACTATATGCCTTTCCAAATCCAACTTTTGGGCTTGTTTCAATTAAGCGAGAGAATGATGATCCAGAAAATATTCATTTGATCATTTATGATTTAAAAGGTGCAGTGCTTAAAAGTTTCGATCAATACATATCCGGCAAATACGTCAAAATTGATCTTTCATCTTTTCCAAAAGGATACTATCAGATTAGTATGAAAAGTGACAAAATCCATTATGGAATGTGCAAAATTTTAGTAAAATGATCATTAAAAATTTAATACTGGCAATCGGGTTGCTGACCAGCTCAATTTCTACATATTCTCAAAACTGGATAGGCCTGAGTATTGGTGGAAATCAGACTTTCATTGAATTCCAAAACACTTCTGGGCAGGCTAGTAACGAGCTTAAAGGTATACCCGGCATTACGGCTACCTCTCACTTTCAAATACCATTGAGCAAAATCAATAACCTAAGTTTGAAAGGTGCTTCAATAGTAAACTTAGAAGTTGGGTATAAATCCACCAAAATAATTGATGGTGGTAGCAGCCAACAGGCAAGCTGGTCACTGAACCAATTAACTAGTGGAGCAACACTTCGAAGACATTTAAAATCAAATTCCGAACTCATTCCATTTTATGAGCTCGGGCTCTCTTTGGATTATATGCTTCGAGGAACACAAACACTTGGTTTTGAGCAGTTTGATCTCAAAGAAAACCTTCTTTCCACCAATTTATCGATCCAATCTGGACTCGGACTGCAATACGAGATATCCTATGACGCCAATGCCACCTTATTGTTGGGTTATTTGCATGGCATTTCAGATATCGAAAAAGATGCTGACCAGCAGGCAAGATTAAATGGATTAAGGATTTCCATCGGCATCTATTTCACCATTGAGAATTCAAAATAATACGATTATGAAAAATACCATTTGCATCATCCTTATGCTTCTTGGCTTTTGCTCGACCCATGCACAGCAAACAGATCCACGTGTTGGGTTTACTTACCAGGCTTTGGCTATTGACAGGTCCCAATCCCAAGGTTTTGGTAGAGATACTAATGGGAAGGTACTTGCCAATCAAGATGTTAAACTTCGTTTCAATATTCGCGAGGGAAAAGATGGTGAAATTAAATACAGTGAAATACACGAAACTTCCACCGACGCATTTGGCATTTTTCGTTTGGTAATTGGACGTGGAGAGGCTGAATCGGATGTTTTACTTGAAGAGCTTCAATGGGGTCAGACTGCCTATTTTATAGAAATAGAAATCGATTTAGGAGATGGATTTCAAGCACTTGGAGCTGAGGAACTACATGGCGCTCCATTCGCTTTAAATACTTTGCCGCAAAAACTCAGGCTCGATAATAATGAGCTCAGTATTACTCAGGGCAACATGATTCAATTAGAAGATAATGATTCCAGCAATGAACTCCTTGAAGATGTTAGTCTTAATGGCTCAATACTTGAACTAACAGATGCTGCTGGCACAAAAGCTATAGATCTTAGCAGTATTGCCGGAGCAGATTCAAGCCCAACCAACGAAATTCAGGATTTAGCTTTAAGCGGCAACATATTAACGATCACGAATAATACATCAGCAACTCCGATCGACCTTAGTAGTATAGGTGCCGGAGCATTCTCCACCACTGATAACGTCACCTCAAATGAACCCGGAGACTATGCAAGTGATGATTTTGTGTTTGGTAGTCCACAGCTTGATGATGATGGAAATCCAGATCATAGTGCTAGAATGCTCTTTGATAAAAGTAAGGGAGCTTTTCGAGTAGGTGGGGTTTCGGGTACCACCTGGGATGAAGCAAATCGCGGGGTTTCTTCCATTGGGATGGGTGAAGAGGCTCTGGCTTCCAATGAAAATTCAATTGCCATGGGGAGTCATTCCCATGCTACTGGTTCGAACTCCATTGCAATCGGTTCAGCAAGTTTTTCAAATGGTGCTTGGTCGCTAGCTTTGGGAGCAGGAGCTTCGTCGCTTGGTGCGAATACTGTGGCCATTGGTAACGGTACCGCAACAGGAAATTCATCTGTATCTCTAGGCTTTTTTACTAATGCTGTAGGAGACATTTCTTTTGCAGTCGGCAAAGAGACACGAGCACTTTCTCATGGTGAAACAGCAATGGGATTGTACAATACCAACTATACACCAAACTCTGCCAATCTGTATGATCCTGGAGATCGCTTATTGGTCATTGGAAACGGAACTGATGATGCCACGCGCTCAGATGCCTTCATCATGCTCAAAAACGGCAATACAACTCTAAATGGTCAGCTGACCATCGATGGAGACAATGTAGCTGGCGCTGGCGAGCCTTACACGTTTCCCGCCCAAGACGGCACAAATGGTCAGGTGATGTCGACTGACGGTAATGGAACTGTAAGCTGGGCAAACGCCGGAGGTGCCGGAGCATTCTCTACCACTGACAATATCACATCGAACGCACCTGGTGACTATGCCGCTGATGATTTTGTTTTTGGTAGTCCACAGCTTGATGATGATGGAAATCCGGATCATAATGCAAGAATGTTCTTTGATAAAAGTAAGAGAGCTTTCCGAGTGGGTTATGTGAATAGTGATCATTGGGACGATATAAATTTAGGAAGTGGTTCAATTGTTTTGGGGACAAATTCCAAGGCTACTGGTATTCAGTCCGTAACATTAGGATCAAACAATCTAGCTTCAGGTTCGACATCCGTTGCAATAGGAAATGGAGCTGTGGCATCCGAAACCAGCTCAACTGCAATAGGCTTAGGTACGACGGCATCAGGAGAAAGATCATTTGCCACAGGCTTTAACACATTAGCTTCTGGAAATTCATCTACTGCAATGGGGGGCGGTTCACAAGCCATAGGGGATAATTCATTCGCAATAGGTCATGAATCTATAGCAAACACCTCAAATTCACTAGCCATGGGGTATCAGACAATTGCCAATGGATATAGTTCTTCCGCTATTGGATTTAAATCATCCGCTATTGGAAGTCATTCAATAGCTAGAGGTTATTTTTCAGAGGCAAGTGGGAATTTTTCTATAGCAATGGGATTGTCCAATATGGCAAAATCCTATGCAGAAACCGTATTGGGTTCTAATGGAACTGATTACAATCCCACTTCAATTGATAGCTTTAATTCCTCTGATCGTCTATTTGTCATAGGGAATGGAGTCGATAATGCAAACCGCTCAGATGCCTTCATCATGCTCAAAAACGGCAATACAACTCTAAATGGTCAGCTGACCATCGATGGAGACAATGTAGCGGGTGCTGGCGAGCCTTACACGTTTCCCGCCCAAGACGGCACAAATGGTCAGGTGATGTCGACTGACGGAAATGGCATTGTAAGCTGGGCAAACGCAGGAGGTGCCGGAGCATTCTCTACCACTGACAATATCACTTCAAACGCACCTGGTGACTATGCCGCTGATGATTTCGTGTTTGGTAGTCCACAGCTTAACGATGATGGTGTTGCCAATCACGACATTCGTATGTTTTTTGACAAGAACAACGGCTCATTCCGAGCAGGATTCGTTGATAACGTCCAATGGAATGACGGCTTCAGGGGTGCCCAATCTGTAGCCATGGGATATAATACGAAGGCATTAGGACAAATGTCTGTTGCTTTCGGTAGGGAAACAGAAGCTACCGGGGCATACTCAGTTGCATTCGGTTTTCAAAACAGTGCAGCATCATCCGGTGCTTTTGCAATCGGTGCTCTGACAAACGCAACAGGGTCATACTCTATGGCAATGGGTGAACAAACAACAGCTTCAAACTCCCTTGCCTTTGCCATGGGTCTTAGATCAACTGCTTCAGGAAGAGCATCTGTAGCTACAGGACAAAACTCAACAGCATCTGGTGATTACTCCATGGCTACCGGAACACAATCCTTTGCTGAGGGGGATCATTCCTTCGCATCGGGATTAAGAAGCCATTCTTCAGGAGTTGCTGCTTTTGCCTCAGGAGTTGATACCGAAGCGAGTGGAGATTATTCCACAGCGCTTGGTAGCGGTACGACCGCTTCCGGAAATTATTCAATCTCAGTTGGTATCGGTACGACTGCATCAGCTAATCAATCTATGGCTGTGGGGTTTGGATCTACCTCTTCAGGTGGCGTTTCTTTCTCAGCGGGCATTTCAACTTTTGCAAGGTCTATGGCAGAAACTACTATAGGCATCAATAATACTGACTATGCTCCGGTGGCTCCTACAACTTTTGACGCGAGCGATAGACTCTTTGTGATTGGCAATGGAACAGACAATGCCAACCGATCAGATGCACTTATCATTTACAAAAACGGTAATGCAACACTAGCAGGCACACTTACTGAAACTTCAGACAGACGATTAAAAAAGAACGTTGTGGCACTTGACGAAAGTATTTCTAAGCTGCAAGGCCTTAAGGGCGTCAATTTTAAATGGAACTCGATAAAACCACACGATACTACAAGCATTCAAACTGGATTCATAGCTCAGGAAGTAGAAAAACTATTTCCAGAATTAGTCGAAGAGGATTCTGAAGGATACAAATCTGTCAACTATATCGGTCTGATCCCTCACCTGGTAGAAGCCCTGAAGGAACTTAAATCTGAGAATGAAGAGCTTAAAGCAGAATTAGAACAAAATAATCGAGCTCAATCCTCTAAGTTGAATGAATTGGAAACTCGATTGCGCATGCTCGAAAATCAGTTGCATTCCACCAAGAAAAAAATAACTTCTAATAGGGCTAAAACAAGGGGAAACTAAACTTTTACATATCCGGTATCTTGAAAACAAGGATGGGTACTTTGGACTCATTCACAATGTCTTCAGCAATGGAACCACCAAGAATATGTGCAATTCCTTTTTTACCATGGGTTCCTAAGACAATAAGTCCTGCTCCTACTTTTTCGGCAAATTTTACGGCACCCTCATCGGCAAAGTCTGCATCGACAGTATTCACCGTAAAATCTTTTAGGTAGTTACGCTCTGCAAAATGCTCCAACTGTTTTTTTGCCTGGCTATCATCCAGCCAATTATATGGTGTTTTCACCTTCACAAGGTGCATATTCAATCCCAGCATCTCCTGAATATCTTTTGCATAGTTTGCTATAAGATCCTGCTCCTGACTTAAATCTGAGGCAAAGGCCATGCTTTTCATATCTTTCAAATGAGTTTCGCCTTTTACTATAATGACCGGACATTTGGCATAGCGAATCATTCGCTCGGCATTTGAACCTATAAAGACCTCTCTTAAGCCTGAGGCGCCTTTAGAACCCATTATGATCCATGTAGACTTGTCCTCTGCTACGATCTTGCTAATGCTTGTAAATGCGTTCCCAAACTTCAAATGGGTAATAACTTTCTGGCCAGCATCCTTTACCCGCTGAGCCCATTCTTCCAGTTTGTTGTGAGCTGCCTTAATAAATTCTCCCGTATAGAAGGATTCTGCCGCATGATTGTCAATATCGCCTGTGAAACTAATATGCCCAACAGGAATATCTACAACATGGACAAGCAGTATCTGCCCTCTCACCTTTTCATTAAACTCAATGGCAAAATTTAGTGCGTGTGAAGCTAAATCTGAAAAATCTACCGGGACTAATATTTTCTTCATGATGGTATTTACTTAATAAGTTAGTACTTCAATTTTTTTATACTCTGGTTTACCATGCGCATTTTTTACGCTATCTAAAGATACAGACTTCTCCTTTTTGTCCATTTTAAAAGACCATACTGGCACATTTATATGATTGACTGTGTCTTCTGTAAGGCTACCGGACAACCAGTGAGAAATACCACGTCTTGCATGTGTTGGCATTGCAATCATATTCGCACCTGTCTCATCTGCGCGATACAGAATTCCATCTGATGGAAACACATTATTTACAATCGTAAATTCAAAGTTCTTTATACCATGCGACTGAATATGCTTAGACAACTCCCTACTTACCATTTCCTCATTCTCAATGTTGTGTGGTGTCTTTACCCACATGAATTCCAGGTTGGCATCAAAATCCTTTTGCAGTTGAGCTACTTCCTTCAAAAAACTGCTTTTAATTTCTCTGATATCTAAAGGAATCAATATTTGCTTGATCTCAGAAACTGATGTTTTATCTGGAACCGAAATGACCGGACAGTTGGCGTTTCGAACTATTTTTTCAGTGTTTGAACCTATCAGTACCTCTTCCAGTCCTGAACATCCCTTCGTTCCGATCACCACAAGATCATAACCTTCATTTCTGGTCATTTCCTTGATTGCAGTTACCAAGTACACTTCATCTATTTTGGTATTTAGCTTTCTTCTTGTATTGAATTTGGAAACAAATTCATCCATTTTGGTAACCATAGCATCTCGTACATCTTGCATCAAAGTTTTGGCGCTAGCAAAGGAGGTAAATTGATAGTCTGTGTAATAATCGAAATGCACACTATTCAGCAAAGTAATCTCTGCATTGTGTTTTTCGGCCAATTCGATTGCAAACTGAGTGGCGTGAACACTTACGTGTGAAAAATCTACAGGTACAAGTATCTTGTTCATGACGCTTCAAATTTTAGTTTACTCAAAGCTATTTAAGTACTAAAAGGAACGTAATGATATTTATGACCCGCCCGATTGACTTTCATCATCTGATGATGAAGATCATTTGTCGAACTATAATCTGTCATCCTTCAAATAAGACCTGTGATTTACATTGGTAACTGATAAAAAACAGATACATAAAATGGAAAATATAACTACTGTTGAAGGTTTAGTCAAAGCATTAAGTGAATGCGACGATTGTGGTAATCACGTGTTGGATGTGATGTCCGGAGTAAAAATACCCAGGGAAGAGTTTGAAAGATACTATTCATGGAATGATGAAAAGTACACACGGAATATTTTAGCTAGAAACAGCGATTTTGAAGTTTTACTGATTTGCTGGGAAAAAGGACAATCCTCTCCTATTCATGATTTTAATGCACAAGAAGCATGGGTTCATCCAGTTCAGGGTATGTTAAGAGAGGAGTGTTTCAAGATAAATGCCGATGATGACCGACTGGAGAAAGTAAGCAATGTACTGCTAGGTACAGATGAATTTTCATACATGAATCAAATTGGTATTCATAAGTACTCTAATGCTCATAATGCTCGATCAGTAAGCTTGAATATCTATCGAAAGCCAGTGACAGAGTGGCATGTATATGACGAGAATAGTTCCAACAGTACGATGATGGAAACCTGGGAAAACAAAAACTACAACTTGTTACCACAAGAGGCCTGAAAAGGGCCTTTTTTTAAAAGTCCTTCAACCTGGCCTTTCTTAAAATCAGGCAGAATGGAATGAGTATCCAAAACATCATAATGATGACCGATACCAGGAATCCTGTATTGGTGCCAAAAAACTTTTGGAATAAGGCCCCGGTGTAACCAAGAAGGGCTGAGATTTCCAATTTTAGTAAGATCATAATTCGACTAAGATCTATTGGATTGAAAAGTGAAGCTCCCAGTGCAAACTTGTCTAGTGGATAGTCTCCGAAAACAACCAAAGAAATCATAAAAAGTCCGTCATAAATCACGGCGAAAAAGAGCCACATTAGTATCGCATAGCCAAAGCCTTTGATCTTATTGGAGTTGTTCAGCGCAATGATCAGCGACAATGCGACGAAAATGAATGTGAGAAACGTACCGGACAAAAGCAGAGTGATAAAATTGCCTACGGCTCCTGACTGAAGAATACCATACGCCAAAAACGGAATGCCCAGACCCACGATCAAACTCATGGAAAGGGACAATGAAAGTCCTAAATACTGCCCGGTAAATATCGTCGAACGCTTGATTGGTTGGGATAAAAGCAGCTCGGTGAACTCCCTGGAATTATAGAAATACATAATGCCGAAAATGGTCCCTATCATTGGTGTAAGCACCACAATAATGTTCATCAAGGTAATGGTCGCTTTGGAAACGTCCGCATTGAGAAACAGAAGTACAAAGCCCAGAGCCATGTAAAACGCCAGATACACGAAGCTCCATCTGCTGCGCATCAGGTCGTAAAAGCTGTATTTTAATATTTTAATCATGCCACTAGCATTGCTGCGATTGCGTGTTCTAAATCATCTTCTTCGGTTTCTTTTCCAAGCTGATCAAGAGACCCTTGAAAGTGGATTTTGCCATCTAGAAGGAATATGATTTCCTCGGCCAATTCTTCCACCAGGCTCATGATGTGTGTGGTGATCAGGATGATCTTTCCATTCCTTTTCTCAGACTCTATCAATCTCTTCAATTCAATCAATGCCACCGGATCCAATCCGGCAGTAGGTTCGTCCAAAATACAAATGCTGGAATCAAACATAAACGCCAAAACGATATTGACCTTTTGCCTGGTACCCCCGGACAATTCAGACAGCTTCTTATCTAAAAACTTATTCAGTCCAAACTGACAAACCAATTGATCTGCTTTGCCTTTTTCGTTTCGAATATCCTGAATCATTTTAATCAGCTCTTTGACCGTTAGGTTTTCCGGAAATCTTGCGATTTGAGGAAGATAGGCGATCTGCTTCCTGTATGCCCAGGTACCACCGATATCTTTTCCATCAATTTTAATTTGTCCTTGATTAGGTAATACCATTCCCAGGAGTATTTTGAGCATGGTGGTCTTGCCTGATCCATTGTGTCCTAGCACAGCGAAAACGCCCGGCCGATCGATGGTGAAGTTGATGTCTTTCAATACTTCAAGCTTCCCGAATTTCTTCTGTATGTTGCTTACTTCTATCATTTGAATGCGTTCATTGCTGGCATCTGATCTACCAGGTTGTCCGGTGTAAAAACCGGAGAAACCTTCTCCGAAAAATTCATGATATCTACAAACAGGCTTCTCAATAAAATGATGGTTTCCGGCGTACGATTGACGATGTATGAGAATAATTTTACCGGACGATAAGGCACATCTCCTACTCCATCGCGATCCAGATCGTAACCGGTATAATCTCCCCAGTAATTGCCATCGAACGTGTTGTCATTCATTTTTGAGTTGTAGGAAACGTCAAATGAATTTCCAATGAAATCATTTCTCGTAATCTTGTTGGTATAGCAGCCCCCGGAGACTTTGATGGCCCAGCCATTTCGTTTGAAAGAATTGCCAGTGTAGTTGATCCGTGTGGTACCATCAATAAATACGGCCATCGTATTTTCGGTAAACTCATTATCCACCACCTCGGCATCATATATTTCTTTGAGTAGTAGTCCATAGCTCGCAGGCCCCCAGTTATTGACAAATTGATTTTGCCGCATCTCAATGAACTTTGAGAACATCACTGCCACACCTGCCCCATTCTGCTCAAAACGATTGTTTAGGTATTTGTCGTGGTTAGAAAACATGAAATGGAGCCCGTACCGAATGTTGTCATGCGCATAATTATTCCTGATTAGGCTTTCATCGACAAACTCCAGGTAGATGCCATCGCGCATCTGAAATACTTCATTGTCATAAATCTCCAGATCAGAACAATGCCAGGCATGAATCCCGTTGCCAGATCCATCCTCCCTCACCGTAGTACCATAGACTTTGTTGTTTCTGACAATGCCATGCTTTGATTTTTCAATTAGGATTCCGAAAAAAGGATCATCTACCTCATTATTTTCGATCACAAAATGATCTGCACGTGAGGTATAAATGGCTGCATAATCCTTGGTGTAGCTTCTGCCTGCATTGATAATCTTGAGACCCGAAATGGAAATGCTATCCGTCAGAAGCTTAAGTACGTAACCCTCATTTTCTCCATCCAAAACCGTTCCCTGTTCCCCAATAATGGTTAATGGCTTGGTGATTTCAAGATTTGAACATGGATAGATTCCTGCATTTAAGACGAGTGTATCACCAGAAATAGATATCTCTACCCCCTTATCAATGGATTTTACCTCACATGCTCCGCAGATATTGATAGTCCGCGCTTGTGCGACTCCAAAGAGGAGAAGAATCGTCAGGATAGAAAGGGTAAATCTCATTTTACATCAAATTCAGTCTTGAGTTGTGGCCAGTTTAGTGATTTACCTTCAGCTTCCAACTTCACTTTGTTTCTGTCTTCTTCCTCCTCAAATGCGGTTAGAAACTCTCCCATCGGGCTAGGGATAGCCTCAGAAATTAGGTAAGAAGCTTGCGTAGCATCTGTTAACAGGCCGGGATTTGTGTAATCAGCGACCAGGAAAAGCTCAGCTTCTGGTTTATCCCATTCCACCAAATCATTCATCATGCATTCAATTGCATCGTATTTGAAGGCTTTGCCCGTCTTGGTTACTATCTGGGCTGCGTGCTGTTTATCCACGATAGTCATCTTACAAAATACACACGCGTCTTGCCCATATGCTATGGGTTGCGGACCCGAAGAACAACCGGAAAATATACCTGCAAATAATAGAGCTGCAACTGCAACTTTTGGATTTGGACTTGCACTTGTCTTTTCTTTCTTGGCCTGAATAAATGCAAAGACGGAAAGTCCCATTCCCAGAAACATCAGGTAGGCTCCCAGCCTGGGCATTGAGATGGCACGAAAATTTAGAATCATTTTGGCTCCAATAAGAGGTGGCTGATAAGCCATTGGTTTACCATCTTTGTCAGTGAATTTGATCGCAGCATTCTCTTTCAGATCATGACCATATTCATATTCCCACTGGTAAAAATCGTACATCGCGATCGTACCTAAGATTAGCATAAGAGCAAACCAGCCGATGTAGAGCTTTCGTTTACCGAAGAATGCTACAATGATCCCAAGCGCTATCATACCCATCGCCACATAAGGAAATATCATAAATTCAGGAATGGTCTCAGGAATATCCTTCATACCCACATAGTGATTCATGATATTGATGTTCTTGATATCATTGGGATTCATATCCTCAAAGCGATTGATGTGAATATTCATTCCAATTGGATCGGGATATTGAGGAGCCTCTAGTGTGATGTTCCACATGGGCCAAACGAATAGACCACTAAGCAAAATGGCTCCTAACAACATATATAGCTGCGATCGTTTCATGATGATTCTTTATTAGTTAAATGGTGAGCTGCCCCACAGAAACGCGGGGCAGCCACATGTTAAAAACCGAAAGCTATTCTCCGTCTAATGTCCATTTGAGCGGAACATCTGCTCCAGGGGCAGAGACCCTGACGTATCCCTGCATTTCCTGGTGCAGAGCAGAGCAGAAGTCTGTACAGTAAAACGGCCAAACTCCCTCTTTTTTAGGTTCCCAGATAAACGTCTCCGTCTGACCTGGCATTATTAATAATTCTGATGTATTCGCTCCAATCATGCTTATACCGTGTGGCACATCGTAATCCTGTTCGAGATTGGTCACGTGGAAATAGACCTTATCTCCTACCTTGATTCCCTCAATGTTGTCAGGTGCGAAGTGACTTCTGATAGTTGTCATATAAATATGTACTTCCTTACCATTTCGTTCAACGCGTGCCTCTTTCTCACTTTTCGCTGCGTACGGGTGATTGTTTTCTTCCAGCTTATAAAACTTGGTTTGATTCGGCTTGATCAAATCCGCAGGTGCACCCGCTGCATAGTGTGGTTCTCCAATTGTAGGAAAGTCAAGTATCAATTCCATTTTATCCCCTGAGATATCATAAAGCTGAGCTGAGTGCGCTAACTCAGGTCCGGTAGGCAGGTATCGATCTTTTGTGATCTTATTCATCGCTACCAGGTACTTACCGAATGGCTCTTGAGAGTTTCCACCAGGAATCATCAAGTGACCCACAGAATAATAGGTTGGTTGACGATCCAGCACTTCCCATGTGCCCAGTTTCCATTTTACAACTTCAGAGCTGATGAAGAAGGTGGTGTATGCATTTCCTTTTGCATCAAACTCGGTGTGCAATGGACCTAAGCCTGCTCCTTGAACAACTCCTGCTACTACATCATCATAATTCAAAACCGGGATGCCATAAGCTTCGCCATCAAACTTCTCGTTTTCAATTGCATCCAGCATTTTGGTGAATGAGTGCGCTGTAAGAGCAGCAGCCAACTTACCACTACCTATGATGTATTCTCCAGATGGATCTACGTCGCACCCATGAGGAGACTTAGGTGTAGGAAGGAAATAAACAAGGCCTGGATATTTGGATGGATCCAGCACTTTCACTTCTTTCTTCATGGTAGTAGTCGCCATGTGAGTGGACTCATCATAGATGTTGTGTGCATACTCGGACTCCATGGTCTCAAACTCACCATTTGCGATAAGTTCCTCTGCTTTCTTCCAGTTGATAGCGGCGATGTAATCCTTGTCATTTTGTGAGGCATTCACTTCAAGTAGTGAATTTGCTTCCTCTGTATTGTAGGTAGAGAAGAACATCCAACCATGAGATTTTTTTCTTCCCGGGTGCGCAAGGTCAAAATTGAATCCTGGCATCATTACCTGAAAGGCTAAATCCATTTCACCACTCTCCTGATCTACACTTAGGAATGTCAGCGCTCCTTTAAAGTTGCCTTTGTATTCATCAATCGGAAGATCTCTTTGAGGTACTGGGACAGAGAACCTTGTTCCGGCCACCACATACTCTGTATTTTCAGTTACAAAGGATGAACTGTGGTTACCAGCACTGTTTGGAATTTCAATGATCTCTTCTGTCTCGAACGATGAAAGACTGATTCTGGCAATACGAGGCGTATTGTTCCCATTTATAAAACACCATCTACCATCTACTTTTCCATTTGTTTGAGATAGATCCGGGTGGTGGGCGTCATCCCATGGTACCGGACCAAAAGAGGTATTTAAAAGAGGCTTGGTTTCTTCGTTGAAACCATATCCTTTTTCAGCATCTACTGAAAACACGGGGACAACCCTGAATAGTCTTCCGGATGGAAGTCCGTAAATGGAGAGTTGTCCACTGTAACCTCCTGAAATAAAGGCATAAAACTCGTCATGCTCACCAGGCGCTACATAGGCACGTTCGGCCATGTTACTTCCCAGTGCTCCGGACTTGTTTCCCTGCTGGCCACATGAACCCGCAAGAATCAAAAGTCCAACCACAAGGATGATTGAAAATATTGATTGTTTAATCTTCATTATTGATAATTATTTAGTTAGGTAAAATCACTTTGTCTACTACATTGATCACCCCATTGGAAGTCTGAATGGTACCGATCACTTTGGCTCCACCAACGGTGATCTCATCACCATTGACCACCACTTCGAGGTAGTCTCCTGTAGCCATGTATAGTTTTCTTCCCTTTCTCGCTTCCTTTTTAAGCGCCTCCTGATTGTAAGATCCTGGTGCGGCATGACGAGTGATAATTGTTGCCAGGTCATTTTTATTCTCCGGTTTTAACAAATTATCAAGCGTGCCTTCAGGCAGTGCATCAAACGCTTCGTTGGTCGGTGCAAAAACAGTCAGAGGACCAGCATTCACAAGCACATGTTCAATCTCAGCTGCTTGCACACCAGCAACCAGTGTGGTGTGAGCTTCAGATGACATAGCCACTTGTAAAATGTTTGCATCAGACTCATCATCTTGTACTGAAGCTTGCCCCATCGGATGAGAAGCTGCAGCTTCAGTTGTTTCTCCGGAAGTTTCTCCGGAAGGTGCTGTGCATGATCCTATCAAGACTATCGAGAGCAGGATCATCGTTAGGTTCATTAAATATTTCATGGTATCTGATTTTTATAGGGTTCGGAAATATTCGAGTACAGCTCTTGCTTCTTCTTCCGTCAAATTCTGATTGGCCATCGGAGAGCCGTTATAGTCAATAAGCAGTTGCTTTGCCATTGGATCTTTCTGCACCATCTCTTCCGGATTTAGAATCATATTCATCACCCATGCTGGTGTGCGTCTACTCAAGATGTCTTTAGGCGCAGGGCCGATAAATCTTTTCTCTGCCTTATGACAGGCCGTGCATTTTGCTTCATAAACTTCCTTCCCGTTTGTTACAAGTATTTGATCTACCTCAGCGGGTAACTCAAAAGCCTTGATTGGTCCTACTCCGTGGTTGGACTCCCAGCTGGCATATGGATCGGCTGGTGCCATGGCTGATTGTTCTTTGATCTGGTCAATCTTACTTTGACCACCACCGCCGCAGGCGAATCCTACCACGGCTATTAGAAATGTTAGATAAATACCTTTCATGGTCTTCTCGTTGGGTTTGATAATGCCTCGAAGGTATCTTCCGATCTATGCCAAAAGAATGATGAGAATCAGGTAGGAATATGATCTTTATCCAACTAGTTGCTTTAACAACTAAATAGCCTTGCTGAATTGGGCTTCTCGTTTGGTTTTGGTCATTCGAGCATCTAATGCAGAGCAGATAACGCGGATTACCTGACGTCCTCTGTTAGTTACTCTCATTCCTTCAGAATCATAGACTACAAGGCCTTCATCCTGAAGTTGATCCAATAATTCATAATTGAGGGCAACTCCGTGTTCCATGAATTCAGTCTCATGCCACGAGGTTTCAAATTCGCACATGAGATTGAGAATGTGCTTCCTGAAAAAGAGATCTTCTTTGGTATGAATATGACCTCTAACGATCGGTAATTCTCCCTTGTCCAGTATCTCGTAATAAGTTTGAATGCTTTTTTCATTTTGTGCAAATCCGCTCCAGCTATCACTGATTGCACTTACGCCTAGCCCGACTAAAAGCTTACTTGTAAATGGCGTGTATCCCATAAAATTTCTGTGAAGCTCTCGTTCTTCGCGAGCTGTTAGTAGCTCATCGCCAGGTAACACAAAATGATCCATCCCGATCTCTTCATATCCGGCGTTTGTAAATGCCTCCTTTCCCAGCTGGTTGAAATCCCATTTTGCATCTTCATCCGGTAGTTGAGATTCGTACGACTTTTGTGCGGGTCGTAGCGCGGGGACATGTGCGTAGCTGTAATAAGCAATTCGTTCCGGCTTCAAAGTAATGACCTGCTGCAACGTATTTTCAATCGACTCATGAGTCTGTCCCGGGAGACCGTAAACCATATCATAGTTGACTGAGGTATAGCCAATTTCACGTGCTTTTTCAGTGATGGATTTTACCTGTTCAAAAGACTGCATCCGATTGATCAGTTTTTGCACATTGAGATCAAAATCCTGGATCCCAAAGCTGACACGATTAAATCCAATTCGGTTAAGCGTTTCGAGGTGTTTGGCAGTGGTGTTGGCCGGATGTCCTTCAAAGCTCATCTGAAAGTCCTTTGAAAGAGACGCTTTGCCAATAATTCCTGATAGCAATCGATCCAGATTTTCAGGCGCAAAGAAAGTTGGTGTTCCGCCACCTAAATGTATTTCCCTGATTAATGGCTTCTCGGGTAGATGCTCCAGGTACAAAGCCCATTCTTTCAGAACATGATCAATATAAGGATCTTCTACCTGATGATTTTTTGTGATGCGAGTATTGCATGCACAATAGGTACACAGACTTTCACAAAAGGGCAGATGAATGTAGATGCTTACTTCTTTGCTACTCTCCCAAAAAGCAGATTGGAGTGTTTTCTCATAGGCCTGAATGGTAAAATCTTCGGGTTTCCAAAATGGGACGGTTGGGTAGCTGGTATATCTTGGTACCGGTCGGTTGTAGTGCTTCAGGTCTTGCATTGATCAAAAATTTGATTCAAAGCTAGAGTTGTGAGGAAGGGTAAGGTTTGATGAATGGAAGGAAGGAGTATGACTTTTGTCAGCCGACATTTAAAGTTGTCATGCTGAACTTGTTTCAGCATTCTAAAAGACCCTGAAACAAGTTCAGGGTGACAAATTGTTTAGGGTAATTTACTATAATCCGCAAACTGTGATCAAACCCGCAGCATTGGCCTGCACCATTTGATTGAATGCTGGGAAAGAAGTAAGCAAACCTCTCATGATTATGATGGACCCAGATAGAATCGCGATAATGGAAACTGACCTTGGTATCAATGATTTGAGTCGATTGGTAAAGATGTTACCTGCAAAAGATAGAACGATTAATGATGGAAGTGTTCCTAGTCCGAACAGTACCATGAAGACGGCTCCTTCCCAAGGATTGCCAATGGCTGTGGCTCCTGCTGCAGCAACATATGTCAGTCCACATGGGAAAAATCCATTGGCGGCTCCACTCAAAAACCACCGCTTTTTCAATGATAGATTTTTGGTAAGAAATGATTTTAGCAATCGGTAGAAGCCAGATTCGTAGTAATATCGTTCCAGGCCATGACGCACCGATGGAATACCATAAAGCAGGATAAGTCCAAATCCCAAAACAAATGCCATGATCTTCTGAAGTTCAAACATTGCTACAGTTGCACCAAGCAATCCCAAAAGTGCTCCTATCAAAACATACGTAAGAATCCTCCCTGTATGATAAAGAGCAAATCCAACTTTTGATTGTTTTGATCCCATGAAGGCAAGCATCACCGGTCCGCACATACCTACGCAGTGTAAGCTTCCGAATAGTCCGATGATGAATGCTCCTATCATTGAATGTAAATACTAGATTGTTGAAAATAGTCTTTTTCGCCAGTTTTCCAGGTTATGTTTACCCTGTAGCTTCCTGCTATCAATTCTGAGCGATCAATCTCCTGCACATTGCTTTCCGACAGCTTGATATCAAACTCTCTATCAAAGATCTTTCTTGAAGGATGGTAAAAGTGAATATTTCCTTGAGTCTCTCCATCAGGAAAGGTCAGTACAATAACATTTCCTTTTTGCTTAACAAGTACTGTTTTTTGCGACTCAGCAGCATTTGCCAGCTTATTGAGCTTTTGCTGGTAATTGATCTCTTGCGCATAATAGTCTTCTGCTACCAGGTCAAAATCCTCCTGAAAGGCCTTAACCACCATGTATCCGATGAAGGTGGCAAAGAGTATAAATGCCAGCACTATTTTATTTCCCCAATTCATAATTTAAGTTGTTAGGAGCCAGGAGTAAGTAGTCAGTTGTCTATGTTTTCTGTCTGGTTTTACTCACTTTCTCAATTTATTTTTTCATTGTCAATTCACAATTATCAATTAATTCGTTGGTCCAAGAAACTTGGTTTCTACTGTTTCTACCAGCTCATCCCCAGAGTAAACTCCTACTGATATTTTTGTGCTCATTTTGCTGATTTGATCCGGGTTTATGATGACAAAAAAGGCGCCCTCCCCTATTCCTTGCTCCTCCAGATCTATCCCACCTCCTACCATTTCAATTTTACCTTCTGGCTCAATCAATGACAGCCGTATCTCCATGTTTTGATTGGTTTTGTTCACCATTTTCAGCTGATAGAGATTTGTGATCAATCCATCTTCACGCTCCTGATAGAGCATACCTGGTGTTCGCATAATCGTAGTTTCAAAATCCGAACGAACAAGCAAAAGAGTAACCAATACACCGATCAAAATGATAAGTACCCCTGAATATGCTTTCATCCTTGAAGTAAACTGGAAAGGTTTTTTCTCTGCAATATTTTCTTCTGAAGCATATCTGACCAACCCCCTTGGTTTGCCAATTTTATCCATAATGGAATCACATGCGTCAATACAAGCGGTACAATTGATACAATCCAGCTGGGTCCCATTTCTGATATCAATGCCTGTCGGGCAGACAAACACACATTGCTTGCAATCAATGCAATCTCCTTTTCCAAGTTCTTCCCGATTTTCATCTTTTCTATACTTTCCTCGTTGCTCTCCTCGCTCATGATCGTATGCAACAACAATGCTTTGCTTATCCAGCAGCACACCTTGCAATCTGCCATACGGGCAAATAGTGGTGCAGACTTGCTCTCGCATTTTGCTGAAAACACCGTAAAAAAGCCCGGTAAAAACGATCATCGCTATAAAGCCACCGGTATTTTCCATTGGCCCTTCTTCAATGATGTTCCACACTTCATCTACGCCTACCATGTAAGCCAAAAATGTGTGCATGATCAGGGCGCTGATTAAGACAAATAGAAAATGTTTGGCTGTTTTTTTAATGATCTTCTCTTTGTCCCAAGGTTGCTTGTCAAGCTTTCGCTGCGCCATATAGTCGCCCTCTATCCAATATTCTATTTTACGAAAGACTCCTTCCATAAAAATGGTCTGAGGACAGATCCAACCGCAAAAGATTCGGCCAAAAACGACAGTGAAGAGTATAATAAATACAAGTGAAGCCAGCATTCCAACCACGAAGAGAAAGAAATCCTGTGGCCAGAAAACCTGACCGAAAATGATGAATTTTCGGTCGAAAATATTGAAGAGCAGGAAGGGCTGACCATCCACCTTCAGAAAAGGTGCTCCGAATAAAAACAGGAGCAGCAAATAACTGACGAGAGAGCGATAGTTGGTGAATCTACCTTTTGGTTTCTTCGGATAGACCCATATTCGCTTTCCTTCTTTATCCACCGTTGCCAGATGGTCACGGAAGGTTTCCTCAGCTGTTTCCTGCTCCTGATATATGTCCTTTACATCCGCCATTATCTAAGCAACCCGCAATCTAACAGCACTCGTCATCTTCCAAAGCTGCTTCATCATCTACAAAATCCGGATTAGATTCAGGATTGTCTTCCACTGTGCCATCATTACGTTCAAACACCTCGCCTTGTGGCTCTTTTGGGTTGGCTGCCGTATTGCCTTCCATCATATATATGTAGCTGGCAACCTGTTGCATTTTTTTGGGAGAAAGCTGCGCTTCCCAAGCGATCATCCCTTTGGATGGCACACCATATTTAATGGTCTTGAAGATGGAAGGCATATCACCACCGTGCAGCCAATACTTATCAGTAAAATTCGGACCTACGCCTCCTCCACCATCAGCGGCATGACATACGGCACAGTTAGCATCATAAATTGCTTTACCGGCATTAATATCTGCGGTTTCCGTAGACAAGGTTACATTACTTTCATCAATTAAATCACCAAGTGAGGCCAGATAGGTTTTCACATCTTCTTCTGCCTGCATCATCTCTGCCTGAAACTCTTCATCCTGCGTCGGCCCAGTTCCCAGGACCTCATAGTTGATTAAATAAACAACAGCAAAAAGGATAGAAATATAAAAGCCCCATAGCCACCAGGGTGGCAGTCGATTGTCCAATTCACGAATACCATCATATTCGTGATCCGTGGCAATTTCATGCTCTTTCGAGACAGGCACAGAGTCATTCAATCGGTTCCAGAATCGTCTCCAGAATCCAACGCCTTCTTCTCCCTCTTTGGCCGGGATGAGCTCCTTTTCTTCTTCTTCGATTCCCATTTCAGCGCGTTTCAACTTAAGGACCATCTTCAGCGCGATCAGTAGAACATACATGGCCACAACTGTGACAATACTGATTACCACCGTCAACCCAAGCACAATTTCTATTTTGTATTGCTCAAAAAAGCTTTGCTGCTCTGCGGCTTCTTGCCCGAAGGAGAGGCCGGGTAGCACCATAATTAGAATCAACAGAATGTATTTAAGCTTTTTCATGGTCAGTTTCGTTTGAGTCCAAAGGAATGTTTGATATGTCATTGAAGAGCTTCTTGTCCACTTTCAACACGTACACCGTAAGTGCAATGAAGAAGACAAAAAAGATGATGAAGGAGATCACGGGATATATCTCTATCCCTGCGATGGTCTCCATATGATGTTTAATAAATTTCAGCATAGTTTCAATCGTTTAGTTCCCCTCAGCTACTCCTTCTACATTTTTAATATCTGTTCCCAGTCGTTGCAAGTAGGCAATCAGCGCAATGATTTCTGCATCACTGCTCATCTTGATACCTTCTAGTTCCAGCCCTTTGGAAATCAATGCCGCTTGATTCTCAGCATCTGCTACAGCTTGTGCATCATAGCCTTCCGGGTATGGAACCCCCAATGTCTGCATGGCTCGAATCTTTGCAGGTGTACGCCTCTTGTCCCATTCCTGCTCAAAAAGCCATGGATATGGTGGCATGATAGATCCAGGAGACATACTGGTCGGATCGAGCATGTGATAGAAGTGCCAGCTATCCGGATACTTTCCACCAAGTCTATGTAAATCCGGGCCGGTTCGTTTCGATCCCCACTGGAATGGGTGATCGTAAACAAATTCGCCTGCTTTTGAATACTCTAGATCAGCCGGATCATACCTCATTACCTCAGACCTAAATGGTCTGATCATTTGCGAGTGACACGTATAACATCCCTCCCTCACATAAATATCTCGTCCGTTTAACTCCAAAGGAGTATAAGGTTTCACAGTAGAAATCGTCGGTACGTTGCTCTGTATCAGGAATGTTGGGATGATCTCAATGGCACCACCAATGGCCACCAAAACCAAACTCCACACTAACATTCTAACCGGTTTCCATTCAAAAATTCTTCTGTGCCAGTGTTCACTTTTCTCAGGTTTGTAGTCCTTCATCAGTGGAGCGGCCTGTGCCTCCGTGCCAGCCTGGAAGCTGCCAGATTTAGCTGTCTTAATTAGGTTGAATACCATCACAAAGACACCACTTAAATACAGCAATCCTCCAAAAGCTCGTAAAGCATACATCGGAATAATCTGTGTTACAGTTTCCAGAAAGTTGCTATAAACAAGGGTTCCATCCGGATTGAATTGCTTCCACATCAAGCTTTGGGTAAAACCGGCCCAATACATCGGAATGGCGTAAAACAGTATTCCCATGGTGCCAATCCAAAAGTGTACGTTAGCAAGTTTTTGGGAGTGAAGTTTGGTGTTGTATAGCTTCGGAATGAGATAGTAGAGCATGGCAAAGGTTAGAAACCCATTCCATCCAAGTCCTCCTACGTGTACGTGAGCAACAATCCAATCAGTAAAGTGGCCGATGGCATTAACATTTTTCAATGAAAGCAACGGACCTTCGAAAGTCGCCATGCCATAACATGTGATGGCTACCACCATAAATTTAAGGATGGCATCTTCCCGTACTTTGTCCCATGCTCCCCTGAGTGTTAGAAGACCATTCAACATCCCACCCCAGGATGGCGCAATCAGCATTACTGAGAACACCACACCCAACGACTGTGCCCAGTCAGGCAATGCATTGTATAACAAGTGGTGCGGTCCCGCCCATATATAAATGAAGATTAAAGCCCAGAAGTGAATAATGGATAGTCTGTATGAATAGATGGGACGACCGGATGCCTTCGGGATGAAGTAATACATCAGTCCCAGGTATGGAGTGGTTAGGAAGAATGCAACCGCGTTGTGGCCATACCACCATTGCACTAACGCATCTTGCACACCTGCATACCAGCTATAGCTTTTCATGAAATCTATTGGCAGCTCAAAGCTGTTCACGATGTGGAGCATTGCTACTGTCACGAATGTGGCGATGTAAAACCATATTGCTACATAGAGGTGTCGCTCCCTTCGTTTGATAATAGTCATGAACATATTGAGGCCAAAGACAACCCATATCAAGGCTATAGCTATATCAATTGGCCATTCCAACTCGGCATACTCTTTTCCTGAGGTCATTCCCAGTGGAAGAGTAATAGCGGCCGAAAGGATGATTAGCTGCCATCCCCAAAAGTGAATTTTACTTAGCAGGTCACTATACATCCTGGTTTTACACAATCGCTGGAGTGAATAGTATACTCCGGCGAAGATTCCGTTCCCCACAAATGCAAAAATCACCGCATTGGTATGCAGTGGTCTCACACGCCCGAAGGTGGTATACTGTAATCCAAAATTTGCTTCCGGCCACACAAACTGACATGCGACAAGAAGCCCCACAGACATGCCTATTATTCCAAAGATCGTCGTAGCGACAAGGAAATTTCTTACTGTGGTATTGTCATAGTGAAAGGTCTCAAGACCTACTTTTTCGTTGTTTTCTGACATTGGTCACTAGGTTTAGTACTTGATTGGTTATTCCCTCCTTTAGCAGATGCTGCGGGAGATTCTACTCTTAAGCTTGGAGGAGTCATGGATTCCTCTTCAAAAAGGATTCGAACTGATGGTGTATAGTCATCCTCAAACTGCCCTGAGCGAGACGCCCACAAGAACGCCCCAAGGAAGCTGCCAGCTAAAAGCAGACTGCATGCGATAAGAATAAATATGACACTCATAATCCGTAGACAAGATTAGCGGAGAGCTAAAGGCTGGCTAATGAGGGGTGTTAGCGTGTGGGATGACTTTTGTCAGCTGACAAAAAAGTAACACCGGAAGTTTTCTAATTCATTGCCGCAATTCAAATGGCTAATCACATCAATTAATATCATCCTTAATCCTGACGACCATCATTTCATAGACATCGGTCATTTGAGATATTTGATTTCAACCAAATCATTTTAACAATGGATATCTCTATAATAATTGCCCGTGTCATTTGCATCATTTACCTATCTATTGGTATTGGGTTTGCTTTTAGCACTGCTTACTATAATGACGCATTTAAGAAAATAGTGAACGACACTACCTACCTTATGCTTGGTGGCTGGGTAGCTACAGCGCTGGGCGGTGTCTTAGTTCACGTGCATAATTTGTGGGTCAACGATTGGCGTATACTCATCACTATAATCAGTTGGATTATTCTCATCAAAGGGATTTCACTTCTTGCTTTTCCGCGGTTTATACGTGCATTTGAAGATTGGTTTACCCCAAAGGGAATTCAGAATTACTTTCTTCCTATGGTAATGGCTCTGGGAATAATTTTTGGTTATTATGGATTCTTTGCCTGAAATAGATCTTTCAATTTTTGTGGCTCGAGTACTTGGAGTGATATATCTCGCTGTAGGTTTTGGTCTGTTTCTGTTTAGAGAGACATATATACTTGCTCTTAGAAAACTAGTCAATCCAGTGTATATGATGCCTGCTGCATTTATGGCTGTTGTAGGTGGAATGGCATTAGTTTCCTACCACAACCTTTGGGTAAGTGATTGGCGAGTGATCATAACCATTATTGGGTGGATTGCTTTGATCAAGGGTATACTGCTACTGCTCATACCCTCTTACATTATGGTCTTTAGAAATTTCCTCCAGGTTCGAAGTGGAATGGTACTTACCATCGTCATTTTGATGGCAGGAGCTGTCTTTTTTTATCTTGGTTTTTTCTAACAGATCATTAACCAGTTTACTATGAGTAATGCATTCATTAACTCTCAATCACCTTTATCGTCGGCTCCATAATTACCTCCGATTTGATTGAATTGGAAATTAAACATGCACGTTCTGATTTCTTTAAAACCTTTTCTGCACGTTCACGATCTTTTTCATTCGATATGGTCACTGTGGGTAGCAATAATATCTGTGTCATCAAAAACCTACCTTCAACTTGCTCTAGTTTTCCTTTTGAACTACAACTAAAGCTTTCAAAACTAAGCTTCGAATTTTCCGCAATCGCTAAGAAAGTCGTCATTAAACAACTGCTGACCGATGCAGTAAAGAGATGCTCGGGCGACCAGATACCTGGAATTCCTTTTGGAAACTCTGGAGGTGTGGCCACATCAATGCAGCTATTGGTATCTTTATTTAATTCTGGCGAACACATAACTCCCTTTCGGTCTGCATTCCAATTAATGTCAACATTATAGATGTGTGGCTCCATTGTCAGATTTTTTTTCGAATACAAAGACAATTATTTCAAGCATTCGATTAATGATTTTAGTCAGCTGCTTAAGGGATTATGATCAGGGGTTTACTAGCTATTGTAAAGTGATTAATGGCTAACTTCAAAAAGTGAATGTTCGAATTAAATTTCTAGGTGGCGCCGGATCTGTTACCGGTTCTAAGTTTCTTCTTTCAATCGATGGATACAACCTTTTAATTGACTGTGGATTATTTCAAGGATTGAAAGAAATACGTAGTAGAAATTGGGATAAACTTCCGATTGATCCTACCGCTATTGATGCTGTTATTCTCACACATGCACACATTGATCACACAGGATATCTACCATTGCTCTATAAAAATGGATTTGATGGCAAGGTTCATTGTACCGAACCAACATTGGAACTTGCGGAAATACTACTTACCGATAGCGCAAAACTGCAGGAAGAAGAAGCCGAGTTTGCTAACAAGAGAGGATATTCAAGTCATAAGCCAGCCAAACCTCTCTACAAAGTACAGGATGCTTTAGATGTTCTGAATGCATTTGAGAGTCATCCTTTTGAAAAAACATTTCGTATTCATGATTTGCTGGAAGTTCGCTTTTTCCATGCTGGACATATTCTTGGGGCAGCAAGCATTGAATTGAAGATATATACAAGTCAGGGGATAAAGTCAATTGTGTTTTCGGGCGACATAGGCCCACAGCATAGCCCTCTACATCTTTCCCCGCAAAAACCACCGCAAGCCGATATTCTATTCATGGAATCTACCTATGGAGGACGTGACCATAAAGATCAGAATCTGGAAAACGAATTGAGAAAGCTCATACTACGCAGCGATGATAGAGGAGGATGCCTTTTGATTCCTGCCTTTTCTCTAGGCAGGACGCAATTAGTACTTTATTACCTCTGGAAAATATTTCAAAATATGCGATCCAGACCGATTTATGTAGATAGTCCAATGGCAATTAGCGTAACCAGACTATACAAGAAATTTACAAGCTATCATCGGTTGGAGAGCGATAGTGAATTTGGACACCACATTTTTGATGCTCCATTTGTGCACTACGTGACCGAGCAAAGTAAATCCAAAATACTAAACACATTAAAAGATCGGGCCATCATAATTTCTGCAAGTGGAATGGCTACTGGGGGGCGAATCCTTCATCACCTATATCATCGTCTTCCCAATGCGCAGGATACAATATTATTTACGGGATTTTTGCCCGAAGGTACGCGTGGAAAAGATATTGTAAGTGGTGAACCAATAGTAAAAATATTTGGCGAAGAAGTTAACGTTAAGGCTGAAGTACATATACTGGATGGCCTCTCAGCTCACGCTGACCAGGATGAGTTGGTGGAATGGAGTGGTCATATTCATTCACCACCTAAAATGACCTTCCTTATTCATGGAGAAAAAGAACAAGCAAAGCTTCTCAAGGAAAGATTGGCTGGTCGAGGTTGGAACGTAACAATCCCTGATTATTTGGAAAGTCACACACTTTTTGACCATATCTGACCTGTGATTGAACATAATAATATCTCGCTAGCGAAAAAAATTGAAATATGAAACTAACCGCACAGTTTAGAAAAATTCTTTGGATTACCATTGCCTGGACCATAATATCGCTCTTCAATTATCTAATTGGATGGGCCGCCTTGGTAGATGCCAATTTCATCTGGGATGCAAATTATGACACTGGCAAGATAGATCATGTGCAAGGCATCTATATCAGTGTGCTAACTTCAATATTCGCGGGTGTTATCGGTGGAGGTGCAATCGTCTTTTTGTGGGAAAGGTGGCTAAGAAGTAAGCCTTACGGTTGGACACTCAGAAGTATCCTTATCTCTTACATTATCATTTTCAATTTGGTTACCATACCCATTATTTTATTCAACAATACCTACGGTAAACCATATGGCATTTTTAGTAGTCGTGGCTGGGAGCATGTAGAAACCGCGTATACGAGTCCCAGCCTGCTTGTTCCCTTCTTTTTTTGGCTGATGGTCGTTCTTGTAACGCTTATCGTTTTCCAGGTTAATGATAAATATGGACCGGGCGTTTTCCGAAAATTCTTGTTGGGGAAATACTTTAATCCCACCCGTGAAGAGCGCGTATTTATGTTTTTGGATCTCAGGTCATCCACCACAATCGCAGAAAAACTCGGAGAAGAGCAATACTTCAATTTTCTAAAGGAGGTATTTCAAGTAGTGACGCCAGCCATACTTAGGCATAAAGGTGAAATTTATCAGTATGTAGGTGATGAAATGGTTATTAGCTGGGAGAAAAAGGAAGGAGTAATGAACAACAGGTGTGTGAATTGCTACTTTGACGCCCAAAAGCTTCTCAATGAAAAGGAGGCATACTTCACGCTTCATTATGGGGTTCGTCCGGAATTCAAAGCAGGTTTGCACTACGGATATGTAATGGCAGGAGAAATTGGAGTGATAAAACGTGAAATTGCTTATTCAGGTGATGTACTCAACACCACGGCCAGGATTCAATCCAAATGCAATGAGCATGGTGTAAACATTCTCATATCGGATGCCTTGATTGACCAATTGAGTCTAAATACACATGCATTGAAAAACCTTGGCCACATAGAACTGAGAGGCAGGTCTGAGAAAGTTAAGCTCTATGCCCTGGATCAGCCGAACTAAATAGTGCTTCTGTATTGTTCTTGCTTTGATATGTCAAAGTTCAATGAATTAATAAATAGTGATAAGCCCGTATTGGTTGATTTTCATGCAACCTGGTGCGGTCCGTGTCAAACCATGGCACCCATTCTGGAAGAACTCAAATCAGAGATGGGAGATAAAGCTCGTATTATTAAAGTAGATATCGATAAGAATCAGGCCGCAGCTCATAAATTTAATGTGCGAGGCGTTCCGACGTTTATCATTTTCAAAAAGGGTCAGCAAGTTTGGAGGCAATCCGGCGCAATTCCAAAACACATGTTGGAACAGGCCATCAAAAGTGCCTAAATTTCAGCATGTCAATATCAACTTTAGTATCTCCCGAATGGCTCAATGATAACTTAGAAAGTGCCGATTTAATCATTTTGGATGCGACTCTTGCCAAGCCAAAATCAGCAGGAGAAATTCCATATCAAAAACAAAAAATTCCGGGTGCACAATTTTTCGATATTGATGGTGCATTCTCAAATGCGGCATACGATTTACCGCACATGATGTGTAGTGATGATCAGTTTCAAAAAGAAGCCAGAAAACTTGGAATCAATGATGAGAGTACAGTTATAGTTTATGACAATCATGGCGTTTACTCCTCTCCTCGTGCATGGTGGATGTTGAAATCAATGGGTATCAGTAACGTCGCGGTGCTCAATGGAGGATTACCAGAATGGGTAGAAAAAGGATATCAAACCGAGGAGAAAACGAACCAAAAAATTCGATCCGGTCATTTCATACCTCAGTTTGAATCCGAGTGCTTTGTAGACGCAGACTATGTACTAAATCAAATTTCCGACTCAGGAACAATTGTAATAGATGCGAGATCCGAAGGACGATTCAAAGCCGCTGAACCTGAACCACGCGCGGGGCTAAGGGGCGGACATATCCCCAACTCAATAAATTTACCTTTTACTCGAGTTCTCGATGGATTCAGAATGAAAGAAACTGCCGAGCTGGAAAAGGAATTAGGTCAATTGGATCTCAAAAACAAAAAGCTGGTATTCACCTGTGGATCCGGGCTCACTGCGTGCATTATATTGCTAGCAGCACATCTGGCCGGATATAAAGATCTGGCTGTGTATGATGGATCATGGAGCGAGTGGGGAAAACCATCCAATCTTCCGGTGACTGTCTAATCAAATTTTCTACCCAACCAGGCGATCATCAAGGTGACAAATCCGACTACCGTGACCGAGCTTATCGGCATCAAGATAGCAGAGATCAATGGTGTGAGGTGTCCTGACATGGCAAACGACAAGCCAATAATGTTGTATAAAAATGAAATTCCAAAAGCTACAAAAACTACTCGAATAACTTGTTTTGAAAAGCCAAGAATCCTGGGAAGAGTGGCGACCTGATCTGAAGAAAGAATCGCATCACAAGCAGGAGAAAACTGATGAATATCCTCGGAAATAGCAATTCCGATGGTTGCTTCTTTTAATGCTCCGGCATCATTAAGTCCATCGCCAACCATCAATTGATTCCGGTCATCATTTTTAAGATACGTTAATTTGTCCATCGGCTTTTGCTCGAAATGAACTTCGTCAAAATGAGGTTCGAGTCTCGCTTTTTCAGCATCATTATCGCCGGATAATAACGTCAATAAATATTTGTTTTTCAAGGCTTTGAGCATTTCAAAGATTCCTTTTCTATACGTTGACTTTATAGTAAAACGGCCCATTCTATCTCCTACGCACACATACACATTCGATTCGTTTACGTTGTTCTCAAGCGCAGAGATACCGAGATATTTGGCTGAACCTACTTTTACATCTATGCCATCCAGCTGCGCAGTAAAACCCTTGCCCGTTTCTTCACAGAAGCTAGTTATAGGAAGTTTTTCGCTCTGTGGCAGTTCATTATGAATCAACCTACTAAGTGGATGTGCAGAGTTTCCCATTGCTGATTTCAAACAAGCCATTTCTTTTCCTTCAATCACATCGCCACGATATCCAAGTCCAGCTTCAGCGGTTGTCAGGGTTCCGGTCTTATCAAAAACAATGGAATCCACTTTGGCTAGTGATTCTATCACCTCTGCGTTTTTGAGATACAAGCCAACCTTGCCAAACCGGCGCATCGCATGACCGTAAGCAAAAGGGAGCACAAGAGCCAGAGCACAGGGACAAGCCACAATCAAAACCGCCGTGACCGAATTCCATATAAGCGAAGGATCATTTACCCACCAATAAATAGCTGTATAGACAGCCAGTAAAATAATCGTAAGTGTGAAATACTTGCTGATCTTATCTACCCATGTATGCAGATCGACTTGACCTTGTTTGTTAAAGGATTGTGAATTCCATACACTGGTGAGTTCACTGTTGTTCACAGTTTCGGTCAACTCAATGAGCAGCTCCCCTCCTTTTTGCCTTCCTCCGGCATAGATCTTTTGTCCGTTTTCTCTTCGTTCCGGTTTAGTCTCACCAGTCACAAAACTGTAATCAATGTTTCCTCTACCATCTCTTAACACACCGTCGGCAGGTATCAACTCATCGTTGTGGATAATCACAAGATCTCCCTTTTTAAGCTCCTTCAACGATCGCTGTATCTCCTCATTAGCAACTTTGCATGTTACCGATACAGGAAAATATGAGGTAAAATCGCGATCAAACGACAAGGCCTGGTAAGTTTTGCCTTGATACCACTTACCTATCAATAGGAAGAATACCAGTCCGGCAAGGGAATCGACGTATCCCATCCCTGTTCCCGAGATAATTTCATAGGCACTTCGTCCAAACAATGTAAGAATACCCAATGCGATAGGCACATCAATATTCAAATTACCATACCTGACTCCTTTCCAACCTTTCTTGAAATAGTCGCTAGCTGAGTAAAACAACACAGGAAAAGCTAAAACAAAGTTGATCCAATTGAAGACCGTCTTGAAGTCATTTGTAAGCAGAAAATTCTGATCGAGATACTCAGGCATGCTCATTAGCATTGCATTGCCAAAGCAAAATCCTGCAACCGCTATTTTAGTCCCAATATCCGATTTTACTATCTGTTTCTTTGTTTTGTCGAGGCTGTCCAAAGAAATACCAGGCGGATATCCGAGCTGGGATAATAAGACTGCTAAATCTTTCAAATTCAGCTGATTATGATCAAAAGTGACAATCACCTCACGCCTCACAAAGTTTACCTCCGATCTTAAAATAGCTTCATTCAATTTTGGTAAGTGTTCCAACAAGTAAATACATGAACTACAATGAATACTTGGAAGAAACAACTTTACAACCGATAGAGCCTCGCTTCTAAACTTCAACAGCTGCTTTTGAATATCATCATTGTCCAGGAAGGCATATTTTCTTTCTGCTTTAATTTCAGAAATTGACTTGTTTTCAATTGAAGTATCTAAATAATACTGATTGAGATTGCTCTGATCAAGTAATTCATATACTGCCTTGCATCCAAAGCAACAGAAAGTGTGTGCTTCAGACTTAATAGAATCATCGCATGGATCTCCACAATGATGGCAAATCAATTTTTCAGATTGCAAAGTCTCCATCCACGATTCGATTTGGTACGATCATCACAGGCACACCGCTTTCTTTTATGACGCTCACTGTGTGACTTCCGATTTCATTGTTCTGGCCATTGCTGTTAATCCCTACTATCACCAAGTCAAAATCATTTTCTTTAATAAAACGGATCATGGTATCCTCCACATTGCCTGACAACACCATGTTTCTTATCCTTTTCTCAGGATGTTCTATGAAATCCACTGATAATTGGTTCATTCGCTTTTCAACCTCCTCCAGTTTTCTTTGGCTGATAGCCTGAATATCCTTCTGCGTATAGCGTGCGGCAAGCGGATAAATATGTAAGAAAGAGAGAATAGCCTCAGCATTCAACCTGGACAATTCCAAACCAACCTGTGTTGCATTCCATGAGGCAGGTGAAAAATCTGTTGGAATAAGTATACTCGAGATCACGCAGTTTAAGTTTAAGATCCAAAACTATAGGGTCTGTTTTTGCTCGGCATTGACATTCATCACAGGTACTATTGAATTTTGTCACATTCCAACATAGGTTTACCTAAGTAACTTAAAGTAATGAAGCTAAGCAGTAAGGACATTGTATCTAAACAGGGACTAGAGCTACTCGAAAAGCTATTTGAAAGCTCCGGTGAAGGAATCATGGTATTTAACAAATCCGGCGAAGTAGAGATGGTCAATCCCAGAGGACGAGAAATGTTCGGTTACGATGAAGGCGAACTCATTGGAGCTAAGGTGGAAAAGCTTGTGCCACAAAATGTACAGCATAGGCATGAGCAGTACAGAAATGACTATATCAAAAAACCTGAACCCAGACGCATGGGCGTTGGTCGCGATCTCTCTGGCCTCAAGAAAAACGGAGCTACTTTTCCTTTAGAAATCAGCCTTAGCTACATTCAGCATAATGATCAAAAACTGGTGGTTGCGTTTGTTACGGACATTTCCATTAGAAAAGAAAATGAACGAAAACTGGAAGAGCAGCGAGAGAAGCTTGAAGAATATACCTCGGAACTAGAAAAGAAAGTGAAGGCCCGCACGAGTGAGCTAGAGCATATGAATTTGGGGTTGGAAAGTCAGATTCAAGAGAGAAAGTTAGCAGAAGATGCGTTGAAAGAAAGTTTGGCAGACCTCAAAAAAGCTGAGCGCGAGATTCTCATCTCATTGGAAAAGGAAAAAGAACTTGGTGAATTAAAGTCCAGGTTTGTTTCCATGGCAAGTCATGAGTTTAGAACACCACTTACCACTGTATTGTCTTCAGCAAACCTCATTGCAAAATATAAAGATGCTGATCAGCAAGCTGCTCGGGAAAAGCACATTGAAAGAATACGAAAAAGTGTTGAAAACCTAACGACTATTCTCAATGATTTCCTATCTCTGGAAAAACTGGAAAGTGGATCACAAAATGTGGAAAATGACGAAGTAAATCCGAATGAAATCATATCAGATGTTATTGATTCCATGAGCCAAAGTCTCAAAGAAAATCAGGAAATTAAGGTAACAGGATCTGCACCGTTAATTCATACGGATGCTCACATTTTAAGAAACATTTTAATCAACCTAATCTCGAACGCAAGCAAATACTCCAAAGAAGGAGATCTCATCGAAGTAATAATCAAGACCAATAATAAGCTCGATATCCATATTAAAGATAATGGAATTGGAATACCCAAATCAGAGCAAAAACGATTGTTTGAAAGGTTTTTTAGAGCTGGAAATGCAACCAATATTCAGGGCACCGGACTTGGCTTGAATATTGTGAAAAAATATGTTCAACTGATCAACGGAGAAATTTCATACATAAGTGAGGAAGGAAAAGGCAGCACTTTTAGCTTCTCACTTCCTCTGAATTAGCATCAATTGATTTTCTATTAAGCAGATAAATTAGCGGTCCTAGTAATGGCACAAGTACAACCACTGCAAACCATATCATCTTTTTATTAGTAGAAAATCTAGCCATTAAGATATTTATCATTGCATAAATCGCAATAGCTGCTGCAAAAACGCTTACATATACCCAGATGTTCATAACTATAACTTTTAATCAAAAGAAATACCAATGAATGATTTCTTTTATGACATTACTTAGCAGTAGAAGTGATTAACATCACACGATTTTCACTAATTTGGCTCCACCTTAGAAAGTACCTAATATGAATCAGCAGCACATTTTAGTTATCGAAGACCAACAAGATGTAAGAGAAAATATTGTAGAACTTCTGGAGCTATCAAATTATAAGGTAACATCTGCTCCCAACGGAAAGGAAGGAGTAAAGCAAGCATTAAATTCCCCGCCTAACCTTATTCTCTGCGACATAATGATGCCGGAGATGGATGGTTATGAAGTACTTTACTTACTTTCAAAAAACCCATCCACAGCCTATCTCCCATTTATATTTCTAACTGCAAAAGCCGAGAAAGCTGATTTTAGAAAAGGTATGAACATGGGTGCAGACGACTACATCACAAAGCCATTTGAAGAGATGGAATTGCTAGGTGCCATTGAAAGACGGTTGATCAAATATGGGGAACTAAGTCAGGTTTCCGAAGTGGATGAGCTGATAGAAAAAGCTTCGAAATATGACAATATAGAAGAACTTGATAAAGAAAGGAAAGCTCAACATTTCAAAAAGAAAGACATCATATATCGAGAAGGCGATTTGGGCTCTTTCGTTTATAAGATCAAAAAAGGAAAAGTAAAAACCTATCGCATTAATGAAGATGGCAAAGAATTCATCTATGACATAAAGAAGGAAGGTGACTTTTTAGGAGAAAGAGCGACCATTCAAGACTCTTCCCGGACAGAATTTGCTGAAGCTATGGAGGAAACAGAGCTGATCCTCATTCCAAAAAGTGACTTTCAGGAATTGATCTTTAAGAATCGGGAAGTTTCCGGTCAGTTTATTAAGATGCTTTCCAACAACCTTTCACAGCGAGAGCATGAGTTAATGGAGATGGCATACAACACTGTAAGAAAAAGAACCGCTGATTCATTGTTCAAATTGTACGAAACATACACAGGAAATGAGAAAACTGTGACTGTTGATATTTCCAGAGCTGATTTGGCCGGTATGGTAGGTACAGCCACCGAATCAGTAATCAGAATTCTATCAGAATTCAAGAAAGACAGATGGATAGAAATAAATGGAAGCGCCATTTCCATACTCGAGCCAGATAAAATCAAACAAGTCAGATATTAGACCACAAGAAGTCTGAATAAAATCCATTCCAGCGAAGAGCATCGTAAATAGTCTCAAAGTCAGCATTTTGTCGAAAAATTATCTAATGATAAATGTAATGTAATATATTCGCGATATAATTTATTGGGGAAAAAGTATAGATATACCAATTTGGTTGTTTCTGCTTTATTTTCATAGATACCATCAAAGACCTTTTTTCATGAAACACCTACTTCGCTATGCCCTCGTGCTGGGAGGCATCATTTATGGAGTGTCTGTTAATGCCCAGGATAACTGTGCTGCCAGAGCCGATTTTGACTGGGACGACCACACAGGAACACCCACAGGCAATACCTACTCAGATGAAACCGTTGATTTCACGTTTTCTGTGGCGGGTTCAGGTGGAATTACTACCAATACTACAGGTGCTGGCATATTCCTTACAGCACAAAATGTCGCTGGTACTATATGGCAGGTAACACAGAGTGATAACAATATCAATACATTCACCATCGATTTCAACGGTGATCTTTTATATGATTTCTGCTTTCAACTATTGGATGTCGACGATAATGGAGCCGGTGCTGATAATGTGACCGTAAATGCATATGATGCTTCAAATACGCTCATTACCTTGACAGCAGCTGATTATACCTTCACCAATATTGGTACAGATCTGATCCAATACAACGGAGCAAACGAATTTGAAGGTACTGGAGCTTCACCTACGTTTGATGGAGCTAACTTTAATCCACGGTCGAATGTACTTATATGCTTCCCCTCTCCGATTCAGCGTATTGAATTGGTATTCGACTCAAACGATGGAACGGGCCAACAGAGTTGTGGAATCGGCGATTTTGACTACTGCTCATTCGATTTTGACAATGACGGAACAAGAGACACCGCAGAGACTGATGCCGACGATGATGGTATTTCAAATACGCAAGAAGGATATACTCCGGCTGATACAGACGGCGATGGAATTCCTGATGTATACGATTCAGATTTCCCTGGAAGAATAGATGCCAACGGAGACAACACGGACGATAACTTCGACAGTGATCTTGACGGTGCACCTGATGCGTTGGATCTAGACTCTGATGACGATGGAATCCTTGATAGTATTGAAAATCTACCAGCGACCGGGGGTTTACCTGAGGATACGGATGGAGATGGAACAGACGATTATTTGGACAGTGATTCTGATGAAGATGGGATTTCAGACCTCATTGAAGGAAATGACATAGATTTTAATGGAGTTGCCGATCTAGCTTTGGCTGGGACTGATACAGATGGAGATGGTATTGATGACAATTTAGATACCGTAAATGGGCTGGATGAGACTGGAAATCTAACGGGAAGTGCTGCAGCCGTTGCTGCCAATTTGGTTGACAATGACACTGATCCTGACTATAGGGATACGGACGACGATGGAGACGGTATTTTAACCAGCGCTGAAACAACTGATACCAATTCGGATGGGATTCCTGAATACATCACCTACTGCGCAGATGGATCTGTTCTAAATTTTAATGGATTTGCTGACGGCTCAACTCCGGGTCCCACATTTAACGTAGACGCGGTAAATATTACTTTTAGTTTCACCGACCCTTCAAATTCATCAACTGAATATGAAATTGATAACCAAATACAATCAGATAATTATGTAAGGGTCTTGCAAGATGTTAGTACAAATACAGCATTTACACTACTAAGAGTAAAATTTGATAAACCACTTGAAGGTTTCTGCTTTGACCTATTGGATATCGATGCGGCTTCTGGTAGTCATGTAGACTCCATGGCTGTAAATATTTTTAGAGACGGTGATGTTATAGTTTTAGATGGTACCAACATCATTAATGGTGCTTATAATAAGCTAAACGCAAACAATTTCATCGCCGGTACTGCCAATTCCGATAATGACGAATACCTTGGAAATGTTCGCCTTTGTTTGCTACAATCAGTTGATTCATTGGTAATTAAATATGGTAATGCAATCGCTCCGGCTGGAGATCAGGCAGTAGGATTAGATGATTTCTCCTGGTGTGGAATTGATTCAGACTATGATGAAATTCTAGATTTTGATGATCCTGATGACAACAATAACGGTATAGCAGATATAGTAGAAGGCGGTGGTGTTGATCACTCATTAGATACAGATGGAGACAAGATTCCGGATTATATGGATGCGGATTTTCCAGGATTTACTGATTCTAACGCAGACGGAGTAAATGATAACGCTGATTTGGATCTTGACGGAATACCAGATCATGTTGATAAAGACACGGACAATGATGGAATTCCGGACGCAGTTGAAGCGAATGGAGGTCTCCTTCCGACGAATATGGATGAAGATGGAGCATATCCGCCTGCATACTCTTTGGCCAACGACTCGGATGGAGATGGAATCGTAGATGATGTAGACCCCTCTACCGGAGGTACCGCGCTTGCCAATCCAAATACCGATGGAGATGCTGTAAATGATTTTAGAGATACAGACTCAGATGGAGACGGTATTCCTGACCTTGTAGAAGCTGGAGGAACAGATTCAGATGGAGATGGAATGGTAGACAGCTTTGCGGATGCAACCGGCGATGGTTTCAATGACGCGTATGATCCTGATGTTTTTGGAACTACGCTGCTAAATGGAAGTATTTCCAAGTTTGCACTCGACACAGATGGTGATGGCTTTGCAAATTACATTGATATCGATTCAGATGGAGATGGAATCACAGACGGTGTTGAAGCACAAACAACAGCCGGGTATGTAGCCCCATTAGGTACAGATACAGATGGTGATGGTTGGGACGATAGCTATGATTCAGACAATGGAGGTACAGCGATTGTTTTAGTTAATTCAGATTCAGATTCCAATGAAGATTACCTAGATACTGATTCCGATGGAGATGGAATCCCTGACAACATTGAAAGCAGGGATAGCGATTCAGACGGTGTGGCAGATCAGCTCGCTTCAGGAACAGATACTGACAGCGATGGGCTGGATGATAATTATGATACCGATAATGGTGGATCTACGTCTGCTAATCAAGATACGGACTCGGATGGCACAGTTGATTTTAGAGATATTGATGATGATGGTGACGGAGTGATCAGTAGCTCCGAAGATTACAATGGAAATTCAAATTTTGCGGACGACTTTACACAGGGTGGCTCCCCTACTCCGGATTATTTATTCTTCACGAATGATCCTGATGGTGATGGCCTCATTAATGCACTGGATTTTGATGACAACAATGATGGCATCCTCGATGCAGATATGGCTACTTGCTCTATCATCAATGGGAACGGGATGACCGCCACTGAAACCGGTGGAGTGACAAATCCCACAAACGCCGAAGGTGTAGCAGATGATGTTTTTGCAGTAGTAGGAAATGGAGACGTCTTGACAGTACAGCTGGATGATGTGGTCCCTAATGGGCTAACACTGACTTTAAGGATGGCTAGAAGTCAAGGTGGCGGAGCAAATTCTACCTTGAGAGTTGAGCAGTCTTCTGATAATATTTCATATGTCAATGCGGTTGATTACAATTTTTCTACCAACGTGCTAGCAGATTATGACTACACCTTAACAGCCGATGCTGAATATATAAGGTTTACTCGTATTGCGCGCGACAATCGGGTGGACGCCATAACCTATACTTTCCAAAGTTGTATTGACACTGATTCTGATGGTGATGGTGTGGCTGATCGACTTGACCTGGATAGTGACGGTGACAACATCCCTAATGCGTATGAAGCGAATGATGGCTTGTTACCTGCAAACATGGATGAAAATGGACAGTATCCTGCTGCCTACGCTTCTGCTAATGATACAGATGGTGACGGATATGTTAATGATTTGGATCCAGATAATGGAGGGACTGCTTTAGCCAATGCTGATTTTGATGGTGATGGTTTAGAGGATTCCAGGGATGCAGATACGGATGGTGATGGAATTCCTGATGCTATCGAGTCCATTGGAACCGATACCAACGCGAACGGAATTCCTGATGATTTTACAGATACTGATAGTGACGGTAATCTAGATTATCGAGACTTAGATTCAGATGGTGATGGAATACTCGATCTTCGAGAAGGACAAACAACTGCTGCATATAATGGCTCTCCTACTGCTACAGATACGGACGGTGACGGTATTTCTGATGATTTTGATGCTGATAATGGCGGTACAGCCATTACTGGTAACGATCATGATAACGACGGAACTCCTGATTTCCAGGACTCTGACAGTGACAATGATGGTATTTCAGATTTAATAGAAGGAAACGACAACAATGCAGACGGAGTAGCAGATATTACTCCATCTGGTACGGATGCCAACGACAATGGAATTGATGATGACTTTGATGCTACACCAGTCGTATTACAAAATACAGATGGGGATGCTGAGCCGGATTGGAGAGACAATGATGATGATGGAGATGGAAGACCTACATCAGATGAAAGCGTGGATACTACGCCTGCCAATGGCACACCTGACTACTTAGAATCTAATGGAAATACCTGTGGAACAGGAAAGGTCACTAATGGCACTGGGTATGGAGATGCGGTATATGAAGATGTAGGTGCCACCAGACAAGATTCTGCGCTAGGCGCTCCGGACTTTGCTGGCAGCGGTGACGATAATAGTTTGCTGGCATTCGTTGATGCTTCTGGCGAATACCTGTCCCTGGATTTGGAGGAAATTGTTGAAGAAGGAACAGTGATATCTATCGTTACTACATCTTGGGCTGGCCAACCTGCAGCAAGCATGGATGTGAGCTCATCATTGGATGGTATTACATTTGGAAATACTGTTTCATTTACTAATATCGTGTTACGACCAAATTCTGAAACTAGAACCTATACCGTACCAGCAGGTGGAATCAGATACATAAGATTTACATGGGTTGCTAACACCCCATATATTGATGGCCTTTCCTACACAGTTTGCTCTGATGATTCAGATAATGATGGAGTGCAAGATGATTCAGACAATGACAGTGATAATGATGGACTTACAGATACCCAGGAAGGCAATGGATTGGGAGATCCATCAGCTGATGCTGATGTTGATGGAGTTCCAAACTATCTGGATACTGACTTCTCAGGCTATGAAGATATAAATAACGATGGCATCAATGATAATTTCGATCAGGACTTGGATGGTGTTCCAAACCACCAGGATTTAGATTCGGATAACGATGGAATCCCTGATGCTATTGAAGCAAATAGCGGATCTCTTCCGGCCAATATGACCTTAGAAGGAGCCTACCTATGGTCATACATCAATGCGAATGATACAGATGGAGATGGGCATGCCAATGATGTAGACACGGACAATGGAGGAACAGCATTGGCTAATCCTGATTCAGATAACGGTACGGGTTACGACGATGGTTTACCTGATTTCCTTGACAGGGACTCTGATAATGACGGCATAACTGATGCGGCAGAGAACAATGGTACCGATACGAATAGAGACGGTGTAATAGACAGTTTTGTAGACACGGATGGTGACGGTCTCAATGATAATGTAGATCCTGACAATGGAGGTACAGCGCTTACAATAGTAAATACTGATGGTGACAGTAATCCAGATTACCTCGATACAGACTCCGATGGTGATAGTGCCGGTAGTCCGGGACTTGGTGATTTGTTTGAAGGACATGATTCTAATTTTGATGGAACACCATCATGGGATGATGATGGAGACTTGATCTTAGATACCAATGAAGGAAACATTGATTTAGATGGTGATGGTATCTTAGATGCATTCGATCCTGATCAAGGAGGTATTGGGGCTGCCTTGCCTAACGCGGACGGTGACTCCCTGCCAAACTTCAGAGACAATGACGATGATGATGATGGAACATTGACCATTGCTGAAGATACGGATGGAAATGGTAACTACTTTGATGACTTTACACAAGGTCAAGCAGGTGAATTTGCCAGCGTACCAGATTATCTCTACAATGATGTATCTCCACTACCAGTCGAGCTTATCAGTTTCAAAGTTGTACTGAACAATCAGAAAGCAGAATTGACGTGGGTTACGGCCCAGGAAATCAATAATGACTACTTCAGTGTAGAATATTCAAATGATGGACTAAGCTTTTCCAGCATTGGAACAGTCCAAGGTAATGGAACGGTAAGTGATGTATCAAACTATTCATTTACGCACAGTAATCTAAATAGTGGTTTTAACTATTATCGTCTGCAGCAGGTTGATTTTAATGGTCAATTTGAATATTCAGAAATCAAGCGAATTAGTTTGGGAGCATTTGAAGATGTATCTATTAGCATCTACCCTAACCCAGCTGATGAGCAAGCAACTATTCAGGTGAATGATGGGGTCGCAACCTCAATTGAATTACTCACACTGAGTGGAACAATTCTAAAATCATATAAATATGAAGAAGGAATTACCACACATGAATTTGAAATCGCTGAATTGAATAGTGGCATGTACTTAATCCGTGTACAAGGTCCGGACCTAAACATTATTAAACGTTTGGTTGTTAAATAAAGACTATAAAATAAGTATGAAGGGAAAGCCTTGCGAAGAAATTCGCAGGGCTTTTTTTATTGTTTCATCCTCGCCGTTCTTAAACAAAGGCATAAAAAAACCCTGACATTCCTGTCAGGGTTTTTTATTGTGATGATCTTACTTCACTGCATCAACAACTGCTTTGAAAGCCTTAGGCTCATTCATTGCAAGATCTGCAAGAGCCTTTCTGTTGATTTCAATCCCTTTTGCATTCAATTTACCCATGAATACAGAGTAAGACATTCCGTGCTCTCTTGCCCCAGCGTTGATACGCTGAATCCAAAGTGCTCTAAATTCTCTTTTCTTTGCTTTCCTATCACGGTAAGCATACTGCCATCCTTTTTCAATGGCATTTTTGGACACTGTCCAGACATTTTTTCTTCTGCCAAAGTATCCTTTGGCGTGCTTCATCATCTTTTTACGACGAGCTCTTGAAGCTACATGATTTACTGATCTCATTTTGTTTTTATTTTGGCGATTGGTGCGTGACTTGTGTCAACGTCTTTCAACCAATAACCGGGTTTTACATTTAACCACCCACCATGTGGGTTTAAAAGAATTTACAGATTCAAAAGACGTTTGATGTTTGGTTCATCCGCCTTGTCCACAACAGACATATATCGAAGATTTCGCTTCTGCTTAGTCTCCTTCTTAGTCAGAATGTGATTTTTGAATGCATGCTTTCTTTTAATCTTTCCAGAACCAGTGAGCTTAAATCGCTTTTTAGCGCTGGAGTTTGTTTTAAGTTTCGGCATTTCTACTTTATCTACGTTTAATTTATTTCTTAACCAATTTAGGTGCAACGAACAATATCATTCGCTTTCCCTCCATCTTAGGGAGCTGCTCAACTTTACCATACTCTTCAAGTGCTTGTGCAAACTTGAGAAGTAAGATTTCACCTCGGTCTTTGAAAACAATCGTTCTTCCATAGAAGTGAACATATGCTTTCACTTTAGCTCCGTCTTTTAAAAATTTGATGGCATGATTCAGTTTAAAATTAAAATCATGATCATCGGTATTTGGGCCAAAACGAATTTCTTTGATTACAGTCTTTTGCGCTTTAGCCTTGATTTCTTTCTGCTTCTTCTTTTGCTCGTACTTGAACTTAGAGTAGTCAATCACTTTACAAACAGGCGGGTCAGCATTTGGTGAAATTTCAACCAAATCAAGATTTTGTTCTTGTGCGATTTTAATTGCCTGATCAGTCGGGTAAACATCAACCTTCACATTGTCTCCAACCACTCTTACTTTACGCGCAGTGATCTTTTCATTTACCTTGTAGGGCTCTTCTTTTCTGATTCTGGAAGGGCCTCTTCTTCTTAGTTTAGCGATTGTACTCCTTTATTTAAGTTGAACATCAAAAACAAAACGCAAATATCGTGATAATTTATTCTTAACAACAAATCAATTAATAAGTTCGGCCACTTTATTGTGGAAAAAACGGGCAAATTCATCTTTTTTCATGGATCCGATATCTCCTTGACCGTGTTGCCTAACGGAAACGGTTCCTTCCTCAGCCTCCTTCTCTCCTACAATTAACATAAAAGGTGTCTTTTTTACCTCAGCATCTCTGATTTTCTTTCCAATCTTCTCGTCACGCTCATCTACAAAACCACGAATATCTTTCTCTTGCATTTCTACAAACAATTCTTTCGCATAGTCATGATACTTTTCTGAAATAGGTAGAATCGCAATTTGATCGGGCGCCAACCACAATGGGAAATCGCCTGCACAGTTTTCAATGAGAATAGCAATGAATCGCTCCATCGATCCAAATGGTGCTCTGTGAATCATTACAGGCCGATGCTTCTTATTATCGCTCCCTATATACTCTAATTCAAACCGTTCCGGCAGACTGTAGTCAACCTGGCTGGTCCCAAGCTGCCATTTTCTGCCCAATGCGTCTTTTACCATAAAATCCAGCTTGGGACCATAGAATGCAGCTTCCCCGTATTCAATTACAAAGTTGAGTTCCTTTTCTTCTGCTACTTCTTTTATGGCAGCTTCTGCCTTCTCCCAGTCTTCATCCTTCCCAATATACTTGTCCGGATTGTTAGGATCTCTCAAGGAAACCTGAGCTGTAAAATCTTCAAAACCAAGAGCTGAAAAAACATAGAGCACCAAATCTACTACTTTGGCAAACTCACTTTTCACCTGATCCTGGCTACAGAAAATGTGTGCGTCATCTTGGGTAAAGCCGCGCACTCTTGTCAATCCATGGAGTTCACCGCTTTGCTCATAACGATACACTGTTCCAAATTCTGCGTATCTCACAGGTAAATCTTTATAAGACCTTGGTTTCGATTTGTAAATCTCGCAGTGATGGGGGCAATTCATTGGTTTAAGAAGAAATTCCTCATCCTCCGAAGGAGTATGAATCGGTTGGAATGAATCTTCGCCATATTTGGCATAGTGACCGGATGTCACATATAGCTCTTTTCCACCGATATGTGGTGAAACCACCTGATCATATCCTGCCTTTAGTTGTGCCTTCTTCAGGAAGTTTTCTAAACGCTCACGCAAAACTGCTCCTTTTGGAAGCCACAATGGAAGTCCTTTACCTACCTTTTCAGAGAAAGTAAATAACTCCAACTCTTTTCCTATTTTTCGATGGTCTCTGAGCTTGGCTTGCTCAAGCAGTTCCAGATGTTCTTTCAACTCTTTCTGTTTAGGAAAAGAGATGGCATAAAGTCGAGTCAGCTGCTTTCTATTTTCATCTCCTCTCCAGTATGCACCTGCCACATTCAAGATTTTAACTGCCTTGATATAGCCTGTATGCGGGATGTGTGGGCCTCTGCATAAATCTGTGAAGTTTCCCTGGTTGTAGAAAGTGATGCTTCCATCGTCCAATCCGTCGATCAGCTCAAGCTTGTACTCGTCACCTTTTTCTTTGTAGTAAGCAATGGCGTCTGCCTTAGAAATTTCTTTTCTGGTAAATTCGTTTTTTTCTCGCGCCAGCTCAAGCATCTTATTTTCAATGGCCTCAAGGTTATCTGAGTCAAACTCAATACCATTGAAATCTATATCATAGTAAAAACCATTCTCAATTGGAGGTCCAATTCCAAGTTTAATTCCAGGATACAAGGCTTCTAAGGCTTCCGCCATCAGGTGAGCGGAAGAATGCCACATGGTAGACTTGCCTTCATCATCATTCCAGGTCAGCAATTGAAGGTTCGAATCTTCTTCGATTGGTCGAAATGAATCTCTTACTTCTCCATTTACTTTGGCTGCCAGCACGTTTCTGGCTAACCCTTCACTTATGCTCATAGCCACATCCAGGGCTGTTGCTCCCTTATTGTAGGATCGCTTGGATCCATCTGGCAATGTAATGGTGATTTGATCACTCATTAATTTTCAATTTTTTTAGGTTGTAAGTCTATTGTAGGAATCTTATTTTCCTCAAATTTTAAGCGCTGCAAATATGCAATTTTTCGCTGTATAAGGTCTATTCTTTGTTGTGCTAATGTATCATTTGGATCAAGATCTGTCAAGTGTTCAAAGTATGGCAATGCAGAAAGCAGCCAACCTCTGTCCTCATAAAGCCTTCCCATTTTCCAAATCGGCTTTCGGGACGTAGAATCACCCGCTACTACCTTGCTAAGCATAAGGCCTGCAGAATCCCATAATTGATCTTTTTGATACCAATTAGCTAATATGTAAACAACTGTATCTTTCTCAGAAAATGGCATCAATACCTGCCTTGCCATCTTGTTTCGTTCTGCTGATTTCAAAAGCCAGGCATAAGACAGCTGCGTATCGTAATCTTCAGGGTATTGCTTTACGAATTGATCCATCACCCCAAATCCTCTTTCATGATAGCCAAGCTTGACAAGTATTTTCCCATACTCCCACATTAGCTCATGTCCACTGTCCAGTTCGTAAAGCTTTGACAGATTATAGGCAGCCATTGTGGTATCTCTCAATCTTAAATATTGTTGTGAAGCAAATGAGATCGCTTCTAAAGATTGGTTGGCCCTGAGGTATTCTTTGAGTTCGATGGTAGCCGAAGCTTTTCGCCCCAACCTCGTCAATCCATCTATGTACGTTTCCGTAAATTTTTCATCCAGATCATATTCTTCACCCCATCGGTCAATCACGTCAAGCAACAGTTGATAGCGCTCATGTGTTTTATAGTAGATAATATACTGTTCCACCAATTGATTAGTCATACCATTAATCTCACGATAAGCATCAAGGGCAGAAATACAGGTAGCCGGCCATTCAAGTTGCTCACAATAAAATAACTTTTGCTCAATCAATCGATTATCGTCAGGTGATGACTGTAGCTCTGAATCGATGCGTTCAAGGGCCTCAGAGTAGAAACCCGCATGAAGTTTAGGCACAACAATCTTGTCATTCGTGGGTTGTCCACAAGCAAAAAATAACAAGGCAAGTGTGAAGTATGATCCTCTCATTTTGAGAGATCAAAGTTAGTTCGAAAGATGGGGAAAAATAAGCTAGTCCGTGCTCTTCTTTAAACGCTCGACATCATTTCTAAGATTCCCTATCATTCCCATCAATTGATCCATAGATAAATCATCTGTAGCGTTAGGATCAGGAAACTCAACAGAGATATAAGCCTTGGCCTCCCATATCTCAACCACTTCGGCAGGATCAAGCTCGTACGCACTGAAGGATTTATTATCAGAAACCAGAAACAACTTTCCTTTTTCCTCGATGTAATTGAAAACTCGTTTGTAAACTACACCCTCAGATTGAGTGACAAGCACGTATGTGTTTCCATTGCGGATGTGGTCTAATTGCTCTATGTAGCGTCCTATCACGATGCTTCCGGATACAATGGGCAGCATAGAATCACCTGCAATTTCAAATGCCCGATACGTTCCACCTTTTGGTAATACAGGTAGATGAAATCGGGGAAGGTCTGTTAGGTATTCAGGGTCTGAGTATCCATTGGTGTAGCCAGCCGCGGCTTTGGTTGGTACCAACTGAATATATTCTTCATCGGCATTTTCATCGACAGTAACAGCAAGCACCTTTACATTTTGCTTGGGTACTCGATTTTCTCTGGTCAAATCTTCATTGATAAGCTCATCGACAGTAACCTCAAAAAGTTCCGCCATTTTAGATAAAGTCGTCAACCTTGGATCTGCTCTACCCTCCTCATACGCCCCTACTGAGGGTCGATTTATGCTTAGTGCCTTTGCGAAAGTTTCCTGGGTATATCCTTTCTTCTTTCTGAGGTATTTAATGTTATTAGGTATTCTTGCCATTATTCAAAAATCATAAGATTGGTAGGTTGAGGTTCCTGACCTACGTTATATAAATGCAGGTGATTACACTCATACCCATAGTCAAGTTCCTTTAGTCTTTTCTTGATTCTGCTGATTACCGATTTTAGTGTTTCTTCAGCCTCTACAAGCACATATCCATACAGCTGCTTTTCCTCCTGAATGGTGGCGAAAAATTTAACCTGATAGCGACCGGAGCTTAACTTCTTTGAAGAAATTCTAAGCTTATAATAGTCATCTAATATCAAATCTTTTGCCAACTGCATGAATGTAATTTGATCTTAAATTTAGTAAAAATTATTAAATACTAAAATTTTTAGAATTATTATGAAGCCATTATGAAATTACTACCCTCTTTGAAGCCTTTTTGATTTAAAAATGTACGAATTTTTGCTCGTGCTCCTCGGTTTGCAACATAGGACACGATAAATGCTTTGGAAGGGTCAGGAATAAATTCAAAGTGCAAGACCTGATCGCTTTGTTTCAAATCAATGTATTTGATAACCTCAATTCCTTCTTTTAATAAGTAATCACTTCTTCTACGAGATAAACGGCCTGCACCCCATAGGTATATATTTGGATGCTTGGGATTATTCAACGCCAACCACTTGGCAAGGTACTTTGCTTTTATTCTAAAAAATGCGTCCTGATCGTATCTTGGGTCTGTTCTGGTTAAACGAGTGTCAGAATCTCGCCAACTAAGAATGTATTCATCCACTTTTGACATCCCTATTCTCATAGATTGAAGACGCAAGAAGAGTTCATAATCCTCCGGGAAATCACCTTCTCGGTATGCTTCAGCATCAAAAATCTCCTTCCTGAACATGAGTGATGGATTAGCTAGTGGAAACTCTACAAACTGATTCAAGTAAATATCCTCATGAGTCACTATCGAATTGAGCCAGTCAACATACTGTTTGAATCCTTGGTTACTCTCCGGTCCATTATATTCTATAAGTCCTGAGACCACCCCAACGGTAGGATTTTTTTGTAAATGTTCTATTTGTACTCTCAATCGGTTGGGAGCTGAGATATCATCAGCATCCATTCGGGCAATGAAATGCCCTTCTGAGAGCTCAATTCCTTTATTTACTGCAAAAACCACACCTCTCCTAGCCTCGTTTTTTAGCTTAACCTTTGGGTGATCCATGTATTTTTTCGCTATTTCTGATGAACTATCAGTGCTTCCATTGTCAATGAGAATAAGCTCAAAATTGGGATATGATTGATGAAGGATACTTTCAATTGCGTCTTGAAGAAATGGAGCGTTATAAAAAGGCAAGATCACTGACACCAATGGGTGGTGATCATCCATTGCCGCCATTTTCTTCACTTTCACTTTCCTCTGTTGTACCTTCATCTACAGGAGGTGTGGTTTCTTCGGTCGGATCTTCACTAGCCGGCTTTTTCTTTTTCTTGAATAACCCCTTGAAGAAAGGTTCTTTGGTTTGAACAGAATCTAGAACTATTGGATTACCTAAAGAATCCAATGCAACCGGTTTTGGTTGTGGCTTAGGACGATTATCTATGAATTTCTCGCTGTAATATTTATTGTAGTAGACCTGCTCTACATTAAAATTATCGCTCGGATCGTATCCATATAGGTATTTGGTTTCCTCTTTAGCAACGACCGGTTCTGCGGCAATTGAATCTAATGCCATCGAATCTATCGCAACCGACAATGAGTCAATACCTAGTGAATCCGAGAAATCTGAAGCTACAAAGTCATTGGAGATGGGTTCAGGCGCGAGCACATTTTCCATCGGAGCTGTCCGCATTTGATAATTTTTGATCGGCCTGATCGGCTGCTGAATAATTCCGTATTTAGACTTCTTCTGAATTCTCCATGGAACATTCTTTTCCCCAGCATATGCATAATAGTCTGTCTTCGGCTGGGTAACTACACCAAGCGTGTCATCCGGACTTGTGCCTTGCTGTTTTGCCAAAAATTGTGTTCGGGTATTTTCATCCAGCTGCCAGACATAAGAAAAGTATGCGTTACGTGTAGAATCATCCAGAATATATGTACTCTGAAAGGCAGGACATATCACCTTGTCTTGACAAGACATGAGGGATGCATAACACAAAAGGAGCAAAAGCCTCTTCATTGATGGGTGTGACAAGCAGTGATTTGGATCAAAAATAGGTGTATTTTATCATATACCTAAGAATCAACGACGAAATTGAACTTTTAGTAGATTTATCTGGACGAAAGGTTGTCAAATACATGATTATACATCTCATCAACCCACATTTTGTACATTTTCCCTGACGGGTGGAGTCCATCTGAGGCTATCAATGTTGGATCATTTTTGGCTTCCCGCGAACCCGGTGTGATGTTGATAAACTCAACATCCCTAAGTTTGGCAATCTTCTCAGCGATGGCATTGTAGTTGTCCAATTCTCTTGCAATTTTTCCTTCATCAAGCATTTTCTTTGTAGCAAATGGAGTCACCCCATAATCGGGTATCGAAACCACCATGACATTATAGGGATTTCCTCCGGCGAACTGAATGGCCTGATCTAAAAGGCTCTTAAATTCTCGTTCATATTGATCAATTGGGTAACCTCGATATTGATTGTTTACACCTATAAGAAGTGAGACAAAATCGTATGTACCTTCTACGTCGGCTTTTACAATTCCGGAAATCAACTCATCTGTTGTCCAACCGGTCGTCGCTACAATCACAGGGTCTATCTGAATGGAGTCTTTTCTAAGTCGATGGGCCAGCTGAACGGGCCACCTTTCATTTACATTGACCGCTTCTCCAATGGTGTAGGAGTCTCCGAGCGCCAAATGAACAAAACCAGTTTCGGACATAGAATCAGTCTTTTGAGTTGCACAAGCAGATAAAACAAAAATGCATAATAGGATAAGGAAACGCATGAATTAGGGATTTTATGCAAAATAAAGCTTTTGGCTGTAAACATCTTGATAATCCACTTCAATCATTGATCTGCTAATACGAATCGCACAGGTATAATTTTTTTTACACGAACTGATACGCCTCGCTGCTTTCCTGGTATCCATGGCGGGGCAGCCTTGATTACCCTAAGTGCTTCTTCATCGCATCCCATACCAATGCCTTTTACCACATGCGCATCCGTGATTCTTCCATCCTTTTCGATGATAAACTGTACAAAGACAGCACCTGAAATTCCAAACCTCAAAGCTTTGGGAGGATAGTTCAGTTCATCTGCTAAATATGAGTAAAACGCCTCCAAACCACCTACTGGCATAGGTTCCTGCTCTACAATCACGAAGACTTCATCTACTTTTTCTTCCTCTTGCTCGCCTATGTATATCTCTACTTCTTCTACTGCCTCATTTTCAGTCACCTCAACATCTAGGTTGATCTTGATTTCTTCGATAATCTCTGTATCCTTTACTTCCTCAATTTTGAATACCTCATGCTTTGGAGGTGGTGGTGGCTCTTGCGTACTCACAGGGATTTCAATTATTTCATTGAGATCTGCTTCCACTTTCCCCAAATCAACAATATCACCATCATCATACGATTTCCAATTAATTGCTATGATCGCCAGCAATAAACTCATTACCATCCCAAGGTTTAGAAATAATGGCTGTAAGGCAAGGTCCTTTTTCTTTCGCTCTTCTTTTACCTGAAGGATACCTTCATACAATACAGCTTCTTTGTTTCTCTTGACCAGCTGCTTATTGGCCAGGGATAGTTCATGAATTGTTTTTGGATGTAAGCTCGAGGTTTTCATAATCAATGAGGTTTACGGAGTATAGTAAACCTATTGATTATCAGAGGCTTTAATTATGATCAATGGCAGCTTCCGAATTGATAAACATCAAATCTGTAAGGCATTAAAGAACGTCTCTCAGTTCTTCGTTTTTATTAAATACTGATCTTGCGAAAGGGCACAAAGGAACAATGCTAATGCCTTTGGATCGCGCATCATCTACTGCTTTTTTCACCATCTTTTCTCCCACTCCACTACCGCGATATGCGTCACTTACTTCTGTGTGATCAATTATGATTCGATCGGTACCTGCAATGGAATAGGTCATCTCGGCAACCTTCTCGCTACCTTCTTTAATGAAATAAGACCCTTTTGACTCCATTTCTTCATTTTGAATTTCCATCCTTCGTTGATTAAAGTGATTGCAAAAGTTCTTTATCTTTTTTGGGAAGTTTAGCTACAATCAAATCATAGCTATCGTCGATCAATTGCCTAATAAGGCTATCCGGTACAACTCCATCTGTATAAACGGAGTTCCATTGTTGCTTATTCATGTGGTAGCCCGGACGTATCGAGCCGTTGAATTTTTCCCTCAGTTCAATGGCATATTCCGGATCACACTTCAAGTTGATAAATTCAAAGGAATCGATCCCAGTGAGGGCATACATCTTTCCTAACACCTTAAATACGAGTGTATCAGGTCCAAAGGGTGTTTCTTCAGTCGTTCCGGGTTTAGCCAGGCAGTAGTCTCGAAATTCTTCGATGTTCATTGAGACGAATTTAATGAAACATACCTCAACTAAAATGAAATATTATATCCGATGCGCGGCGTGAGTGGGCGCTGATTTAGTGTATTGTTTTTGTAGTTGAAGTCATAAAGGAGAGAAACGCTCAGGCTAACTTTAGGTGAAAGATTAAACCGTCTTCCTATACCTGCCAATGCGGCATATTGCCAGTTGGCTGGGGTCACTGATTCTTGAAAAAGGGATTTATTCTTAACCAACTGGTATTCAGCATAAATAAAAAATCCCTTCATAATGTCATAATTGGCGAAAAGGCTTATTCCATGTGCGTCACCAGTCAATGCAGTTGAGTCTCGATTGCTTAATTGTTCGCGTATGATCAAACCAATACCTGTGGAAAATGACTTATTCCATTTAAAACCAAGCTGGATGTTGGAGTCCAGAATCACTGGAGCAGTAGACTGAATGGTAATGTTACCATTGAGGAACAATCGATCCTTAAGCGGAGAGCCCTTTAGGGACTTACGCTTGATTCCCTCTTCTTCTTTTGAGAGATCGGGAATAACAGCATATTTTTCCTTGGCTTCTTTCAACGCAATTTGAGACTTTGCAAACTCTTCAGGAGAGATATTCTCAAAGAAGTCTGAAACACCTGATCGATCAATTTTCATCAGTTGACCATATTTATCCAACTCACCATATTTCATCTGCTGTGCAGTTTTGAAATCACTTTGCTTGACCATTTCAGGAGGAAGATAGGATTCCAATCTCTTTTTCATGTCAAACCTTTGAGCAAGTGTGGTACTGTCTAATTTGATAGAGTCAGGATGAAATTGTTCCAGATATGAAGAATCGTATTGGCCGTAGGCTTCATATATTTTCTGAATCTGGACATAGTCTTCGTTTTGAGACAACTGCTGCATGACCCAATCAGTAGAGTCCACTGGTTCTCCAAACTTGGAATAGTCAACGAAATATTTTTTTCGACTTTTGAGGGAGTATTTTCCTAAAAGAAGCTGCTTCTTATGCGTTTTAGCTTCCTTCCACTTGCCTACCGACTTGAGGCTATCTCTGTTGTTTCTTTTATAGTCCTTCCAGGCCATCTTAGCTGCCTTGATGCTATCCTTTCTATAAAACTCCTTGTAACTTTTCAGTTTAGATTTTGCATCATCAGATGCTTCCACTTTCTTTAGATGCTTGTCGGAGACCTTAACATCAAATTTAATTTGAGCCCTCACATCTATGGAGATGAAAAAAAGTAGTAAACACAGAAAACCGACCCTCACCATGATTCACCTAAAATAATCAATCTTTATCCACCACCATTTCCCGGATCTAAGAACTCGTCTGTCGGATCAGTAGGACCATCCGGTGTGTTATCGCCATCGCCTGTGCCACCAGTTCCTCCTGTACCGCCTGAAGAACTGCATGGTGTAACGGTAAGCGTATGAAAAGCGGTTTGCTTTACAGAAGAACAATTATCAGAGATTTCACCCATAATCTCAATGGTGTACGGGTTTGATGAGTAATAAAAAGCATTTGAAGGCAGTGAGCCTCTGCCATCTTCACCAAATTCCACCCATTGATTGGTTGTATTACTCTTATACTTCACTACTGCAAAGCTCGATCCCCAATCCTGGCACCTTGCCCCTGAGTTATCAAATCCTATTGAAAAATAGGCATTAGGATATCCGCTTCCACCACTGCTGTCATCACCAGGATCTATCGTTTGTTCCTCTAGCCCGTTTACTTGTTCAATCTGTTCATCACCTCCCGAGTTTGAGCAATATTCTCGACTATCAGGACCGTGGATCTTCGCACTTGAGTAAAGTTCGTGTATCGTGATATTCCTAGTCACCACTTTCTCTTTTCCAACTTCGGGATTGAAAATCTTAACGGTGACTGTATAATCCCCCGGCTCTGAAAAAACATGGGAAGCACTATTGCTTGAGGATTCGAAATTGCTTTGGTTATTGGACGTACCAACTACTTCAATAGGTTGGCCAAGGGGTCCCTCGAGCCCTCCGTCTCCACAGGATTCAGTACTTGAATCTCCAAAACTCCAGGTGTATTTTGACTTACCATAGGAATTGTTTGCACCACTTACAGAAAATCCGATACGAGAGCATGTTTTATTATATCCATACGAAACACCAAGGCTTGCGCTGAGATTGTTGCTTTCCCCGGCATAATTGTAGCGATAACGCTTCAGAATATTTCCCTCATTGTCTTTGGTGAGCAACAGTCGATTGCGCTCATCATATTTGTAAGTAACCTTTCTTCCATCCGGACCGGTTACAGACTTGAGCCCTATGAGTGGATAATGTTCATAGGTAGTCGTTCGTTTCATAGATTCCACTCCAGGATCAATGGTCACTGATTCCAGATAACCAGCGTCATCATATGAATAAACAGTAGTTATGCCATCTTGATCTTTCTTGGAAGTTATTTGTCCATCAGAATTGTAGTTTACCGTTCCTGTTAACATCATGTCCCGATAATCCCAATTGTCATCAAGGTTGTCAAGGTTAAGCTCAAAATTTTGGAAGGGCAAAAATAATCCAGAAACCATCTGAAAGGTAGTTGCGTGTACCTTAGCTAATTCAAACTCCGTACTTCCTGGCATTTTAACTTCGTCAATAGAAGCAACTGGTATAGAAATTATGTTAATATCTTCCATTGCCTCTAAAAATGCGGCAGACGTTTCGTAAAGTTCAATTGCAGGTAAATCTGTATTGAAATATGAATCGAAAGGGTAGAAAATTCTTCTCCTAGAGCTATAAGTATCCCTATCCGATATTTTATAGCCCTCATCATCAACTTCATAAGTCTCGGTTTCAGTTACAATATTTTTGTATTTGTAGTGATATGAAAGATCTGTTCTTGAACGGAATATCTCATTCTCGTTTTCATCGTAAGCAATGGATAATGTATGATCAAGCACCAAGGGTCGACAGCTAATTGGATATTCAGCTACATATAATTTATACCAATTGGAGGGGTCCGAATAGGGATCTCCGTTGAGCGCTGGTCTTTGTACAACCCGGTTTAATATCGAATACTCCTCATTCCCATTTTTATATAAATATTCTATTCTAGAGGTAATCTTACCATCTGAATCATAACTTGATTTGGATGAGGGAAGGCCAATTCTATAATCTAATAGTGGCTTTGAAGAACCCGGTGGTTCTTCAAAATCAGGATATGCATCTGTTTCGTCTACTTCTTCCAATACATGATTCTTGTCTATGTAAAGCATATATTTTCTTGGCCCATTTACAATGGCTGACCTAGACCTAATGCTAGTAATTTGAAATTGATAAGGTGGGCTTAGATCTGTATCAAAAAAACTACCCTGGCTCCCACCAACAGTTTCCTGTATAGGCTCCCACTGCGTGAACTCATTAATAACCTTTTTTCCTGTCTTTAAGTCATTAACCGTAACAGTTTTAAACCCGAAAGGGTTAAGATCATTTACTCTGTCAGTAGCATGTGAATTAACGATGAAGAATTTATTGTTGTCATAAAATTGCCTATAAGAGTCAATAGAATAATTGAGTGTTGATGAAGCACCATTATACAGATATGATTGTCCTGAAATAAGTTTCCCATCATCGTAATTTTCAATACTTGAAACGGTCAGGTGATCTGCATTGCTTTCTATAGAGTAATTAATAGCAGTATATCCCCCCGTAGGATATTTAACCTTGGTCAACACATTCGACTTAGCGTACTTAGATTGATCATTAATTCCTTCAAAACCTAAGTATCGTTTTGAATCAGGGTCGATTCTAATTGGGAGCAATTCATTCGTTCTATAAGGGTAATAATGACCTGTTGCACTTACATAATTAGAATTGCGAGGAGGAAGCTCATAGTCAGAATTGACTTCATTGAGATACTCAAATTCCCTGATTTGGTGATTGTTGATGGATACTGATTTTAACATGAGCCTCTTGCACATCTCACCGCAGTTTGAAAATTCTTTTAATGTGCTATTCGATGAATAGGCATAAACATGGGAAAGCTCAACATTCATCACACTTTTACCTCTATAATCTTTGATCGTAATTCCAGATAGACGCGAACCTCCTGTTAAGTCATTCCTGGGACTGTATGAGAAAAGGGCTTTTCCTTTGCCAAAATCAATTGCACTAAGGTTTGAAATATATGTTTCAGTTTTATGAGTAGTGGTTTGCTGGCTATTTAAAAAATGCTGATCAGGAATATCATAGCTTACAAAAACTGCTGATTCAGTTTTAACTTCCTGTTTAATCGGTGTGTTCGATTTGGAATAAGTGAATTTGATGGAGTTTGAACCTGGCTGATTGGCATATTTTATCTCATTAAGTCTCCAGGTCGAAACGTATTGTAGATTTTCCTCATACTCAATACTTCCCTCGCGCAAAGTTTCTGTTGTGGTGGTTTCACGTGATGCATTGGTATGTCCAAAAAGGTACTTATTTCCATTGGAATCAGTTATTGTCCATTTGGAATCCGTTTTTGAGTTAACCACATGTTCAATCTTTATATCAGAATAGGGCAATGTATAATACTCAAATGTTCGGGGATAATCTGAAGGGAGCGTCCGCTCTCCCTCTGGTCGTATCCGATGAAGTTGAATAAACCTACCTCCACCACCGGGAATGGAATAGTAGTAGATATCTCTTTCAAAATCAGCTCTATTATTGTTTTCCTGGACATACTTTGACCATAAATGCTGCCACAAGGTTTCTTCGTCATAGCCCGTTCTAAAACTTAATCCACCTCTATCGTATACCTCATCTGGTAAATCCTTTACCATCCTGGTAATAGCCCCTCCCGCAATCAATTCCCAGCCTAGCCCGACACTAGTCGCGATCTCTGAGACCTGAAATGCTCGTGTTTTATACTGGAGCGATATAGGAATTTGCGAACCATTATTGTTTTCAATTGCATAGATAGGTACACCTACGGTAGCTGATCCTGAGAATAAATCTATAGGAACTGAAGAACTCTGAATTGAAGCAGCGGCATCAGGGGAAGGCATTACCTGTGCCGATATCGAAAAGGTGATACAAACGGATATTAATATGAGTAACTTTTTCATGATTAGGTTCTGTCTTTACTCTTTACATTATTAAAGGTGAATGGCTCTATTCGATGATTAACTATTAATTAATTCATAATTAATTAAGGTCAAGATAGAATTAGCAATTAATATCATAGAAGACATATCTGGATTTGAATTTAGCTCCTCTATATAATACCTCGCAGGTGTATAATATTTTTTTTCTGCCGGATTTCCAATCAAAACAATTTTACCACTTAAGTCTTTATTTGACTCAATAAATTCATCTAGTCTATAGATTTTAAATAATTCATAATTTCCGAAATATTTTATCTCTACTACGTCTGGTAATTTCTTTACCAACACTTCATACCTCGGATGGAATTGTTTAATACAACTTACCGCAACGTGATAAATATTATCTTCAGATAAAACCGGGAAAGACGTTACTAATTTTTGATTAACAGAATAGAATTCTTTATCTATATATGAATTATGACTTCCATTTAATTTTGAATATAAGTTAGAATCTTTGTTATCTATTGTAATAATTTTCGTTCTCGATCTAAGCAGCGTATCTAGTTTTGACGAATAATTAAGATTATCTAAAACAGTGTTATCAATAACAATAACATTAGCATTGATATTTAGAATATGATTACTCAAATCAGCTAAACTATCACCATCAATATCGTTAGGATTCAGTTCGAGCATAACAACTTCACCCTCCAAAAATACCGGATCGAATACGATATAGTCGCTTGGGTACCTTTGACCACCTCCTTTAAAGAAGGTAACCGTTGAGTAAATAAACAGCAATAATACTATTGAGACCAAAGCGATGATTAAAAGCCATTTTTTTCTCATATAATCTTTATTATCGTTTTACAGGGCCTTTTTTAGGAGCTGACTCTCCCTGTCTCGGATTTCTTTCATAAAATCTATCCTTTAAATGTTCCCAGTATCTTCTCCATAACGGTACATTGGACACACTATCATGCCAAGCTTTAGAGTATTTTACTTGACTGCTAGCAGTTCTCCAAAATACGACTTTGGCTTGATATATTTTCAATGATTGACCTGCCGTTACAATTGGAAACTCTAGATTAATCCCATTTATAGCCGCAATATCCAAAACAAGATCTGAGTATTGCATATCTGTTAGACCTGGATATTTTTTTCTAACAATCATATCTAAAGTTTCACCTTCTTTAACCTCATATGTCTCCAGACCCTGCTTTGCACTTATTTTATGTAAAGCATGATTTGTAGCTGCTACAACACCTCCAGTTGCGAAACCATCCCAAAAATCTCCACCTAAAGCTATTGAAGTTAACCCTCCTCCTAAGGCGGACAGACCCACCTGAGCCAAACCACTACTCCCATCCAGTTTGGAGCTTATCATTGAACCGGTTAAAGCACTTCCAAATGCTGCATTTGGATCATTTCCGAACAATGCAGCAACACCGGCTTGGGTCGCCGCATGAAATCCTCCTCGAACCATTTCATAACCAAATTCAGTTGAAGTAGGCCCGAACATTTCACCAACGCCAAAACTCACAGCTCCAGAGACCCCTCCTTGCAAAACAGAATTGCCGAAATTATTCCAACTCCAATTTTGAAAACCACCATCGCTCACTGCAACAGAAGCGGTATGAGATAAAGCACTTACCAAAGCCCCTTTAACAATAGCACCAAATACTCCAGCTAATCCGAATATTTCACCATTTGGATCTGTTCCCCAATGTGGCATATTCCCCATCCCCGTATATGGTGAACTAAACTGTCCTGCCGGATCAACTGCAAAAAAACGTCCCAACACTGGGTCATACGAACGGGATAAGAAATCGTAATAGCCAGTCAGGCTATCATAGCTTGCATAGCTACTTTGGTACATCAGTCCGGGATCGATATAACCGGGAGATCGCCAACTGTTACTGGTTGGCAAACCAAACGGATAGAAGTCATTGACCTGCGATACTTTGAAGCTGCTTGTCGCACTGCTGTGAACTATCTTCAAATCATCAAAATAGACTTCCCTGTTTTGGGCAGTTTCATTGGCCATATAAATAAATAGCTGTCCAGCTTCGTCATATACGATAGGATCTATCAGACTTAACTTTGTCCATACACCATTTGCCTCTGATCCAACCGGTAAATAGTTGGATTTGTCTGCTTCGAAGTTTCCTTGTTCATCAAAGAATAAGAAGGCAACATAAGCATCCACCTCATCCGCATTATTTGCGCCTCCAAATAAGCCGGATAGCCCGTTCCCATTGTTGTAGACGCTACCATTGAATGTCTCGCCTAGTCCTCCATCTGCAGGATTCAAATTAAAAGCGGTGAGCAGCGCATTCAATAAATCTTCAGTTGTATTCGTTCCTCCCAAATTGTCACCATATTTGACCCAACTCTCAATATCCACTTCATCTCCGGGTTGTATATCTAGCACTTTCGCCAAACCAAGTATTCTACCCTGAGTAGCATTCAGCTGAATACTTTGCTTGCCCAGCGGTGTATGGTTTTCATTACTTGCCTGCCAGTTGGTTGGAAAGGTAAACTCACTCTCCTCATAAGCGGATCTCCTTTCTTCAATGGCAGCTGTATACACATTCCGTTCGGGTAGATTACCAAACGCTACTCGATTATTGCCCTGGTGATCGGTGATGAAATACTCGTAATGATATTCACCATTTTGCTTGTATGCTCGTCCTTCGTCAGTAAACACCTGGTTAATATCATCATCCATATATTCAACAAGACCTACATAGTCCACCCGTGCGATGGAGTTACCATCGGCATCAAGTACTTGTTTTGCCAAGCGATTTCGTGCTGCATCGTAAGTATACACGATGGAAGACTGTACCTGGTCGGTTTGCGCGTCAATAAAATCAATGCGATCCACCAACTGCATATGATTATAATGAAGCTCTATCGACTTGTGCGCATCAAATGTCATGTTACCCATCCCATCATAGTCATACTCTCCTTCATAGTCGATTACTGTACTTCCATTCAAATTGCTAAAACCTTTATCTGAGTCCGAGTCGGAGACTTTAGTAAGCTTGTTTGAATTGGTCTGATAGGTATATGTAAGATTGTCTATCTCAGCTCCATCTGCATTTCTGGTCAATGATAGAATATTACCATTATCGTCATATCCACTGATATAATTATCGTTCTCATCGTAACTTCCAATCAAAACACTGTAAGAATCTTTGGATGCTTGATCATCTAATGATACACCTGATCCATAAGATGTTGATTGCAAACGGCTTTGGTCGTCGTAAGCATACGCTATCCCTGTTTTCGTAAAATCACCTTCTTCCAAATTGTTTGCATTCCAGACCATTGCATTGACCAACCCATCATAACGACCTTTGGTACCACTACCATTGATTGTCGCAGACTTCTCATAGAAGTACTCCATCCCAAACAGGTCGTTTTCTTGAGTTCCATCGATACGGTCCTGATTGAGGCGACTGGGATCATTGATTTTTGTGAGCGCTCCCTGGAGATTATATCTGTAATCCACAGATTGAAGGAACGTCATTTCACCATCACTTATAGAGCTTTGGCCATCAACAAAACTCAATGTGCCATGAAGGTTTTTCTCAACAAGCTCACCCCATACATTGTAATGATAGTCTCCAACAAGAATTCGTTCACCTTCATTAATTGTCTGCCATGTTTTTAATAATTGGCCATTTTGAGCGTATTCGTATTCACTAAGTAACGTAACATGATCGCTAGAACTAGCATGCTCTACTAACATATTTTGTAGTTCGCCTTTCCAATCAAGGTCATTCGACAACCGATCAATGCCGCCCTTGTGGTTTTCAGAGACAGTTTGAATCACTCTGCCTCGTTCATCGTAGTATACTACCGAATTAAGCCAAATGTTTGTACCTAAAATTTTTACTTTACTACCAGTGACGCTATTTATTGCATTTCCATTATGCAGGTTGGCAGAGACAATGTCAAAATCGTAGCTACTTGTAATTGCATCTTCAGCGGTCACTTTGGTGGGTGCTGCTTCAGGATTTGAAAGTGATTTGAGCCAAATACTCACTCCTTGTCTTAAGGCATACTTTTTCCCATCGAGAGCTGCAAGCGAATAAATTGTTTTATCCTGCGTCAGTACTTCATAGCCTTCCGGGCCCCATCCATAATTCGGATTTTGAAGCGGATTACTAAATGTATAATTGTGACCTTCATTATCCCACCCAGGGTAGTTTATGAAGTCATAGTCATCAAAATAGTTAATGGTTAGTATCTCGTATTGCTCTGAAGTGTAGTCCGCATTAAGGTTGGGAAAGCTCTTGTATTTTGTGTATCCTCTTGAAACATCAGGATTACGTGTTTCAAAGCGCTTACTATTGGCTGTAATCTCATCTAGTGCATCTTGCAATTGATCTCTATTTCTTGGTTCCAGGATCTCTCCAGACATGATCTGTCGGTTCATGGCATCATACTTATAGAAGGTCCAATATTTGTTATCCTCTCTTCGCTGAGCGGAGTGCCTGATAAGTACTAACCTGTTCCAATGATCATATACGTAACGCACCCATCCAGCCCCCGGAGCACTTTGATCTGTCACACGGCCCTTATTATCATATACATATTGAAAAGCCAGCTCATCTACCTGAACCTGGGAAGGGGTTGAAATTTCCACTAATAAGGGAGGTATAACGAATCTTACTCTTCCAAAATCATCGTACACCTGATATGAGCCAATCCATTTCTTTTGATCGCTATCATAAATTTGAGAGGTAACGGTAAGTCCACGTGCGTCAGTTACCTTTCGAGTTTTTCTTCCTTCTACGTCTGTTACTGAAGAAATTGAAAGTTCTTTTGCCACATACGTTCCATCGTGTTTTGGCAGACCATTTTCAATCGTCCATTTAATGACCGGTGCGTGTATACTCCATGGTTTATCCACAGCTAGAGTAGGATCAAATACAGCGTAGTTATAGGTAGTCTTCTTACCTCCATCACTATGCCAAGCTTCTCCTGGTGCAATAACAGATTTCACCCTACCGCGGGCATCCCACTCTGTCTTGGTATATGGATTATTATCATGCGCTATGTCGTCGTAGTTAGATTTAGCTGCATTATAGAAATCTGATTGCTCATCGATGGCATCATCTGGATCGATGAATTGTCCTGGAACCATTGATTCTTTATAATATGGCATATAGGATATCTCCTGACGTCCCTGATCATTGTATTTGCTAAATTGAATTGCATCTTCAAAATTTTGTCCAGCTTCAACCGCAACGCTCATGGTAGGTCTACCCAAACCATCTGAATAAGCATATGACATAGCTTTTTCAGAAGCATCTAGTATCGCCAACTCAAACTCATCAGTGATCGGGATTTTTGGCACTTCCGTTCGCACAAAGTTTTGATCCATGGATGGAGGTACATTGCAGTTCTCATAAAATGAAAATGAGACACTATTGGTTGGATAATCTATCACCGTACATCTCTGCAAATATTTTACATAGTAGTTGTATCCCTTTTGCACATGGATGGAAAGTCGATCTTTTATTTTTCCAAAGTCTATTTCACCTTCCACTCCCTCTTTTGATCCAAACAATCTTGTCCAAGCGGTATTCACTTTTGGTCCTGGCGAGTAAACAAATTCAACCAAGTCACCAGGACACATTTTATCATTAGAAGCGCTAATACTTCCAAGGTCATTACTATCCAAAACCTCATACACTTCTATCGTGATTTCATTGGATTTCTTCCATTCACTTCCAGCGGATCTCACCCGTCTTCTAAAACGTGTATTAGAAGTTATGATAAAATTTGGATTGAATGATTGCGCATTTGAACTGCTAAATGTTGACCAGCCAGAGCCATTGTAATATTGCCATTGATATTCATAGGAATCATTGCCTCCTGTAGGACTAGTACCTGAAATGGTTCCTACATTACTACCACTGCATGGATCAGCTAAATCATAAGCCACAGTCCCTGGATTAAGCGCAGGGTAAACAGTAATTGAAATTGGCTGTGAATAGAAAACCTGTCCATCAGATTTTACCATTCTTCTGAAAGTACGAGTTCCAACCCATAGCATTTCTGGTGTATAATTGGCATTCTTTGCCAATGCTATATCGGTAAACTCCTCCCCTCCGATTGGACTCGGATCTTGGCCATCAATCGTTTGATCATTATTCTGAACGCTCAACGAGCCCTGGATTTGCCATTGGTACGTATACTGACCATTTCCTCCCATAGGGGACTCGGGACTTAAAGTAGGTTTAGCACAATCATGACATATTTTGTAGCTCGTTGTAGATGTGTTACCTGCTATGAGTTTTACAGGAATTTTGACAGTATTTGAATTGACTATTTGACCACAATCATTTTCAATAAACCTTACATAAATAGTTGAAAAATCAAGTTGGCCGGGAGCAAGATCTGGGGTGTTTGAATTCGGAATATCTACAAATCCGCTCGCTACTTTTTTACTCCATTTGTATCTTAAATTGAACACAGAGGTGACATTAGATCCTACTATTTCAGTGGCATTGGATCCGGGATTAATTGTTCCTCCAGAATAAGTAATTGTTCCTGGGTCCGGTAATTCCTCAACATCGATGGTTACTACATTACTATACTCAGTAATACCACCGGAAACCACTTTTCTTCTGTATTGTGTCACATAAGTTTGAGCTGACAGATTAAGAGAAACACTTTTTTGGCCAGTGACATCATGCCATCCGGTCCATTGATGATCTATCGGAGAATCAATGGTACTGGAATTGGAATTATCTCCATCTTGCAAAATTTGACCATCAATACTTTGATCAATTGGTCCTATATCTACCGGACTATAAACATTCTTCTCCCACTGATAATCAAAGTCACCCAAACCACCACTAGCTGGAGATCCGCTAGAGATAACGTCGGGATCAGCACCAGAACAAATAACTTGATCTCCAACAATAGAACCTGCATTAAAACTTACATTGACAGTCACTGGCGCTGTAAATTTTGTCTCACCACAGGATTTAACTCTCCTTTTATATGTGGTGGTAAAGTCAATTCCTGCAGGTGGATTGTAATCCTTGCTGGTTGCACCTGTGATATCTGTAAAGCCAGCAGCAGTGCCTACCTTACTCTGCCATTGATATTTTGGAGAAATACCTCCTGTTACTGATGTTCCAATAATGGCAATTGGATTGCCCCCCGGATTCACTGACCCTCCCGAGTAGCTAATGGAACCTGCAGTTAATGGAGCAGAAACACTGTAACTTTTCGGTGCGGTAAAGGCAACCTGAGTTCCAGATGTGACTTTTCTTCGGTAAGTAGTATTACTAGTCAAAACCGGAGGATCAAATGTCTGGTTTGTTTCACCAGGCAAGTCATGCCATTGGTTTTCAAGTAATGTTTCTTCTCCTTCAAAAGATTCACCATCCTGTAATGTAAGCTCCGAAAGTACTTGCCATTGATATGTGTAGTTTCCAATGCTTCCGCTTGCTGGTGCTGTGCTAGCTATGGCATCAGGGGCAGATCCTCTACAAATCGCTTCGTTACCAGACGCAATCGCACCTGCATATAAATTGACAATTATTTCTACTTCGTTGGAAGAAGCAGTACTTCCACAATTGGTAATTGTCAATCGTTTAAAAGTTGTTGTTCTCGTCAACGATGTTGGCTGATAATTTTGATTAGTGGCACCAGGAATATTTGTGTACCCGCCTGTAGTTTTCTTTTGCCACTGATATTCTACCGATGAACCACCAGACCCCACGGTTCCTGAGATACTTTGACCTGGTGCACTACCCGGATTTACTACCCCTCCATTGTATGAAATAGTACCTGGGCTTGCCAAGTCATAGACATCTTTGGTAACGGTGTTACTGTATTTAATAACTCCTCCGGAGTTAACCTTTCTTCTAAATTGAGTTTTGTAGGATATTGGACTCGGATCGTGACTAGTACCAGATGCAATTTCTGTCCATTCTGTCCATGAATACACTACTTGGGTATCTCCGCCAGGAGAATCAATTCCATCACCGCTACCATCGTCAATAATTTGTTGATCTCCCGGACCTGTTGGTGTGATCTGACTTGGTTTGTATTCTCTTTTCTCCCACTTGTAATTATAAGTTCCGTTTCCGCCAGCAGCTACTGATGAACTTGAAATATTAGATGGATCGGAACCGCTACATATGGTTTGATTTCCACTAACGGATCCTGCGATTAAGTTTACATTAATGGTAATTTGATTGGTATAATAGTTTTGCCCACATGATGAAACTCTTCTCCTAAATACTGTATTTGTTGACAATCCTTGAGGTTGATAATCCCTTGAGGTAACACTGGACCCAAGATTGGATGGGATGTTGGAGAAAGAAGTTTCTGAACCTCTTTTCCACTGCCATCTATAAGAAATCCCAGTACCACCGGTAGCTGTTGTTCCTGATATCTTTGCTGGCGTAGAACCTGGATTAACAGCACCCCCATTATAGCTAATTGATCCCTTATTTACAGGTGCCGCTATAACATAGTTAATGATATTACTGTATGCTTCGTCTGATCCAGAAGATACCTTCCTTCTATAACTTCTGTTGGTAGTTAATGCAGGTGGATTAAATGTCACAGAAGTGGCCCCTGCAATACTTTGCCAATTAAACCCGGAAGGGCTTGAGTCATTTCCTCCATCAATTTGATCGATGGTCTGATCAACAGGTTGAATACCATCTCCTGAAAGATACTCCCACTGATAGCTGTAGGATCCTATCCCTCCTGCGCCAGAAGCTGTATTATTGATTATCTCCGGATCTTCATTAGAGCAAATGGATGTGCTTGAAGAAGCAGTGACATTACCACCAACCAAGTTAACTGTAAACTTTATTTCATTAGAGGTTTTAGTTTGACACGAAATTGTCCTTCTCCTAAATGTGGTAGTAACGTTTAGCACTCCTGGATTGTAGTCCTTCCCTGTTGCGCCGCTTATATTGGTATATCCTCCAGTGGTTTTCTTCTGCCATTGATAGGTATATGTCCCATTCCCACCTGTGGGGGTAGATCCGCTAATATTGGCTGGATTGCTCCCTGGATTAATGGCTGTGCTTCCCAGATATGAAATAGATCCGTGATTAAGATTTGGCTTTACAGAATAAGTTATTACACCGGAATATTTTGTTTGTCCGTCTGATTTAACTCTTCTTCTATACTTTCTATTGGCAGTTAATGCAGGTGGGTTATATGTGGACGATGTTGCACCAGAAATATTGGTCCATGAGCCATATGATCCGTTGGAATATACACTTTGCTGCCATTGGTACACAAAAGAACCATTTCCTCCTTTTGGAGTAGAGCTATTGTTAATGATACCAGGGTCACCATTGTAACATAGCGACGTGGAAGTAGAAGCCGAAATTGAACCTCCAACCAGATTTACTCGAATTGTAATTTCATTGGAGTATTTAGTTTGGCCGCAAGAAATAACCCTTCGTCTATAAGCAGTTGTTTTAGTTTGACTACCAGGCTGATAATCTCTGCTAGTTGCTCCAGATATATTGGTGTAAGAACTTGATGTACCTACTTTGCTTTGCCATTGGTATGCCACTCCTGCTCCGGTTGCATCGGTACCTGTAATCTTAGCAGGTGTAATACCTGAATTAATATTATCTCCTGAATAACTAATAGTCCCTTGATTAAGGGATGAAAGTGAATATCCTACAATATTACTATAGGCCGTTGATCCATTTGATGTTACCCTCCGGCGGTAGGAAGTACTTCCGTTTAAAGTAGGTGGGTTATAACTGGAACTTGTTGCCCCACTAATATTAGACCAGGTAAGGGATGCTCCTCCGCCACCATCTAAGCCGTCTGGTTGATCCTCTAGCTCAACTAGTCCGGACTCTGAAAGGCTTTGCCATTGATAACTGTAGGAACCACTCCCTCCGTTTGCAGATGAGCCATTATTAATATTTCCCGGATTTGTACCGCTACAAATTAATGTAGCAGTTGAAGCGGCAATTGTCCCGCCTGTTAAGTTAATAGTAAACTTGATTTCGTTCGTGTACTTAGTTTGGCCACATGAGATAACCCTCCTTCTGAAGGTAGTAGTTGTGTTCAGTGCCCCTGGATTATACGTTTTCGCTGTCGCTCCAGATATATTTGAGTAACCTCCAGTAGTTTTCTTTTGCCATTGGTAAGTAAATGAACCGTCACCACCAGTTGGTGTTGATCCTGATATTGTTGATGGATTGCCGCCTGGATTCAGTGTCCTACTTCCTGAGTAGGATATTGAGCCCTGATTCAGATTTGGCTTGACAGTAAATGTGATTTCAGATGTATACTTGGTTTGGCCATCAGAAATGACTCGTCTTCTATATTTCCTATTTGCGGTAAGCGCTGGAGGGTTATAGGTAGAAGATGTTCCTCCTGAAATATTTGTCCATGAACCATAAGATCCGCCAGAGTAAACTCTTTGCTGCCATTGATAAGCATAAGAACCATTTCCTCCAGAAGGAGAGCTGCTATTGCTTATGCTTCCTGGATTACCATTGTAGCAGGGTGAAGTTGTCGTGGAAGCTGAAATTCCACCTGCTTTTAAGTTGACCCGAATTGTAATACTGTTAGAGTATTTTGTTTGTCCACAGGAAACAACTCTTCTTCTATATACAGTGGTCTTGGTATGACTACCTGGCTGATAATCTCTTCCAGTAGCTCCTGAAATATTGGAATATGAGCTAGCGGTACCAACTTTCCTTTGCCATTGATAGGCCACAGCGGATCCACTTGCTGTGGTACCGGTAATTTTAGATGGTGTAGAGCCTACGTTAACATTCCCACCACCATATGATATAGAACCTGCGCTAACTGAAACAATTGTATACCTAATAGTATTGCTATATGCAATTTGTCCTCCCGATTGAACTCTTCTTCTATATGAGGTATTTGCGTATAGTTTAGGAGGATTGTAGCTCGACCCGGTTGCACCTGCAATATTTGACCAGCTACCGGATAAGTCACCAATTCCGCCATCACCACTATCTCCATCGATAGGAGTTGGTCCACCTGAATTTTGCCTTTGCCATTGATAACTGAAAGATCCATTTCCACCGGAAGGAGAAGATGAATTGTTAATTGTTCCCGGATCTACACCATTGCAAATTGAACTACTGGTTGAGGCAGATACAGAACCGCCAATGAGAGGAGATATAACATTAACATATTTTGTTGCAGAATATAATCCACCGCTTACAGTTGCATTGACTCTAACCCATCTTGATCCAGTAGAGGTCCATTTTACAGAAACTGTTGATCTACTTTGAGAAACTATTTGGCCGCCAGAAACTGTATAATTACTTGCGCTATGAAGTCCTGTGGTGACGCTTACCGAATACGAATAGGTACCGTTTAGGTTTACATTTGTAGAACCAGATAAACTAACTGATGTCGTTGGACAGTTTAAACAATCATCATCATCAATTGGATCCTCAAGAATTGGACGTATTTGCCCAAATGAATTGATGGAAATTAGCAATGCTGAAAGCATTACCACTTTGGTGGTGAATATCTTCATTTCGTTCAGGTTAGGTAAGATGACGCCTAGCTGAAAACATCACCCAACTCCAAACATAGTACCGTTTTTCAAAAACTACAACCACTCACACAAAAAAACAACCAATTTCATTGCGATATATTTTTTAGACTAATCTAAATTTTTGTTTTGTATAAACTAATTTATAGTTTTGCATAATCACATTATTCTGATTGTTTTGAAATTATATCGAATCATATTTCTGTTCCTGTTGATTGTTTCATTTTATGCAAATGCACAAAATGTGATTAAAGGCAACGTATCTTATGCTGGTGAACCATTTCCGGGTGCAACCATACAACTGTTAGACACATCCCATGGTACAATTTCAGAAGGCAATGGCGCATTTAGAATTAGTGATGTACCCAATGGAACTTATATTCTCGAAATTCGATCGGTAGGTTTTAAGGTTGTGAAGAAAGAGGTGCAGGTTCCGGGTCAAAGTGATTTTTCAATTGAACTGGAAGAGAGCACCTTGACAATGGATGAAGTGGTTGTGACCGGAACGATGCAACCAACTTTTGTTTCACAATCTCCGGTAAAAGTGGAGGTGATCACAGCCAAACACCTTAACACTTACATTCCGGCCGCCGCTACAAGCGTGGTAGAAGGAATCTCACTTGTAAATGGTGTACAAGAAGTAGTGGCCTGTGGAGTATGTTTTACGAATAGTATCTCTATCAATGGGCTGCCAGGGCCATATACTGCTATACTAATGGATGGCTCACCTATTTATGGAAATCTTGCCTCTGTCTACGGTCTGAATGGCATTCCCAGCATGATCATCGATCGCTTTGAAGTAATAAAAGGGCCAAGCTCTACTTTATATGGATCAGAAGCTGTGGCAGGGGTCATTAATATCATTACTAAAGATCCATCTCAGCAACCGATCTTTTCAGCGGATGTGATGGGTACCTCGCATTATGAATCATTTGGCAACTTTTCTCTGGCTCCAAAGATTGGGAAGAGTTCAGGTTTCATCGGCCTGAATTATGCCTATATCAATGATTTTGACGATGAAAATGGAGATGGATTCGGAGATAACATAAACCTGGATCGTATCTCACTTTTCACCAAATGGGACATCAGCAGGCCGTCCGGGAAAAAATTTATGCTATCCGGTAAGTACTACTATGAAGACAGGCGAAACGGTGTGGAGGAGTTTCTAAAAGATCGGAACTATCGAACACTTAGAGGCAACGATCAAATTTATGGTGAAAGTATCTATACAAACAGGTTTGAAATCTTTGGCACCTATGCATTCAATACTTCTGAAAACTTACGGATAGACTATTCACTAAGTACTCATGAGCAGGATAGCTATTATGGCGCAGACTATTATCAAGCTTCACAAAACATTGTATTCACTAATTTCATCTGGGACAAGGAGATCAATAATCATCAATTGACCACAGGACTTACATCCCGATATCAATCCTATGATGATAATACAGTGGCCACACAAAGCAATGGTGAAAACGCCCCTGACAATCAATACACACCAGGTGTTTTTGCACAAGATGAGTTTAAGGTTTCAGATCGCATCACTTTATTGGGGGGCTTACGGTTGGATCACTATGAAAATCACGGATTTATTCCTGCGCCACGTTTAAACCTAAAATACAAACCATCAAATTGGACAACCATCCGCTCCAACTTTGGAACCGGTTTCCGAATTGTAAATCTCTTCACAGAGGATCATGCATTTGTGACAGGCCAGCGGGAAGTAATCATTGAAGAAGAATTGCAGCCTGAAGAGTCGTACAATTTTTCACTAAACGCAAACCATATTTATACGATTGGACAAAGTCAGGGCATGTTGGACGTGGATGTATTCTACACCTACTTCTCCAATAAGATAACCCCTGATTATGAGAATGAGGGTCAAATCAGGTATGCAAACACAGATGGCTATGCCGTGAGTAAAGGCATTGGGTTCAATCTGCAACAGGAAATGAGCTTTCCCATGGCATTCAACCTTGGTTTCAATCTTCAGGATGTAACTGAAAATGAAAATGGTGAGAAGCGCTCAATCGAATTTGCTCCCAAGTGGACAGGTATACTTACAGCGAATTACAATTTAAAACTATGGAAAATGACTATCGGATATACGGCCAGGGTCACGGGACCTATGGCTCTTCCGGTGGTGTTTGACCTAGATGGAAATGGTAATCCCCTACCCAATCCAAGACCAACTGAATCCCAGCCATTTGCTATCCACAATTTGCAAGTGTCAAAAGACCTCTCCAAAGGATGGTCCATTTATGGTGGTATGCAAAACATCTTTGATTATGTGCAACCCTGGTCTCCACTGACCGGCACCAACGATCCGAATACGAATATTGGTTTTAGCGACAGCTTTGACACTGCATATGCATACTCGCCCATACACGGTCGTGAAATTTATCTAGGAATAAGCTGGAGTTTGGCCAGAAACTAGAAACCGATTGCCGCACCAAATCCAATAAAGGAATCAGGAGAAATATCCGATAATCCAATTCCTCCTGTGATATCAAACTGAATATTATCAGAAATTAGGTAGATAACGCCTGTATTGAAGCGATGATCTGAGGCACCGTCCTGAAAAAAACCATAGGGCTCGGCAAATACTGTCCAGCCTGGAGAAAATGAATAGCCTAGCACCACCGAATACAATGTCGTGTTATTATCCTCCGGAAATGCCATTCCTATGTTATAACCAAGTGATAAAAAATCTGACAAGGTGTTTGAGAAGTTAAGTCTCACTTCAGGCACAGGTTCGCTCGGACGAAATGCCTCATTTCCATTTGCAAGTGTCACCTGCCCAATGATACTTGTTTGTGGAACAGCACCTTGCTCTTCTATCAGGTGAATCTTAGTCCCAATTGTAATAGGAGACAATCCATCAACCTTTAAATCTGTAAGCTCATTTTTCGATTGCTGTATATTTTGTGAAATTCTGAGTTCAACTCCATTGATGAGGCCAACACGTGCCAGGAAGTTGGCAAAAGTTACATTAGTAATATCTCCGGCATTCTCATAAATGAATCCATACTCAATGAGGGCGCTACCTTTCCGAACAACAGTAGAACCTGCTGACTGAGTAGGTCGATCCGTAGCAATAGGATCTGAATCTTGAGCAAATGATGGAATTATCGCACTGAGTGCAACTAGTATTAGCAGTTTTTTCATACGGCAAAACTACGCTCTGCTGATGGCTCTTACAATCATGACGATTACAGCACCTAAAAACATCAGTATGGAAATCTTATTGATTGTATGCATCGCCTTCAGGTTGAAGCTTTTGGGACGATTAGGATCTTTCTTTCGAAAGAAGTAAGTCAATACCTCGCTGAAGTCAAAATAATTGACTTTCTCTTTATCTGGATTTTGCTGTTCTGCCATATCATTCAAATCAACTTATAAAGTTAGAAAAGTGTTCACTTAATAAATGCAATTTAGTTGCATAAACTATATTTGCGATATGTCTCAAGAAAACATAAAAGGCATCTTAAAGACGCATCAACTTCGAATCACTGATTGTCGAATGGACGTGATGCAATTCTTTTTAGATGAAAAAAGTGCCCTCTCCCAGAGCGACCTTGAAAATCAGCTTACAAAATATGACAGGGTTACCCTCTATCGAACACTGAATAGTTTTCTTGATTCAGGCATACTTCATCGGATACCAAACGAAACCGGTACCGCTACTTATGGCATGTGTCATGATACCTGCACACCTGATCACCACGAGCACAATCATGTGCATTTCAAGTGCAACAAATGTGGTCAAATTGAATGCCTTGAAGAGAAAGTAGCTCACCAAGTGAGCGTACCATTCGGATACAAAGTAGATGGCATCAATATGATTGTAGACGGAATTTGCCCGAAGTGTGCTTGATATGGTGAGATCTTATCTATTCGTTTCACTTTTGGTGACGTGCATATTCGGATTTTCGCAAGACCCATCCTGTGATCGCTCAATAAATGGGCAGGTGATCGATATAGACACCAACGAACCCCTTCCCTATGCTACTGTAAAAATAATGGGTACCTCACTTGGGGCTGTATCGGACGAAAATGGCTCTTTTATAATTTCTGGAATTTGTGAAGGTGAGGTAGATCTTGAAATCCGCTTTGTCGGGTATAAAACCCTCACTCACCACCACGACTTTCATCACAATGCACCGGTTATCTATATGGCTGCTGATGAGACTTTGCTGGAAAGTGTGGTGGTAGAGGAAGAACTAAACGTGCATGATTTGAAAACCATAAGCTCCAGAGATATAAAACTCGATGTTTTGGATGCCTCGGGTAAATCTGCCGGAGAAGTTTTTGCTCAGACCTCTGGTGTTAGTTTATTGAAAACCGGGCAAAATATTTCCAAGCCCATTGTACATGGTTTGCACTCAAACAGGGTACTGATAATCAATAATGGTGTAAGACATGCCTATCAGGCCTGGGGAGCTGAACATGGACCGGAAATTGATGCATCACAAATCGATAGGATTCAACTTATAAAAGGAGCATCTACGGTCAGATATGGCTCAGAAGCTTTAGGTGGAGTAATTTTATTCAATGCTCCATCTCCTAAATATAATTCTCCCCTGAGTGGTGAGGTTAATAGCGGATTTCAATCCAACGGCCGGGCATATAATGGAGAGCTAACCCTAAATAAGGGATTTAAACGCACTGCCTGGAGAGCATCTATTTCGGGATTAAAGCAAGGAGATTTAAAAGCTCCGGATTACCAGTTGACCAATACCGGAAAGCAAGAGGTAGGTATAAGCCTTGCAGGAAAATTCCACTTCCCAATTGTGGATATTGATATCTACGCAAGCAGATTTGATCAGAAGCTAGGAATACTTAGAGGGTCGAATAATGGCAACTTTGAAGACCTCTTATTTGCTTTTCAAGCAGATATACCTAATGAAACTTTTCCGTTTTCATATAACATCAACAACCCAAATCAAGAAGTCAAACATGATCTAATTAGACTCAAGGCCTCACTTTTTTTAGGTAAGCAGCAATTCGACATACAGTATGCCTATCAAAATAATTTACGGAAAGAATTTGACGTAAGACGTGGAAACTTAAACTCACAACCTGCCATCAATCTTAAGCTAGCTTCACATACATTGGATCTGGATTGGGATCATCCAAGCGAAGGCGTATGGTCCGGCACCTATGGCATTCAATTATTCACCCAGAATAATGACAACATTCCGGGCACAGGAACCACTCCATTCATCCCCAATTACAATACATTCAATATTGGTGTGTTCGGCGTTGAGTCATATGCTTCAGGAAACACCGTGTATGAAGCGGGCATTAGGTTTGATTTCATGAATCTGAACGTAAGAGGAAGAGACATCAATCAGAATATTTTCAGAGATGATCAAAACTATCAGAACTTCACTTTTACATTGGGAGCAGTAAAGCAACTAAACCAGCATACTTCATTTAGAACCAATCTGGGAACTGCCTGGAGAGCTCCGAACATTGGTGAGCTTTATAGCTTTGGAAGGCATCAAAACGTTCTGCAATATGGTATATGGAGGCACGAATTCCCGAATGCAAGTGAAATATCATTTGACCGTGTATTGACAGACAATGATCGTCCGATAAAAAATGAGCAAGGATTAAAGTGGATTAGTTCAATTGAGATCAGAAAACAGCAGTTTGAATTTGAGGCAACACCATATATTAATTACATCCGCAATTATCTGTTTTCAAGACCATTTGGTTTGAGAGGTACCCGAAGAGGTACATTCCCCTATTTCATCTTTGACCAAACAGATGCCATATATTCAGGAATAGATCTGGACGTTAAAAAACGGTGGAACGAAGATTTACAAGCCGAAGTAAAAGCTTCTTATGTGTATGCCAGAGATATTAAAAATAATGGATCTTTTGTGGGTATTCCGCCATTAAACATCCAGCTCGAATTGAAAAAGAAATACGGTGACTTCAGTTTTGGGATAAATCCGGAATGGACGGCAAGACAATTCAATGAACCTCCTGTCATTGGACCAGAACAAATAATAGAAGCGCAAGAACTTCCTTTCGAACAAAATGAAACTTTTGACTTAATGGCCGCTCCAGATGGCTTTTTCCTCCTTAACGCAAGTGTTGAATACAAAAAAAACGATCTTCTGATTCGTTTTAATGGAGAAAACCTGCTAAACGCTTCCTACCGCAGATACACTGATTCAATTCGCTATTACGCGGATGATCCAGGTATCAATTTTGCCGTTCATGTAAGCTATTCGTTTTAATACTTACAACATTGTTGCATTTATGAAAATCCTTAGTATACTTGCAATAGTGTTGCATTAATTAAATATTAAAATGAAAAAACGATTCAATTATCTACTTACCGGACTGCTCATAGGGAGTCTCGCATTATTTACCAGTTGTGGTGATGACGATGTTCCTGCTACTGAGAACCCTGAGGAAGAGATCACACGAGTTACTCTAACATTTACGCCTTCCGGAGGTTCCGGATCAGCGGTTACAGCCGTTTGGTTTGATTCGGATGGTGAAGAAGGTCCGACTGAGGCGACAATGGGTGAAATTGATCTAGCTGCTAATACAGAATACACCTTGTCTTTGACCCTTGAAAACACATTGGCAGATGAAGTAGAAGAACAAAATATTACTGCTGAAATACGAGAAGAAGATGATGAGCACATGTTCTTTTTCTCTTTCACGTCTGATGTTTTTACAAGCCCTGCAGGAGACGGAAACATAGGAGCTTCTAACAGAAATGATCCGATGAATTATGAGGATACCGACGGTTCCAACCCATTAGGACTCCTTACTTCGTGGACAACCGGAGAAGCCACTTCGGGTGCGGCATTCACTATACTTCTGAAGCACCAGCCTCCTCTTGAAGAAGGTGGTACTCCTCAGAAATCTGCTACCTCCACTTCGCAAACGGGTGATACAGATATTAATCTTGAGTTCGTACTCAATATTCAGTAAACACATAAATAGCTATTCTCTTCAGTATTTTATTATTAGGTTAAATTACTTTGATAGTTATTGATAGCCACGCTAACGAAGGTTGGGGTGGCTTTTTATTTTAAATTCTCTTTCGAAAGAAGCTAAAAGCTAACCTTCTTCACCGAAATCATAATATCTTGATTTCTGCCTCGATCATCACTACAGGATATCTTTATTTTTCCTTCTGTAGGGGTGAAGTATACTTCCTCATTTCGAGAAACAGACTTGTAAAAGACATCATTGATATACCAGAAATACTTCGAGGCATTGGATGGCGATTGTGCTTTGAGCTGAATCTGTTTTTCATCACTTGCATCTACAAAGTATTCCAGACGATCAACGGGAGACACGATTTCTAAGCCCTGATCTGGAAAAACGCGCTCACAGAACTTGTAATGATCAGGAGCTTTAGTGTACGTGATTTTCTCCGTTTTAAAGTAGTCTAACATCTCAGCAGTATGATTCGGAAACAAGGCTTCTTTATATTCTTCAGCGTCCTTCACACAGGTCATGCAGTAGGTTTCTGATGAATCAAGTGCAATTAGTGCTGGCTTTAGATGCTGACAGATCCTAGGAATCGTTACTCCTTTAATAACCTGGTCTAATACGGTACTCGTACAAAAAGTATTTGGTGTCAAGCCGGTTTCATCACACACTAAAATCCGATCGACTCCAGGTGGACGTTTATACCAATCATATGTTGAAACATCATCAATTACATTAAAAACATCAAAGAGAATAGGTGCGGCTACCCCAACACCGGATAGCTCAGGTGATCCTTCTCCAGAAAAATTGCCCGCCCACACACCTATTGTATATTCTTGATTATAACCAATACTCCAGGCATCTCGACGACCAAATGAGGTACCTGTTTTCCAGGCTATCCGTGGACGATTGGGATTATCTTTCCAACTGTCTGGTAAATCCGGCCTGGTTACCTCGGTCAATATTTCTGTTAGAATATATGCCGCTTGCTCAGAAATAATTGAACTTTCGCGATTGGTTGAATCTATGTTTTCGCGGAATTGTAATGACTCGTAACTACCCGAATTGGCAAAAGCAGAATATAGGCCTACCAATTCTTCCAATGATACGCCACAACCTCCCAATATTAATGAAAGACCAAGTTTGTTCTTTGTTCGCTCTATTGTTCTAAACTGTGATCTCACCAATGGTTCAATAAAGTTCGAAATACCGTAATCATTGAGGAGCTGAACGGTGGGAACATTAAGCGATTGCTTCAGGGCCTCTTCTGAAGAAATCCATCCATGAAAAGAGTTGTCATAGTTTTCGGGTTCATAGCCTCCAAAGTTCATTTGTACATCAGCAATTCTACGTTTTGGACTCAAGTTGCCTTTATCATAGTGAAGTGCATAGAGCAATGGTTTGAGTGTGCTTCCTGGCGATCGAATAGCTGATACCCCATCAACCTGACCAGCACTTTGTTCATCATAAAAATTAGCGGAGCCTACATAGCTTATCACTCTTCTCGTTTTATTTTCAATGACCATAACGGAAGTATTGGTGACATTCAGGTATTTGAGTCTATTGATATGAGCGGAAGCTATTTCCTCAATTCTTTTCTGATATTCATACTCTATGTAGGTTTTTATAATTTGATCTTTCGTGTTGGACATTAATCTCCTCGATAAATGTGGCGCATGATTGGGTAGGTCTCTCCTATTTGGTTTCAAATTTTCAGTCAATGCCAGATCGATAATGTGTGACTGAAATAGGTTGGCTTCCCGAAATCTTAATAGCCACTTTTCTTTCGCCTGATTGATAGGGTCATGATCGTTTTTGATGGAGAGCGAGCTTGGACGATTGGGAATAGTTACCAGACCTGCCAATTCTGCAAGGCTTAGTAGCTTAGGATCTTTACCAAAATAGATATATGAGGCCGATTTAATGCCTTCTATGTTGCCTCCGTATGGCAGCAGGTTCAGATACAAGCGAAGAATATCATCCTTGCTATAATGATACTCAAGTTGGAGAGCGTTGAACATCTCCACGATCTTGTTTCCATAGGTTCGCTTTTTTGGATTGAGTAGGCGTGCCAGCTGCATAGTAATTGTAGAAGCGCCTGACTTCCTTTTTCCACTGGTTATGTTCTGAAAAAATGCACGCCCAATGGAAACCGGATTTACTCCCGGATGTGAATAGAAATATTGATCTTCCTTGAAAAGAATTGCTTTTTTTAAATCTTCAGTGATCTCCTCAGGCTCAAGGTAAAGCCTCCATTTATCATCCTTAGACAGATAAGCATTAAGAATATCGCCTTTACTATCAATTACAAGTGTGGAATAATCCACCCTCCTATCAAACGGAAATGCATAGTCCAGGATCAAAAAGATTAGAAAAAGGCCGAAAGTTGCTGCGAGTGCTACCATGGTCATTTTCAGAATACCTTTCTGCCTATTTCTTGAATATGATGATATTTTTTGAAAGTTCATCTAACCGTAAAGCGGGTTTGATTTTTTATTATTTAGTTTGCTCACACCTAACCAATTCATACACTATGTCCAATTACACTTCCCATTTTACATCCATCAAAAATGTATTGTTGACTCTTGGTATTGTCGTGCTCCTGATTTCATGTAGCAATAAAGACAAGGTAGAAATTTCATACAAGAACTTTGGCGAAGAAGTCAACACCACGCAAAACCTAACGATAGAATTTTCGCAGAACATTGCTGATGAAAGTAAGCTCAACCTATGGGATAGTACACAATACATCCAATTTGAACCTGAAATCGAAGGCGTCTTCAATTGGGAGACTCCGAATAGGCTTACGTTCTCACCTTCTGAAAAATTACCTCCAGCAACAACTATCAGTGGCACAGTTACCAAGAAGATATTGCCTCCGGATGGTTCATTTGCTTTGGGCGATGACATCTCGTTTTCATTCAAGACAACTCCATTGAGCGTCTATAAAATTGCTTCTTATTGGGCTCGTCTAAATAAGGAATCGAAAGATACTCCGAAGGTATTTGTGGAATTGGAATTCAATTTTCCGGTACCAGTCTCTGAGCTTAAAAGCCGTCTCCAACTACAACTTGGTTCAGAAAGCGAAGCATTTGTCATAGTAACCAAAGAAGAATACGCCAGAACGGTCAAGTTTTATGTAGATCAATTTGAACTCAAGGATATGACGGTACCTGTAAAAGTGACTTTGCAGCCGGGAATCATACCTTTTGGTGGTAATCAAGCGACAAAGGAAGCAAGGCAAATAACCACGAATCTCAATAGCCCATATAATTTCAAAGTAAATAGTGTCAATTCCAACTATGATGGTTCTAAAGGTATTCTTACCATCATAACCTCCCAGGCCCCACAACTTAAGAACTATGAGAAGTTCATTGAAATCAAACCAAAGCTAGCCTACGATGTAGAGCGAAAAAACAACGGATTCATCATCACCAGTGAAGCTTTTGAGGTGACTGAGAAATATGAAGTAACCTTAAAGGAAGGCATTGAAGGAGAGATTGGAGGAATTTTGAAGAATAACTATCGCGAAGAGTTTTCCTTCGGAAAAGTACAACCAACCATCAAGTTTGCAAGCAACAAGACCCGTTTCCTAAGTAGAAAAGGATTCAAAAACATCAAAGTTCAGATTTTAAATATTCCAGAAGTCGAAGTTGTTGTTTCCAAGCTTTATGAAAACAATGCAAAATCATTTCTTGCCAGCAGAGATTACTATTACGACTACAATTCGGATGAATACTATTACGGATATAACTACAATAACACCAACCTCCAGGATGAAGTGTGGTCCAAGAAAATCAAGACAGCTGAGCTACCTCGCGACGGTAATTTCAGTCTTCTGAATCTTGATTTTGAAGACAAGCTAAGCGACTACAAAGGAATTTACGTATTACAAGTTCGATCCACTGAAAACCGATGGTTGAAAGATGCACGTCTGGTATCTATTTCTGATTTGGGTATTATCGTGAAAAACGGTGAAAACAACGTCCACGTGTTTGTCAACTCACTGGATTCAGGAGATCCAATTTCCAATTCCTCAGTGGCCTTGATTGGCACCAATAATCAAAAACTCCAAACGGTAAACACCAATCAACAAGGTGTAGCTGTATTCAATCTTGACCCTAACCTGCCAGGGGGATTCAGACCGCAAATGGTAACGGCCAGCCTTCAGGATGACTACAATTTGCTGGACTTTGGATCTACTGCAGTTCAAACCTCTAGATATGATGTGGGTGGCAAATATCTGAGTGATAGAGTATATGAAGGGTTCATCTTTATGGAAAGAGACCTCTACCGTCCTGGTGAAACGGCAAACTTTGCAGTGATAGTCAGAGATAGAAAGTGGGGCTTGCCAGGAGAAATTCCAATCAAAATCAATGTACGCACACCAGATGGACGTGAATTCATCAATCAGCAGAAAATACTTAACAGCCAGGGCTCTGCAGAAACATCTATTACTTTGCCCAAAGCAAGTCTAACTGGTAATTACTCAATTACAATCAAGACGTCAAATGATAAATTCTTGACAAGTCAGACACTCAAGGTGGAGGAGTTTCTTCCAGATCGTATTAAAGTTGATTCTGAGCTGGATAAGGAAGAGTATACACCAGCTGACAAAAAGGTCGATGTAGCTATTAGCGCTGTGAACTTCTTTGGCCCGCCTGCAGCCAATAAAAATTATGAGCTTCGCATGCAATGGACAAAAATAGGTTTTTACCCAAAGGGCTTCAGTGGGTACAATTTCAACTATGACAAAACCAACACGCAATTTTATGACATAACCAAGCAAGGAACCACCGATACAGAAGGCAAAGCCAATATTTCAGTAGACATTCCATCAAGCTTCAAAGACAATGGCATCATTCGCCTGACCGCATTCGTAACCGTCTTCGACGAGACCGGACGCCCGGTTGGTGTGATCAACCGATCCAACGTGTACACTCAGGATGTCTTTTTTGGATTGAAAAGCGACGACTATTGGGTGAAGACAGGAGATTTGGTAAACACAAAGCTTATAGCGCTGGACAAAGAGGGTAACATCTTGGATGGTGAAAAAGCAACTGTGAAAGTGATTAAGCACGAATACAAGACTGTACTTGCCAAATCTGGAAGCTACTATCGTTACAGATCTCAGAGTTACGAACGAGTGATTGAAGACAAAGAGATGGAGTTTAATGGAGACAACACAAGTATTTCCTTTATACCAGACCTTTCCGGAAGATATGAAGTTCGAATTTTCCCTCCCGGAGTAAACAACTACGTTTCCAGAAGTTTCTACGCGTATGGTTACGGCTCCACGACTACCAACTCATTTGAAGTAGACAATGAAGGTGAAGTGGATATTGTTTTTGATAAGGAAAAATACAGTCCGGGAGAAACGGCCAAAGTTCTCTTGAAAACACCGTTTTCTGGTAAAGTATTGGTAACCGTAGAAAGTAATAATGTGCTGGATCACTTCTATGTGCAGGCAAACAATCGCTCTGCACAATTTGATCTACCAATCAAGGATAGCTATCTCCCCAATGTCTTCATGTCCACTACCCTATTCAAACCTCAGAAAGAGTCCGATATTCCACTCACGGTAGCACATGGATACAGCCCAATCAAAGTAGACAAGGCAGCGAATAAACTGGATATCGAAATCGAGGCGGTTGAAAAATCAAAATCCAACCAATCTCAGACGATCAGGATCTCTACTGCTCCCAATGCAATGGTGGGACTTGCAGTGGTGGATGAAGGCATTCTACAAGTATCCAAATATCAAACTCCTGATCCGTACAATTTCTTCTATGGTAAAAGAGCCTTAGGAGTAAAGTCATATGACGTATATCCTTACCTATTTCCTGAAATAGCCGGTAATCTGACTGGTGGTGGTGCTGGATTAGCCAGAGAACTATCTTCCAGAATCAATCCAATGAACAATGATCGTGTGAAATTGGTCAGCTTCTGGAATGGAGTGAAACAAGCAGATGGTAAGGGGAAATTGGAATACACCATCGATATTCCTCAGTTTTCCGGAGACCTGAGAATCATGGCGGTAGCATTTAAGAATGAAGCTTTCGGCAATGGACAAGACAACATGACTGTAGCTGATCCCATCGTAATCAGTCCGGGAATTCCACGTTTTCTTAGTCCTACAGATACTTTAATCATGCCTGTTGCTGTTTCTAACACTACGGGTGATCAAATTAGAGCAGATGTAGAAGTAAATGCCAGTGAGTTGCTGAATGTAGTTGGAAATGCTAAATCCAAAGAATCATTGAAGGCTGGTCAGGAGACTTCTTTGTCGTATACACTTTACGCCGACAACAACATCGGAAGTAGTGACATAAATGTCAAGGTTGCAGATGGAAGCAATACCTATGAGCACAATACTGATATCACTATTAGACCAAACTCACCACTCCTAAAAATTACCGGTTCAGGAGTTATCAAAGGCTCGAAAACAGAAGAAGCAGAGATCAGGGATTCGAACTTCATAGAAAAGACCGTCAAGCGAAAACTTATTGTTAGCAAGTCGCCAATGGTAGAATTCACCAAAGACCTCTCGTACTTGCTCCGCTATCCTTACGGTTGTCTCGAACAAACTACTTCCCAAGGATTTCCACTGCTTTATTATCGAAACATAACCAGTAGCGTGCTTAGCAAAGACGATTTAGAGGTCAAAAATGCTAATTACATCGTGAACGAGGCGATCAAAAGGCTTTATCTGATGCAGTTGTACAACGGAGGCTTTACCTATTGGCCTGGGCAAGGAAGAGAATCATTTTGGGGTTCCGCTTATGCCATTCACTTTTTGGTGGAAGCTCAAAGAGCAGGCTACAATGTAGATGGAAATGTCCTCTCCAAAGGATTGGATTATTTAGCCAAGAAAGCCAACGAGAAGAGGGTCGTCGATTATTATTATACCTACACTCAGAAACGACCAATCTATCCGCGAGCGAATATCTATTCGCTTTATGTACTAGCATTGGCAGGAGACCCACAGGTTTCCACCATGAATTTCTACCTTTCGAAAATGGAATATCTCACTTCCGATAGCAAGTATTTGTTGAGTGCCGCATATGTGCTTTCTGGTGATCCTTCGCGCAGTAGGGAACTGATAAATACACAATTTAAGAGCGAATCTCAAATCCGATCAACCGGTGGAAGCTTCTACTCCCCGATTCGCGATGAAGCACTCGCCTTGACTGCTTTACTTGATATAGATCCAACTAATTCTGAAATACCAGTAATGGCCAAACACATTTCAGAGGCCCTTAAGAGTCGAAGATGGTTTAGCACACAAGAACGTGCCTTTAGTTTAATAGCATTGGGTCGAATTTCAAAAGAAGCAGAAAAATCGTCCATCAATGCTGAAGTAGTGACTAATGGTAAAACCATCGGATCCTACAAAAACACCAAAGAACCACTAGAGCTAAGCGGCGATGATGTGAAAGGTAAAGTTAACATCAACACATCCGGAGAAGGTACACTCTATTACTTCTGGGAATCCGAAGGAATTAGCAAAGATGGGTCGTATGTTCAAGAAGATAAATACATCCGTGTCAGAAGAACCTACTATCATGAAAATGGTGCGATTGCAGATCTGAACAAGATCAAGCAAAACGATCGCTTAATTGTGAAATTGAGCTTATCCAAAAACTTCAATTCTAATATTGATAATGTAGTGGTTACGGACATGTTACCAGGTTGTTTTGAGGTGGAAAATCCACGCTTTGGCCAGTTGCCCGCGTTCAGATGGATCAGAGATGCTAGTAGACCTGACTATTCTGACTTTAGAGACGATCGAGTGCATCTATTTACCGATCTCAACTACAGTAATACCAGAAACTATTACTATATGGTGCGTGCTGTATCCAAAGGAACCTATAATTTGGGACCTGTAGCTGCTGACGCAATGTATAACAATGAATATCATTCATATCATGGAGCTGGTAAGGTTGTGGTGAGATAAATATGAATTTTGTAGAGAATTCATATTTCAATACATTCTATCTTTAATAGCTATGAAATAAGTCAACTCACAAACCATGTATACCAGACGCACCTATAAAGCTTCCGAACTAGCCATATGGACTCGATTCGACACATTGAGAATTCTCATTATCATCACAGTTTGGGTGCTGGCCTACTCCTTTCTGGACATCAATTGGCTCAAAATTCCCTGGACTCCCATTGCGCTGATTGGTACCGCAGTTGCATTCATTGTAGGGTTTCAAAACAACGCTACTTATGATAGAATCTGGGAAGCTCGAAAGATTTGGGGTGGAATTGTAAATACTTCTCGTACATTCGGAATGTTTGTCCAAGATATGGTAGGCAATGAGCACACCAAAGACAAGCATACCAATGAGGCTTTATACCATGAAATAAAAACACTTACCTATCGGCATATTGCTTGGATGACCGCACTCAGACATGCAATGCGAGCAAAGAAGCAGTGGGAAACCACTGTGGATCAGCGCACAAATCAGGAATGGGGAATTCGTCCACCTGAAAGAAACACCACACTGGAGGAGGATCTGAAGCCTTACCTAAGTAAAGAAGATTTGGCAGAAATCGCGTCGAAAGACAATAAACAAACCGCCTTATTGTATCAGCAGTCTCATCACCTAAGAGAGTTAAAAAATCGTGGACTGATTTGGGAATTTTCGTTTCTTGAATTAGAAGCAGTATTGAAAGACCTCTTTGACCTACAAGGAAAGAGTGAGCGAATCAAGAATTTCCCATACCCACGACAGTTCGCCACACTCAATCATTGGTTTATGTGGATTCTGTTAATGTTTTTACCTGTAGCATTGGTGCCACAGTTTATGGAAATTGGTGCCAGTATCTCCGAATCCTACCCTATGATAAGCAAGCTATTCATTTGGTTTTCAATTCCGGTTTATACCGCTGTGGGCTGGGTATTTCATACCATGGAACGAATTGGCCGTACCGGCGATAATCCATTTGAAGGTACTTCCAATGATGTGCCAATTTCAACGATAGCCAGAGGCATTGAAATTGACTTAAGACAAAACCTTGGTGAGAAAAAAGAAGAGATTCCCAGACAGTTTGATGTGAAGTACAATGTCCAGTTTTAAGCACCAGTTGCGTTGTATGCAGTTCCCAGATATCTTTGAATAAGTATTGAAGTTACATTCACCATCAAAGCAATGAAAACCAAGTTATACTCACTTCTTGTTGCAGTGCTCATACTCTCAGCGTGTAGTGACAGCAGCGAGCCGATCTTCGAACCCACTCTGACTGTCGACGGCTTAAATGAGACATTAAACGAAAGGCCTGTAGCTAATCAATCTTTAGGTAGTATTAATGCCACAAGCAATTTGGATGAAATTACTTATGAGCTTGTAGATCAATCCATAGATGATGCATTTACAATAGATGAAAAAACAGGTGAAGTCTTCGTAAAAGATGAAAGCCTGTTTGATATAAATGACGTCACTACTATTACAGGTGAAGTGGAGGTAACATCTGGCGAATCAGTAGAGCTTGCCAATATCAATATAAGCCTCAAAGTTTCACAAGATCTTATTACCTACTTTCAAGATGTTGCACTCGGTTTTGAGCTAGGAAGCGCATCAGAAATTACACGCAAATGGGGATCCGCCATGAAAATTTATGTTGATGGTAGCACCAATGCCACTTTGCTTGCAAAGCTGAATCGCTCGATAGATGATATAAATGAGTTGGCCACAGATGGTTTTTCTGTTGAACTTGTAAGCAGCGAGTCCCAATCTAATACCTACTTTTATTTCGGAACAAAGGAAGAATACGAATCTCTTTTTCCCGGTACAGACATTGGTACAAACTGGGGTCAGTTCAATGTATGGTGGAACAGCAATGTGATAAATAGAGCAAGAATCTTCGTAGATACCCAGCGTCCAAATACCTCGCAACAGGAAAGTCTCATTTTGGAAGAACTAACACAGGCATTGGGTCTTGGAAAAGATTCTCCTAAATACACCAACAGCATATTTTATGAAACGTCAACAAATGGAGGCTTTAACACCGAATATTCTGATTTGGACAGAGAGCTTGTCAGGTTACTTTACCATCCGGATATGACAGTAGGACTTGGCTCTACACAGGTAGAAATCAAAATAAAGAGCATTATTAAATCTGAGTGGTAAACAAAGTGAAATCATATGGATTATCACTCTTGTTCATCCTAATTCATATAAGTTGTGAAGACGAAAATGAGCAGGTGGTGGATATTGATGGGAATGTCTATCCGGTTATCGCTGTTAATATGACAACATGGATGGCACAAAACCTAGAGGTCACCAGCGACAGGAAAGGAAACAATGTGAATTACTTTTTCCCAAATGAAAATACTGAGTTAGTTGAAACTTATGGTTTGTTATATGACTATGAAAATGCTTGCAAGGTGTGTCCCAAAGGATGGAGATTACCAACAAATCAGGAATGGGAAGAGCTGTTGAGATTCCAAACCACCACCAATGCCGACGATTTTAAAGACTCACAATTCTGGGACGGTGAACAAAACACCAATGGAAGCAATTTTTCAGCCAGGCCGGCAGGCATCGGTAACAGTCAGGAGCATCCCAACAGGTTTGGCGAGCTATCGATCTTCTGGTCTGTAGACAAGGAGGAAGATCACTTTATTTGGAGCTATCGATTTGAAAAAGAGAGTGATGAAATAATAAAAGCCTCGCAACATCCTACGTATGCTTTTTCCGTCAGGTGTGTGAAGGAATAGTCGAAATATAACCTAAAACATCTCCGCCCCCATTTTGATCGTAACCTCTGTATCATCGCAAATGGTTTTTTGAAGGCCTCTACAACGAGACATTTCATACTTATAGAAGTATTCCAGGGTGTGCAGTTTGCTTTGCTTAAAGGTTTCTTCTTGTTCCAAAGCAGCAAGTCCTATCTTCAACCATTGCCAACCAATAACCACCGTGCTAAACAAATCCATGAAGATGGTGGCATCTGCAAGGTAACGTTCATGATTGCCTTGCATCGCATTTGGCATTAGATGTCCCAGGCATGTTTCGATCATCTTAGCTCCCTCGCCTAGTGTCATGGCATGCTGCTTGAGTTCGTCTTTACTCAACGCGTCAGTTATTGTTATTTCAATTTCTTTGGATAGCAATTTCAAAGCGGCACCTTCCATCATGGTCACTTTACGACCCAAAAGATCCAACGATTGTATGCCAGTCGTACCTTCATAAATAGAGATGATTCTAATGTCTCGAAGATATTGCTGAAGGATGAAGTCCATCATATAGCCATATCCGCCAAGCACCTGCAATCCGGTGTCAACAGCATCCTTACCTGCTTCCGAAGGAAATGTTTTTGCAACAGGATTAAGTATTTCACACAACAAATGATACTTATTCTTTTCTTCACCTTCGGTAGTCATGGATTTGTCTACATAATACGAACATTGAAGAATCAGACTCAAGCTTCCTTCTACAATGGCCTTCTGATGAAGTAGCATTCGCTTTACATCGGGATGGTTAATGATCAAGGTCTGTTCCTGACTCGGATCTTTCTGACCGGAACTCTGAAGTTTTCTGCCCTGAGGCCGTTCTTTGGCATACTGAAGTGATGCATAATAGGCTGCTGAAGCAATTCCCGTACCCATGCGACCAGTTGCAATGCGCGCCTCATTCATCATTTGAAACATGTAGCTCAAACCTTTATTTTCCTGCCCTACCAGGTAGCCAACACTTTCTCCACTTTCTCCAAATGCCAGGTGATTAGTGCAATAGCCTCTTTGCCCAAGCTTTTCAAACTCTCCTACTACATCCACATGATTATAGTCACCAATAGAACCATCATCATTTACGTGGTATTGCGGAACTACAAACAAAGAGATCCCTTTCGTTCCGGCAGGTGCTCCTTCCACCCGTGCCAATACCAGATGAATAAAATTATCTGAAAACTGGTGATCGCTTGCGGAGATAAAGATCTTTTGTCCTTTTATGCTGTATGTACCATCGCCTTTGGGTAATGCGGACGATGTGATGTCTGAAAGTGAACTGCCTGCTTGAGGCTCGGTTAAACACATGGTGCCGGACCATCGCATCTCCAGCATGTTTGGAACGTATTTCTGTTTCAGCTCCTCAGTACCAAACGTAAGAATGAGGTTGGCAGAACCAGCCGTGAGTCCGAGATATCCAGTCACATGATTGTTGGCTGCCTCCATGATGAAATACAGGGCATTAAACACGAGCATGGGTAGCTGTAAACCATTGTCTTTCTCATCCATAAATGCACCTATGAGCCCCATTTCACCTGCTTTCTTCATGATTGGACCAAACTGCTCATGAACTGTGACCCGACCATCCTGAAAGACCGAGGGCTTTTCATCCATTTCCTTGATATATGGAAAGAGTGAGGTATCACTAAAATCCTTTACTGCATCCAGTAGCAAGTCAATCGATTGACGATCGTAAGCAGCATAGCGATCAGATTTTAGGAGCTCTTCCAGGTGATGAACATCGGCGAGTAAAAAAGAGAGGGTTTTAGGATCGTAATATTGCATGTTTGTAAGATAGATCCCTGAAATTAATGAATTTCAAGCAAGGTAAAACCTTGTTAAATTTCGATTACACTTTATTCCGTGTTTGAGTTACTTTTGATTTACCCGTACACCATTCAGTAGTTTAGTACTTACCAATCAGGTAAGTTCTGCACATTTTTAATCATTAGAAAAACTATTATGCAGAAATCAACTTTTTGGATGCCCGCTCTGACACTACTCATTTTATTCATTAATCAATCATGTAACAATCCATCAAGCGATTTAAATGATCAAATTGAATCAAAAAGTGATAGGGTCTATCAAAAAGCATCGGAATATTTTGACACGTTTGCTGAACGTACAGATTGGGAAAAATTATGCTCTTTCTATCGGGAGGACATGAAATTTACGGATATCGCGCTTCAGCTTGAGATTGATAGTCTCTGGCAGTTCAAGCGTTTTTATAAGTGGGATGATACAGTAAGCACTTTTCGAAAGCTAACGCCTGATCAAAAGCATTTGACCGTTTATTCACTTGTAGCCAATGACAGTGTGGCAGTAGCTAGAGGCAGGGTAAACCCATTTTATTACAACGATGAACTGATCGACGTGTCATGGGGCATGGAATTTACCATTTGGCTTTACTTTGATGAAGACCTTAAAATCAAGCGACAGGTCGACTGGATGGAATATGACCCATACGTTCTTGAAAGCACGATCGAACGTTGTAGAAAATATGGTCACGAAAGAACGCCTGATTGGCTTGATTTGTCAAGGGATTAGGTTAATCACTCAATGCCCCTTTCCAAGAGCAAACGTGAAGAACGTTCCGATGATGACAATACCTTCCGACTCAAAGCCACTACTGTAGATGTATTCGACATATGGAGCGAATCGCCCATAATTTCCATGCAACCCTCCACCTGTCAAAGCTCTAAATCCGGACTCATGCTCCAGGTTTTTCCATCCTGCGCCCACCAGTGGATAGACACCCCAGTGTTGGGACATCTCAAAAATAAAGTGACCATTAAGCGTAATTTCCATACCTTCTTTGAGGGAATGACCAGATTTAGGGAACAGGTTGCTTTCGAGCCCAAAGCACATCTTGTGATTGGGGAAATAATGAAAGCGAAGGTTAATTCCAGTGTGGGCTCCTGTAACAACGCTAGCTCCGGGCGCTACTCCGCTCTCTTTCATTTGTGCGAAGACCAATAATGGTGCAAGTAGAATGCAGAACAATAGACGTTTCATCAATTAGGTGGTGTAACTAGAAAGATACGAAGAATCATCTATTTCACAGACAGCTTCCTATACCTCCACTCCCTCAGGCTCCACCCACCTGCCATGCTCTTTGATCAACTCAATTAGTTCATCAAGTGCCTGTTCCGACGGTACGCCTCTCTTGACAACCTCTTGACCTTTGTAGAGCGTGATCTTTCCTTTCCCTGAACCTACATACCCAAAGTCTGCGTCCGCCATCTCGCCCGGGCCATTGACAATGCACCCCATGATCCCGATCTTCACTCCTTTCAGGTGATCCGTTCGCTTGCGAATCATAGCAGTAGTTTCTTGCAGATCGAAAAGTGTCCGTCCGCAAGATGGACATGAGATATATTCTGTTTTAGTAATACGGGTTCGAGCTGCCTGTAGGATTCCAAAGGCGGTGTTATTGTACAGTTTCAACTGATCTATAGACGGTACATTTTCAGGTGAAAGCATAATTCCATCTCCAATCCCATCAATGTATAATGCTCCGGCATCAGTCGCCGCATAGATCATCAATTCATCTTCTGATAACTCAGGATAAGACTGCTTAAGGACAACCGGAACTTCAATATTTTTGTTGATCAACTCAACAACGAACCTTCGAATGCTAGCAGTGGCGTGGGATTGCTCAGAATGCAGAATAAGCACCATATTGGCACTTTTTTCAAGTAAACCAAAGATTGTTTGGTCGTAATAATCGGTATCGATCAAAATAAAGTTTAACTTCTCATGAAGTGACTCAACCTTATGTAAATCAGCAATTAATGGAAACCTATTTACTTTATCGCTGCTCTTTTGCCAAATTCCATAATCAACAATCTCTTTGAGTCCATTAGGGAGCATAAATTGTATCGGATTTGAACCTGTATAAATGTAGTCGGCTCCCAGATCATTCATCCCCCACTTGTCCAATTCCGGCAAATATGAATGTCCAATTGCCTTCAAGTTTTTGACATCAATTTTCTCAACTTTAGAAAAGTCTGCTATTACTCTCGGAACGTTTTCTTTTCCAAAATTCAGTACTTCCATCGTCTCCCTTCGATGATATTCGAATGGATTTATTGGGTACTTATCAATTGGTTTGATTGGCTGTTGATTAGTCTTTTGCTTGAGACGGTCTACCATGATTTGTGCGACCGGTGCCTCCACCTCCGGTTCTTCCGTAAGCGACACTCTGACCGTATCGCCTAATCCATCTTCCAGCAATGTTCCAATACCAACCGCTGACTTAATCCGACCATCCTCAGCTTCCCCAGCTTCAGTAACTCCCAAGTGTAAAGGATAGGGCTCCAGTCCTTCTTCCTCGAGTTTGTTTACAAGTAAACGATAGGCGTGCACCATTACTTGAGGATTGCTGCTCTTCATTGAAATTACCAGGTCCCTGAAATCCATTGCTTCGCATATTCGGATAAACTCCAAAGCTGACTCGACCATACCGAGCGGAGTATCCCCATACCGACTCATGATGCGATCCGAAAGCGAACCATGATTGGTACCAATACGCATGGTCGTATTGTTGGCCTTGCAAATTTCTACCAAAGGCGCAAACTTCTCCTCAATTCGCTTAAGCTCATCAGCATACGCTTGATCAGTATATTCTATTTGTTCAAATTTCTTCTTGTCGGCATAGTTGCCGGGATTTACTCGTACTTTCTCCACAATGGTTGCAGCTAATTCTGCAGCATTTGGCGTAAAATGAATATCAGCAACTAAAGGCACATTGCATCCTCTATCCCTCAGCTCAGCCTTGATGTTTTCGAGATTTTGAGCCTCCTTGATGCTTGGAGCTGTAATCCTTACATACTCACAGCCAGCATGTACCATCCGTAAAGTCTGCTCAACAGATCCTTTCGTATCCATGGTATCTACTGTGGTCATGGATTGTACCCGAATAGGGTTTTCACCACCCAAGGGTACCTCTCCAATAAAAACCTCACGGGCTTTTCTTCTTGAATATTCAGTCAGGCTATTGCAATACTTATGATTCATATATCTCCTAGTTGTGGTCTAAGCACGATATCCTCCACCACTGTTCGTTCACTCAACCGATAAGTAGCATGTATGGTTTCGGCAATATCTGCAGGCTTCATAAACCGCTCTTCCGGAAGCTCTACTCCATCCCAGCTTGGAGTCAGTACAGCACCTGCAAGAATGGATGTTACCCGGATATCAAATTCTTTTAATTCTTCTCTCAACGCCTGAGAAAAGCCATAGAGTGCAAACTTAGAGATGCTATATGAACCACCATTGGGGTATGCTTTCAAACTGGCTACTGAGCATAAATTGAATATATGGCCGCTTCTATCCTTCTTCATTTGAGGTATGATACCCCTGGACACATAATAGGCACTGTATAAATTGGTATTCATCATCTTCTCAAGTGCACCATCTTCCTCCTCGTGGACTAATCCTGGTATGAAGACACCAGTGTTGTTTATCAAAATCTCAATGGGTTGACCAATCATCCGAATAAACTCAATAAAATCTTTAGCCCCTTCCTTCTTCGAAAGGTCAGCTGCATAAGTATGAATCAATTGATCGTACTCCTTATGAATCTCTTCGCGTAAAACTGAAAGATCATGTTCGTTGCGCGAACATGTGGCTATCGGGAATCCATCTTCAGCAAATCGTTGGATAATCGCTTTACCAATTCCCTTAGTTCCGCCAGTTACAACTACTAATCTCTCTGAATTATTCATATTATACTTTTCGGTTATTCCTTAAGGTGTTATGTTTGACAAAGCTAACAATCTTAGCGAACGAAAACTTCATGAAGAGTTTAGGTAAATTCATCATTTTTTTAGGCCAGTTGTTCGTCAGAAGAGAATCGTTCGGGACGTACGTCACCCGTATCGTTGACGAAAGCATTAAAGTCGGTTACAATTCCGTTTTTATCGTGGTGATTGTATCTGCTTTTATGGGTGCAGTTACTACCGTTCAAACCGCATACAATCTTATTTCTCCGCTGATTGCAGATCCGATTATTGCTTTGGTAGTGAGAGACATGACGCTCATAGAGCTTGCACCCACAATTACTGCCATTGTTTATGCGGGTAAGGTTGGGTCAAATATTGCCGGGGAACTTGGCACAATGAAAATCACTGAGCAAGTAGATGCGCTTGAAGTAATGGGAATTAATGCTACCTCCTATTTAGTACTTCCTAAAATCATTGCCTCTATTCTAATGTTCCCTGTTTTGGTAGTTATGGCAGGATTCGTTTCAATTTATGGCGGTTATCTTACAGCACTAATTACCGGTGTGATTTCGGGCAACGACTACATACTTGGAATTCAAATGGACTTCATACCTTTTCAGGTGGTATTCGCACTTATTAAAGCAGTTGTTTTCGGATTCTTAGTTGCAGCAATCAGCTCATACAAAGGATACTTCACTTCGGGTGGTGCTCTGGAAGTTGGTCAATCAAGCACCAATGCTGTTACAAGCAGCTGTATCGCCATTTTGGCAGCAGATTATCTTCTTGCCTATCTATTAGCCCCACTGCTTACTCCATGATCGAGGTAATAAACATATCGAAATCGTTTGACGGAAAACAGATCCTGCATAGCATCAATGTAGAATTTGAGAGTGGCAAGACGAATATGATCATTGGAGCTAGCGGAACAGGGAAAAGTGTACTTCTCAAGTGTATTGTTGGCCTAATAGAACCTGATGATGGCAAAGTCGAATTCAATGGAAGAAGCTTCGCAAACGCTTCGAAAGAGGTACAGACAGAAGTTCGCAGGGAAATGGGAATGCTGTTTCAAGGCAGCGCACTTTTTGATAGCCTCACCGTGGAACAAAACGTAATGTTTCCTCTAAATGTACTGACTAAACAAAGTGCGGAAGAAAAAATTGAACGTGTTAACTTTTGCCTTGAGCGAGTTGGTTTAGAAAATGCTAACGGTAAAATGCCCTCAGAGATATCTGGTGGAATGAAAAAACGAGTTGGAATTGCAAGAGCAATAGTCACCAAACCCAACTACCTTTTTTGTGATGAACCCAATTCAGGCCTGGACCCTCAAACTTCCATAAAAATTGATAACCTAATAAAGGATATCACCGATGAATATGAGATTACCACGGTTGTAGTTTCTCATGATATGAACTCAGTACTCGAAATTGGTGATAATGTGAACTTCATGCACGAAGGTCGAATTCTTTGGACAGGCCCAAGTAATGAAATTGGTGATTCTGATGTCCAGGAATTAAATGATTTCGTATTTGCAGGCAGGTTGATGAAGATGGTCAAGGGTAAGTGATATGACCCTTATTTATTGATCCCTCTGAAACTTTCCTAAGATCTAAACCATCTGGTTAATGTAACCTTGATTTAAATATCAAGTTCTTATAGTTAACTCAGACAACTCTCCAGATGATTAAGAATTACTTCCTAACCTCCTTTCGGCACCTTTTCAAGCAGCGCTTTTTTACTTTTCTCAATGTCCTGGGACTGGCAATAGGACTTACTGCTTTTTGGTTGATTAACCACTACGTGTCTTACGAGCGCAGCTATGAAGATTTCATGGAAAATGTTGATGATATCTATCGTGTCCAATTGGATGTTTATCGCAATGGAGAATTGATTTACAAAAGTTCGGAGAATTATGCAGGTGTAGGAGCCGCTATGAAAGAAGAACTCCCCGAAGTAGTGGAATATGCCAGACTCTACAACATGGGTTCCAAAAACAATGTGATTGTCACATGGGAACAAGGTCCAAACGGGCCAGTGGTTTTTAAGCAACAAAAATTCTTATACGCTGATGCGCCTATTCTAAGTCTTTTTTCCTACGAAATGATCCAAGGCGATCGAGAAAAAGCACTAGAAGATCCTTTTACCATCGTGATATCTGAAACGATGGCCAAAAATTACTTTGGAGATGAAGATCCAATGGGGAAAACATTAAGACTTGAGGATGATGATTTCAATGACGAACCTTGTGTTGTTACCGGAGTGTTCAAAGACCATCCTTCCAATACGCATTTGAAATTTGACGTTTTGATTTCTTTTCCTACTATATATGGCAGATACGATGGTGCCATCGAACGCTATAAAACGGGATGGGGAAGAAAAGATTATTATACCTATGTTCAATTAAAAAAGGGCTCAGATCCAAATCTGGTTGAAGAAAAGCTAATTGATCTGGTAAGCAAGTACAAGCCAGAATTAGCTGAACAGAATGGAGAAGATATATTGCTCTTGCAGCCTGTTAAAGAAATTCATCTCACTTCAAGACTGACAGATGAAGCCGAAATAAACGGAAATGGAGAAGCTGTCGGGTACCTTGCCATCATTGCCTGGTTTATAATCATCATTGCTTGCATCAATTACGTCAATTTAAGTACAGCAAAGTCTGTAGAAAGAGCAAAAGAAGTAGGATTGAGAAAAGTTGTTGGTTCACAAAAATCTCAATTGATCATTCATTTTTTGATTGAATCAAGCATCATTTTTTTCTTATCGATTCTGATTGCCTTTGTGTTTGTCATTGCAATTAATCCTGTCTTTAACCAGATTGGAGGAACACCATCTTCTTTTGTCATTTGGACCCAACCATGGTTTTGGATCAGTGCACTCACTTTTTGGCTTGGTGGATCACTACTTACCGGATTTTATCCGGCTATAGTATTGTCGTCATTCAAACCAGTGGAAGTACTCAAAGGCCAATTCAAGGGAAAGGGTGAGGGAATCATGCTTAGAAGAGCTTTAGTGGTAATGCAATTCACTACCTCCGTTGCCTTGATCATAGGAACGCTTATTGTTTACGAGCAAATGTCCTTTATGCAAAATCAGGACCTTGGTTATAGTACAGAGCAAATTATGGTAGTGGAACGTCCCGCAACCCGTGATACATCAAATGTGCAGGCCCAGAATGACTACATGTCATTTAAGAATGGCTTGTCTGATCAGCCGATGATATCTGGAGTAGCGGGTTCCGGAATGCTGCCCGGAAAAAAACTTCGTTTCAAAACTCAAGTAAGAAAACTGGATCAAGAACCAGAGCAGGCGACCACTTTCGCCTTCAGTAGTATGGATTATGAGCTCTTCGATCTGATGAGCATGGAAATGGTCGCCGGTAGAAATTTCTCAAGAGAATTTATAAAAGACCCGGATACAGCCATTGTAGTCAATGAATACGGAGCTCGGGCGCTGGGATACACGCCCGAAGAAATTGTCGGGAAATATGTATCTATCGATCAGTTCAGATGGAAACCTCAAGTTATTGGTGTCCTTAAAAACATTCATAATGAATCTTTGCAGGAAGCTATGCAGCCACTTGGATTTTTCCTGCAGCAATACAATCATGAATACATGATGGTGAAAATGAGCACAAACAATATAGAAGAAACAGTCGATGTGGTAAAGGCACAGTGGGATCAAAGCTTTGCCGGAAACCCATTCGAATTCTTCTTCCTTGATAGTTACTTCGATAGTTATTACCAATCCGAAAAGAGCTTTAGAAATCTGTTCTTAATCTTTACTATCCTTGCCATACTTATAGGCTGTCTCGGTTTATTTGGCCTCTCTTCCTACACTGCGGTACAAAAAACCAAAGAGATTGGAATAAGAAAGGTTCTTGGCTCTTCAACATCGGGCATCATCAGGCTAATGTTTAAAGACTTCTTGATTTTAATCGGGATTGCCAACCTAATTGCATGGCCGACTGCATGGTATTTCTTGAATGGTTGGTTGGAAAACTACCCATATCATGTTCCTATCAATTTTGCATTCTTTGGTATAGCGGCTTTCATCGTATTACTAATTGCTTTCCTTACCGTAAGCTTCCACACGTTCAAAACAGCTCAACTTGACCCGGCTAAGACTTTAAAATATGAGTGAGTAAAGGCTCAGCATTTCTCAGGAAATAATAAATTGTATTCATGTGTACAATATTTCTTTAGTTTTAACATTATAGAAATATTCAAATGAGTACATTTGATCTTTGAATATTACTATTCAACCAATGATCGCCAGGCTTACTCTCACCATTCTCTTAGCCTTGATCGGACTGCTGGGATTTGGACAATGCAGTTTATTAAGCACCACCATCAGCGTTGACTTCAGCGCAGACGGAACCTGTGCGCCCGTAACGGTCAATACTTTTACTGTTACTTATACCTTCAATGCCGCTCAAAATCCAGCAGACATTGAAATTCAATTTATTTGGAATGACCCGGCCAATACCACTGAAACCATTTCTGGTGCTGGCTTAGTTGTTTCAAACGCTGATCGAACATACCAAGCGACCGCAACACCTTTCCCCTACCCGGATACGGGGCCTGAATGCTTCTTTGAAGCTCAGGCATTCATTATAGTGGCAGGAGACGTTTGTGAGACTTCTGAACAAACTCAAATCGTACCTTCATGGAATTTTGATGATGAAAACGGTGGCATCATCGCCTTTGATCCTGGTCAATATGACATGTGTGAAAATACGGCATTGACCAACGTGGTATTTGATGATGCTTCCACATTCAATTGCAACATCAATGATAATCCTGACAATCCAAACCAAATCTCACGATGGGTTCAGTTCGTTTATGGTACTGACCCTGCTCCCGCTGTTGGACGTCTGCGTGACCTAACTGTAGATGACGGAGGTCCGGTGACCGTAACAGATAATGCTGGGAACCTTTCTACGCCACTCACTCGAGGTACCGGGGCAGTTATGGTAACTGCCGGTTACTTCGGTCCGGTCGAAGAAGTTCCTTTTCCGGCTGATGTCCCTATTCACTCTACATTTCCAATTTCCGCTCCTGCCAATGCAGCAAACGTGATAGGAACCACATTTGAAGTCACCCTTTATAATTGGAATACATGTAACCCATTCAATGGAGATCAAATTGACCCCAACTACGAAGATGCCGTTTTAGAAACATTGGTAATTCAGGTGATTCCTCCTCCTGCACCAGATTATGATGCTAGAGATGGCGGGCCCGGTGGACCAATTCTTACTGAATTTTGTATCAATTCTGATATATACTTTGATAATCAAACACCAGGCGGCCCTTACAATTACTTCTGGCAATTCTTTGATGGTCCACTTGACTCAGATCCTATCTTAGGCACCTCCACGGATGTAAACCCTACTTTTAACTTCACGTCAGGAGGTACAAAATTGGTACGCCTAACGGCAACAGATCCAAATGCAGACGGAGTTTGTGATGTTATATATGATGACTTTATCAATCTGTCACCAGATGCAATAGCCGATTTCGAATTTTATGACGGTGCATTTACTGCACCAATCAATCCTGATTTTTGTCAAACAGGAGCCGATGTTTTTACAGTAGGTTTCAGAGATAACACTGTTGATCAGCCAAATACTGAGTTTAGATATGAGTTTTATAATGAAACCAATATGCTTATCGGGACACAGCCTATAGATGGTTCTTATTTGCCAGATCCTGTGCCAGATTTCACACGTAATTTTTCAACTGAAGAATATACCATTGTGAGATTAGTGGCTAGAAATACCTCAACCTTATGTGGCAGTGAAGATCAGGATACTGTATTTGTTTATGGCAGACCACAACCGGTTTTTGCAACCAACGAAGTTTGCGAAGGATTCAGAACTACATTTTCAGGAATAGCTGATCCCATAACAAGTCTGACAACTCAAGTAAATAACGATGAAGTCAACCTTTACGAATGGGATTTTAGTTACGACGGATCATTCAACATAGAACTTATACGAACAGATAATAGTGACTTTGACTGGTTTCTAGATGGAAATGATATTGCAACTGGTGTGGAGCCTACAACGTCTGTGGCAGGAACATATACTGTAGCGTTACGGATGACATCTGAAAAGGGTGGCTGCTCAGATCTGATTACGCAATCGGTGACGATCAACGAAAATCCGGATGCACAGCTTTCACATGATGCTACGGGTGACATTTGTCCTGGAGATGTTATCACATTTACAAACGATTCAAACAATCCCACTTTACCTGGAACTACCTATAGCATAGAAGTTGATCATCCATCCTCCGGATTTACTTTTTCCATGGCAATTACGCAAATCAACACACCGCTTACATTTGACAACCCGGATGATACCACTAGAACCTTTAGAGCCCAGATACGGGCAGAAACACCCGATGGATGTGTAACCTTCAGTCCAATTGAAAATTTTCGTGTATCTCCTGACGAAGAAGCAGGATTTGATGATCCTGCATACAATTTTTTCAATACCAATTGTTCACCTTGGAATAGCACGATGATTGTAGATGCTGCCACTCAAGGCCTGGCTGCTGATCTCTATCGTTGGACATTGATTGATGCTAATGGTGTGTTGGCAGGCTACCCTGTGGTACGTAATAGTGGAGATCCAAATTTCAACGAGTTGGACTATGAGATTGTAAACACTTCAACTACCATCATGAATTATGCCATGGTATTGGAAGCAGAAAAGGCAGGAGTCTGTATTACAAACGACACGTTTAATATTCAGATAAGCCCTCAACCGCTTGCAGACTTTACAGTGGAACGAACCGAGGATTGCGACCAGGTTAATTTCACCCTGGAAGCCACTCAAAAAGGGTTGGCAGACTATGATTGGGCCATTAATCCTGCTCCTGACGTCACTTTTGGTGCCAATGATGAATTAATGATTTCTTACAATAGAGAAGCAAATGCCGGCAATGACATCAATGCTCAGATCTCATTGATCACTACCAATCTTGCTTCGTGTCAAAGTGATCCGGAAATCATTAATGAAACGATAGAAAAACAAAGACCAGCAAATACTGTTGATTTTACGTTATCAACAACCACACTGCAATTGCCTGATAATACGGTAACTATTACAAACAACAGCACTAATGCCGCCGGGCTCATCTACGAGTGGGACTTTGGGGATGGCAGCACTTTTACCGGATATGATCCAGTATCACATCAATACAATCAGTTTGGCACTTACGAGATTATTCTTACCGTAATAGATGATTTTTGCTCGATTGAATCTTCACAGACAGTGACAGTCTTGCCGACCGCTCCTATCCTCGATTTTGAAGCTGATATACTTGAAGGATGTGCCCCGCTTACCGTGCAATTCACCAATCTTTCACAGTTTGCGGTAGCTGGAGAATTCCTCTGGGAATTTGGAGACGGAAGCATTTCCAGATCTGACAACCCCACGCATACTTTTTTCGCCGGCGGTAATTTCACGGTGCGTTTAAGAGGCCAAAATGAAGTCGGGACAAATTCGGAAATTGAAAAAGAGGAATATATCTCAGTATATGCCCGGCCTTTTGCTGATTTCCTCGTATCAACCCGTGTTGTCTATATACCTGATCAAGAAGCTGTATTTAAAAACCTAAGCGAAAATGCAACATCCTTTGTTTGGGATTTTGGTGATGGGACTACCTCTACTGAATCTGACCCAAGGCATGCCTATACAGAAGAAGGATTTTATGACATTACTTTAATAGCTACCAACGATTTTGGATGCGTAGATACATTGTTTCGATCGGCAGAGGTGGAGGCAATTTCAGGTGGTCAGGTAAACACTCCCAATGCATTTACTCCGAGTCTAAATGGCCCTTCCGGTGGCACACTTGGCGGCATAAATGGTGGTGATCCATCACGTATAAATGATGTATTCTTACCTCGACTGGAAGGTGTAGAAAGATTTAGAATGCTTATCTATAACAAGTGGGGTGAATTAATCTTTGAAAGTAAATCTCAAGATCAAGGATGGGATGGCTATTATAGAGGAAAGCTCGCTCCCTCCGGGGCATATGTTTATAAACTTGAACTCCGGTTTTCGGACGGAAAAGACATTGTAAAAGTGGGTGATGTAACCCTCATTCGTTAATGAAAAGTGTCGCATTATATATCACCATCCTCTTAGCGGCATTAACATCTATTGCCCAGGATGCCCAATATTCTCAATTCTATGCAAACCCAATTTATCTAAACCCTGCCTTTGCAGGAACCTCAGCAGATACTCGCGCTGTTTTTATTCATCGTATTCAATGGCCAAATCTGCCACAGGCCTTTTCAAATTCTACTGCCTCTATAGATTACAACGCCAGTAACATCAATAGTGGTTTTGGGCTGGTTTTTCATTCTGATCAGGAAGGAACAGCCGGGCTAAGAAATACTACAGGTTCTTTCATATACGCGTATGAGGTCAACCTCAACAATAAGGTTGTCTTTAGGCCTGCTCTAAAATTTGGCTATACTTTTAGAGACATTGATAGAAGTAAGCTTGTACTTGGTGATCAGGTAGATTTCGGAGTAGATGGAACGCCCTCTCAAGATCCGCAAATCAATTCAATACGCCTTAAAAATCATTGGGATATCGGCGCAGGTTTTCTGATATATACCAAGAAAAACTGGTTTGGTGTAGGAATCGATCATCTTACACAGCCTAATCGATCATTGCTTGAAGGTGAGGATAAATTGCCTATCCGTTACTCCTTTCATATTGGAAGCAGATATCCTTTGCAAAAGCTTGTAAATATTGGAACCATTGTACCTTCAATTGCACCAAGCATCCTGTATCGAAGGCAAGGTGAGTTTCAACAAATCGACGCGGGTGCCACGGTACACCTTCAACCTGTCTTGATCGGTTTGTATTATCGCGGTATGCCGTTTTTGAAAAGTGATTTCGGATTGCTCAATCAGGATGCTATCATACTGGTGGCTGGTATAGAATATGCCAATTTTGAATTTGGATACAGTTTCGATCTCAACCTTTCAAGACTAGACCCTGTAGCAGGCGGTGGTGCTCACGAATTTTCACTTATCTATAGTTTCAGGATGCCAAAAGATCCATACAAAACACCGAGTAACAAGAAGAAGCTCGGATGCCCAACCTTTGTTCATAAGTTAAATAACTAGAAAAAGGCAGTAACCTGGACATTCCCTGTGTGAATGGCACCTGCGTCCTCCGATTTACGGCCATTGTACAAAAGCGAAATTTGCATGCCTTTGGTGAGCTTCTGCTGCCAATTGATTTGCCAGGTTTGGTTGGTGCCAGGCTGAAGCGCATCAAGCATTAAATAGCCAAGGTAGGACGACTGGTCTCCTTGAAAATCGATTTGAACAACTGAAAAAGATCCTCTTAGTGAACCACTTCCTGCTTGATTCCAGGTCAACTCTGTCATATAAATCTTGGAAGTTGTAGACTCAGCGCTTGACTCTATAAATTCGTTTCTTTTAGCTCTTCGCTCATAACTTCCTATTACGCGAAGAACATTGGATGGCTGCCAGATAAGCTGAGGTCTATATGAATTGGAGACGATCTCAAAATTTCTGGAATTTAGAAAATCAGACTGATTTAAAAGATTGCCAACCGTAGTTGAGACCCGGAAAGTGTAGGCCGGACTTAGATCAATCTTTGCATTGCTGATCCACTCATTTCGCTCCCTGGTTTCAAATCCCTGCACTAAAAGCTGCTTATTGTCAGAGGTTTGATAGGTAAAATCACCTCCAAAACCACTTCCATTACGATTGTAAAACAATGTATATCTTTTCGCATTCTGCGCGCTGATCAACTCAGTATCCTTCAAATCAAGTGCAAATGGATTCAATCTATCTGCATACGAATCGGATGTAGTTTTGAAGTTGACATTGAAGTTAATGTTAGCCGAAAGTCTGGAGGCAAATCTTTTCATCCCGCCTTGGTTGCTCCAGGATACCGGAAGCCTGAAATCAATGGTGTGCAAGTAGAAGGTTTGGAAAGAGGTGAGGTAATCATCAGTTGGTGTAAATATTTTTACAAAGTTTCGCTCATCTGGATTTATCGCTTCAAAGAATTCATTTAAATCCTGCACTCCGTCCCCATTGGTATCCCGCCATGTATGAGTCCCCTCCCCGGTTGACACTGGCAGATAGATAAATTCACGCCTTAGTTCTCGACTATTTCCTGTGGCAAAAGAGAAGTTGGATCTGAGGTTTTTACCTAGCATGGATTGCATCCAATTAACCCTTCCGTTAATTACTTCATCCTGACCAATATTTAAGTCCAGCTTATCTTCAACTTGTCTGTAGTTAAAGTCTGCTGATAGGTTTGTCATTTCAGTCCTTAAACCATATGAAGCACTAAGGTTCTTTGAGAAAAGGTAATCTTCTAAATTTCCGGATACAGGAAGTCTATCTGTTCTTAACTGGTAACCTATTCGATAAGTAGATCTTGAGGAATCACCGCTTGTCAGGTAAAATTCATGAGCTTTATAGTTCATCAGCGAACTAACAATGCTATCGCCACGGGCTACTTCATTTTCGTCCATATCGAATATATATCCCGGAGCAATTTTCCACTTTCGATAGCTGATATCAGACTTTGACCTTACCCAATCGGTACGTACTACCTGCTGGTCATTTGATAATCGAAAATGCGAGGAAACCAATCTAACATTGGCAATTTCCTGGTTAAAATCTACTTGCTGCTGCCAGCCATCTATGAAAGAAGATCGTTTTCTACGATTCAATGATGCGACAAATAAGTTGTCTTGATCTTTCCTTATACCACCTTTGACGAATAGTATTAAATCTGACGAATCATCTTGATTGGGGGTATAGTTCCAATCACGATCAAACAAGATCGGTCGGTATCTATCAATAAAGGTAAAGTCAGCTTCATCAAATTCCATTGAAACTGACCCGACCCAATTGTATCCATCAATAAATGAAGGCCTGCCAGTTGTTTGAATACTTGCAAAATAACCACGGCTTGCATTGTCTTGATCTTCTAGTTTTGAATATAGGTTTCGGTCTGTGTTTGAAAATGACACCTCAGCACTAACTGACTCATATTCTGATAGTTGTAATTCAGATCCAACGGACATCATTTGCCTGCTATTGGGAAGAGGAATAAATGATCCTGGTTGATAGTTACCTTGAGACTGACCACCTTCAGGAGATATCCATTCATAAATTCTTCCATTGGCAGTGGTCTGTCTCAGTACATAATCACCATTGCCGAACCCAACATCTGAAAATGTGGCACTAAAAAGGCGTGCAGTACTGTTGGTCGAGTATTCGAAAATAGTTTGATTCACACCATCTTGATCTACCGTATCTTTTTGAACGTAGAGTATCCTATTCTCAGAAAACTGCACAGTATCAAATCCAGTGATAAACGCCTGATCCACATCATCCCCTATTCCACGGAGCTGTGTCAGATCATCTTCAGTGAGATTGAAACCAAAACTGGTATTTGGATTATCCCTTTCTCGATAATAATTGGCAAATACTTTAATCTTTTTATTGGAAACAGCTTGATAAGCCGAAAGATTGGATCGGCTGTAGAACTGTTCCGCATACTCAAAGTCTACCCGAATAATGGTAAACTGTGTGATAACAATGTGATTGTTGAAGGTGATTTCTCCAAGGTTATAATCTATCACATAATCTCTGTCAAAACCACGCTCCATCAATTTACCATCGATAAATACTTTCTCAGAATTGGCCAAGACGATAATAAATCGCTCTCCATTTGGGCCTCTCAGCTTGTAAGGGCCAGATAGCCCATCTATTGGTTGAATCAATGCTGAATTGAACTTCCCTTTGGCTAAGGCACCAGACACTCTGGATTCATGCTTCCAATCTCCGGACTGACCTCTATAGCTTGCTTGCAGTCCTTGCACGTTTTTATAATATCGAAGAAAATAACCCGCGTCATCCGGCTGTTGCAAAACGATATCTCCGGCTGTAAGATCAAACTTGTCGTTGTATAGTTTGATAAACACATTGTCAAAATCACGGATCTGCTGAGTATTTCCCTCCGGCTGATAAGGAATGTTCTGGTCTGTAATTACGGCGGAGATATTTAAATTTTCATCAAGCTTGCCTTCCATCTGCAAATTGAGTGTAGAATTGACAAATAGGCTTTGCCTGTTTCCAAATGAAACTCCTCGCGAGATCGCACCATATTTCTGAACACCTCCAAATTCAAAAAGCTCCTCCTTCTCTACCGTCGGATTTCTTTGAATAATTGACGGGAGTGGTCTCGAATCATCATAAGTATTCAAACTTCTGCTTTGAAAAGGTTCAGAGAGCAGCGTTGAAATTACCCGATAGCAAACCTTTTCCTCAGCCATATCTGATGTCACTTTGATCACGTTCGTGGAATCGTTGAATGTATAGGGCTTATCCGTGGTGATAGAGCCCGGCTCTATTAACAAAGTATCAAGAAGGATTGGCGTGTTGGATGGAATGGTTTTGCAGCGAAGGTTTTGTGCTACAGTTTGACTTGAAATAAATAGAAGGCAAATGCTAACCCACCAAAGGCATGGAAATAAAAAAGGTCGTGCCTTCTTCCTTTCTTGATTCAAACCATATGTTGCCTCCCGCGTTTTCAATTCCTTTTTTGGCCAAAGCCAGTCCAATACCGCTTCCTGTTGATTTTGTACTAAAATAGTTCAGGAATATCTTTTCCTTCAACTCGTCGGGAACACCACGGCCGTTATCACTTACGGTCAAAACTCCCTTTCCAGCCTTAATTTTAAGAGAAACTGAAATCTCAGCGCGTTTATCTACCACAGATTGAATGGCATTCAACACAATGTTGTTCAAAATTCTTCTGAAAATATCCTTATCTGCTTCTATTCGAACATCGGATTCAATATCAAGTACTACGGTTACATCTTCTGCACTATATAGCTCTACGACCTCCCTTATTAGTAAACCCCAATCAAAAACCTGATTATCAGGTGCTGGCATTTCAGCAAAAGCAGAGAAAGATTCTGCAATCTGACTCAAAGTATCCACTTGTGTAAGCAAAGATGTGAGCGTCTCGTATTCTTTTGACTCAGTTTCATGTTTTCGCAACATTTGCTGGATCTTTAGCTGCATCGGGGTTAAAGGATTTTTTATCTCATGAGCTACTTGCTTTGCTATTTCCTTCCACGCAGTTTCCTTTTGACTTTTTGCAAGGGCACGTTTACTGTCCTCTAGCTTTACCAGCATCTGATTATAATCTTTCACGAGCGAACCTATCTCATCTGAAGATTCATATTTTATCGGCTTATTCACCTCTTGCAAGGTGACCCTTCGAATCTTATCTGCAACCATTCTAAGAGGACGCAGGAGGTTGTTCAATACAGCATTACCAAAGACAATTGCGATTATAAAAATGAAACCGAAGATGGTTATCAGATTGCCAAACACTTCGATTTGCTGTCTTCGCAAGTGATTCTTTGAATCAAAGAAAGGCATAGCAATAAATCCTGCCACTTGGTTATCTACAGTATTTACAACTGCATAGCACACCTTGTAATCAAGTTTGCTCACGGATTCATCTGCGATAATGCTCTGATTCTCCTTAACGACCAATTCCTCAAACACAATTGGATTTATAAGATTTCCTTGCAAATTCAAATTGAATATCTCTGGTTGACTCGTGGCAACGAGATATCCCGATTCATTATAAAAACTTAAGTCAGACTGTATATAGCTACTTATTTCGGTGAGATGATAGGCAGCACGTTCGTTGCTGACTTCCTCAATATCTGTAGACAAGATTTCAGATATGTAAAGAGCTTGTTTTATGTAGCTGCGGTTGATTTCTTCACGATATGATGTATTGAGTGTATTCAATAAAGCAAATCCAGTAATCAAAAGTGGTATTATAAATGCCATACCTAAATACAGCTGAATTTTTCCGGTGAAATTGAGTTTAAAGCCTCTTTCTGCTATTGAACTCAATATGCTAAATGCCCCAAATGAAAAGAGTAAGAGTAGAAACAAAAATGAGAAATTTGTAATTCTATCCCGTGCTTCGTACTTATTTGAAATGATCAAAATTGTCCTGCCATCATCCGTTTTTACACCGTAATAATGACGTCCATTCTTTTCGATTCCACCAATGAAAAGCTGTGGCCTTTCAAAGTCATCGTGCTGTGGCCATTCTCCTTGTCCAAACTTACTTCTATGAAAAAGGATATCATCACCGGCAAATACTGCATAGTCAAAATCATTTGAAACAGAGAAATACTTATTGTCTGTGAGTAGCGCAGGATAAACGCTTGTTGGGACACGTTTTTTTATTTGCAGAATGATTAATCCGACAAGGTCTCCAACGTTTATTTTGCAGGTATACTTGAATACTGTTCCTTCATCAACAAAATAGATATTTTCATAATCGGATTGATTCTCAGGCGTCAGTAAGCTATACTCTCTGGTAAATCGAGAGTTAAGTTTTAGCTGTTGATAGTCTTGAAATACAATCTCTAAATCATATTTATTGAAATAGGGAGTTAAGAATTCACTACGGATTCTATCCTCCAGTACTTTTCTACTTCTTTCACTTGCAATCAATGCTAGATTATCATCGGCAGAAAGCTTTCGGATGGTTTGATCTAAATAGAACTCGCCAAGGACATCCCTTTTGAGCAAAAGATAGTTAGCGAATTTCTTCTTAGAATCAAGAACAGCTCCCTCCTCATATTTATAAATACAAAAAGCCAATACCATTGATATTCCCACACTTACCACCAGAATGAACAACAAGTTGGAATAGGTGAATTCCTTGAACGATTTTCCCCACTGATACCTAAGTGATATCAGCAAGACTGATACGTGAACAAAACTGAATGTAATGGAAAGCACATCCAAAAATCCCATTACAAGTGCGGCAATCAAGGCTCCTGTAATCGCATGTGCTACAAAATGACTCCTTCTTATTAGATCGAGAGTTAAATAGGTAAAATAGAAATATCCTGTACTGGCTAAAAGAATGCAGAGGTAAGCCACAGATCTAAGCAGGTCAAATTGAATCGATTGTCCAACATCAAGTGACAGTTGAGAATTACTGATAATACTCCATGCTACATGTAAAACAAGTCCTGATAAAATAGTGTTGACTGAGCTGGCTATTGCAACTCTAGTTCGCGACCTTCTGATTGCATGAAGGTATTTAGCACTCGCCATTATAATGACATTCAGCATTATACAGTTTATCAAAAGATCTCCAAGAGTAGGGTTCACCACAGATGAAGTATACTTGAGTGGATCAAACAAATCATATCTGAAAAGCAATTGAAATGCATCAAATTCAAGGCTGAGATACCTTAATAAGAGCAGGCCAATTAAAGCCTTCCAATAAGACGAAATATTGATTTGGCTAAATTTCCAGTACTCAGAGAAAAGCACTGCTATTACGATCAGGGCTACCAGTGCATCAATGAACTTGTTAGGCATCGATTTCACATCAAAAAACAACAGTTCATTATAATGATAATCTCCATTATCTGAAGCAATTGAAATGACCGAATGATGAAGCAATTCGCTTTTGCCATCACTTAGATAATGATTGGATATTGCATACTTTTCGACAAGTGGATGAGACGAAATATACGTGCAATCATCAGCGGTGATTTGCTGAATTATGAAAACGCCAAGATCATTCTGAATGATTTGAATGGAGTCATTTGATATTTCTGAGACAAAGGGTCTATTGTCGCTCCAATCTTCCAGTCTTCCTCTACATACGGTACGTTTCCGAAATGCAAAGTTTGAATTAACCCCTTCTTTCCATGCAATTAAATCAGCGTATTGAGCTGCGACTATAGAATCAATACTACTAACTACACGTCGCCTGTTTATATCTTCCCAATCAATGAGAAAATGATTTATAAACAGCGCAAGCACACATCCAATAAGTAAACCGATGGATAGCTTTTGATTCACAAGCTTGAATATACAATAATCAGGCCTTTATTCAGCGCCTAGGTCTTCCAAATAAGATACAGAAATACAACCCTGGAATACCGAAAATTGAGTGGAAAAAGCAATAGCGCTACCGCCAGAATAGTGATCAGGTATACATTCAACGAGGGATCATTGAAGAAGTAATAAAGGACGAATGCTGTGATGAGAAAAATTGCTGTAGAGAAACCGTAGCTTACATACATCGCTCCATAAAAATTGCCTGGCTCCTTTTCATATCTCAATTGACAATTTGGGCAATTGGTATGCATAGACGACATTTTCTTAAGATTGAAAGTAGTGTGGGTGAAGATTTGACCTTCTCTACATCGAGGACATCTAGCTTTTAAAACGCTCAATAATACTGACACTCTTAGTTGTTTTACTGTTTTTAAACCAAAGAAAGATTAGTACGAATACGACTATGTAAGGTGTGAAAAACAAGAACATTATACCATTGTTGAGACCTTCTGCCACAGAGGTTTCTCCAGCGCTCACATTATTTTTTATTTGTGTTCTACACATCGCACATTGTGCCCAATTGATAAATGGAACTAATAATGTTGAAGCAAATAAAAGAGCCTTCTTCATGGATTAAAAGTAATATGGCCTAATTAGGAAATATACGATCACACCAGTTATAGAAACATACATCCAAACCGGATAAGTATATTTCACAATCTTTTTGTGACGGTCTATTTGATTAGTTAGCGCATAATAGAATGCAAACAAAACAAAGGGTACCACTAAAATAGATAGCAAAATATGACTTGCCAGTATAACCAAATAAACCAACCTGCTGGTTCCAGCAGTTGCCATTTCCAGATCATCAACTATTCCGTCATGATTTAAATCCCCATACTTAACCGATGGAACATTTGAATGGTACAAAATATAGGAAATGAGAAAAAACACACCTAATATCAACGAGGCAAGCATAAATGATCGATGGGCAATCACGTTACCCTTTTTTATAGCAAGCAAAGCGGCAATTAAGGTGATAACAGTAAGGGAGTTAATGATCGCATGAACCATAGGTAGCACCTTTACCCAATTTCCTGCTCCGAACTTTGCAGGAAAGAATATAAGAAATGCTACTACCAAAGGAATCACCATGGAAATAACATAGATGATTCTTAAATATGATTTATTACCTGACAGTTCCTTCTCCATACGTCTGCTGAAGGGTTAAAATATCCAGTTCGGTTAATAATTGATCCACTCCTTCTCGTGAAAGTTCATAAATTCCCCATATTCCTTCCTCATTTACTAAAACTAAATCAGCTGAAGATTGATTGAGACAATCGAAAAAAGATTGCGATTCGTAAGTGAGAACAGCCTTACGCTTATCAGCGGCATAAATCACCCGATTCATGTAGTTTGTTTCAACTACGGACAGAGAATCGTCTTTCGAAACTACAGTAATTGAATTGTATTGCTTACATTCTTCAGGAATGCTTGACATCAAAGCCAATGAAAATCTATTATCCCCAAATAATTGAAGTAGTAAATACCAACCAACTGGTATTAGAAATACAACAAATATGATGATGCGCTTAAGTCCTCGGCCCTTCAAGTGATCCTAAATCAATAAAGAGCTTCCAGAATAGCTCCACCTTGATAAATCATGATGAAGATAAAGAATACTACGAAGAGCATTGGAAGCACAATTGACATCTTTAATGATTTCTTCTCATGCCCAAGGTGCATAAACTCGGCTACAATGTAATATGCCTTTACTATAGTAAGAACTATAAACACAATGATTCTCACCCATTTGTGCTCATGTGGCACTGTAAAAGCGATTCCAAATTCAACCGCAGTAATAGCAGCTAAGTAGAGCATCACCTTGATGAAATTCTTCACTTTAGCCTTGTTTACCGGCTGTACTTCGACTTGTGGAGTTTGCTGTTCCATTTATTTGAGAATGATAAGATTAAACAAGGTAAAAGAATGTGAAAACGAAGACCCATACAAGATCTACAAAGTGCCAGTATAGACCAACTTTCTCTACCATTTCGTAGTGTCCGCGCTTTTCAAAAATACCGACGGTTGCTTGGTAGAAAATGATAAAATTGATAAGTACACCACTGAATACGTGGAATCCATGAAATCCTGTAATAAAGAAAAATAACGCTGCAAAGTTGGGCGGACCATATTGATTGGCAGATAGTCCAGCACCCTGCAGGAAGTTACCAACAGCATTCATAGACATATCTGATCCATGAATAAAGTGGGCCCATTCCCATGCCTGACATCCAAGGAATGTTAATCCTCCAAGTATGGTCCATAGCATCCATTTTTCTACAGCTTTTCTATCCATTCGCTCACCAGCTTCTACTGCCAATACCATTGTCACACTACTGATGATCAAAATGAAAGTCATTAAACCTACGAATACCAAAGGGGCACTCTCAATTCCTAAAGCATGCATTCCGGGGAATGCTTCAAATACTTTTTCAGGAATAGGCCAATATTCTTGAGAAAACTTGAAGTCGGCTACAGAACCGGCATACGCTGGATGGCTAAATCGGATGAGGCCGTAGGTAATTAACAACGCGGAGAAGGTAAAAGCATCTGACAATAGGAAAAACCACATCATCAGCTTACCGTAGCTCGCTTTCATTGGAGAGACACCTCCGCCCCAAATATTCTTTTTATTTTCTTCTACTATTACAGCCGAGTTAGCCATTCGTGTTAGATTTTGTAGGTTAATTATTGAAAATCAAAAATAAGTATAAATACAACCAAAGTCCACCAAGAAAATGCCAGAAAGTGGCACACATTTCTATTCGAACTAAACTCTTTGAATGTACTTGATATTTAAAAGCTTTTCTAAGGACAATTAGTAAAAAAATAATCGCTCCTACAAGGTGAACGACATGGAGACCTGTGAAAATATAGATAAATGAACTAGCCGGATTACCTACAAAGTGATATCCGCCATCTACTAATTGTCCCCAGGCTTGTAATTGTCCTACGATAAATACAACCGCAAGAATTGCAGTTAATACTAGGCCTATCCTTATATTCTTAATGTTATTTCGCTTAGCAGATATGTATGAATAATGCATGGTAACACTACTGAGAATGATTACCACTGTGGTGAACTTGAACAATGATGGAAAGTCAATGTAAATCCAATCACCTATCGCCTTTTTAACTATGTAAGCACTTGATAGCGATATAAATACCATGATCACAGAAACCAAAAACAACCACATTGCAAATTTTTGTGGGTGCATCGATCTCACCTTATTTCCCGCTTCCATTTCTCCAGTCATATCTTATCTAATAAAAAGGTTATTTGAACAATTGGTAGGTAAATAAATGATCCAAACATAATTCTACGAGCCTTCTGATTGGAAGTATCTTTCATTAAACTAAATGTTTGAGCCAAGAATAAAACTCCGCAAATAGTGGCCACCACACCACTTGTAAGACCTGTAAGTCCAAAATATGTGGGCAAGAGACCTAATGGCAATAAAAACAAGGTATAAACCATAATGTTTATTGCCGTATTCAAATCTTTAGCGCCACCTCCGGGAAGGAGTTTAAAACCAGCTTTTTTGTAATCTTCATCAGACACCCAAGCAATGGCCCAAAAGTGTGGAAACTGCCATATAAACTGGATTCCAAAAATAATCATTGCTTCATAGGATAATACTCCGTTTGCAGCAGCCCAACCTATTAACGGAGGCAGTGCACCAGGTATCGCCCCGACGAACACAGCAATTGATCCTACTCGTTTGAGCGGGGTATATACAAATGCGTAAAGAACTAAGGATAAGAGTGAAAGGGAGCTTGCCAATAAATTAGTGGCAAGAAACATTAATACTAGACCAACGATTCCAGTAATCACACTGAACCAAACTGCTTCCGTTTCTGTAATCCGATCTGAAGGCAAAGGTCTATTCCTTGTACGCTTCATCATTGCATCGTATTTCTGCTCTATAACTTGATTAATTGTTACAGAAGAACCTGAAACCAAAAATCCTGCGAACAAGAAAACAACCAGACTTCCCCAATTAAACATGGACTGGGTGGCTAATGCATAACCAAAACCGGAGGAGAAAACCACAAGGAATGAAAGCCTTGGCTTAAGAAGTTCGTAGTAAGCTTTAGCTTTTTCAGCAGCAGTAATGTCAATATGTGAAATCGAAGTACTCACTTATCTAATTTGAGACGCAAAGTTAAATAAAACAGCAGGCTAAAAATGCCTACAGCAAAAATTAAATGAAGTGGCTGGAGCCAGAATGGAAAAGAAAAACGAGCCATTCCAATCCCTGCAACCATTACCATAATAACCAAGATAATCAAACCCATACTTGATTTAACAAGCCAGGTTTCATTGGTTTTCTTCGAATAAAAAAACAGTATCAGCGTTCCTAACAATAATATCCACGAATATGATCTATGCACATAAAATGAGTTGCTTAGACTATTGCTCCAGTCGCTCCTTCCTATTGTTGAAATAAGTAGGTCATCAATAGTCCCTCTCACTTCTGTTCCCAATATCAACTGGGGTACAAATAGAATCGTTGTAATTAAGCTAACCCAGAATAGTTTGTTGTGTTTTAGCGCACTCAATGACCTTACACGTACATTCATCCATATCAGCAAAGCGACTATCAACAGTGCAAGCAGCATATGAAATGTAATGAATCCATGCAATAGATTCGTAGAGACGACAAGTGAACCAACCCAGCCTTGAAATCCTGTTAAAATGAATATCGAAATACCCATTATTGGAATCCAGACAGAGTCCTTTCTAAATGCAAATGAAAATATCATATTCAGAAAGACAAACAGTCCAATCAGTACTCCCACAAGCCTGTTGACATATTCTATCCACGCTTTGGTCACATCAAATTCCTGTTCTACCAAAACGGCGGGATCTTCAGTTAATTTGTTGCTTAAATCACTATATCCAAGATTGTTGAACAGCCTCGCCAGTCGTTCATTTTTAGAAATTCGCTGCTCGCGGAAAATATCCTGATAGTTAGCCGGTAAAGCTTCTGAGGTAGTTGGGGGAATGTACGAGCCAAAACATTTTGGCCAGTCAGGACAACCCATTCCAGCTCCCATTACGCGCACAATGCTTCCTACCAGGATCAGTACGAATACTGATCCTAGCGTGATTGCATTGATTCTTAAGAAATTTCTTTGATTAATTAGCTTTCTCAACTCCTGTTAGATCTTCTTCCTTTGTTAGCTCGTTTTCATGCTCAAGGTTAGATTCAGGAGTGTGTGAATAAGGTACCGTTTGCGGAATGAAGTCATCCTTGGCACCTGGCTTGCTATAGTCATATGGCCATCTGAAAACTTTTGGAATCGCTCCAATCCAGTTTCCATGCTCTGGGAATCGTGGAGTAGTCCACTCCAATGTATTAGATTTCCAAGGGTTAGCAGGAGCCAACTTACCTCTATAGATACTGTAGAAGAAGTTGAAAAGAAAAATGAACTGAGCTGCAAAAGTTAAAATTGCAGCGATACTCACTAATGCATTCAAATCACCATAAATATTGAAAGTCTCAAAAGAGGTGAATGAATAATATCTTCTTGGGAAACCAGCTATACCGATATAATGTAGCGGGAAAAATACCAAGTAGATTCCTACAAATGAAAGCCAGAAGTGAAGTTTACCAAGCTTATCATTCATCATTCTGCCAAACATCTTAGGGAACCAGTGATACACGCCGGCCAAAAGACCAAAGAATGATGCACTACCCATTACCAGGTGGAAGTGTGCTACCACAAAATAGGTGTCATGCAAATTGATGTCTAATACAGAGTTTCCAAGGAATATACCTGTCAAACCTCCTGAAATAAAGAATGACACCAGACCAATTGAGAAAAGCATGGCTGGAGTAAATACAATATTACCTTTCCATAATGTGGTGATATAGTTGAATGCCTTAATTGCCGATGGAACTGCAATCACCAATGTAAGGATGGTAAATACTGACCCAAGGAAAGGGTTCATGCCCGTCACAAACATGTGGTGAGCCCATACGATAAACGAGAGGAAACCAATTCCTAACATTGATCCAATCATTGCTTTGTATCCAAAAATTGGTTTTCGTGAATTGGTAGCAATAATTTCTGATGTAATTCCAAGGGCCGGCAAGATCACAATGTATACTTCCGGATGTCCAAGAAACCAGAACAAATGTTGATACAATATTGGGCTACCACCTACATTAGGTAGTGCCTCACCTGCTATGTAAATCTCTGACAAATAAAAACTTGTACCGAATGATCTGTCGAAGATCAAAAGAAGTGCCGCTGACAATAAAACCGGGAATGATAGTAATCCAAGTATTGCAGTAATAAAGAACGCCCATATCGTCAAAGGAAGTCTGGAAAAAGACATCCCGTGCGTCCTCATATTAATGATTGTTGTGATATAATTAATACCTCCAAGAAGTGATGAAGCAATGAACAGAGCCATTGAAACAAGCCACAATGTCATTCCTAATCCAGAACCCTGAATTGCTTGTGGTAGGGCACTCAATGGTGGATAAACAGTCCATCCACCTCCAGCAGGACCTGTTTCTATGAAGAAAGAAACAAACATAACCACACTAGAAGCAAAAAAGAACCAGTAAGAGAGCATGTTCATAAATCCTGATGCCATATCTCGGGCTCCTATTTGAAGCGGAATCAAGAAATTTGAAAATGTACCACTCAAGCCTGCTGTTAAAACAAAGAATACCATGATGGTACCATGCATAGTAACCAAGGCAAGATAGAACTCTGCATCTAGCTTACCTTCAGTGGTGATCCACTGACCAAGCATTGGTCTTAACCATTCAAGGTCCATCTCTGGAAACCCAAGCTGAAGTCTGAAAATGATAGAAAGACCTCCTCCTATCAATGCCCAAAAAATTCCGGTAATCAAGAACTGTTTCGCGATTGTCTTGTGATCAGTCGAGAAAATATACTTGCTTACAAAACCCTGCTCATGGTGATCTTCGTGGTGATCGTCATGCGCTAAATCCTCCTGAAGTTGTATATCTGTTACTGACATATAATTTTATTTAAAAACTGCTTGCAGCAGTTGTAACTTTTTGTTCTTTCTCAATGTTTTCGATTCCGGCAGCAATTTTCGCTGCTTCTTTCAAATCCTCAGGAACTTGACTTATGTATCCTGGATTTAACTTAAGAAATGAATTCTCTTGATTTTCTTTATACCAAGAATCGTATTCATCCTGCTCCAATACTACGATGATTCCTTTCATACCATAGTGGCTCTTTCCGCATATCTTGTTACATACAAGCTCGTAATTGAAATCAGGATTTCCTGTCTTCTCTCTCATCTCTGCCGTACTTAATGTAGGTGTAAACCAAAAACGAGTTGGCATTCCCGGAACGGCATTCATTTGTAACCTGAAATGAGGATTGTATACACTATGAATTACATCTCTCCCTCTGATTTTTAAGTGCACCGGCTTTCCTTTTGGAAGCACTAATTGTGCTGGCATGAAGTCGTCATGACCTTTTTGATCTGTCAAATCGATACCCATTGAGTTGATAGCATCAATTTTTCTAAAGTCATAACTACCAAGCTCTCCATCTTTGCCAGGGTATCTGAATGCCCATGCATATTGATATCCCATTACCTCAATCACTTCCGAATTTTCAGGAGCTGGTCCTGTCACCACATTCCATTGTTTCAGTCCGGAAATTATCAACCAAGCCAGTACGATTGCAGGGACAATAGTCCAGATCATTTCCAACTTATTGTTGTGAGGGTAGTAGTGTGCAGTATTGCTTTCTTTATACCTGTATTTCCAACCAAATCCGAAAAGGAAAATCTGAGTAACGATGAACACGAAAACTGTAACAGCCATTGTGATCCAAAAAAGATTTTCAGTTACCACTGCATGTTCTGAAGCGATTGGCAAATTGTAGGTGTCGTATTCCTTCATTGAGAAGTAAAAGAATCCTGCAATTCCAGCTATGAGAAAAACAATCATGAGAGCACCTTGAAGGCTGTTACCTGAAGGCACATGACTTTTATTCTTATCTTTTTTTACAACATCAACTAGCGTTGTGACACGATAGGCTGTGAAAATGACAGCTATTATTAATACTACCGCTATTACAATGATTAAATTAAGCATAATCTATTCCCTCACTTATTAAATATGATGGTGCAAACTTTCATTCAACATTGGGTGATTCTTAGCGAATAATGGTGCTTTTGAAAGTGCATTGAAAGTCACATATAAGAAAGCACTAGCATAAACTAAGATTAACCCTATTTCCAGGAATCCGAAACCTCCATTGTGACCTACAGTTCCTGGCGAAACCATTAGATAGAAATCTAACCAGTGACCAAAGACAACCGCAGGACAGACAACTTTTAGAATTCTGGTATGTCTCTTCGAATCCCTTGTCATAAGAACTAAGAAAGGGAAGAAGAAGTTTAGAATTAAATTGATATAAAAAACAGGAGCATAATGATCGTCTTTCCATCGCTCCAAGAAATACACAGTTTCCTCAGGAATGTGTGCATAATAGATCAAGAGGAATTGCGAAAACCATACATATGTCCAGAAGATGGTAAAGGCAAATACAAATTTTCCTAAGTCGTGAATGTGATTAGCGTTTACTACTGATAAGTAGCCCCGATCCTTCAGCATCACAACTATGAAAAGTGATAAGGCAAGTCCTGCAACCCACCAGCTGGCGAACGAATACCAACCGAACATCGTACTAAACCAGTGAACATCTATTGACATAATCCAATCCCATGCAGCCATTGATGAAGACACTGCGAAAAACACTAGGAAGATAGCAGAAGTTGAACGCATCTTATACCAATGTTTCGTACCACCTTCAATATCTTCAGCGAAAGCAAGTGCTCTTAATTTTCTAAAAAGCAAATACCAAACACCAAAGAATATTACTAATCTTCCGATCCAAAAAAGAGGAAACTCTCCTCCCTGTAATGGCCAGAAGAAATAAGCTGCTTTACCTTTAACAATTTCGTCTCCACCTACCTCGGCATATAAATCAGAGTGTGTCCAATGAAAAATATCATGTCCGCCAATCATAAAAACCACCAGCATTAATACAAATGCTATTGGAAGCCAACTTCCGAAGGCAAAAGGAATTCGCTTTATTCCTGTAGCCCAACCTGCTTGCGCTGCATATTGAATTGCAAAAAAGAAAACACCTATTATTGCTAATCCTGCAAAGAAGACATTGTTAATCCATAGGTTGGAAAGCAGTCTTTTCACTGAAGAGCTACTTCCATGATGAGCTTCCTCACCATGACCCTCAGCGTCAGCGGCATCTTCTGCTGCATATGGTTCCTCTCCATGATCAGATACCATTTCTGAGTTGTCTGCCTCTTCACCATGGCCACCACCGTGATCGCCACCCGAACCCAATGTAAAATAGCCTAGCACAGATAGCACTAGTCCAACCACTAAGGTGATAACCAAGCGCTTCTTTGCAGTAGCAGTAAATTCAAATCTTTCTTCTGTTACCATGAGTAGACTTTAGTTCTTCTTTTGCAATTCTTTTACGTATCGGGCAATTCTCCATCGATCTTCAGGGCTTACCTGTGAACCATGAGCACCCATCAAACCTTTACCATATGTAATCACATGGAATATATGACCTTCAGTAATCTCCAGGTAAGCAGCACCATTTAGATTAGCAACACCAGCATAAGCTTCTGCTACTAGTCCATCACCGTTGCCTTTCTCACCATGACAATGTTTACAATAGCTGTCATATAGTACCTTTCCTTGCTTCACTACGCTTTCATCCTCAGCAGGAAATGGATTTGCCAGAGTAGCAGCGGCAACTTCCAGATCATCTTTTCCCAAACGAACCGGTAGTAGCTGCCCTCTTCTTACTGTATTGGCAACAGGCTCACGCATATTCATTTTGAATTGGTTGTATGGATTGGAATTATAGAATTCTCCATGGCCGTCTTCTTCGTTTGAGTCCAACCAACTACCAGCGTCTTCATTCTGAATCTGAGTAAGTGGCTCATAAGGAGTGGAATGATACATCTGAGGTGCATACTCCAAACCGGTATCATCTACACCAGCGGCGCATGAAGCGACCAGTGCACCAATTGTGATAATTCCTAAGTATCTAAATGCCTTTAGTTTCATTATCAGTCAAATGTTTTATTGTTAACCTCTGTAGCTCCACTTCCCTGTAAAACCTTCTTAATGTCAGCTTCAGATTTGTCATTACCGTCAAGATCTATTGCCATTACGTGCTTATCATCAGTGATTCTGATGTCATAAATTCTAGGCTTACCCCATGGCTTTAAATTTGAAATCACGAAAAATGTACCCACCATTCCAAATGATGCAAGAAGTACTGTCATCTCAAATGTCACTGGAATGAATGATGGTATTGGAATGTAGTCTTTACCTCCAATTATCATTGGCCAATCCACGCCCATCATACCCACCATCATTGTCAGCGCTAATGTGGTTCCGGTGATTCCAAACATGAATGCGGCTATTGATAACCAGCTTCTTTTATATCCTAGAACATCCTCTATTCCGTGAACAGGAAATGGTGAATAAACCTCTTCGATTTTCACACCGGATTCCCTCACTGTCTTGATGGCATCCATCAAGACATCCTCATCGTCATAGACGCCCAGTACGTAATTCGTTCCTTGAGACATAATCTATATATTTAATTACCCGATTTTGTCGGCTTTTCTCCAGTTGCTTTAATAATACTTTTAACTTCTGCCATGTTGATCACAGGGAAAAACTTCGCAAATAGGAAGAATGCTGTGAAGAACAATCCGAAGGTGAACACATAAACTCCCACATCATACATTGTTGGATAGAACATTGCCCAACTTGAAGGAAGGAAATCTCTGTGAAGAGACGTTACGATAATTACAAATCGCTCGAACCACATTCCAATGTTTACGATGATTGAAATGACGAACGTCGCAGCAAGATTTGTTCTAATTTTCTTAAACCAGAAAAGCTGCGGTGAAATCACATTACAAGTCATCATTGACCAATATGCCCACCAGTATGGCCCAGTTGCCCTGTTGATGAATGCATATTGTTCTGCTTCTACTCCAGAATACCATGCGATGAAAAACTCTGTGATGTAAGCAATACCTACAATTGATCCAGTAACAATTATGATAATATTCATCAACTCTACGTGCTGAATGGTAATGTAGTCTTCCAGCTTATAGACTTTACGAGTCACAAGCAATAACGTCAATACCATAGCGAAACCAGAGAAAATTGCTCCCGCCACAAAATAAGGTGGGAAGATTGTCGTGTGCCATCCCGGAATTACAGAAGTTGCAAAGTCAAAAGATACAATAGTGTGTACAGAAAGTACCAGAGGAGTAGCGAGACCCGCAAGCACCAATGATACCGTTTCATAATGTGACCAGGTTTTGGCTCCACCTGTCCATCCAAAACTTAAAGCTCCATATATGGCTCTTGAAATTTTATTTTGTGCTCTGTCTCTTATAGTAGCAAAATCGGGAATCAATCCGATATACCAGAATACAAGAGATACAGAGAAGTAAGTAGAGATCGCAAAAACGTCCCATAGGAGTGGTGAGTTAAAGTTTACCCACAGCGATCCAAATGTATTAGGTAGCGGTAATGCCCAGTAAAAACCCAACCATGGACGTCCCATGTGAAGAACCGGGAACATAGCAGCGCAAATAACAGCAAAGATTGTCATAGCCTCGGAAGCTCTGTTGATTGACATTCTCCAGCGCTGACGGAAAAGCAATAGAACAGCTGAGATCAGTGTGCCTGCATGACCGATACCAACCCACCATACGAAGTTGGTAATATCCCACGCCCATCCTACAGTTTTATTTAAACCCCACATTCCGATTCCATCCCAGAGAGTAATTGCTACTGCATACCCTCCAGCCAGGAGAAGTGCTAAAGAGACTGCCATTGCAAGCATCCACGTTACCGTAGGTTTTTGCTCGACTCTTCCAGCTATATCCTCAGAAACATCGTGAACTGTCTTTCCACCAGTTACTAAGGGTATCCGTACTTCTGATTCTGCGTGCATTATGCTTCTTGTTTATCGTTTTTGTCTTTATTTCTGATTTTGGCGAGGTACCATACGTTCGGCATCACCCTAAGCTCTTCTAGCACGTGATATGCTCTATCCTCCGTAGCTTCAACACTTTTATCATTGTACTTAAGCTTCAATGTCTTAGAAATTCTGCTTTCCGGATCTTTCATATCTCCAAATACCAAAGCATCTGTCGGACATGATTTAGCACAGGCAGTTTGAATTTCTCCATCAACTGGCCTTCTTCCCTCCTTCTTGGCATCAAGCTTTCCTGACTGGATTCGTTGAACACAGAAAGTACATTTCTCCATTACACCTCTAGCTCTCACAGTTACATCCGGATTCAACACCATCTTGCCAAGATCATTGTTCATTGGTGTGTTCTTATCGAACTTGGCATTGTCATGATATTTGAACCAGTTGAATCGACGTACTTTGTAAGGGCAGTTGTTTGCACAATATCTTGTTCCGATACATCTATTGTAAGTCATCTGGTTTAGACCTTCACTTGAGTGAGTTGTTGCAGCAACCGGACAAACAGTCTCACAAGGAGCACTGTTACATTGCTGACACATCATTGGCTGGAAAGTAACTTCTGGATTCTCTACGGCTGCAAGCTCTTTCTGCTTCACCTCCATCAAGTTTTTATCTTCAGCGGTCAACTCATCTTCTGGTCTCGAACTATAGTATCTATCGATACGGATCCAGTGCATCTCTCTCCTGTTCAACACCTCTTCCTTACCAACTACAGGAATGTTATTTTCAGTCTGACAAGCCACAGTACATGTACCGCAACCAGTACATGAGTTCAGGTCTACGATCATCCCCCAGTGGTGGTTAGGATACTCATGACCTTTCCAAAGTGAAACCGCGTGTGGTCTAACCTTCGTGCCATCTGCCTTTGATATCATCGGGAAGCTTCTGCCAGCTTGAGGATCTTTCTGATACTCACCAAGTGTCGATTCCTGAATTACTGTCTCTCTTCCAGCGTAAGTTTGAGCTGTTTGAGTCTGAGCAACTTTACGTTGTTCTCCGTTCAACTCCAGAGTAGCCTTTCCACTATAGCTAAGCCCATTAGTGGAGCTGCTTATCAGCTCATATGCATTGACTCCTACACCATTTCCTACTTGACCAGCTTTTGTTCTACCATAACCCACTGCCAAACCAATAGTGCCATATGCCTGGCCAGGTTGTGGAATTACAGGAGCAGTTACAGATTTTCCATTAACAGTCAAAGTGGCGACCTTGTAATCCATGTCACCGCCTTTAACATCCCAGTCATTTTCACGTGCTTGTCTTGGAGAAACAGTTAAATAGTTGTCCCAACATGCTTTGGTGATTGGATCTGGCATCTCTTGCAACCATGGATTATTTGCCTGAATCCCATCGCCTACAGAATAATTAGAATAAACTGCAAGCTCTAATCCATCAGACTTGGCTGCATAACCTTTAAGATTTCCTGCTACGACAACAGCATCCACAGAGACTGAAATGTCATTACTATCAGCCGGCTCCAGATCGTAGAATCCATCATGCAAGCACTTATCAAAGAATCCATTGAAATCCCCTGTAGCGAGTGGCTGCCAACCTTCCCTCACAAAATCATAATATGAGGATGTATTGTCTGACCATCTTAGGAATGACTCCTGTGCTTGTCTTGTATTAAATATGTTTTGAATCGTTGGCTGTGAAAGCGTGAGGTGACCAGTAACTGGCTCAAAGTCATTCCATGATTCCAGATAGTGGTGATCTGGTGCAACGTATTTTACTGAGCTGCTGGTTTCATCCATTCTATCTGATGTCGAAATGGTTGTTTTCACTTTGCCTAGAGAGCTTACCAATTGTGCTCCCATTGGGTGATCATAGGCTGGGTTGCAATTGTAGAAGATCACCGTTCCAACAGATCCTGCTTTCACATCGCTAACCAGCTGAGCAACTGCTGTGTCACTACCTTTTCTGGTATTTACACTCTTTGAAAGATCAATCGTAGATCCATAGCTCTGAAGTAGGTCATTGATTGCGATTACCAGCAGTTGAACATTCTTGTCGTTTGATCCACTAAGAACCAATGACTTACCACGTGATTTCCACAAATCATTGGCAGCTTTTTCAAGGGTAACTGTATCTTCTAATCTAGTTGTGCCAATCGCAGCGGCTCCAGCTTTTTGGGCAATCAAATTATAAAGATTTGCAACGTAAAGTCCTTCTTGCGAAGGCTTAATTGGTTGACGATAGTCTGCGTTTGACCCAGTCAATGAAAGATTAGATTCGAATGCGTACAGCCTGGACATTTCCTTCTTGTCCGGACCAAGTTTTCTTGTTGAAGCAAACTGTTTGTTATTCAATGCTTGATTTGGCCAGTTGCCAAGAAAGTCAGCTGTGATTGAAACAATTGTGCTTGCTTTCGAGAAGTCATGCAAAGGCAGGCTTCGTGTGCCCGTCGCTTCACCGTAAGCATCAAGTAATCCACTCATAGAGAGTGGATCGTACTGTACGTGCTCTACTTCACCATATTTATCTCTAAGAGCCTGAATTGCTCTGGCTGTGCTTGGACTACAGTTTGAATATGAAAGAATGGAAATCTTTCCTCCGTTTGCAGCAAGCTCAGTTTTAATTCTGTTATCGATGGTTTCCCAATCTGTATCTTCCCCGCCAATTTTTGGATTCTTCAGTCTCTCACCATCATAAAGGGAAAGTACCGATGATTCTACTTGAGTAGTGGTACCACCCTGACTTATCATTGAGAGGTCATTGCCTTCAATTTTAATTGGACGTCCTTCTCTTGTCTTAACCACAACAGAAGCTACATCACTGCCCATTGCATAGGTTGATGCATAATAGTTGGCTACTCCTGGATCGACATCAACAGGTTTATTTACATAAGGTATGGCTTTACGAACAGGGGCTTCACATGCTGCAAGTGAAACGGCTGCTACTCCAAATCCCATCATTTTAAGAAAATCTCTCCTTGACGGCTCACCACTGTCACCACCATTTATTGGTAAATATTCCGGGAATTCTTTTGAAGCTCTATCCTGAAAATCTGGTGTGTTTTCAAGTTGCTCTAATCCTTTCCAGTATTTCTTAGTTTCTTTCATTCGTTCTTGTAGGTCAAGCTGTTTTCGAATATTATTAATAGTGACACTTAGCACATTCCAACCCGCCGATATCCTCGACCTTCATCGGCTCTTTGCTTTGTTCTGAATGAAGCTTCACAAGTTTGTCGTAATACTCGTTTCCTTTCGTATTTACATCAGTTTCTCTGTGACAATTGATACACCATCCCATGGTCAGTGAAGAATATTGGTATACCACTTCCATTTCTTTAATAGGCCCATGACAGGTTTCACACTCCAACCCTGCAACCTTAACATGTTGTGAGTGATTGAAGTAAGCCAGATCAGGTAAGTTGTGAATCCTAACCCATTCTATTGGCTTAGTGTCCGTTCCGTATGTCTGTGTTTCAGGATCGTAATCAATCGCAGCATAGATTTTTGCAATTTCTTCCGATTCCGTTTTCACCTGCGTATGGCAATTCATACAAATGTTAGGTGAAGGGATGTTAGCCGATTTGGACTTATTCACACCTGTATGACAATATTGACAATCAATCTCGTATTGTCCTGCGTGGATTTCGTGAGAGAACGCAATTGGCTGAGTTGGTTGATAGCCTTGTTGAACCCCTATTGTGAATGCACCATCAATCAATGTCTTTAAAACAATGATTGTGAATACGAAAATAACTAAGCCAACAAAGTTGTTGCTCTTAAGGAATGCAGCAACATTAAATTCTTGTGATACGATCTCCTGCTCTGCCTCATCTAAACCTTTCACATCTTTAAGGTGCTTGACCAGTGTTCGAGCTGCTATGATCAATGCAACCACAGCTAAAGCAAGCACAACGACTAAAATGATGATTACAGCCATCAGATAAGAAGATGAAATAGCATCTCCTCCGCCCTCACCAGCTGTGGTAACGGCTACCTCTTCAACCGGAGGTCCTTTAGCTGTCTCTGCTTGAATGTAAGCCAGAACTGCAAGCACGTCATCATCAGAAAATGATGGGTATGCTGTCATTACAGTTTGATTGTATTCTTCCCAAAGTTCCAATGCAATTGGGTCTCCTGCGGCAATCATTGCCTGAGAGTTCTTAATCCAAGAAATTAACCATTCCACCTCTCTTCTTTCGGTCACACCATTCAATGCCGGGCCAATACGCTTTTCCCAGATTTTGTGACAAGTGGCACAGTTAACTTTGAATGTAGATTCACCCGCAGCGATCACGCTTTCATCAGTCGGGATTTCTTGAGCATTTAAGCTCGTTGATACAAATATTCCAAGGACAAGGCCTAGAAAGATTTTGGTTAGTTTCGGTGTTGTTTTAAACATGTATTCCGATGGGCTTGAGATCAAACGCGTACAAAAGTAACATTGGGTTGCTGTTTTTCAAAGGTGGGTTATAACCCCCACCAACCAATACACCTCTAAGTTTCGTAACTGCCTGAAATTCAAAATTTTAAGAATAAATAAATTCAAAAAAAACACCTTATTTAGAATAATTTTAAATAAGTAAATAGCGTTGTTTATTTGGTATTTCCGACAGGGTCTTGATTTAGTGTTTGAATCTCTTCTAAATAGTCATAAATGAACTGATGAATTGTGGGCCTGACGTTACGCTTGTAAAGAGATCTGTATGTTCTTGAAGGGTAGACTCGATTAGTAAGAAAGATGAAAATCAGATCCGCTTCTGGATCGGCCCATGCCAGGGTTCCTGTATAACCTGTGTGCCCGTAGCTTTTAAAGCTCGCGCTTCTGGCCACACTGCTTGCTATTGAATCATATTCAAGTAATGGCTTATCAAAACCAAGGCCTCTTCTATTGCCATTGTTGGGATATTGGGCAGTTGTGAAAAGATGAATGGTCTCCGGCGATAAAAGATTCATCGTGTCTGCTCTACCATAGTCTAATAACATTTGAAATACACTGGACAGATCTTCTGCATTACTGAAAAGTCCAGCATTACCTGATATTCCTTTCATCATTATTGCACCTTCATCATGAACCTTCCCATGGATGGGTTCCATTCTGAAAAATGTGTCAATTTCGGTTGGGACAATTTGACTAGAGGAAAATTTATCAAGCGGGTTGAAAGTTAACGTTTTTGTGCCCAATGGCTTAAAAAAATGATTATCCAGGTAGTCCTCGTAAAGTGTATCAGTCAAGTTCATTACTAACTCTGGAATCAAATAAAAAAACAGTCCGGAATAACGGTACTTTTTCTCGTCTGAAACATCACTTTTTCTTATCATCTTTTTGATTTTTTCATAAAAAACCGAATGAAGATAAAGGCTATCTGTCAATGGATAATTGTACTCTTCATCTGATTTATATGAAACGGTTTTATTTCTAAACTTGCCGTTTTTTTTCTTGATTTTCTGATAATAAGGAATCCAGGGATATAAGCCTGCCTGATGTGCCAAAACTTCGCGAAATGTGACCTTGCCTACTTTACCGATCTTATCAACATAATTTCCGATTGGATCATCCAAATTAAACTTGCCATCATCATACAACTTCATCATTGCCAGCGTCCCTCCCACTACCTTGGTGATGGATGCCAGGTCATAAATATCATTTACTGCCACTCGCCGTAAGGAATCATACGTATGATGTCCATATGATCTAATAAATAAGATGCTATCCCCCTTGCTGACATACACAACACACCCCGGAAACGCCCAATCTTTAATAGCTTCATAAACTACACTATCAATGCCATCACGCAATGATTCGATCCCTTGAGCTTTTGCGAAAACGATTGCAAAAAAGAAAAGTGGGAATAACGTGTGACGAAGTTTTTGCATGCTCTATTTTTGGCGCTTACCTAATTATTTAATGGATCAGACCAAATATTTCATTATAGATTTTGACAGCACTTTTACGCAAGTCGAGGCGCTTGATGTGCTTGCTGAAATCTCTCTCAAGAATAACGAAAATCAGGCGAAAGCCATTGAAGAAATTAAATCGATCACCGATCAGGGCATGGAAGGTGGTATGTCTTTCCGAGAATCATTGAAGAAGAGAATTGAAATTTTGAATGCCAATAAGCGTCATTTACCTGAATTGGTAGATAGATTAGGCTCATTGGTTTCTCCTTCATTCAAGAGAAATACAGAATTCATAGATAAGTATAAAAACCAAATTTTCATTGTTTCAAATGGATTCAAAGACTTCATCGTTCCTATTGTTAAGACATTCGGCATTAGTGAAGAAAATGTGTTTGCAAACGAATTTAGTTATGATAATGAAGGAAACATTGTCGGCTTTGACGAAAACAATCTCCTATCTGAAAACAACGGAAAACCAAATCAAATAAAAAGCCTAAATCTAGATGGTGAGGTATTCGTGCTAGGAGATGGTTTTACAGATTTTGAAATTAAGAAAGCAGGACTTGCGCACAAGTTCTACGCATTTACTGAAAATGTAAGAAGAGAAAAAATTTTAAATGAGGCAGATCACGAAGCGCCTTCATTAGATGAGTTTCTGTTTACCCAAAAGTTGGAGCGTGCCCACTCTTACCCAAAAAATAGAATAAAAGCATTGGTGCTGGAGAATATTCATGATGCTGCGGTGAAGCGATTGAAAGATGAGGGATATCAGGTTGAAGTTTATCCGGGAGGAATGACAGAAGAAGAGCTAGCAGAAGCTATTAAAGAAGTCAGTGTACTTGGCATCCGCTCTAAGACCATGGTGACTGAGAAGGTTTTAGCTAATGCAAAACGCCTGTTGGCCATCGGTGCATTCTGCATAGGAACCAACCAAATTGACTTGAATGCAGCTTTAAAAAAAGGTATTGCTGTTTTTAACGCACCTTTTTCAAATACTCGATCCGTAGTGGAATTGGCGCTGGCAGAGATTATCCTTTTGATGAGGAATTTACCTGATAAAATGTATCAGATGCATCAGGGCCAATGGAGTAAGTCCGCTGCGGGGAGCTTCGAAATACGTGGTAAAACCTTAGGGATCATTGGATATGGTAAAATCGGATCACAATTGTCAGTTTTAGCTGAATCTGTAGGACTAAACGTGCAATATTTTGATATCGAGGAGAAGTTAGCACTTGGAAACGCTACTCAGTGTCAAAACCTTGACCAATTATTAAAAACTTCAGACATCATAAGTATTCATGTAGATGGGCGCGAGAGCAATGAAAATATGATCGGCAAAAGGGAATTTGAACTGATGAAGGAAGGCGTGGTATTTATCAACCTAAGCAGAGGGCATATTGTAGATATTGACTCATTGGTACAAAACATCAAAAATGGCAAAGTTCATGGCACGAGTGTAGATGTATTCCCTGAGGAGCCATTAACAAATAATCATCCTTTTAAATCACCTCTGATGGGGCTTAAAAATACCATTTTAACTCCTCATGTAGGCGGAAGTACGCTTGAAGCGCAGGAAAACATTGCCGACTTTGTACCATCCAAAATAATTGAATATATCAATACTGGATCGACCAATAACAGCGTTAATTTTCCAAACATAACATTGCCGAGTTTAAGCCAGGCACATCGATTTATCCATATTCATAAAAATGAACCCGGTGTACTTGCTGAAATCAACAATGTCCTTGCTAAACATGGCATTAATATTGGTGGACAATACTTGAAAACCAATGATATTATTGGTTATGTTATTACGGATATAGATAAGAACTATAAAGAGGAGGCAGTAAAAGACTTAAAAAGGGTCCGAGGTACCCTAAGATTCCGAGTTTTATATTAAGTTTAAAGCAAAATTTAGTAATACCATCCAACCTTAAGAGCTTATTAAACCGTTTATTAAGCTAAATTGTAAAGAATGAGTTATCCGCTTAATTGGAAATCGCTTAGTACTATCGAGGAGTTCAACAGACTTGTAGAACGCTCTAAAGAAAAGCCTGCGCTCGTTTTCAAACACAGACCTTCTGCGCCTGAAAGTATGCAGGCTATGGAGACACTGGAAAGAGATTGGACTATTTCACCAGAAAATCTTGATTTGTACATCATCGATGTGATGAAGGATAAAGAAGTCGCAGAGGCTGTTACTGATATGGCTGGTGTAATGAACGAATACCCTCAGGTTTTACTGTTTGCAGATGGAGTAACTATGTATGATGAATCTAGGGAAATGATCAGTGTCAAGAAAATCAAGCTTGCACTAAAAATCATTAACAGAACATTCAAATGGATGGAAACCAGGGTTTAACTGGAACCATAATCATCTTTTTAATATTATAATGCTCTTGATATAAGAGCTTTTTTTATGTCCAATAAAATCTATTTCACTCCAGGTCCATCTCAGCTTTTCTACACATTTGAAGAGCATTTAAAGAAAGCATTGTTTAATGACATACCATCCATATCTCACAGAAGTGCTGTTTTCATTAAGATATTGGAAGAAACTACCGGAGCTTTAAAAGAACTATTGGCATTACCAGATGGATACAATATCTACTTTCTCAACTCTGCAAATGAAGCGTGGGATCGCATTATTCTAAATTTGGTTGAAAAAAGTTCACATCACTTCGTGAATGGTGCGTTCAGCAAAAAGTTCTATGATTTTGCACTAGCTTACAATAAATCCAGCTCAATAACTCAAGTAAATGATGGTGCCAGCTTCGACAATTGGGATATTCCTGGAGAGGCAGAATTGATTGGATTGACCAAAAATGAAACAAGCGTAGGACACAGTTTTTTAGAAGAAGAGATACAGCACCTGCGAGGTAAATATCCTAGCAAACTCATCGCACTTGACATTGTAAGTGCTGCTCCTTCCCTACCAATAAATTTTGAACACATAGATTCAGCCTACTTCTCAGTTCAAAAAGCTTTTGGTATGCCAAGTGGTCTGGGGATTTGGATTGTAAATGAAAAGTGTCATGAGATTGCACTTAACCGATCTAAAACAACTTCGTTAGGTTCTTACAGGACACTTCCAAATTTGAAAAAATTTGGAGATAAGCATCAAACACCCGAAACGCCTAACATGCTATTTATCTACATATTAGGAAAAATAGCTCAAGATATTTTGCAAATGGGCGTTAAACGAATGAGAAACGATACAACCTATAAAGCCGCCATTCTCAACCAAGCAATAGAAGATCATCCACTCCTAAGTCATTTTGTTGAATCCATAAAACATCGATCCAAAACGACCATAGTTGCGAAAACAGAGAGAGCATCAGAAATACTCGAATTCTTAAATAAGAAAGGATTAGTCATTGGAACTGGATATGGGGCTCACAAGGAAAATCACATCAGATTTGCTAACTTCCCTACACACTCCAAAGAGTCTGTTGAAATGCTTTGTGACTTATTGGAGAAAATAGAATAATATTCTGTTCGATCGAAACATTTTTCATAAAACAGAGTATTAATTTCTCAACATGAATATTTTAAGAAAAAATATTTTGAAAAAGAGAAAAACTGTATTGATTGATCAAATATCAATCATACCTTTGCACTAATAAACACCCAGAAAATTGATCGCACCGCTGAAAAAAATAGTTGTTTGCCTTGACCATTCGGACATGGATAAAGGCCTCATTGAGAATGCCTGCTCACTTAGCCAATCTGCAGGAGCAACTCAAATTACATTTCTCAATGTCATAAAGGATTTTAATCTCCCAGATTCAGTTTTAAAGGAATTTCCTGATCTACTGGATAAAGCACTGAAGGAACGCGAAGATGAAATCAAAAAACTGATTGACAAACATTTCAAATGTGATGTCCCAACCAAGATTTTAGTACGTCAGGGAGGTGAAACGAAAGAAATACTAAAGGTTGCCAACGACCAAAAGACTGATCTACTAATTCTGGGCCGTAAAAAAATAAGCGATTCAGTATTAAGCACACGAGTAGCCAGAAGATCTCCGTGTAATCTTTTATTAATCCCTGAAGGAACTAAGTTGAAATTGGATAAAATCTTTATTCCTGTTGACTTCTCAGATTACTCATCGCTATCATTGAAGAGGACATTGCTCCTGACTAACGAGCTTAAGTCTAAGATTTATCTGCAGAATGTCTATCAGGTTCCATCAAGCTACAGATACTCCGGGAAGACTTATGAAGAATTTGCAGACATCATGAAGGGTCATGCAAACAATGATTTGGAAATCCTTATCAAGAATGTCAAAAAGGAATCTCAGGAACTTATTCCTGTTAGTTCACTTGACAAAGACGGAAAGATTATTGACTTAGCATTGAAAGAGGCGACTAAAAAGAAAGTAGACTTGATTGTAATGGGCGCAAAAGGAAGAACAACTACCTCTGCCCTATTCATTGGAAGCAAGTCCGAGAGAATGATCAGAATTAATGATAGCATCCCTTTGATGATCATCAGGAAAAAAGGTGCTGTAGCTGGTATTCTAGAAACTTTGAAAGACCTGAGCTAGCTTCTAAGCTTATCAAGAAGGGAGTTGAGTGTCTCAGCTTCCTTCTCAGTTAGTTTTTTGTTTGCAGACTCCCACAGGTCCATTTCTTTATCCATTTTTTTCAACAGATCTAAACCTTGAGTAGAAATTAAAACATCAACTGCTCTCCTGTCTTTTGAGCATTGTTTTCTTTCCACCAAGCCTTTTTCTTCCAACCTATCCACTATTCGTGAGGCATTTGAACTTTTATCCAACATTCGGTCAATTAACAAATTGACAGTAGCGGGTTTCGGGTGTTGGCCTCTCAAAATTCTCAAAATATTAAATTGTGGGGTCGTCAACCCATTAGATTTGAAAAGCTGGGCATTCTGCTGATTTATCCACGAGTTGGTGTACAGAATATTTACGACGGCTTTTGAAAACTCACTTTTGAATTTTTCTTGTTGGATTTCTTCGGCTATTCCCATGTTTTTTAAATACAATTACATTAAATGTAACAACATTTCTTAGAAAAGGTTGCCTTAACAAATATTTTCATGTGACATTAAACCTTGGGCTATCTTTAACATCTAAGTCTCGTACCCACCTGAAAAAAAATTGGAAGATCTGATCATAGAAAAGATTCGGGAAGAAGAAACTCGTAATTACGGATTCAATCTGCTTGTTCGAGAATATCAGGAGCGTATTTATTGGCATGTGCGGAAAATGGTAATTGATCACGATGATGCTGATGATCTTGTGCAAGAGATTTTTGTGAAGGTGTGGCACAACCTTTCAAAATTCAGAGAGGACTCAAAGCTATACACCTGGATTTATCGAATTGCCACAAACGAGTGTCTCAACTTTCTGAAAAAGAAAAAAAGACGCTTCTTTCTACCAATTCATGATCTGGAAGGTGAACTGACAGAAAAACTAACCAGTTCGGTGGAACCAACAGGAGATGAAGTGCAAGTGCAATTGCAAAAAGCATTACTAAAACTTCCCGATAAGCAACGAATGGTTTTTAACATGAAATATTATGAGGATATGAAATTTACTGAGATTGCGGAAATAACCGGAACAAGTGTTGGAGCCCTTAAAGCCAGTTACCATCATGCAGTGAAAAAAATTGAAGATTTTATTAATCCGGATTAAACCTTTTGATTTCAAGATAATCTAATGAGCACGAGATGAAGTATAAACTCGACAATATCGACAAAAAAGAAGTCTTTAAAGTACCAGAAGGATATTTTGAGGATTTACCATTGAAAATCCAAAAACGAATTTCAACTGAAAAGAAATTTCAAAAGAAAGCGATTCCCGCGTGGAGTTTAGCATTTGCTGCTTCTATTTTGTTATTGATCACTTTCATTTTTCTCATTCCGGAAAGTGACCCAACAGCAGAGGAGCTTTTGGCAGAAATTTCTCAAGATGAAATAGCAGCCTATCTTGATCAAACAGATCTTGATGAATATGATATTGCTTCGGCTATTGGAGATGAAGATTATCAATGGGAATTTGAAGATACGAATGTTTTGGATGGTATTGATCTTGGTGATCAAACCATCGATGATGTTATGCTGGAATACGATTTAGCGGACGAATACTTATAGAAATGAAACGAATAATAATATTAATAGTAATGTGCATCTGCTTTGGTACGTACGCCCAAAGCCCGGAAGCCATGAAGAAGATCGAGGCAGCCAAAATTGCCCTCATTACAGAGCGTTTGGAACTCACACCACAGCAAGCTGAAAAATTCTGGCCGATTTATCGGGAGTTTCTCAATCAGAGAAAAGAAATCAGAAAAGATTTTGACATAGCTCGTAGAACCTTTGACCCAAACAAGGCATCTGAAGAAGAAAATAAGAAGATGCTTGAAATGGCTAATAAGGTAAAAGAGCGTCAGCTGAAATTAGAACAACAATACTCCGGCCGGATGTTGAATGTAATAACCACCAGACAGCTAAACAACCTAAGGAAGGCAGAGACTGATTTTAAAGAGATGCTTATAAGAAGAATTCGTGCAGACAAGATGAAACGTCAGCAGCAAAAGCGCAACAATGATCGATTGAATAATCGACGCAACTAAATCACCTATCCTACCTGATGCGTCGATCATTCACCATATTGGTGTTGCAGATAATAGTTTTTTCCACATTTTCTCAAGAAGGAAGGAGCTATGCAGAGCAGCTAAAAGCTATTGAAGATGAAATGGATTCACTTTCCATATTCAACCTCATTGATAGCTTATTCACATTAGATACATCACCTTCCAGCGAACTCAACATAAGGGCTGGTTTTACTACAAATGTAACTAGTGCCGGCAGAGACTATAATTTGAATCAAAGCGGTCTATCTCCAGGCATATCATACTATCACAAATCTGGATTCTTTGCAGATTTAGCTGGTTATTGGAACAGCGGAGTGACGCCTAACTACAATCCAACAGTTCTTTCAGCAGGCTATCTTGGCAACTTCAGAAATCCTAAATGGAGTTATTCAGTAGATGCTGAAAAATGGTTTTACAATCCCAAGGATTCATCAAACAACCCTCTCACCTATTCATTGGGTGGTTCAGTGAGTTATGATTTCAAATGGGGGTTTTCCTCAGTTGATTATTCGTTCCTTTTTGGAGATGAGACTGCAAATAGAATTATTACGAACCTATCCGGTAATATCAATCTTGGAAAATGGTGGATATTTAAAAGCATCAATTTATATCCGACCGGCAGCATGATGGCTGGAAATAGCGACATCACGCAATTGAGAATCACCAACCGCGAGGTTAGCGATCAAACAGCAAACAGAATAAAAAGAATAGACTCTTTTGCCAATCTCACCAATGAACAAAGAAAATTTATGGCATTCTTAATCCTACGAGCATTTAACAATGACGTAATTACTGAGCAAACACGCGATGACTTGCTACTTGATCTTCGCAACGCTTCCAATCTCTCTCCTGAAGATCGTAATGCATTACAAACAATCGCTAATGAAGGATACGAAATAACAGAGTATGTAGATAGCAACGCATTTGGTATTCTCAACTACTCATTTACTCTCCCCCTGGCACTATCAACTGAAAGATTCTATTTTCTTTTCAGCTTTACATACAGTATCCCTGTCCAGCTACCCGGTGAGTTTATAGAAGTAGATCCTATTGGATATTTCGGTGCTTCAATTTCTTACAGAATACCTTTCAAATAATCACTGCCGAAAAAGAATAAAAGCCTACCTTTGCATCCCGTAACAAGGAAAAGGAAAACGCTCTTCATGTCTAAAACGAAATACATTTTTGTTACGGGCGGTGTGACATCATCCCTCGGAAAAGGAATCATCGCAGCTTCACTTGGTAAATTGCTACAAGCCAGGGGCTTATCCGTAACCATTCAAAAATTTGACCCCTACATCAACATTGATCCGGGAACACTTAATCCCTATGAACATGGAGAGTGCTATGTAACTAACGATGGTGCAGAAACTGATCTTGATCTTGGACATTACGAACGTTTTCTAAGTATTGAGACTTCTCAAGCCAACAACGTCACAACGGGAAGAATCTACTACAACGTGATTCAAAAAGAGCGTCAAGGAGAATTTTTAGGTAAGACAGTTCAGGTCATTCCGCACATTACAGATGAAATTAAAAACAACATCTATAAGCTTGGCGAAACAGGAAAGTATGATGTTGTGATAACAGAGATTGGAGGTTGTGTCGGCGATATTGAATCATTGCCATTTGTAGAAGCCGTAAGACAAGCAAGATTTGAGCTTGGTCCAACGAATAGCATATCCATACATCTGACGCTGATACCATACCTTAAGGCATCAGGCGAATTGAAGACCAAGCCTACTCAGCATTCTGTTAAAGAATTATTAGAAGCCGGTATTCAGCCAGACATTTTGGTTTGTAGATCTGAGTATCCTATAACCCAAGAAATCAGAAAAAAATTAGCCCTATTCTGTAACGTTCCCATTAATTCAGTCATCGAAGCATTGGATGCACCAACGATTTATGATGTGCCAATTTTGATGCGAAAAGAAAAGCTTGATGAGCGAGTGCTTACCAAGTTTAAAATGCCTTACAAAAAAGAGCCCAAGATTACAAAGTGGAAGGAATTTTTGGGGCGATTAAAAAATCCCACAGATTCTGTAAATATTGGTTTAGTTGGTAAGTATGTAGAACTTCAGGATGCTTACAAATCAATCGCGGAATCATTTATTCATGCTGGTGCTGCGAATGAATGTAAAGTCAATGTGAAATGGATTCACGCAGAAGAACTGGATGGCGACAATGTACATAAGGAATTAGGTGGGCTAGATGGTATTTTGGTAGCACCTGGTTTTGGAGAGCGAGGGATTGAAGGAAAGATATATGCAGTCCAATATGCCCGGGAAAATAAGATTCCATTCTTCGGAATTTGTCTTGGAATGCAGTGTGCAGTAATTGAATTCGCAAGAAATGTGCTCGGAAAGAAAAAAGCCAATAGCAAGGAAATGTCCAAAACCTCCTATCCTGTCATTGATTTAATGGAAAGCCAGAAAAACATTAAAGATATGGGTGGCACGATGCGACTTGGAGCTTATGTTTGCGAACTGAAAAAGGGAAGTAAGGCTTACAATGCTTACGGCTCTAAAAAGATAAAGGAACGTCATCGGCACAGATACGAGTTTAACAATAAGTATTTGGATGAGTATGAAAATGCAGGAATGACTGCAACAGGAATAAATCCAGAGACAAATCTGGTAGAGATTATGGAAATTAAAGATCATCCATGGTTTGTAGGAACACAGTATCACCCTGAGCTCAAATCAACAGTGATGGATCCTCACCCTCTATTTGTAAAATTTATCAAAGCGTCTCTTGACCTTAAAAAGAGTAAGGAGGCATAATTCATATTAAATGGATCGAAATCAATTTATAGGACTTATCCTGATGTTCGGCTTATTGGCCGTGTATTTCACATGGTTTGCACCAGAACCACCGGTGCCAGAAGAGCTTACAACCCAAGAAGAGCCAATCACAGAAGTGACCACTGAATCTTCAATTCTTGATTCTACGTCAATAATAGCCATTCCCGACTCTGTGCAAGCATCTCTGAATACGCAGAAATACGGCGCTTTTGCATTTGCTTCCGAAGGTGAGGAAACGCTAAAAACAATTGAAAATAAAGATCTGGCAATTTCATTCTCAAACAAAGGAGGTAGAATTAAAGATGTGATTCTGAAAAATCACAAAGACTATTTAGGCAATCCGCTTCTTTTGGTGGATGGATCAAAATCCAAAACAGATTTGATTGTTGACCACAACGGACGAAAGATCAACCTGTCTGAATTGGCCTATTCTTCTAATGTGAAAACCTTCGGCGATACCACTCAAGTATCTTATACACTTACTGATGGGAATTTCTCAATTATTCAGAAATACCTTGTTCCTCCTACTGGTTTTGAAGTAGCCTATAGCATACAAACTAAAGGATTAAATAATATTCTAAATCCAACAGATGTTAATTTCAACTGGTATCACGCCATAAATCGAGCCGAGCAAAACCTGGACGATGGTCGCATAAATAGCAATGTTAGATACTATCGGGCAGATGATGAGTATGACGAGTTATCACAACGCTCAACTGAATTTGAGGATGAAACACTTGGTACACAAGTGAAATGGGTTTCATTTAAACAAAAATTTTTCGCAGCAGCGATCATAGCCAAAACTCCGTTCAAATCTGGATACATAAGTCAGACAGTTGATTTTGCGGACACGACCTCAGTGAAAAACATGTCCATGCAAATGCTGATCCCTTATTCAGATTTTGCTAATGGTTTCAAGGCTCGTTATTACTTCGGTTCCAATAAATATGATATCCTAAAAAAGGTCACTCCCGAATTTGAAGAAAACCTGGACATGGGATGGGGACCTCTTCCTGTTGTAAACAAATACCTCATCATTCCAATTTTTCACTTCTTGGAGCGATTCTTCACCAACTATGGAATTATCATATTGATTGTTGTAATCGTAATCAGGCTGATTCTTTCACCTCTGACCTGGAAGTCCCACATGTCAATGGCCAAGATGAGGGCCATGAAACCAGAGCTTGATGAAATCAAAGCCAAGCATGATGGAGATATGCAAAAAGCGCAGCAGGAGCAAATGAAGTTATATCAACAGGTAGGAATTAATCCTGTTAGCGGATGTATTCCGATGTTGCTTCAAATGCCTATTCTATTCTCATTATTCTTCTTCTTTCCAAACGCGGTAGAACTGAGGCAGCAGTCATTCCTTTGGGCGCACGATCTGTCTACTTACGATAGTGTATTAACACTACCATTCACAATACCTTTCTATGGTGATCATGTCAGTCTATTCACCTTACTAATGACGCTTTCCACCATTCTCTATACATGGAGTAATAGTCAAATCACAACAGTGCAAGGGCCAATGAAAACACTTCAATATATGATGCCTATCATGTTCCTTTTTGTATTGAACAGCTACGCATCCGGACTGACTTTCTATTACTTCGTATCCAATATGACCACCTTTGGTCAAACCTTGCTCTTCAGAAAAATTATCGATGAAGATAAAATTCATAAACTCTTACAAGAGAACAAGAAGAAGAATGCCAACAAGAAGAAGTCAAAATTTCAGACCAGACTCGAGGAAGCAATGAAGGCTAATCAAGAAGCCCAGAAAAAGAATAAAAAGAAAAAATAGATTGTTGATATCTACGTTAAAAACCTTGGTTCTGATCAATTGAATCAAGGTTTTTCTTTTTTACACAAGTTATTCACAACATGACTATCTTGAGATCAGGTTGGATATATTTGTGTCCTTTACACTACCTAAAATCACATCTGAAAAAAGAAACTATGGGTAAAATCATTTCTATCGCAAATCAAAAAGGAGGAGTAGGCAAGACTACATCTGCAATTAATCTTGCAGCAAGCCTGGCTGCCCTTGAATTCAAAACGCTTATTGTGGATGCTGATCCGCAAGCCAATGCAACTTCTGGTGTAGGCGTTGACCCAAAAGAGGTAGAAGTAAGTATTTACGAATGCATGGTTGATGGTGCAAGCGCCAAAGAAAGCATTGTTGAAACCCAGATTAAATTTTTAGACCTCCTACCCTCCCATATCGATTTGGTTGGCGCGGAAGTTGAGATGGTAAACATTGAAGAGCGGGAAGAAAAGATGAAGCAGGCGCTAGCCGAAGTGAGGGATGATTACGATTTCATCATCATCGATTGTTCACCATCATTGGGCCTCATCACCATCAATGCCTTGACCGCATCTGATTCCGTGGTGGTTCCTGTACAGTGTGAATACTTCGCCCTTGAAGGACTAGGTAAACTACTCAACACGATCAAAATAATCCAGACAAGATTAAATCCTGACCTGGAAATCGAAGGTATTCTACTTACTATGTACGATGTAAGACTAAATCTCGCCAATCAGGTGGTAGAAGAAGTAAAGATGCATTTCGAATCACTTGTTTTTGATACAATGATTCCGAGAAACATAAAGCTCAGCGAATCACCAGGATTTGGCATGCCGGCAATTACACACGACGCAGATAGCAAAGGATCAATTAGCTATCTAAATCTGGCCAAAGAAATTTTAGTAAGAAACGAAGTAAAAGCAGCCTGAGAACGAAATGGCAGAGAGTAAATTCAAGAAAAGGTCAGGCCTTGGTCGGGGCTTGGGGGCTCTTCTGGAAGATTCTGGAGAGAAGGAAAAAATCAGTGGGTCAGGCGCAACACCCAAAGGGGCTATCAGTGAGATAGAAATCTCAAAAATCGAGACCAATCCATGGCAACCCAGATCCAATTTCGATGAAGAAGCCTTAAATGATTTAGCAGAATCTATTAAGGTTCAGGGCATCATTCAGCCAATCACAGTTCGTGCGCTCAGCGAAAAAGAGTTTCAACTCATCTCAGGTGAGCGCAGACTACAAGCCAGCAAGAAAGCAGGACTGAAGACCATTCCGGCATACATTCGAATAGCTGATGATCAGCAGATGTTGGAAATGGCATTAATTGAAAACATTCAACGTGAAAACTTAAATGCCATTGAAATCGCATTAAGTTATCAACGACTCTTGGCAGAGTGTGACTTGAAGCAGGAGCAGCTTGGTGATCGAGTAGGTAAAAACCGAAGCACGGTCACCAACTACCTACGTCTCTTAAAACTACCGCCGGACATTCAGGTGGCCCTACGCGATGGGAAGTTGAGCATGGGACATGCCAGAGCTCTAATCTCCATCGATGATGTTTCATTACAATTGGATATTTTCACCCAAATCATCAAGCAAGATCTATCCGTGAGAAAGGTAGAAGAGCTTGTTCGAGCAAAAGGTAAAAAAGAGGAAAAAGAAACAAAACCGGTAGCTATTGACCCTGAAATCAAAAAACTACAGACCAAACTTTCCTCTCATTTTGGGTCTAAAATTGCAATCAAGTCTAATGACCAAAACAAGGGTGAAATCAAGATTCCTTTCTCTTCCACGGAAGAGCTAAACAGAATTCTTGAGATCATGGATCTTTGAGTGGTTCTTTTCAAACTACCTTATTCGAATAGAATTTCTTTAGAATATCTGAATTATTCAGCTTTAGGCGCGAACTTTGCAAGCCAATCGCCCGAATGATGCAAAAACTAGTAATTGTTGTCGGATTCATTTGTGCCAACCTTGTAGGCATGGCTCAAGATCAGCCTGTGTTGATAGACGACTCTACATTTGTAAGAGCAGAAGAAGAGGCGGAACTTTTTGAGGAAATTTCTGAATTAAACCCACAGAGAGCTGCCTTGCTCTCCGCCATTCTTCCCGGAATGGGTCAAGTTTACAATAAGCAATACTGGAAAGTTCCGATCGTGCTGGCAGGGGTTTTGACCTTTGGTCATTTCATCAATTATAATAACCAGGTTTATCATGGGCTAAGAAATGCTGCACTACTTTCCTCCAAGGGACTTACGAATCCTTATGCTTCTATCATATCCTCAGAAGCCTCTCTGGTTCGGAGTAGAGATGTTTTTAGGAGAAATAGAGACTTCCTAATTATACTTGGTTCGGCTTTTTACATTCTTCAGATTGTAGACGCACACGTTTCAGCCCACCTGGAAGAATTCAAAATCAATGATAAACTAGCATTCGGTATTGAGCCTTCTATTCAATCAACTCCATTATTTTCGCAAGCTATAGGAGTTTCATTCGTTTTGAAATTTTAGTTAATGAGAATTGCATTGATCGGTTATGGAAAAATGGGGAAAGCCATTGAAAAAATTGCATTGGAATCAGGACATACGATCTCACTAATAGTGAAAGATGATAACGAACTAATGAAGCTTGATTCCAACCAAAGTGATATTGCAATTGAATTTACTCAACCTTCGTCTGCCTTTAAGAACATATCCTATTGCATCCAGCAAAACATACCTGTGATTTCAGGAACCACCGGCTGGCTTGATCGTCTACCCGAAGTTGAAAAACAGTGCAAAAAGTATAATGGTACTTTTTTATATGCCTCCAATTTCAGTATCGGAGTTAATTTATTCTTTGAGCTAAATAAATGGCTTGCGGATAAAATTGCCCAACTCAACTTTCAGCCCTCAATTTTAGAAATTCACCACACTGAAAAAAAAGACAGCCCAAGCGGCACAGCCATAACTCTGGCTGAAGGCATAATGGCCTCCTACCCTTCTATAAATGGATGGAAAAATGTCGAATCTGCCGATCATAAAAAAATTAGAATAGTTTCCGAGCGAACTCCCAACGTACCGGGCACACATACCGTAAGCTATTCGTCGCCTTTGGAATCCATTGACATAACTCATACTGCACATAACAGAAGCGTATTCGCTGAGGGTGTAGTAAAAGTGAGTGAGTGGATTTATAAAAAGAAGGGAGTTTATACAATGTCAGACTTTATTAACGATAAGTAACCTTATGTATTTTCACGATTTTAATCCGGCCTTTGTAATCACGTTCCTCATACTTTGGTACGTGCTTCAAGGCACAGCATATTACAAGTTCTTTGAAAAAGCTGGCAAAGAAGGATGGAAAGGTTTTGTGCCATTTCTAAACTATTACATCCATCTAGAAATAGTGGGTCGTCCTAAATGGTGGGTACTTCTGCTATTCGTACCGGTGATCAATTTTTTTGTAGGACTTACAATGCATCTAGACCTAATGAAGTCTTTTGGGAAATATACGTACCTGGATCAGGTCTTAGGAGTAGTTTTTGCACCTATCTATATGAATTACATTGCCTGGACAGATACTAAATATATCGACAAGGCTACGGAGATTCCCAAACCTAAAAAATCATTCGGCAAAGAATGGTTTGAAGCTATCGTATTTGCGGTTTTCTGCGCAACGTTCGTAAGGTGGATTTTTATGGAAGCCTACGTAATCCCTACAGGCTCAATGGAACGATCACTGCTGGTTGGAGATTTTCTATTCGTAAGTAAAGCAGAGTACGGTCCACGGACGCCTCAAACTCCTTTGCAAATACCACTGACACATCAAACCATTTGGGGAACTGAAATTCCTTCATACATTCCTGGAGTAGCCCTTCCAAGTTTGAGATTGCCATCACTCGGCAAGGTGGAAAGAAATGATGTTGTTGTTTTCAACTACCCGGTAAACGATAATTACAATCAACGAAAAGATGGAGATTATCACCCGATGGATCTAAAAACCCATTACATCAAAAGATGTGTTGCCATAGCCGGCGAAACGATTGAAATTAAAGACACTCAGGTATACGTGAATGGTGAGAAGCAAGAGAATCCACCATTGATGCAGCATCAATACTTTGTAAGAACAAATGAATCGCTAAGGGAGCGTGTATTTGAGAACCTGAACGTCAATCCGTACACAAGTGTATCCAGGCACCCCAATGGATACTTTGTGCAGATGCCTTCGGCAGTAGCTGCGGAATTCAAAAAGCTGCCATTCGTGGAAAGCGTAACCTTACAACTAATTCCTGAAGGAGAGGCCGAGAGAAATATATTCCCCAATGCGACTTACTTTAAATGGAACAGGGACTTTTTCGGCCCGCTTACTGTTCCTGAAAGAGGTATGTCCATAGAGGTTACGGAAGAGAATCTAGCGATGTACGGCACTACCATATCAAATTATGAAGGTCATGAGTCTGTAGAAATTGATATTGACAAACTCACAGTAAATGGTGAATCATTGACTGAGTATACTTTTCAAAAAGACTACTATTTCATGATGGGTGACAATCGCCATGCCTCAGATGATTCTCGATACTGGGGGTTTGTACCTGAAGACAACATTGTAGGAGAAGCTTCATTCATCTGGATGTCATTTGATACTAATGCCAGCTTCCTCAACAAAATTAGGTGGAGCAGGTTGTTTAATGGAATAGAATAGTCAGGAAAGCCAATGAACGAGGAAGAATAGACCAATAAAAATGCCTGTACCTAAGGCTAGAAAGAAAAACATCGCAAGGCACCCCGGAAGGAGTGCCTTTTTTTCTCCGTCTGCTCGATAGAAATGTTCTAAATGGTGACTCATTGATATGCTCCTAACATTTGATTCTTTATCGACCTTCTTATGGTTGGGTCATCAATAATCACCGTGTTGGCAACATCCTTTAGTCTGGAATCTTTTATATCCAACATGCCATTTCCAGAAGAAATAGATCTACGACCGGAACCTGAAATTATAGCAAGGACTTCACTCAAAATTGCTTCTTCAGGATCTCCCAGTGGTTTCAGGTCAGTGAGAAAGTTTACCTCGTTGACATGTACATCTGGAATAAGTCCATCAACATAGTCGGTAAAGCCCACTGAATTAGCAAGTTGACTAATAATTGGTTGGATTGCGTACTTGTGGCTGAGGTTTAAAGTGCTGGATTTTTCATAATTCTCAGAATCATAAACTGTTATTGAGGCAACATTTTTACCAACAGTAGTATCTCCAACAATAGTGACTTCCATGTACGGAGATAATCCTGCGATTACAAACTCAGATGCCGAAGCACTACTACCTGAGGTAAGGACAAACAATCTGTTCAGATTTAGTCTATTCATTGCCATACTTGAGGTCTGAACACCATTGCTATTTCGCACTGGTATCTCTTCCATAAAAGTTATGTCAGCATTGAAGTCTGAGAATCTTTGATTGTAAATAATGGAACCCAAAACATCTAAAGAATCCGCTGCTCCGTAAATCAAAGAACTCAATATTCTGGAAGTTTCAAGAGATCCTCCTCCATTGTATCTCAAGTCAAGCACCAATTCATTAATTCCTTCATTTTTGTAGCCTCCAAAAACATCATTCAATTCCTCATGATAGGTATTGTTATTTACAAACTGATTGTAAACTAGGTATCCAACTTTAATGCCCTCAACATCAAATACATCTGAAAGCAAAATAGGGTTTTCCGATATTTGAATCTCAGAAATAGCAATATCACGATCAGTGGAAACTAGAGCATTGTCTTGAAATGCTGCTAATGTGATTGTAATCCTGCCACCACTAAATAATAAGCTTGAATAGTTATCCAAGGTCAATTTTTGACCATTAACCTCAATGAAAATATCACCTCTTTTTAAACCCACATTTTCAGCTGGAGTTCCTGGCAAAACATATCTGATGTAGGCGAGTAAATCATCACTTCCTTTTTCAATTCTAACCAAGCCAACATCAAATCCATATTGTGACACACCTTGAAATGATTGCTCCAAAGCTTCATAATCATTAACCATCCAGGAAAATCGATCATCTGGATGCTTTAGGTCTTTGAATAAATCTTCTGGTGTATGATAATTAGATAAAAAATCATTTAACACAGCCCCTGAGGAATTATTATCATCGGATAACTCAGGAACTTCCGCTTGCCAATAGTAAAATAAATTCATTCCAGACCAGACAAAACGCTTTATCTGGACGTCAACCGGAACAACTTCAGCATCGTTATTGCATGCCGCAATTATTCCCAACAACAGCACCCAATAACCCAATTTTCTTATCACCAACTTCATATAATCGCTCTAATGAAGCAATAAATACTCCAATTTTATAACGTAAAATTACCAATTTATAGGTGTAAGACCCTTAGAAGTAAGGTATTGGTTGGTCTTAGAAAAAGGTTTTGATCCAAAAAAACCTGAATGAGCAGAAAATGGTGATGGATGTGGAGATTTCAAAATCAAATGTCTTGAATCATCCAGAAAGGAACCCTTTTTTTGAGCATAAGCTCCCCACAGTATGAACACTATATGTTCTTTATTCTCCGATACAACTTGTAGCACTTTATCTGTGAACTCTTCCCAGCCCCTATTTTGGTGTGAACCAGCTTTAGACGCCTCAACAGTCAGTGTTGCGTTGAGCAACAAAACTCCCTGATCAGCCCACCTTTCAAGATTTCCTGATTGAGGAATCGGTATTCCCAGATCGCTTTGAATTTCCTTAAATATATTTTGAAGCGAAGGGGGATGTCGTACTCCGTCCGCCACCGAAAAGCATAGCCCATTTGCCTGACCAGAACCATGATAAGGATCCTGACCTACAATCACCACTTTTACGTTTTTAAAAGAGCAATGATCAAATGCGCTAAAAATCAATGATCCAGGTGGATAAATTCGCTTTTGATTGTATTCTTCTTTCACAAAGGAAATCAACTTCTTAAAGTATTCCTTTTCAAATTCACCTTCTAGCTGCAGACGCCAACTTTCCTCAATTTTCACTGCCATTTTAAATTACTTGATCATGATGTTGGTAAATTAAATTGAAATTCTATTAAATTGTCCCCGAAGAAATGATAACCGGAGTTACAAAAGGAATAAAAGTTTCTGTAGAAACTAACTATCAACCGGAGCACTCGCAACCGGCGCATGAGCACTTTGTGTTTACCTATCGCATCACGATAGAAAATAATTCCAGCAACACTGTACAATTAAAAGCCCGGCATTGGGACATTATCGATGCGGCACATCCTAAACATGAGGTTGATGGTGATGGAGTTGTTGGTAAACAGCCTGTCCTCGAACCCGGCGAAATTCACCAATACGTTTCAGGATGTAATTTGAAATCAGGTATTGGTAAAATGGGCGGATACTATATCATGGAGAGAGTCCTGGATGGACGACTTTTTAATGTTGAAATTCCTGAGTTTTATATGGTAGTGCCTTTCAAATTAAACTAACACCTTGTTTAAACTTTTTCTGTTCAGAATAAATCACTATCTGAAATACAGATCCAGGGCTGTGGGTGCACATGCTCTTCATTCACCATTCCTATTTGAATTGTTCAATCAGGCAATCAAACCAGCTTCACGTTTTCGTTTGGAAAATGTAGAAAAACTAAGAAATGAATTGAAGCGAAATCATCAAATCATTGATCTATTTGACCTTAAAGAAAAGAAGAGCTACAGAAAACCCATTAGCTCCATTGCCAAAACTTCACTTAGCGGACCAAAATTTTCAGCATTCCTTTATCTTTTAATAAATCATATGAAGGTTAAGAGCGTAATGGAAACTGGAACTTCTTTAGGAATAAATAGCCTTTACCTGGCAGGTCCTGAGCTTGTAAACAAAGTAACTACGATTGAAGCCTCTCCTATTATTGCTGCACTGGCAAAAAAGCAATTTTCAAAACTTCTTCAGCACAAGATTGAAATTAAAATAGGCACTATACAAGATGAGTTTGAAGCACTGGTGGTGAAAGAACAACCGGAGTTGTGTTTCATTGATGCTGATCATAGATCCCAAGCAGTTGCACATTGCCTAAACGTACTTCTAAAACACAGCTCCAAAATCAAATGCATTATAATTCATGATATCTATTGGTCACAAGACATGTTATCAGAATGGAATCAGATAGTTGCGAACACCGATTTTAAATTGACAATTGATTTATTTCAGGCAGGATTGGTTTTTCCAAAAATGGATATGCCAAAACAACATTTTACGTTACGTTTTTAATCAGTATTCAATTTTCTACTTTTGCGGTGCATAATTCAAACACATGGAAGAAAAGAACACATCAGAAAATCAACCATCATACATGGAACCAAAGAAAAACAGGACTCCAATTTTCATTGTGGTTACGTTCCTGCTATTGGCGGCAATTGTCTTTTTCTATTACCAGAATCAGCAGCTTGAAGGAGAGAAAGAACGTCAATTTCAGGAAATTTTGCTTACTCAAGCTAAGCTAGACTCCATCGGTGATGAATTAGACTTACGCATTCAAACCATTAGAGAACTGGGTGGAGAAGTAGACACACTCGAACAAATAAAAGCACAGTTAGAAGCTGACAAGAAACAATTATTGGTTGATGCTGAATATCAAAGAGGGAGAATTACCAAACTTAACAATCGTGTAGCTGGCTACAAAGAACTTCTCGTCTTGAAGGATGAGGAAATTGAGCAATTGAAAGTATTGAATGAGCAACTCTCCGAAGAAAACACAACACTAAAGGTTGAGAAAGATCAATTAAATCAAACAGTACAGCAGCTAGAAGAAAATAAAGCAGAGCTGGCAAGTAAAGTAGCTTACGCATCCCGACTCCAAATAGAAGGCATGCAAATAAATGCGATCAATGATAACGGCAGGGAAAGAGACGGAGGTGAATATCGCAATAGGCATATAGAACAGCTTAAGATCCAGTTTACAGTTGTCGAAAATGAAATTGCGCCTATTGAAGGAAAAGATCTATTGCTCCGTATTATAGCACCAGACGGAAATGTGCTTTTTGATGTCACTCGCGGATCCGGCTCATTTACTTTTGAAAATCGGGAGTTATTTTTTACAGCAAAACAAGAGATTTTGTACGACCGTAACAGCCAACTCGTGACTTTCTTATACATTAAAGGCAGTGACTATGCAGTAGGTCAACATAAAGTGGAAGTATATACCGATGACTACCTCATGGGCAAGGGGTCATTTATGGTGAAATAAGTTGCAAGCTTCAAGTTGATAGGCTTTTTCTAGTTATGGCTTAATTAGGTGTCACCCTGAATTTATTTCAGGGTCTTTCTATGATATCAACAGTTGCTGAAACAAATTCAGCGTGACAAGATTAAACACTATTGCAGTAGCTCGCGTCAGGGATAGCAGCGGCATCCTCCGAAGTGAAACGAAGGAGATAAAGCGGATAGCCCGCTCAGACGCCCAAATATTACTTTCAGGAAGTCATTGCTAGTTCTTTAGAATTAGTTACTTTTGCACCTCATTTTTAAAACATTAGTTCTTAATTTAATTAAAACATGATGAAGAATTACGAGACGGTATTCATTTTGACTCCCGTTTTGTCTGAAGCTCAGATGAAGGATACTGTCGGAAAATTCAAGAAAGTTCTAACTGATAACGGCGCCGAGCTTGTTAACGAAGAGAACTGGGGATTGCGCAAGCTTGCCTACCCTATTCAGCACAAAACCACCGGGTTTTATCAGCTGTTTGAATTCCGATCAGAGCCTGAACTAATTGCTAAGCTGGAGACAGAATACAGGAGAGACGAGGCAGTAATGAGATTTCTCACCACTACACTAGACAAGCACGCGGTTATTTATAACGAGCGTAGAAAGAAAGGCGAATTCAATAAGAATAAAGAAAACAAGAAGGAGGCAGCCAAATGACATTACAGAACGAACCAATAAACAGAGAGCAGAAAAAGGATAAGTACTGCCGATTCAAAAAGAACGGAATCAAGTACATCGATTACAAAGATCCTGATTTCCTGCTGAAGTTTGTGAACGAGCAAGGTAAGATCCTTCCTCGAAGACTTACAGGTACGAGCCTGAAGTATCAGAGAAAAGTGTCTCAGGCGATCAAAAGATCAAGACACCTGGCTTTGATGCCGTATGTTGGAGATTCCCTTAAATAAGTACTGACATGGAAGTAATACTAAGAGAAGATATACAAGGTCTTGGCTACAAAAACGATACAGTTGAAGTGAAGCCGGGATACGGCAGAAACTTTCTGATCCCGAGAGGAATGGCGATTCTTGCTAGTGATTCTAACAAAAAGATGATCAGCGAAAACATTCGTCAGGCTGCTCACAAGGCTGAGAAAGCAAGAAAAGATGCTGAGGGGATTGCTAAGAAAATTGGCGAATTGACACTTGAGATTAAGACAAAAGCTGGTGAAAGCGGTAAAATCTTTGGAGCTATCACTCCTATTCAGGTTGCTGAAGCACTAGCTGCTCAGGGTCATGAAGTAGATAGAAAAAGAGTTTCATTTGAGCAAAAAATCAAAGAAGTAGGTGAATACACTGCAATTCTTGATCTGCACAAAGAAGTTCACCATCCGATTCAAGTAAAGGTGGTTGCTGAATAGGCTAATTAATAATAGATATATAAAACCCTGTTCCGTAAGGTTCAGGGTTTTTTTATGAACTTTGACTTATGAAATCCACCATTTCAATTGCATTGAGTTTCGCATGCCTGCTAATTGCATGCGGCACCGATGATCCCGATCCGGTGATGAACCCCGTTGAAGATGAGGGGGAAGAGCTACTCATTGTTGGCCCATGTGGAGACAAGGACTATGACGTAGGTACACTTCAGTGCTCACCTGCCCTATCCAGTGATGAACTCGAAGTAGTAACATGGAACATTGAGCGGTTTCCTATGGCAGATGTGACAGCAGGTATAGTTGCAACGATAATTAGAGAGCTTGATGCAGATATCTATGCTTTGCAAGAAATTAGTGACGTGAATACTTTCACTTCACTTGTTAATTCAATAGAAGGGTATGATGGTATGGCGGTGGATGTCAGAGGTAGTATTGAACTGGCCTTCATTTACAAAACATCCGAGATCACAAGTATCACCGCTCCTACACTACTGTTTTCAGGCGAAACAACACCCTTTCCCAGAGAGCCTGTAGAATTAGATATTACACATTCCAACGGCCTGAGAGTTAAACTGATAAATATTCACCTTAAATGCTGTGATGGCTCTGAAAGCCGAAGAGCTGCAGCCAGTATACGACTCAAAGACTATATAGATGATAATTATTCAAATGATGAATTGATCATTCTAGGCGATTGGAATGAGGATTTTGATAACGGATCATCCTTTTCCAATTTCATTCTGGATTCGCAAAACTACGCTTTTGCAGACTTGCCTATCTATCTAGGAGATAGCAAAAACTACAGCTATCCTTGCACAGGAGCTCCATTTTGCCCTAGTCATATAGATCATATCCTCATAACTAACGAATTGTGCGATAACCTCACTGCCTCTAAAACAATACGACTGGATGATTGTGTAGCAGACTATCTAACCACAGTTTCCGACCACAGACCAATAATGGTTAGTTTGAAAGCCGACGACTAAAATCTAACTTAGCATAAAGAATTTAACATTGTTTAAGTTAGAATTTAACATTCCGAAATCCCCAGAGAAGATAACATTATCAGACTCCATTTGCTTGATGGGTTCTTGTTTTTCAGATGAAATTGGCAAAAATCTAAGCGAGAATAAATTCAATGTTCTTTCTAATCCTTTTGGGACCATATACAATCCTCAATCCATTTTTAGATTAATAGCAGACGACATAAGTGAAAATAGAATTATTCAAAGTCAGGACGTTTTCTATCACTGGGATGCACATGGTACTATTTCTAGTCTTGAAGCAGATGAAACTGACGCCCTATTCCAACAAAAGAGATTAGGTCTTCAGACATATCTCCAAACTACCAATTGGCTAGTAATCACAGTAGGTACTGCTTTAAGCTATGAACATAAAGAATTTGGAGTTGTAGCTAACTGCCATAAAGTGACTCCTTCAAGCTTTACCAAACGACTATTGAATAGAAGCGAGATAATAGATGAATTTCATAAAATGCATGAACATCTTCATTCGATTAATCCAAAAATGAAAATCATTTTTACGGTTAGTCCGGTGAGACATATAAAAGACGGCCTCATTGAAAATAATCGTAGCAAAGCTATTCTGTTGGATACTTTGCACTCAATTTGTGAGATGCATGACGATGTAAAATATTTTCCCTCATATGAGATTCTTGTAGATGAATTACGAGATTATAGATTTTACGAAAGCGACTTGATTCATCCATCCAAAGTGGCCATTGAGTATATCTGGAAGCGGTTCTACCAGACCTACTTTAATAATGAATCTATAGACACCTTAACGGAGTGGAATAAAATCAAAGCTTCGCTTAACCATAAACCATTCCAACCTCAATCCCCCGCACATCAGACCTTCTTGAAAAGTACCATGGAGAGATTGATAGAATTGAATAAGAAAATTGATGTGAATGATGAAATTGTTCAAATAAAAGATCAAATAAAAAAAGGTGGTTCCTAGAACCACCCTAACGCAATAACCTTAGCTATCGCTTCCTTAGTTACTTTTCAAATACATCACTTCATTTTCACTATTCTTTGCTTTGATACTAACTGTCCAGCTTGATCTTTTATGTAGATGAAGTAGGTACCAGATGCTAAATGAGAAACATTGTAGTGCTGATTTTCATGCGTTATCTTATGTTCTGCACCATTCAAGTCATAAACTTCAACCAATAGTTTATCATTATTAAATCCTGAAATCCTGAAATAGTCCTTGGTTGGGTTTGGATATACTCTTAATTGAACATTGCTATCAAATCCAAGAACATTTTCAACAGAAATCATAAAATTTAATTCGTCTGAAGCTTCACCATCACTCACAGTTAATATGACTGAATGCGCACCATTCTGATTTTTTCCTGGTGTCCAGCTAAACTCACCTGAGCTTGCGTTTATCGTCATACCTTCGCCCAATGAAGTCGCATCCAGACTATAGGTAAGCACCTGAGCAGGAAGGTCCGCGTCTGTGGCAACAGCTGTGAAGGTCAATTCAACTCCTTCATCCACTGTCTGATCTCCGATTGCAGTAAGGACCGGAGCTTCATTCACCTCATTCACCGTCACTGTAATCGTTTCTTCATCCATCTCTGTGCCATCACTCACGGTCACTGTCACAGTATGTGCTCCATCTTGTGCTTCGCCAGGAGTCCAGCTAAACTCACCGGAGCTTGCATTTATCGTCATGCCTTCGCCCAATGAAGTCGCATCCAGACCATAGGTAAGCACTTGAGCAGGAAGGTCCGCATCTGTGGCAACAGCTGTGAAGGTCAATTCAACTCCTTCATCCACTGTCTGATCTCCGATTGCAGTAAGGACCGGAGCTTCATTCACCTCATTCACCGTCACTGTAATCGTTTCTTCATCCGTCACTGTGCCGTCGCTCACGGTCACTGTCACAGTATGTGCTCCATCTTGTGCTTCGCCAGGAGTCCAGCTAAACTCACCGGAGCTTGCGTTTATCGTCATGCCTTCGCCCAATGAAGTCGCATCCAGACTATAGGTAAGCACCTGAGCAGGAAGGTCCGCGTCTGTGGCAACAGCTGTGAAGGTCAATTCAACACCTTCATCCACTGCCTGATCGCCAATTGCAGTAAAGACTGGGTCTTCATTCACCTCATTCACCGTCACTGTAATCATTTCTGAATCCGTCGCTGTACCGTCACTCACGGTCACTGTCACAGTATGTGCTCCATCTTGTGCTTCGCCAGGAGTCCAGCTAAACTCCCCGGAGCTTGCGTTTATCGCCATGCCTTCGCCCAATGAAGTCGCATCCAGACTATAGGTAAGCACTTGAGCAGGAAGGTCCGCGTCTGTGGCTACAGCTGTGAAGGTCAATTCAACACCTTCATCCACTGACTGATCGCCAATTGCAGTAAGGACTGGGTCTTCATTCACCTCATTCACCGTCACTGTAATCATTTCTGAATCCGTCGCTATACCGTCACTCACGGTCACTGTCACAGTATGTGCTCCATCTTGTGCTTCGCCAGGAGTCCAGCTAAACTCACCGGAGCTTGCGTTTATCGTCATGCCTTCGCCCAATGAAGTCGCATCCAGACTATAGGTAAGCACTTGAGCAGGAAGGTCCGCATCTGTGGCAACAGCTGTGAAAGTCAATTCAACACCTTCATCCACTGCCTGATCTCCGATTGCAGCAAGGACTGGGGCATCATTAGATGGAGCAGTTGTCATCTCCACCAACACTGGAACAATCTGATAATTAGGAGGTACTTCAGAATCTTTCGCTACAACATATATGTCATAATCCGAAGATGGCTCTAAACCGCTTAAGGTTTCTGTGTATTCCTGTCCTGAGAAGGTTACATCAATTAAGGTGTTTGACACTCCAGTATTGGCATTCCCGTCCAAACCAGCAACTACCTGAGCATTATTAGGTGGGGTTGCTCCGTCGGGTAATGCTACTACATGAACGACGCTTACCTCATCTAACTCTACCGAGATGTCGACGCTACTCGATGTGATGTTGGAGATTGAGGGAGTGGCGTTCTGAAATACAGGAGGAGTGTCATCTCCACCTGAAGCCGGACCAAGCGTAGAAACATCAACCTTGGTAACTAAAGTCTGGATATTAGAAGGAGCAGATATATCTTCCGCTATAACATAAACATCATAATCTGATGAGGAATACAAGCTGCCTACAGAAAAAGACGTCCCAAATCCAAGGTCAGAGCTATACCCTGCAGATAATGCTCTGGCAATCACCGAACTTGGTGCCAATCCTTCATCCTGAACTGCTAATGCTTCAGCCTTAACATCCTCCGGGCTTGGCTGGTCAGAGCCATCTGGTAATACAACAACAAATACAACACCATCTTCATCTAAAGTCGATATTATATCAAAACTTGATGATGTAATATTTGAGGCTTGAGGACCTGCTGTTAATACTGGTGGTGTAACATCGCCACCACCTCCGCCGGCTGTTGTTGTCACACTAAAATAAGCAGGTGTACTTGTATTTCCTGGTAGATCCATAGCTACCACATATACATCATAGGTTGTTGAGGCTGTAAGCCCTGCAGCATTAACACTGAACGCATATGGTGATGATGAAGAGGTGCTTGCATTAGAAGCGTAAGTCGCCGGATCACCAGCCCCATCCACCTGCGTTACAACCTGGGCGGTGGAAGGTACTGGTGCTCCTGAAGTTAAGACTACAAAATAGATCTCACCTTGTTCATTCAATTGTCCTTCAATATCAAAACCTGTCAACCCTATATTATTCGATTGAGGACCTAAATCAAATGAAGGGGGCGTTACATCTCCGACTGCTGTGGTAACCTCTACTAATGAAGGTGTCACCTGAAGATTACCTGAGTTATCTTCTGCCACAACATATATGTCTAAACTCGTAGATGGAGTTAAACCGTTGAAGTTGATCACCAAGTCTACCAATTCGTTTGCATTTTGTTGACCTCCAATAGCTACAGGATCACCATTGGAATCCTCAAAATTTGAAACCTGAATAGCACTCGGAGCAGCCGAACCATCTGGGAGAACTACGTAATACACAACTCCATCCTCATCCAAAGTCAATTCCAAATCAAAACCATAAGATACAACATTGTTGGCCAACGGACCCACCGTGAATACCGGTGGCGTAACATCACCGCCACCACCGGAGGTCGTGGTTACCATTATCAGTGTTGGACTGGACTGGAGATTACCACCATTGTCATCAGCTACTATGTAGACATCATACGTTGTGGAGGCTGACAGGCCTGTTACTGGCAAATCCTCATCAGTATCTGCGGTGGTTATTGGGGATCCATTCGAGATCAATACAAAATTATCATCGGCATCTTGTCCGTTAACTACCTGATTTGAACTTGGTGCTGCCGAACCTGATGGTAGTGCTACATATGAAACATAGCCGGTAACATCCAGGTTAACAGTCAAGTCAAAAGAACTACTTGTGATATTACTTGCCGAAGGTGTTGAATTCTGGAAGACCGGAGCTGATCCTCCTCCTCCACCGGAGGTCGTGGTTACCGTTATCAGTGTTGGACTGGACTGGAGATTACCACCATTGTCATCAGCTACTATGTAGACATCATACGTTGTGGAGGCTGACAGGCCTGTTACTGGCAAATCCTCATCAGTATCTGCGGTGGTTATTGGGGATCCATTCGAGATCAATACAAAATTATCATCGGCATCTTGTCCGTTAACTACCTGATTTGAACTTGGTGCTGCCGAACCTGATGGTAGTGCTACATATGAAACATAGCCGGTAACATCCAGGTTAACAGTCAAGTCAAAAGAACTACTTGTGATATTACTTGCCGAAGGTGTTGAATTCTGGAAGACCGGAGCTGATCCTCCTCCTCCACCGGAGGTCGTGGTTACCGTTATCGATGTTGGGCTGGACTGGAGATTACCACCATTGTCATCGGCTACTATGTAGACATCATACGTTGTGGAGGCTGACAGACCTGTTACTGGCAAATCCTCATCAGTATCTGCGGTGGTTATTGGGAAGCCATTCGAGATCAATACAAAATTATCATCGGCATCTTGTCCGTTAACTACCTGATTTGAACTTGGTGCTGCCGAACCTGATGGTAGTGCTACATATGAAACATAGCCGGTAACATCCAGGTTAACAGTCAAGTCAAAAGAACTACTTGTGATATTACTTGCCGAAGGTGTTGAATTCTGGAAGACCGGAGCTGATCCTCCTCCTCCACCGGAGGTCGTGGTTACCGTTATCAGTGTTGGGCTGGACTGGAGATTACCACCATTGTCATCAGCTACTATGTAGACATCATACGTTGTGGAGGCTGACAGGCCTGTTACTGGCAAATCCTCATCAGTATCTGCGGTGGTTATTGGGAAGCCATTCGAGATCAATACAAAATTATCATCGGCATCTTGTCCGTTAACTACCTGATTTGAACTTGGTGCTGCCGAACCTGATGGTAGTGCTACATATGAAACATAGCCGGTAACATCCATGTTAACTGTCAAATCAAAAGAACTACTTGTGATATTGCTTACCGAAGGTGTTGAATTCTGGAAGACCGGAGCTGATCCTCCTCCTCCACCGGAGGTCGTGGTTACCGTTATCAGTGTTGGGCTGGACTGGAGATTACCACCATTGTCATCAGCTACTATGTAGACATCATACGTTGTGGAGGCTGACAGACCTGTTACTGGCAAATCCTCATCAGTATCTGCGGTGGTTATTGGGGATCCATTCGAGATCAATACAAAATTATCATCGGCATCTTGTCCGTTAACTACCTGATTTGAACTTGGTGCTGCCGAACCTGATGGTAGTGCTACATATGAAACATAGCCGGTAACATCCAGGTTAACAGTCAAGTCAAAAGAACTACTTGTGATATTACTTGCCGAAGGTGTTGAATTCTGGAAGACCGGAGCTGATCCTCCTCCTCCACCGGAGGTCGTGGTTACCGTTATCAGTGTTGGGCTGGACTGGAGATTACCACCATTGTCATCAGCTACTATGTAGACATCATACGTTGTGGAGGCTGACAGGCCTGTTACTGGCAAATCCTCATCAGTATCTGCGGTGGTTATTGGGGATCCATTCGAGATCAATACAAAATTATCATCGGCATCTTGTCCGTTAACTACCTGATTTGAACTTGGTGCTGCCGAACCTGATGGTAGTGCTACATATGAAACATAGCCGGTAACATCCAGGTTAACAGTCAAGTCAAAAGAACTACTTGTGATATTACTTGCCGAAGGTGTTGAATTCTGGAAGACCGGAGCTGATCCTCCTCCTCCACCGGAGGTCGTGGTTACCGTTATCAGTGTTGGGCTGGACTGGAGATTACCACCATTGTCATCAGCTACTATGTAGACATCATACGTTGTGGAGGCTGACAGGCCTGTTACTGGCAAATCCTCATCAGTATCTGCGGTGGTTATTGGGGATCCATTCGAGATCAATACAAAATTATCATCGGCATCTTGTCCGTTAACTACCTGATTTGAACTTGGTGCTGCCGAACCTGATGGTAGTGCTACATATGAAACATAGCCGGTAACATCCAGGTTAACAGTCAAGTCAAAAGAACTACTTGTGATATTACTTGCCGAAGGTGTTGAATTCTGGAAGACCGGAGCTGATCCTCCTCCTCCACCGGAGGTCGTGGTTACCGTTATCGATGTTGGACTGGACTGGAGATTACCACCATTGTCATCGGCTACTATGTAGACATCATACGTTGTGGAGGCTGACAGACCTGTTACTGGCAAATCCTCATCAGTATCTGCGGTGGTTATTGGGAAGCCATTCGAGATCAATACAAAATTATCATCGGCATCTTGTCCGTTAACTACCTGATTTGAACTTGGTGCTGCCGAACCTGATGGTAGTGCTACATATGAAACATAGCCGGTAACATCCATGTTAACTGTCAAATCAAAAGAACTACTTGTGATATTGCTTACCGAAGGTGTTGAATTCTGGAAGACCGGAGCTGATCCTCCTCCTCCACCGGAGGTCGTGGTTACCGTTATCAGTGTTGGGCTGGACTGGAGATTACCACCATTGTCATCAGCTACTATGTAGACATCATACGTTGTGGAGGCTGACAGACCTGTTACTGGCAAAGCCTCATCAGTATCTGCGGTGGTTATTGGGAATCCATTCGATATCAATACAAAATTATCATCGGCATCTTGTCCGTTAACTACCTGATTTGAACTTGGTGCTGCCGAACCTGATGGTAGTGCTACATATGAAACATAGCCTGTAACATCCATGTTAACTGTCAAATCAAAAGAACTACTTGTGATATTGCTTACCGAAGGTGTTGAATTCTGGAAGACCGGAGCTGATCCTCCTCCACCACCGGAGGTCGTGGTTACCGTTATCAGTGTTGGGCTGGACTGGAGATTACCACCATTGTCATCAGCTACTATGTAGACATCATACGTTGTGGAGGCTGACAGACCTGTTACTGGCAAAGCCTCATCAGTATCTGCGGTGGTTATTGGGAATCCATTCGATATCAATACAAAATTATCATCGGCATCTTGTCCGTTAACTACCTGATTTGAACTTGGTGCTGCCGAACCTGATGGTAGTGCTACATATGAAACATAGCCTGTAACATCCATGTTAACTGTCAAATCAAAAGAACTACTTGTGATATTGCTTGCCGAAGGTGTTGAGTTCTGAAAGACAGGAGCTGATCCTCCTCCTCCACCGGAGGTCGTGGTTACCGTTATCAGTGTTGGACTGGACTGGAGATTACCGCTATTGTCTTCGGCTACAATGTAGACATCATACGTTGTTGACACAGTCAAACCTGAAACAGTTAGGGTTTCTAAGGTAGTCGCTGAAGCTGGAATCCATCCAGCTGCGATTGATCCAAGTACACTCCCAGGATTAAGTGCTTCTGCTACCACATCCGAGGCACTAGGCATTGGCGAACCGACCGCTAATACAACATAATTTATGAAACCGGCTTCATCTATGGCAGCTGTAATATCAAAGCCTGTCCCAGCTAAGTTACTTGCGGATGGTGCCGTAGAAAATGATGGTGGTGTAACATCTGATGCAGATGTTGTTACCTGCAAAAAGGTTGCTGTAGCTTGTGCATTTCCTAACTGATCTTCACCTACCACGTAAACATCATAAGTGGTCGATGGTGACAAACCAGAGAAAAATCGAAACCCTGGATTATTTGCTGTTACACCGACTGAACCACTATTAATAGCACCTATCGAAGTACTTCCAGGATTGGTAGCCTCAGCAACTACCTCAGCTGAACTTGGAAAAGGAGATCCTGAAGGTAATACAACAAAATTTATAAATCCCGTTTCATCAATACCCGCTGTAATTTCAAAACCAGTTGAAGTGACAAAATTTTCTGAAGGAGGTGTAGAAAAGTTGGGTTGTGCGATCAATTTGAAACAAGCGCACATCATAAAAAAAATGATGTACCCAATTTTAATTGTTTTTCTTTGTTGTTGCATAATAAAATGTGGAGTATGTTGAAAATTTGTATGAAATCAATTGAGCTAAATCATGTGAAAAACCTGATGGCCAACAGGGATTTTGGTGGGGCCTCCCTTTTCGCATTAATTTCATATTCGATCCAAGAATAAATCAATGACAAATCATATAGGATGATATTTGAGCGGAAAAGAACTTTGTATACTCATTGTACACTTAATTTCGCTACTATTTATTCTTGCATAGAAACTCTATTTGTAAAATCAACATTCAATGAGAATTCCTTTCATCATATTCCTGTTTGTATTCGCCTGTCAACCTAAAAGTCAAAATGAGATGTTTGAACATACCAACAAACTTGTCGATTCAACCAGTCCATACCTTCAGCAGCACGCACATAACCCGGTAGATTGGCAAGAATGGGGGAAGGAAGCTTTAGATCAGGCAAAAAAAGAAGACAAACCCATACTTGTGAGTATTGGCTATTCAAGCTGTCACTGGTGCCATGTAATGGAGAAAGAATCTTTTGAAGATACTGCTATAGCTAATATTATGAACAAATACTTTATCAACATTAAGGTTGATAGAGAAGAGCGTCCAGATGTTGATCAGGTATATATGGATGCTGTGCAAGCCATGGGACTTCAAGGAGGCTGGCCGCTGAATGTTTTCCTTACACCGGATCAGAAACCATTTTATGGCGGAACGTATTTTCCAAAACAAGGGTGGAGCAACCTACTTACAAGCGTAGCAGATGCTTTTGAAAAGAATCGAGCTAAAATTGACGAATCAGCAGATGAATTTACCAGGAGTTTGCAAGCCAAAGAGTCGGAAAAGTATAAGCTGGAAGGAACAGCCTATAAGCTCACTGAGGAAGAGATAGATACTGCCTATCAAAACCTAGCTAAAAAGTTCGATTCAACAGATGGCGGAATTAAAAAATCTCCTAAATTTCCAATGCCTTCGGTATGGCAATATTTGGCTGCATATAGTACCATAACTGATAATGAGACTGCCAGAAATCATTTCGAATTCACTCTTGAAAAAATAGCCAATGGAGGTATTTACGATCATATTGGTGGTGGATTCGCTCGCTATAGTACGGATGAAGAGTGGCATGTTCCTCACTTCGAGAAAATGCTCTACGATAATGGACAGTTGCTAAGCTTGTACGCCAGTGGGTTTAAGCTTTCCAGAAATCCAAAATTCAAGACAACAATATATGAGACCATTGAATGGTTGAAGCGTGAGATGCTAGATGAATCCGGTGGCTTCTATTCGGCTTTGGATGCTGACAGTGAAGGTGAAGAAGGCAAGTTTTATGTTTGGACACATGATGAGCTGGCAAAAATTGCCGGAGAAAACATAGAACTACTTTCTGATTATTATGACATCAAAAAAAGTGGCAATTGGGAAGGAAAGAATGCACTTAGAGTAGTTGCTTCGGAACCTGAGCTGCAGAAGAAATACAACCTATCTAAGGATGAATTCAATGCAATCATCAGTCAATTCAAGCAAGAAGCTTTGTCAAAAAGGGAAACACGAATACGCCCCGGATTGGACAACAAGCTCATAGCCGGGTGGAATGGTTTAACATTATCAGGACTTACTGAATCGTATCAGGCGTTACAAGACTCTTCGATTCTGGAGTTGGCAAATACCAATGCCAATTTCATTAAAAGCCTGGTAAAAGGTGGTAAACTCTATCGATTTCCTGATAAGGATCTGGAAGGTTTCATGGAAGATTATGCAGCAGTTATTCAATCTTTCATCAAACATTATGAGACTACCTCAGATCGAACTTATTTAGAGTTAGCTCACACCTTAACCAAGCGAGTTGAAGAAGTCTTCTTCGATGAAAGTGAAAACCTGTATTATTTCAGTAGTGAAGCAAACGCTAATCTGATTGCGAGAAAAAAGGAGTTGTTTGACAATGTGATTCCCTCTTCCAACTCAATCATGGCGTGGAACCTTGTGCATCTGGGAACTCACCTTTACGATGACGAAATGGTGCAGAAAGGTCAATCTATATTAGCTCAAGTAAGGGAACTTATCATTCAGGAGCCAGAATATATGAGCAACTGGGCCATGTTAGCCATGGAACTTGCCGGCTCGTTTGCTGAAGTGATCATCGTAGGGCCTCAAGCCAAGGAATTTGCCAATGAAATTAATGAGCAATTCCTACCGAATAAGATCATTTCAGCATCAACAGAAGAAACAGACCTCCCTCCTTTTGAAATGAAAACAGCCATGAATGGTGAAACCACCATTTACATCTGTTATAATAAGTCTTGCAAGAGACCCGTAACAACTGTAAAGGAGGCATTATCACAAATCGAAGCAAACTGATATTGATTTTGGTAGAAAATTGTAGCTTCGAATAGTCTTGAGTCTACAAAACCAATATTGTGAAGTCATCCTACCTCTCCCACTCAGCGGGACGTTTACCTACGCTATTCCACCGGAATTTAGAGGTACAGTTTTCTCTGGTTCCCGAGTAGTCGTATCCTTCGGTAAGAAGAAAATTTATACCGGGATTGTTCTCAAAACACACCATGATTCTGTAGATGGATATCAGCCTAAGGATCTCCTTGATGTGCTTGATGACGCCCCAATCATCAATGAAAAGCAGCTCCTTTTCTTTCAATGGATGTCGCGCTATTATATATGTTCCATTGGGGAAGTTATGAATGCGGCCTTGCCAGCGGCCCTTAAGTTATCCAGTGAATCATTCGTTAGTCTAAATCCTGATATTGATCCTGATGATGCGGAAGTTGATGACCGAGAATGGCAGCTACTTAGCGCTTTGGAAGGGAATGACCTGACTATGCGAGATGTGGGTGAGTTACTCGGACTCAAGCAGCCTCAACGTGTACTTAAAAAGCTTTCGGAGATTGGCTTGATTGATCTTTTTGAGAAAGTGAAAGACAAGTACCAGCCTAAGAAAGTCAAGCGCATTAGAATCGCAGATTCCTACTTAGAAGTAGGTATGCTAGAAGGATTGATGAATGAGCTTGAATCAAAACCTAAGCAGCAAAATGTGCTTCTCGCTTATTTACGAGATGTACCTGTGCTCGATTCAGTGGGTTCGAATGAACGAGGTATCTTAAGATCCCAGTTGCTTGCAGAAGATATCAGCACATCCTCACTAAAAACATTAATTAAAAACGAGATACTGACCGAGTGGGAAGAGGTGGTTTCACGACTTCCATCTGACAAGAACAGCACGTTTGGAACTATTAAATTAAGTCAACAACAGGAACATAGCCGAAGGCTTATTGTCCAGTCTTTTGAAGAGCATCATACGGTCCTGCTGCATGGAATAACCGGAAGTGGCAAAACAGAGATATTTGTAGAGTTGATTAGGAAGCAAGTGGATAATGGGAAGCAAGTGTTGTACCTCCTCCCAGAGATTGCTTTAACAACTCAAATCATTGCTCGCCTTCATCACATTTTTGGAAATTCATTTGGAGTATATCATTCCAGATATTCGGACAGTGAGCGTGTAGAAGTGTGGCAAAAAGTATTGAATAAGGAATATCTTTTTGTGGTCGGTGTAAGAAGTGCGGTCTTTCTCCCCTTCTCTGACCTTGGTCTGATTATCGTAGATGAAGAGCATGAACCATCTTACAAACAATTTGAACCAGCGCCTAGATATCATGCACGAGATTCAGCTATTTACCTAGCCACTAAGCATTCAGCCAAAGTTTTGCTTGGCACCGCTACCCCTTCAATGGAAAGCTATCAAAACGCACTTGATGGAAAATATGGATTGGTTGAATTGATGACAAGATATGGAGAAGCCTATCATCCAAAGATGGAATTCGCCAATGTAAGCAGGGAACGAAAGCAACGAAAACTAAAAGGCAATTTCACATCTGTTTTAGTGGACGCGATACAAGAATCTTTGCGCAAAAAAGAACAGGTAATTCTGTTTCAAAACAGGCGTGGATATGCTTCCTACATCACCTGCGACAATTGTAGCACCATTCCAAAATGTCCAAATTGTGCCGTAAGTCTTACCTATCATCAATACAATCATAAGCTGGTGTGTCACTACTGTGGATACAATCAAAGTATGTACAGCGACTGCCTACATTGCGGGAGAACAGAACTTCGCAATGTTGGATTTGGAACTGAGGAGCTAGAAGAAGAATTGAAATTACTATTCCCGCAAGCCATTGTTCAGCGTATGGATCTTGATACCACCAGAAGCAAATATGGATATCAACGCATCATCGAGGCTTTTGAAGATGGTGAAGTCGACATTCTGGTGGGCACTCAAATGGTCAGCAAAGGACTGGACTTTGATCGAGTGAATTTGGTAGGCATTTTCGATACTGATCGTATGATCCATTTTCCGGATTTTAGGTCTCATGAGCGCGCCTATCATCTGATAACGCAAGTGAGTGGAAGAGCAGGTCGAAAATCTAAAGAAGGTAAAGTCATTGTGCAAACTAATGATCCAGATCAAGAGTTATTACAGCGTGCCAGAAATGACAACTATAAGGCATTTTTCCAATGGGAAATCATGGAACGTGAGCGTTTTCACTATCCACCTTTCACTCGTTTAATCAATATTACATTTAAACATCGTGAGAAAATTGTCTCATTTCAAGCTGCAAACTTCTTTGCAGCAGACATCCGAAAAAATCTAGGCAATCAGCGCATGATTGGTCCGGTGGAGCCATTGATTGGTAAGATCAGAAACATGTTCCTTCATGAAATCACATTGAAAATTGAAAAACAAGGCATTAACTTGCCGGCTGTTAAAGAATACTTAAGATCTGTTGAGCAGTTGATGAAGCAGATGCCTGCATTCAAAAGCGTTGGCGTGGTATTTGACGTAGACCCGATATAGAAGCGAAACGAGTGAAAAATTGTCTTATCATTTTTAGTCTTTTTCTAGTCATTGTTGCATGCGATCCTTGCGATGATTGCGATTCAATTTCTTTTGAACCGACAGTTTCTTTCGTCTTTATCAATCAGGATAGTATCAATGCTTTGGATGATAGTTTAGCCGTTTTCGCGTTTAATGATTCATCGCTTAATGCGAATAAGGATTCACTTCTGGCCCTTAGAGATAGTTTGGATAAGGTGAATGTAGCAATTTCGAATGGTGGCGATTTTACAAGTGAAAAATCGGATCTTGAGCAATGGATATCTTCAAGGCAGGTCGACTCTACGTTTTATGCGACTTTAAACAAAGATGCTGACTCCTTAAGTGCAATTTTTAACACCACTAAAACGACAATTTCATCAGGGTTGCTGCTTGTGGATCAGATAGAGATATTAGGTGCAAGTAACTTACTTACCTATACAGATAGCGCGACAGCTTGGAGTATTCCGCTTGCTTTTGATGGCAGCTTTACTCAATATGAAATTACCATTGCAGGTAAGACAGAGACAGTGGAGCTAGCTTATGACAACATTCAGGAAATTGATGAGCAAAGAAATGTGCTCATTCGAGCTGAAAACATCCAAGTGGTTTCCACTACTTTTGATTCTTTTGATAACTGTGAAGAAAATTGCATAGATGGCGAAGCATCGTTTACTTTTTATTTTTAGCCTGATCCTGGTTTTAGGAAGCTTTGCACAAACCGAGGATGCAGATTCAGTGGTTGTCAAACGTCTGGTATCGCCATCATTATACCTTGACTATGGCAAGCTACTTACAATACCAACCAACTTTGAGACAAAGTATGAAGGAGGCATAGAAATACTCTTTCTGGAAAAATTCCCACTAATAATAGAAGCTGGTCAAGCCACCTTATCTCCTGAAGGCGCCTATTCAAACGGCATCTACGAAAGTGAAGGATTTTATTACCGGATTGGTGCCGGATATTACAGCCAATTTCTTGCAAAGAATAAGATAGGAATATCTTTCAGATATGCATCATCTACATTTACAGAAGATGGCCGTATTTTCATAGAAAGTCCCAGCGGAGCTCAAGGTGATTTTATCCAAAATATTATTCGTGAAGATTTAAAAGCCACCTGGTATGAGGTAGTTGTTTATTCTGATCAAAAGCTGACTGACCTGTTCACAATAGGAGTGAATTTGAGACTCAGAGTCATGGCTGAATATGATAGGCAATCGCCTGTTGAAGTCTATTCTATCCCAGGATACGGCCGTTCATTTGATAGAACCATACCTGCCGTTAATTTCTTTCTTAAAGTTACATTTTAAATCTTTCTAAGATTGTAGCTTAAACTTGGAAAGCTCGGTTTTTAAACCAGAAGCCATCTCAGATAGGTTGGTAGACTTGGTTTTATAATTTTCCATCCCTGAGGCTAGCTCTGTCGCCGAACTAGCTACCTCTTCTGTTCCAGCTGCAGTTTGTTCTGCAATGACGACTACTCCTTCAATGATCACAACGACATCCTGAATTCGCTTCAATTGATTTTCACTTGCAGAGACAATCTCTTCTGACAGCACCAAAGTATTATTAGAAGATTCAGTTATTTCATGGAATATTTCTAGGGCAGCACTTGAAACTGCTGTTCCAGATTGTACACGCTCACTCATTTCATTCATTGTCTTTGAAGTTTCGAGCGTGTCCTTTTGAACGTCAGATATGAGTTGTTCAATTCTGGTTGCAGATTTCCGTGAATCTTCTGCCAGCTTCCTTATTTCCTCTGCCACTACGGCAAACCCGCGACCTGCATCGCCTGCTTGCGCCGCTTCGATCGCTGCATTCAGTGCCAACAAATTTGTCTGAGAGGCGATTTCGGTAATGACAGATAGTACTTGATTAATTTCATTAGACCTCCCTTTCAGCACTTCGATTGATTGGCTACTCTTTGTGGTGTATTTGATTATATCGGAAATGCTCATTTTAAGCTCATTTAGCATTCCTCCACCCTTCTGACTTTTTTCCGATCCTAATTTTGCAGCTTCGTTGATGGCTTGAGCCTTTTGCCTCATATCGTTGGAAGTACTCAAAACCCCCTCGATCAATTGTGAGGACTCATCCACTTTTTGCACTTGAGATTGAGCCCCACTGCTCATCTGGCTGGTGGCAGAAGCTATTTCTCCGGTGCTTCTTGACATTTCCTCACCAGTCACAAGCATTTCAGCGGCAGATTCCTCCACGTTTTTTGTTATTGCAACACTATCAAAAAGCAACGCATTCAATTGATTCAATGCAAGATTTAGGTTATCTGTCAACAACTGGATATCACCTTTGCTGCTGGTTTCCATCCTTTGAGAAAGGTCCCCTTCAGCCATTGCATTCGCCACCCTGTTTACTTCAAAAATAGGCTCTGAAACTGAACTCAAAAGATTATTTACTGATTCGGCCATTTCCTTCCACACACCACTTTTCTCATCTGTTGAGATACGAGCTTTTAAATTTCCCTGATCACCTGCCTCGTGTAATGCTTCATTGGTTTCTGATACAACCTGTCTCAGGTTTCTTCGCATCCGTTCAAGCTGGCTGCCCAGCACATTTTCATCATCAAAGTCTCCAAAATCACCTGCTAGATTTCCACGACTTATCTCAATTGCAAATTTTGTATAGCTAACTGAACTGTCTACCAGCTGATTTAACGAAGCAGTCATATCTCCTATCTCATCTTTCCTTACTCTTTCGATTTTAGCTACTTTCCTCCCTTTGGAAAGCAAAATCAAGCGATCTCTTACACCCACAATAGCATCAACAATTTGATTGCTGAAATAGAAACCGATCCACAATCCCAGTATAAGAAGAATGAATGAAATACCGATCACCTTATATATTATTCCGGCAAGCTGATCGGAAAGTTCATCTCTTTTTAACTGAACAGCCTCATCGATGGAGTCAGTATATATGCCTGAAGAGATAACCCAATTTAACGGCTTGAACAACCTGGAATATGAAAGTTTTGAGTAGACTTTATCTTCTTCCGGCTTCACCATATAGTACTCTACAAAGGCAGTATCGTTGGCTAGTGATTGCTCTACACGTTCCTGATAGAGGTTTTTACCATCTTTTCCCTGTACTACATTATATTTTTCATCACTCATTACTTTGCCTTTATTTTGAGGCTTTGCGGCATGCATAATCATAGTGGGATAAGGCAATTGAGTGTCTGTGATCCAGAAATATCCCTCTTTCCCATCAAAGCGAATTTGCGAAAGTACTCTAAGGGCTTCTTGGAGGGACTCATCTTGTGTCTCATTGTCTGCATGGGCATCTCTCACAATCCCGTAGGCCAAATCAACAACGTTTTCTAATCTGAGTCTGGCTTTCTGAAACTCATCATTTTTAAAAGTAGTAATGTCTTCTTCGCTTTTCGCCTGGATACTAAGGATGGTAACAGTGCTTATTATAGCTACAGTTGCAAGTAGTAATCCACCAATAAACAGGGCGATCTTGAGCCTTAGATTCATCTGGAGATTAGGTTTTGAGTGTAGTAGTTAGTTTAGGTACTTAAATATAGGCCAACGGAAGTATACAGGCTATAAAAGTCCTTAAACCAATTAAATTTTAAAGATATCTGGGTTTTTAGAGAGGTTGACACTCGAAAAAAATGAACTACTTATTTTTGCGACTTTGGTACCAATTAAAATCGCTGCCACGCATTTTCTGAAAGATATTCAGAAGTGAAAAAATCAATATGCTCAAAAAGACTTTATTAACCCTTCTAATGTTGATACTAATTCAGCAAATTGGATTAGCTCAATTTAAACTAAGTGCAGAGTTCCGACCAAGAGCTGAATTCCGCGACGGCTACCAAACATTGAGTGAGCCCGGTGAAAAGGGAGTCTTTCTTATCACGCAGCGCACCCGCCTCAATGCCTCATTCATAGACAAAAACAAGGTTGAGTCTTTTCTCTCCTTTCAGGATATTCGCACCTGGGGTCAATTCAACCTTAACACAACTGCCTCCACAGTTAACCTTTACCAAGCTTGGGTAAAATTCAATGTGATCGATCGACTAAGTTTGAAGGTTGGTCGTCAGGAATTTGAATATGACGATCTTAAAATTCTAAGTAACAGTACGTGGCGCTTACAAGCCCGAACACATGATGCAGCATTACTGGAGTGGCAAAGCACCGATTCCAGCTTTCAGGTGCATCTGGCTGGTGGCGTAAACAATGCGCGTGAAGAGCAGTTTCAGGCAGTATTCAATGATGCGGGTTATTACAAAAACATGGGCATGGTATGGCTTAATAAGAAATTTGAATCAACAGAGCTGTCATTGTTGTTTCTGGATCTGGGTCGGCAATTAGCAGATACATCAATTAATCACTTTAAAACTATCGGGATTTATGGTGTTCAGAAGATTGGTGATATGAAGCTTACAGGTAGCTTTTACTTGCAAAGAGGGGAAAACCGAAACGACCAAAAAGTAGCTGCGAGCATGGCTGCTTTGCAGCTTCAGGTACCTTTATCTCAAAAGTCCAGCCTGACGGGAGGGTTTGATATTTTGTCAGGAACAAGTGCAGAAGACCTCCAAGATCCGACTTTTAATGAGACCAATACTTTCATCCCGCTTTATGCCCGAAGACACAGGTATTATGGTATCCAGGACATGTTCTATGCCGGTGGATTCAATGTACCGGGAGGACTTGCAGATTACTTTGTGAAGTTTAGATACAAGGTGTCTAATAAATGGAGTACTGCGATTCACGCCCATTCTTTCTCTACTCGTGAAAGTATATTTGATGCAGAGAACAACAGCATTACAAATGACAAACATCTTGGCTATGAAGTAGACACATTCGTGACCTTTAAGCCATACAGCAATATGACCTTGGGTTTCGCTTACACACATTTTTTTGCAACAGCGAGCATGAGAATCCTTAAGCAACGAGGAGATGAAGATGAGCTGGCCCACTTTGCATATATACAGCTGTCCTATTCGCCGACATTGTTTAGCAAGTAGAAGCATCAATGTTTTACTCACTTTATCACTAACTCAGTTAAGGTGTTTCTCCTACCTTAATATCTAAAATCATATTTTACTTGTAAAAAAGCGTATTTATTACACATGAAATACAACTTTCATTTTTCTAGATTGCACATAATTAGGCTCAATTTTGATACCAGAAAAATGTTAAGACCATTATTTACTATTTACTTATTTTGTTCATTTTACCATCAACTTAGCAGTCAGGTATTTACGGAAATAGATATCGAAGGAGGTCAAGGAGTTTACAATGGAGAATCAGAATGGATAGACTTTGATGGAGATAATGATCTGGACATTATAATTTCTGGACAGTCAGGTACAAATGAGCTATATACTATTATTTATAGAAATAACGGAGGTGAGCAATTCGAGCAATTCACTACACTTCAAAGTCATTCTGAAACAGGACTTGAGATCATTAATTCCAATAATGATGAATATCCTGATATTTTACTTTTAGGGAGAGCAATTGGTGGCAGCAATCAAAGCATTTACATTAATGGAATTACCAATCTTACTCCATTGGATTTTATCACTGGATTTGAAGGTACTTCCTCATACTCTTCTGTTGTAGCGGGTGACTGGAACAATGATATGAAGGGGGATTTTCTTATCTCGGGCATCGAAGAATATTCTGGAGGTCAGCCTATTTTAGGAACAAAACTTTATACAAAAACCAGAGCCAATAATTATACTGCTAGCACACCAATTGATAACGGATTTTATCTATCAAATGCCAAGTTTTTTGACCTAGAAAATGATGGAGATTTAGATTTAATTATTTCAGGAAATGCCGGTGTGTTTCCGTACCAAAGAACAGAGTTATATATCAATGAAAATAGTGCATTTAACCTTTCCTCCAATAATTTAGTGCCACTTCAAAACTCATCTATAGATGTTGGTGACTTCAACAACGATGGCTATTTAGATGTAGTAATTACAGGTTTAAATGAAAACCTTGAAGACACAACACTTTTATATAAGAATGTAAATGGGGAACTCATAAGCATTAGAATTGATGAATTGAATAATCGCAAGTCTGGGTCAATGAATTGGGGTGATTATGATAATGATGGAGATCTTGATATCCTTTTCAATGGAGATTTCGGAATAATGATCAATCAAGGTAATGATCAATTCACTTCTCTCGTAGAAGTCAATTTTCAGAATCTTTCATTCGGTTCTGCAAGATGGGGTGATTACGACAATGATGGAGACTTGGATATTTTAGCAACCGGAACGAATGATTTAGGTGAACCGAAGCTTAAAATCTATAGGAATGAAACTGAGAAATCAAATACTCCCCCATCAAAGCCTACAAATTTAATTGCAACATCTAATCTTGAAAAAAATGGTGTTGAGTTTTCTTGGTCTGGATCTACTGATAATGAAACACCAGACATAGCTTTGAATTACAATCTTCATGTAATCGATGCTGAATCGAATGTAATACTTTCATCATTTGCAGATATTGATAATGGGAGCCTCAATAAAATTGGGATAGGTAATATGGGGAGCAATACACAGTGGGAATTTCAAGAATTAAATAAAGGTGAATATAAAGCTATTGTCCAATCCATTGACGGAGGCTTTTTACCCTCGGAATTTTCTGAAGCCGTGGTATTTTTTATTGGATTACCCGATGCACCAACTGATGTAGAGGCTGAATATTTTACCGGTGGCGTTCAAATTAAATGGGATGATAATGCCAATAATGAGGAATTCTTCATTATAGAACGAAAGCGCGAAATTGATAATAGTTTTATCAAAATTGATTCTGTAGCTTCCAATAGTACGGTATTCATCGATGAAGATGTATTAGAAAGCACGGTTGTTTATCGGGTATATTCAAGCAATCCACTTGGCTCATCGGATTATTCTCAAGAAGTTCAGGTAAATATTCTTTCCTCACAGGATAATTTGGGGGCTAAGGTATTTCCAACAGTATTCAACGATCATATAATTATTGAAATACCTAATGTTTCAATAGTTGAGAAACAGATTTCGATATTTGATCAAAGTGGGCAAAAGATTCCATTTAAAATTAATACCCGAAAAAATGGAAGTGTAGAATTAAACATTTTAGTTAATGAGCCGAAACTGATCTTCCTTAATCTTAATATTAACGGAATTAAAAGCACTTATAAGCTAATGAAAGAATAACCTGAGAAACCATGCTTTTATAAGAGCTAGAGAGCAGCATTACGAATGATAAACATCAAGGCTATGAATGTAGATTTCTTGCGATCTATTAGGTCATGCAGCAACATCTTTAAGTTTCTTTTATACACTCTTCTTCGCAACCAAGAGCTTAAGAGTTCTGAAGCTGCCTAGTAGTGAAGGTAAGCCAGCTCACTTTGTATATTTACAGCTGCTTTTATGTGTCAATCTTGCTATTAAGTATATAAACTATTGATGAAAAAATACATTCTATCCACCGATGAAATTATAAAAGAATTTTACGAAAAGTTCAAAGACAAAAAGGAGATCACTATGTTAAACCTGCTTCGCTACAAAGAAGTGGCAGACTATTCTTCATTCCCTGGCCGAGCACCGGATAAACCAATTTCAGGTGAAAATGCTTATGGAGTATATACCAAGCTCGTTCTCCCAATCATGCAGAGGTTTTCTGGAAAAGTCAGGTTCATTGGGAAAAGTGAACGTTTTCTGATTGGTCCTCAGGAAGAAACATGGGATGCCGTTTTGCTAGTCGAGTATGCCTCAGTTCACAAGTTCTTATCTTTCATTCAAAGCGAAGATTATCAGAACATTTCACACCACAGAACAGCCGCCTTGGAAGATTCGAGGCTATTGCCAATAGAAGAATTGAAATGACTGTTTAATTAAGCAATACTAGCACCATTTTGTGCATCTTCTCCGGGACTCACAGCTATTAATTTGCCGTCGGCATTTTCAGCAAAAAGTAACATCCCTTGAGATTCAACTCCCATGATCTTACGCGGTGCCAGGTTTGCCATTACCGTTACCTTCTTACCAACCATTTCTTCTGGAGTAAAGTGCTTAGCCACTCCACTTAGAATGGTGCGAGTCTCCAATCCCATATCAACAGTAAACATCAACAACTTATTGGACTTTTCTACCTTCTCTGCTGTCTTGATCTCTCCTACTCGTAAATCCATTTTCATGAAGTCGTCGAAGACAATCTCGTCTTTAAGCGCGGGTAAATCGGGTGAATTTGTTTCTTGTTCGTTCATTTTTTTTGTTTCCAAAAGTTTGTTCACTTGCTTCTCTACTTCCTTATCTTCAATTTTTTCAAATAGTAGTGTCGCCTTATTCAGCTGGTGGTCATCGGCTAAATAATCAACACCTCCGGCTTCAGACCATGTTCTCTTCTCCGTGTTGAGAATCTCGATTAATTTTTGTGCTGTGTGAGGTAGAAATGGCTCACAAACAATTGATAAGTTAGCGCTGATTTGTAATGCAATATTTAGGATGGTTTCAACGCGGTTTTTATCTTCCTTGATCAACTTCCACGGCTCGGTATCCGCAAGGTATTTGTTACCAATACGAGCCAGTTCCATCATTTGTGTCAGGGCTTCCCTGAACTTGAATTGATCCAGCGCTGCTTCAATTTTAGCAGGAGCTTCACTTACAGCTTTAATTACTTCTTCATCAATAGGTTGTAATTCATTTTTTGCGGGCACTTTTCCTTCAAAGTACTTGTGCGTAAGCACAACTGCACGATTCACGAAGTTGCCGAAGATTGCTACCAGCTCACTATTATTTCTTGTTTGAAAATCCTTCCAGGTGAAATCATTGTCCTTGGTTTCCGGAGCATTGGCAGTCAAAGTATACCGAAGCACGTCTTGCTTGTCAGGAAACTCCTCTAAGTACTCATGAAGCCAAACTGCCCAATTTCTGGAAGTAGAAATCTTATTGTTTTCCAGATTCAAAAATTCGTTAGCAGGTACGTTATCGGGAAGAACGTAAGATCCTTCAGCATTCAATAGAGTCGGAAAAATGATGCAATGAAATACAATATTGTCCTTTCCAATGAAGTGAAGTAATCGTGTGTCCTCAGACTTCCAATAGTCCTCCCAGTTCTTTCCTTCATCCTGTGCCCATTGCTTGGTTGCCGAAATGTATCCTATTGGTGCATCAAACCACACATACAATACTTTTCCTTCTCCACCTTCTACAGGCACAGGAATGCCCCATTTCAAATCGCGTGTCATGGGGCGTGGACGTAAGCCATTGTCGATCCAGCTTTTGCATTGTCCGTATACATTGGACTTCCACTCCTTATGTCCTTCAAGCAACCAATCTTTCAACCATGGTTCATATTGATCGAGAGGTAAATACCAATGTTTGGTTTCTTTCATAACAGGAGCCTCGCCGCTCAACATGGACTTTGGGCTCTTTAGCTCTGATGGACTCAATGTTGACCCACAATTCTCACATTGATCTCCATATGCTTCCGGGAAACTACAGTTTGGACAAGTCCCCTTTATGTATCGATCGGCTAAAAATTGCTGCTCTTTTTCATCAAAAAATTGTTCGGAAGTTTCTACGGTAAACTTTCCTTCGGCTTCCATCTTTTTGAAAAACTCAGAGGCAGTTTCGTGATGTAATTCCGATGAAGTACGGTGGTAGATATTGAAGCTGATTCCAAATTTCTCGAAAGAGTCTTTTATTTGATTATGATAAAAATCCACAACTTCTTGTGGGGATTTTCCTTCTTTCCGAGCTCGAAGTTCGATTGCCACTCCATGTTCATCAGAGCCGCAAACGAAAGCAACATCCTCTCCTTTGCTTCTCAAGTATCTCACGTAGATGTCAGCCGGAACATAAACACCAGCTAAATGCCCAATGTGAACCGGCCCATTGGCATATGGAAGTGCTGCTGTTATTGTATGTCTTTTATATTGTTTGCTCATAATTTCGATAAGAGAGCGCAAATATACCTTTTGTGTTTAGCTGAAATAGTGCATTCCACAATCATTCTATCTAATTTTGCGCCCGAATACAGAATTGCAATGCAGGAAATAAGAAATATTGCCATTATCGCACACGTTGACCATGGCAAAACCACACTCGTTGACAAGATCATTTACGCCACTCAGGAGTTTCGAGAGAATCAGGAGAAAGGTGAACTCATTCTTGACAACAATGACCTGGAACGAGAGAGAGGGATTACTATCCTTTCCAAAAATGTATCAGCAGAGTACAAAGGTGTAAAAATCAACATCATTGATACTCCTGGTCACGCCGATTTTGGTGGAGAAGTTGAGCGTGTCTTGAAAATGGCTGATGGTGTTATCCTTTTGGTTGATGCCTTTGAAGGTCCAATGCCGCAAACACGATTTGTACTTGGAAAAGCCTTGGGACTTGGTCTAGCACCAATCGTTGTAGTAAACAAAGTAGATAAAGAAAATTGTCGTCCAGACGAGGTACACGAGCAAGTTTTTGACTTAATGTTCTCGTTGGATGCTACTGAAGAGCAACTTGACTTCCAAACCCTTTATGGATCAAGTAAACAAGGATGGTTCTCTGAAGATTGGCAAAAACCTACAGATAACATCCTTCCCCTATTGGATAAAATTGTAGAAGTCATTCCTTCGGCACCATACAAAGAAGGTGTACCAGCTATGCAAATTACCTCTTTGGATTATTCATCTTTCACTGGGCGAATTGCCATCGGACGAATTGTACAGGGCGATATCAAAGAAGGCGCCAATTTAGGCATTAGCAAAAGAGATGGTTCGCTTAAGAAAGCCAAGGTGAAAGAAGTTCATGTATTCGAAGGACTTGGCAAAAGAAAAGTAGAATCAGCAAGAGCCGGAGACATTTGTGCGATTACAGGTATAGAAGATTTCGAAATTGGTGATACCCTAACTGATTTTGAAAACCCAATGGTACTCCCTCGAATTGCCATTGATGAGCCTACCATGAGTATGCTTTTCACAATCAATGATTCACCGTTTTTTGGTAAAGAAGGAAAGTTCGTAACCTCCCGTCACCTTCGCGATCGTTTAATGAAGGAGTTGGAAAAGAACCTGGCACTGAGAGTTCAGGAAACAGATAAAGAAGATAAGTTCCTAGTTTTTGGACGTGGTGTACTTCACTTGTCTGTGCTGATTGAAACTATGCGAAGAGAAGGTTATGAGCTGCAGGTAGGTCAACCACAAGTGCTATTCAAAGAAGACGAAAATGGGCAAAAGCTTGAGCCTATAGAGCATATGGTTATTGACGTCCCTGAGGAATATTCAGGCAAGGCAATTGAGCTAGTGACACAACGAAAGGGTGAGTTGAAAGTGATGGAGCCTAAAGGCAACATTCAACACCTTGAGTTTGAGATTCCTTCCAGAGGTTTGATTGGATTGAGAAACAACATGCTTACTGCAACCGCTGGCGAAGCTGTTATGACTCATCGATTAAAAGAATATCAACCATTCAAAGGTGATATCGCCGGTAGAATTAACGGTTCATTGATTTCGATTGAAAATGGACCAGGTACTGCCTATTCTATTGACAAGCTCCAAGATAGAGGATCGTTCTTCGTGGATCCGGGAGTTGACCTGTATGTTGGACAAGTAATTGGCGAGCATTCAAGAGGCAATGATTTGGTGGTAAACATCCAAAAAGGAAAGAAGCTTACAAACATGCGTACATCCGGAACAGACAACAATGCGAAGATCATTCCTGCCAAAAAGTTCAGCCTTGAGGAAGCATTAGAATACATTCAAAAAGATGAATACGTTGAGGTAACGCCGAAATCCATTCGAATGAGAAAAATCTATTTGGATGAAAATCAGCGTAAGCGCATGGCAAATGCTGAGAATCATGCATAGATGATATAAAATCAGGGGAATTGTCAATTCAAATCCCTAACATACCACTCATATAAATTAACCCCTATTAACAAACAATAGGGGTTTTTTTACGCTTAAACTTGCACAGTATTTGTGACTCAAAACCATTATGAAAAAAACACTTTTAATTCTCTTCATTGCATTCGCAACCATCGCTCAAGCTCAAGACAGCTATAGCATCAATATCGATCTCACGAAAGCAAACGACGACAGGCTTCCTGTAGAAATAACCGTACCAACTATTGTTGAAGAAACGGTAGAGTATCATATGCCCAAAGTGGTTCCGGGTACTTACAGCATATCAGATTTTGGTCGCTTTGTAGATAAATTCAAAGCATTGGATGCCGAAGGAAACGAACTCGACGTTGACAAAACTTCCACCAACAGGTGGACTATAAAAGACGCCACAAAACTTAACAAAATAACATATTGGGTAGAAGATTCATTTGATGATTTCGCAGGATATGGTAATAATCGACTATTCGAGCCTGGTGGGATGAGCATAGAAGCAGACAAGGGAGTTTTTGTGATGAACACATTCGGATTTGTAGGTTATGTAGATGGTTATAAATTCAAACCATTCAATTTAACTATCACTCATGATGAGGGAATAAAAGGAGCCACATCCCTAAAAAAAGAATCGTCCACGAATACTTCAGACACTTTCAGCGCTGAAAATTACAATTTCTTAGCCGATGCACCTATCATGTACAGTAAGCCAGATATGGTAACCAAAGAGATTGCCGGAGCAAATATTCTAGTCTCGGTTTATTCTCCAAATAAGGTGCTGTCAGCGGCTGACGTCATGGACACCATTGACGAGTTGATGGAGGCACAAGCCGAATACCTTGGAGGTAAACTGCCTGTAGATCGATACGCATATCTTATCTACCTATTTGATAGTCAGACAATTTCAGGTTCATTTGGTGCTTTAGAGCACTCCTATTCATCCTTATATACATTACCGGAAATGGATCCAAGCAGGATCAGTCAGACAGTAAAGGATGTAGCTGCACACGAATTCTTCCATATTGTAACACCTCTTAATATTCACTCAGAAGAGATTCACAATTTCAATTATATCGAGCCAAAGATGAGCCAACACCTGTGGCTTTATGAAGGAGTTACTGAATATGCATCGCAGCATGTGCAAGTCAAATACGGTCTCTATGATTTAGAGGATTATTTGAGTGAGATGCAGAGTAAGATGCAGCAGCAAGAGCGCTACAATGTTGATATACCATATACTGAATTCAGCAAGAATATCCTGGAGCCTGCCAATGAAAGAAGATATGGTGACGTATACGCCGGAGGCGCTCTGATCGCATGGTGTCTTGATCTCACCATCATTAATTCTACTAATGGCGCAAAAGATCTTCAAGCTGTCTTAAGAGAACTTTCAAAACAATATGGACCATTAAAAGCCTTTAAAGATGAAGAGCTGTTTGATGAGATTGAAAAAATCACAAACAATGACGTAGGTGAATTCTTAAGGAAATATGTAGGTGGCGATGAAAAGCTTCCATATAGCGAAATACTTTCACTTGCAGGAATCAAATATTTGCCTGAAAGTGATGAAATGGTGATAACCACAGGACGATTCACTCCGGCATTGAATGAAGATCAGGAAATTTTTATCGCCTCAACAGAAAATATGAATGATTTCGGCAAAGATCTTGGGCTTGAAGAAGGTGACATTCTTGTTTCATGGAATGGCATGGAAGTCACGGTTGAAACTTTTTCTGATGTGCTGCAATCCTACTACAGTGAGGTCGAAGTAGGCGATAAAGTAACGGTTATCGTTAAAAGAGAAGTGAAAGGGAAAACCAAGGAAACTAAGTTGAAAGCAAAAGCTAAGCAAGTAAAGTCTTCTCAAAAGCATTTATTAGAAGAAATGGAAAATCCATCACCTGCCCAGCAAAAAGTAAAAGCAATCTGGCTTGGAAAAAGTAACTAAATCCGACTAGAAGGGTATTTAATATCAAGACCTAATAAAACATGAAGAGAAATAATAAAATAGCAATAATCGGAGGTGCGGCTGCTATTGCACTTTTGGTTTTTGTCTTGTCCGGTAGTTCATCTGACGCCACAGCAGAAGTGGTAGTAGAGGTTGAGCAAGGTGATTTTGTGGTAGATATAATGACATCCGGATCATTGGATGCCAAAAATTCTGTCCCAATTAAAGGTCCTACGGGACTGAGAAATTATCGTATTTGGAATGTGACCATTCAACACATCATTGATGAAGGTACAGAAGTCAAGGAAGGCCAATATGTTGCGAGACTGGATCCTTCTGAGCTTACAGGGAAGATCAAAGATGCCCAACTGGAAGTAGATGAAACACAATCTCAATTCACTCAAACAAGGCTGGATACCGCACTTACAATGCGACAAGCAAGAGACGAACTCATCAATCTGGGATATACAGTAAGAGAAAAGCAATTGACATTGGATCAATCTCAATTTGAACCTCCTGCTACTATTCAAAAAGCAGAAATCGAGCTTGAAAAAGCAAAACGTTCATTGCAGCAGGCCAAAGAAAACTATGAAATAAAACGCCAACAAAATGTGGCAAAGATGCAAGAAGCATCAGCGGAACTACGCGGTGACAAAAACGAACTTGAGGGATTAATGGAGCTTTCAAAAAGCTTTACAATACTTGCTCCACAAAGTGGAATGCTCATCTACGAAAGAAGCTGGGATGGCAAGCCTGTGAAGGCAGGCTCTCAAGTAAGCGCTTGGGACCCAACCGTCGCTACTCTACCCGACCTTAGTAAGATGTTGTCAAAAACATACGTCAATGAAGTAGATATTCGCAAGGTAAAGGCCGGGCAGAGCGTAGAAATTGGGTTTGACGCCTTTCCTGATAAAAAGCTAAAAGGAAGGGTAACTAAAGTCGCCAATGTTGGTGAGCAGAGACCCAACTCCGATGCAAAGGTTTTTGAAGTTGAGATAGAAGTCTTCGGAACTGACCCATTGCTTAAACCAGGCATGACCACTAGCAATAAAATCATCACTAAGACGGTTGAGGATGCACTATTTGTTCCTCTGGAAAGCCTTCACTCCCAATATGATTCCATCACATACGTTTTCAAAAAAACCGGCGGGTCGATAGTGAAGCAAGAAGTTATTATTGGAGATGCAAACGCAGAGAATGTGCACATAATTGCAGGACTAGAACCAGGCGATAGAGTAAACCTTTCGTCGGTTCAAGGCATGGATAATAAGGAAGTGAACCTTTTGCCTGAGATGAATGGAAAACGTAATAAGAAGGAAGAGGTAATTGAAGAGCCTCAATCCGATACACCTCAGGGACCTCAAAGACGAAGACGAAGAAATTAATGGATAAGGAACGAGTCTTAGCCAATCTTTGGATTGCAATTGAAGCAGTCCTAGCTAATCGCGTACGATCCATTCTTACAGCGTTAGGGATTATTTTTGGTGTTGCAGCTGTAATTGCAATGCTGGCAATCGGCAATGGAGCCCAACAAGAGATACTTGCGCAGATTAAACTAGTTGGTGTAAACAATATAATTATTGAGCCTATTGTAGAACAAACTGAGGAAAATCTCGCAGAAGATGATTCAGAAGCTAAGGAAAAAAAGAAGTTTTCACCCGGACTTACGCTTGAGGATAAAGAATCTATTTTAAAAATCATACCAGGAGTCGAAACTATTAGCCCCGAGATTCTTCTTGAAACGTACATCATCAAAAATGGAATCAGACGCTCCGCAAAATTGGTAGGTGTAGAACCCTCCTACTTTGATATTTTCAATTTCACATTATCAGATGGGAAGATGTTTAATAAAACTCAGCTGGAAAAAGGTGAAGCAGTCTGTATCATAGGCAAATCCATTAAAGCCAAATTTTTTCCATCAGAAAATCCCATTGGAAAAATGATCAAATGTGGACCAAACTGGTTAAAAGTAATTGGTGTACTTGATGAGCGTTATATCAGCCAGAGCAGCATTAGCAAGCTTGGCATTCGTGATTACAACATGGACGTTTATACGCCATTAAAGACGGTCTTAGTTCGATATAAAAACAGAGCAATGCTCACTCAGGAAATGATCCAGGGAGCAAATCGAGGCTCATCAGGCAATTTCATAGTTATAGGCGGAGGAGGTGGCAACTCTGACGATACACCAACGCAAGCTGTTAACTATCATCAATTAGACAGGCTGGTTGTTCAGGTCGCAGAAACAGAAAAACTCAACCCTACAGCAGATGTGATAGTACGGATGCTAGAGCGTAAACACAATGAAGTTGTCGATTATGAAATCGAAATCCCTGAATTACTATTGAAACAGCAGCAACGAACCAATGACATCTTCAGTTATGTCCTTGGAGCTATTGCAGGCATTTCGTTAATCGTTGGTGGTATTGGAATAATGAATATCATGCTAGCCTCCGTTTTGGAACGAATAAAAGAGATTGGATTAAGGCTTTCTATTGGTGCCAAAAAAGCAGATATCATTAATCAGTTTATGTTCGAATCCATGATGATTAGCATAAGCGGAGGATTTATCGGTATTCTTCTAGGTGTGATCATGGCATCTGCGGTAAGCAGATTTGCTGAAATTCCCACCGTCATCTCATTCGGATCTATTTTAATTTCATTTGGTGTGGCCACTGCTATCGGTTTAATTTTTGGAATTGCGCCAGCAAAAAAAGCAGCATCACAAGACCCAATTACCTCTCTTAGATATGAATAAAATAATAGCAGGAATATGCCTGATCGGACTTTCATTGACAGCTAGTGCGCAACAAGTCTATTCATTGGAAAATATCATCAGGTTAGCTCAAGGACAATCACCTCAAGCCAAACAAGCCGAGACTCGAAAGGAAAACCGTTTTTGGCAGTACCGCTTCTTTAAATCCAACTACAACCCACAGCTTGCCATTGGGGGAACCCTCCCGGGCTATAGAAGGGAATTTACTTCAGCTCCACAACCAGATGGTACGGTAAACTTTGTGCCGGTTGAATTAACTAACTCTACACTCAGGCTTGGATTGACGCAACCCATCGCGCTGACAGGTGGTAACCTTTCAATTAATACAAGTGCAAATAGATTTGAAATACTTACAGATGACAACATTCAGTGGAGATCAACTTTAGTAGATCTGACACTCAATCAACCAATATTTGCATTCAATGAACTGAAATGGGACAAAAAAACTGAACCCATTCGATATGAGGAATCTAAAAGAAGTTATGTTGAAGAAATGGAATTTGTTTCCAGAACGGCCGTGCAGCGATTTTTTGACTATCTGGATGCCCAGGTCAATTTTCAAATTGCTCAATTCAACTTGGCAAACAATGACACCATTTACAACATTGAAAAAGGACGCTACAATATCGGAACCGCTTCAGAAGACAAGCTACTCCAGGTAGAGCTTCAGCTATTACGATCACAGCAGGACTTGGCTCAAGCCGAGTTGGACCTTCAAACATCCAGATTGGGACTCAGAACTTTTATCGGATTGAATGAAGGTGAACTTTTTGATTTGGCATTGCCGGAAGATATTCCCTTATTTCCTGTAAACGAAGAAATTGCCTTACAATACGCCAAAGACAATCGGTCAGATTTCATTGCATTTGAACGCAGGCGAATTGAAGCCGATGCGCAAGTTGCCCAGGCCAAAGGTGAAAGGTTTCAAATGAATTTAAATGCATCATTTGGTTTGAATAGTCGAGGATCTACTTTCGATGAATCATACGTAGACCCTACAAATCAACAAATAGCTAACGTTACTCTAAACATTCCAATAGTAAACTGGGGGCGTAATGAGGCCAGAATGAAAACCGCATTGGCCAACAAGCAACTTACCGATTACGTTATTGCCCAGGAAGAACAAAATTTTGAGCAAGAGATCATAACGCAGGTTAGGCAATTGGATGTTTTGCGTCAGCAAATTGAGATTTCTAAAAAATCCGACGCAGTAGCGCAAAAACGCTATGAGGTAGCTCAAAACAGGTACCTTATTGGTAAGATTGACATTACCAACCTCAATATTGCGTTGACGGAAAAAGACACTGCAAAAAGAAGCTACATTAATGCGCTCAGGAGCTATTGGATTGCTTACTATGACCTTAGGAGGCTGACCTTATATGACTTTGCAAATCAGGAGCTTCTTTATACTATTGCTGATTAGCAAATCAAATATTCTAAAACGGGAGATACCGCACTGGTATCAATTTTTGGAGTTCTAATTTATCCAGAAATGCTTGCAATAGGGGTATGTAAATTGCTAAATACCAATAGTTTATCTAAAACATAGCAATATTAGTAGAATAGATTCACACAGAATGAATATAGCATACTAGATTGCGCCTACCATCTAAAAAACGCTTTTATGAGAAACGTATGTGCTATTTGCATATTCATTTTATCAATCTCACCCGTATTTTCCCAAACATGGGAAGGTGATGTCAGTTCAGATTGGAATGACCCATTGAATTGGAGCGGAAACGCACTTCCAGGAAATGGGAATAATGTGATTATTAATCCAACTAATTATACCAATGCACCTATAATGAGTTCAAATTCTGCTTTTGAACCCGGTGACATAACCATAAGTAATGGTGGTACATTCACAATCACTGCTGGAGACATCGTCGTTCGCGATGATATTTTTGTAGACAATGCCACATTTACAATATCCGGAGGAACATTAGATGTTGATGAAATTACCGGAGACAACAATGCCAATGTAAACCTGACAGGTGGTACCATAAGCATGTCTAATGATCTGGATGCCAATAGTGGTTCAACATTCACAATATCTACAACTGTTACACAAACAACCGCTGCTGAAGACCTCAATATCGGCACCAATGCCACTTTTATTATTCAGGCAGGAGCCAATATTACAGGATTTGATGACGTAGATTTCGATGGAGATAGCGGCACATTAACCATGACAGGTGGTACGCTAGATATTGACGATGATTTCAAGTTCCAGGATGGTGATGACAACACGGTTAATGTTTCAGGTGGGAACCTGATTGTAGGAGATGACTTTGAAATTGAAACAGACAACAATCAAATCACATTTAGCGGCACTGCAGATGTAGATGTTGGTGGTGATTTTGAGTTCGGCGCCAATGGAGGAGGTACTGCCAATGATTCTACTAATTCTAATGTTAATGTAGGTGGTAATGCCACTTTAGACGTAACAGGCGATATAAACTTCTATGAAGGTGGATCAGGCTCTAATTCATTTCTAAATGTAAACGGATCTGGCTCAGTGACCACAAATAATGTGGACGATCTGGGTTCTGTAAATATATCTGAGGGCGGCACAGTCAATAATGGAGGAACGATACTTCCTGTGGTCCTACTTTTCTTTCAGGGAGATCTGGATCAAGGGGATGCTGTGCTTTCATGGCACACGGCATCAGAACTAAACAATGAATACTTTGAAATACTGCATTCCAAAAATGGTGTGGATTTCACTCCGATTGGTAGAGTTCAGGGTGCTGGCTCAACATCTGAGGTTACGGAATATTCATATGTAGACCGAAATGTCACAGGTATCAACTATTACCAACTCCGACAGGTTGACTTTGATGGCGCTAGCGAAGAATTCAACATCATTAGAATTGAGTCGGAATTATCATCCAGTCTTACAATATACCCTAATCCAATCCCTTCCAATATTGACTTCTCTATCAGAATAAAAGAGATAAATACAGATGACACCACAATTAAGATCATATCCTTGGATGGAAGAGAAGTTTTTAGAAAAACTGTCAAGGATTCAAGCAATCTCATAAAAGTTGGTACATCTCAATTAGAAAAAGGTAACTACCTGGTGGTTTTGGAAAGCAAGACTCAAAGAATAACAAGACGGATTGTGATCCAATAAAATCCAGCAATTTATCTCTTTAAACTCTTGACCACAATAAAGAAGCTGTGGTACGAGCTAAGATATCTCACGATAAAACCACTTCTTTCGACATACCTCCCAATATTGCACCTACAACAGACCAGCCGATAACTATTTGCGAAAGTCCAACAGCGTACAATCCCCAATCGTGTAATGGTGAAAAAACAAGCGGGGACGAAATGAGTGGTAATCCAAATCCTAAAATCGCTTTGAACGCTGATTTGATTCCAGAGCGAAAATCTCCCGACCCTTCAAGCTCAATTAGTTTACCTATTCCCCATGAAATAAGTAAAGAAATAATAAGACCTCCGAAATACCAGATTGGACTGTTATCTGCGTAATCTTCTGCTGTATATCGATGTGCCTTTTGCTGGAGTTCATTAAAAATGGCACCATACCAGATACCTCCAAAAACACTTAGAAACACTGATGCAATCGCCAAGGATAGCCAACTAACTTTCACTTTTTTCATTTTCATTCTGATTGGTCAAAGGTTACTCTCCGACTATTGATACAATCTTCAGATGCCAGCTTAGCTAGAATGGTTGCTTAATGCTCCAATCTCACTACCATTGCTTGAGCTATGAGCTGCTATATTCAATAGATGATTGATATTCCAACCCATTTTATTTAAACTAAAATATCATAAGGTCATTGGGTCTTCGACTTGTTTTTAAAGTAGAAAACTAGTTTCGGGCTTTATCTTATCCGGCTAGTATTTAACTTGTGAAGAATTGGCATGCATTTGTGCCAATGCGATAAATAACGGTGTGAAGAGGACTCATTTTTATTTATTTCTATGCCTGTTTTCAATAGGCAAATACTGCAATGCGCAGTTTGATCAACGAATCAGTGCATCATATAATGAAGCACCACTGATAGATGTGATTATGGAACTTGAAAGCGAATTTCAGGTAAAATTTTTCTACAATGAGAAATGGTTTAAAGAAGGTACTGTTACAGCAGATCTAAACGGGCTAAGTATACGGGATGCTTTACCTAAAATCTTGGAAGCTCAAAAGCTTACATATGTCCTACGCGCACCAAACTACGTCATATTGTTACCAGATGAAGGTGATTCAAACCAAACACTTACGGTAGATAATTCCAGGAACGAGCGAGTATCGATTGGGAGCTTGGATTTGTCAGCTGAAAAGGCAAAAATTTCCGGCCATATAATCAATGGTGAAAATAACGCTCCGCTAAATGGGACAGTCATCACAATAGAAGAAAACGAAAATCGGTATTTATCAGATGTCAACGGATACTTTGAGTTAACGCTGCCTATTGGCGATTACAACATTAAATTTCACCACCCTACGATGGTTGATTATACCATTTCCACCACACTTAATTCTGACGGAAAACTCAATGTTCAAATGTTCGAAGATGTTTTTGTACTTGAAGAAGTGGTAATTAGCACCGAAGCAATAGATCAGAATGTTACAAAGACAATTACGGGACAAGAAATCATAGATATAGAGACAATCAAAAGTATTCCGGCGTTTTTTGGAGAAGCTGATGTGTTCAATTCTGTTTTGTCGCTACCGGGAGTAAGTAAACTGGGAGAAGGGAGTTCCGGCATCAATGTTCGAGGTGGAGGTGTCGGGCAAAACCTAATTCAAATAGATGATGCCATTGTATATAACCCTTCACATCTCTTTGGGTTTTTCTCCACCTTCAATGCAGACGCTGTAAGCCAGGTAAACTTCTATCGTGGTTCTATCCCTGTTGAATACGGGGGAAGGCTATCATCTGTCATGGATGTTGAAATCAAAAACGGTAACAAAAGCGAATTTACTGGAGCAGGCGGTGTTGGATTTATCAACAGTAGGTTTTTGATCGAAGGGCCCGTTAGAAAAGATTCAACTTCTTTTTTAGCTGGAATAAGAGCAGCATATCCAACGTATATTATCCGTAGATTAGAAGATGAGGACCTAAAGAATAGTTCTGCTTTTTTTGGAGATGCGAATTTAAAAATAGATCACCTGATTGATGTGAAGAATCGAATCTCTGTAAATGGATACATCAGCAAAGATCAATTTGATTTTTCAGACGAAGCGGAATATGAGTATGGAAACAAAGCAATTAGTGCCGAATGGAACGGGCAAATCTTTCAGAACACCTTTATAGAATCCACAGCAAATTATTCGATTTATGATTATACCTTCAAAGATATAACCGACCCACAGCTAGCCTCTTCACTAAATGCAAACGTCAACCAGTTTACGTGGGACAATAAATTTCAGACAGAAACTGGCAAACACAAATTAAGCTACGGAACAAGCCTCACCGGGCTCAGCATCAACCCGGGTGATTATCAAAAAGGATCATCCGAATCAATACTACAGCCTGTGTCTATTGCACAAGAAGACGGTTGGCTTGGTGCGTTATTTATTGGAGATGAATATGAGCAAAGTGATAAATTATCATTTTATGCGGGGGTTCGCTACTCCATCTTCTCAGGAGGGAGACCCGGACTTGAGGAGATATATCATGGCCCTGAACCAAGGCTCTCGGTCAACTTTCAAACCACGACTACTTCTTCTATCAAGTTAAGTTATAATCGAATGCGTCAGTATATTCATTTCATCTCAAATACAACATCAGCAACTCCGATAGATCTCTGGAAGCTATCAAATGAATCGATCAGACCTGCCATTGCTGATCAGATTACGCTTGGCTATTTTAGAAATTTTGAGCAAAACATGTATGAAACATCCGCTGAAATCTTCTATAAGAAAACGACAGATCTCGTAGAGTATAAGAACGGAGCAGATCTATTTCTAAATCAGGATATTGAAGGTGAGATTGTGCAAGGTGAAGGTCAGGCCTATGGGCTGGAATTTTTACTCAAGAAAACACGAGGTAATTTCAACGGGTGGATCAGCTACACTTTCTCAAGATCCTTAATTAAAGTAGAAGATCCCAACCCTTTCAACACCATAAATAATGGTGATTTCTTCCCAACAAATTTTGACCAACCCCACAACATTTCTGCTTTCGCTAAAATTAGTTTATCAAGGAGACTCAGCATAAACACCAATTTCACATATAATACTGGTCGCCCGATATCATATCCGGAATCAGCCTATCAGATAAGAGGAATAACCGTCACAGACTTTGTAGAACGCAACAAATATCGTATTCCTGATTACCACAGACTTGATGTCTCATTCGTCATGGCCACCAGCTTGAAGAGGGAAAAGAAAATAGAGGCCAATTGGAGTTTAAGCATATATAATATATATGGCAGGAGGAATGCATATTCTGTGTATTTCAAAACCAATGAAATTACAGGCGAATCAGAATCCTTTCAACTATCAGTTATAGCCAGACCAATCATTGCACTTTCATATAATTTCAAATTTTGATTACAAGAAGATACATATACATTTTATTACTCTTAGGAGCCTGCGTTGAAGTTTTCGATCCGGAAATCGACTCTTCTTCGGATCAACACCTGGTTGTCGATGCACTGTTAACAAACGAAAACGTGCGTCAAATTGTAACATTAAGTAAGACTACCGAGGTTGGTGATACCGCTCTCATTCCTGTTGCCAATGCAGTTGTGCAAATAGAGGACAGCAATGGGGATGTGTTTGAATTTGTATATTTCAAAAAAGGGCGCTACCTATCTGTAAACACGTTTTCCGGCATTGTGGGTAACAGCTATCGCCTACTCATTGATGTGAATGGTCAACGATATGAGTCAACATTTGAAGAACTATTACCACCGGGAGAAATTCGTGGCATAAACACCGAGTTTGGTTTCGTTCCGCTTCAAGAAGAAACGGGTGAGATCTTGAACGTACCCCGGATCAGTTTTTCAGCAGATGTTACATTTCCAGCCAATGAAACATCATATTATCGCTTCGATTGGAACGCAACATACCAGGCAAGAACACCATCCCAAGGATCTGGGGTATGTTGGACCGAAAGAGGAGAAAATGAACCCGAAGAATTAGTTACAGACAGGGTGTGCTATATCAGTGAAAACTCATCCAATTTTCTGAAATTGTTTTCTTCTGAAGGGCTAGAAGGTACCACGTTTGATGATGTCGAAGTTTTTAGCGTTAATCCTAACAAAAGATTTCAAACCATTTACAGCCCAGAATTAGTCCTGTATAGGATTAGTGAAAACATCTACGATTTTTGGGATGCAATAGAAGATCAAACCTTTAATGCAGGTAGTCTGTTCGATTCTCCTCCAGGTCCTATTTCAGGAAATATGAGAAATACTGATCCGAACGGAACCAGGGTGATAGGCATTTTTGAAGTTGCCTCTGTTTTTAGATACAGATCTTTTCTTAAGCCATCGGTGGTTGGACGCCAATTGCTCCATTATGATCCGGATTGTACGCTTCAACCCGGACCGTTTGGTACTCCCCCACCTCCTCGTCCTTTCTCCTGCTGTGAGTGTCTCCTACTTGAAAATAGCACCGCTATAAAACCAGCATTCTGGCAAGATTGATGAAAAAACTACTTACCATATTAGTTCCGGCGTTATTGCTTTCATCATTCCTAATCAAGGGACATTCAATTTCCGAAATCCTGGTAAAGATTAATCGGTATTTTAATGAAAGGCCGATGGAGAAGATATTCCTTCATATGGATAAACCTTACTATACATCTGGTGATGATCTTTGGTATTCTGCCTATCTGGTAGACTACAATTCAAATTCTTTTTCAAAATTGAGCGAGATTCTACACGTCGAGATATTTGATAAGAACGGGAATTCAGTAATTCATCAAAAAAAACCAATAGTGAACGGATTGGCTAATGGCGTAATAAAAATACCATCTCTCAATCCTGACTATTATCTAGTAAAAGCTTATACCAATTGGTCTCGGAACTTTGGTGATGATTTGAATTTCAACTATTACATGAAAGTCGTTTCACCTAGCTATAATAATGATGATAACTCCATCGAAACGGTAATTAATTTTTATCCGGAGGGAGGTAAAATAATAGCTAACAAACTAAATCAGGTACTATTTACGTCAAACCTTAAAAGAGCCTCTACGTCCTATTTGATGGCCTCTGAAAAAGATACTATTGCTAAAATTGCTTACAATGGAAAAGGATTCGGAAAGTTTAGAATAGTGCCAAAGTCTATCAATGAAAAATTTCATCTCACCTTTGAAGGAATCAATAATCGCTTCAGTTTGCCAGACATTGATGAAAGTGGCGTTAGTTTAACCCTCTCCGAAAAAGAAAGCTACTACGACTTGACACTCCATGGTTCTGCCGACCTCAGCGGAAACACCTTTTCTTTCATTCTTATGCACAAGGGAAACGTTGTTTCGGCTCAAGAAGGAATTTTTAAAAACGCAGGAAATCTTCTGCGCTTGCCTAAAAGCAGTATGCCTGGAGGGCTTCATCATATTTTGGTCATAGACGAAAAACTAAATGTGTTGAGTCAACGACTAATCTACAATGAAGTTCAAAATCCTGATCAGATACAGGTAAGTGGCAACAGTACATTTAATTTAGGAGATGATGTAGAATTAAAATTATCTCAGGAAGGCCAAAGTCGATCTCATCTTTCTGTAGGAGTTACTCCTTACAAATATTTTGGGGATTCTGACAAGCCTGCCATTAACTATGATTTCAATTTTAACAATTCAGAGACAGGTAAAATCAGTATTAACGATAAACTAATTTCTGAAAAGTTGGAAACATATGACTTCACAGAAATTCTGAATGGTTCATCACCAACTTTTCAATACCCAATTGAAAAACAAGATCTGATGGCCATTAATGTCACCCTTGATCAATTAAATGAATCTATTAGCCCTAATTATTCTATTTCCCTTAAAAGCAAAGACTCGATAGATTTTTACTTCGCTCAGATAAAAGATGATAATTTGACTTTTGCTGTACCGGCTTTCAATGGCCGACGTGATTTGATAGTAAAGCCTCACTTATGGTCTGGCGTGCAACCTAAGTATACCTTACAAAATTCCTATCCGTCTAATTCTTTTGAAAAGGAATTTATGCAGACACCTGAGGAAACAGCTTACGCAAGGTATTCGAGAGAAAACAACGTCATCGGTAGATTTTACAACTCATCGTATAAGAAGAAGACTGACAATTACGAAGCTCCACTCACCTTCAGTATCCTTCGATCATTTGATAAAGAGATTAATCTCAAAGAATATATCGTATTGCCAGATATGATGACAGTGATCAAGGAATTACTGGAAGGTGTTCGCGTTAGAAAGAATAATAATGGTGAGGATATGATTCGTATGTTTAGCGTTGATCAGGAAACTGGATATTTCAAGAAACCACATGAAGACCAACCATTAATGCTAATTGACGGGCTTCCAATTTATAACTCCAAGTATATCCTCAATTTAAATCCTTTGGAGGTGAAAAAAATTAGCCTCTCATACGCAGAGGGAATTTTGAATGGCGTGAATTATGATGGCGTACTATCGATCGAAACAGAAGAAGGCCATTATGGTAAAATACAAAAGCTGGGGCAAGGTGTCTTTGCCATTAACGGATACGCAGGTAATTATGAATTTAAAATTCCAAAAAGGCTTTCGAATGATCCTGATTTCAGGTCAACGTACTATTGGAATCCACACGTAGAACTCACAAGCGACCACCCTGTTACACTTACATTTCCAACTTCTTACGATCCGGGAAAATATTTAGTCGACATTCAAGGGATAAATGAAGATGGGTCCATAATAGCTCAAAAATTCATCTTTGAAGTTCGCTGATCAAATCTTCAGTTTCCGCATTCCTTTAAAATAGAGCCACATCATTTTGAGTTTGGAACCGCCCTTCTTTCTGCCCATTTCCATGGCATCCCATAGTTCTTCAGGAATTGCTTCGAGTCCATTAAATTCACCGGCGCCCATTAGCCACTCTCCGCCATCAATGGTAATAACCTCTCCATTGATATAAGCGGAATAATCCGACACCAGATAGGCAGCCAGGTTAGCCAACTCCTGGTGATCCCCTACCCGCTTTAATGGAACTTTAGTAGCCGGATCATATTTCTTTTTCAAATTGCCCGGCAATAAGCGATCCCACGCACCCTCAGTTGGGAAGGGTCCCGGAGCAATGGCATTACTCCGTATGCCATATTTGGCCCACTCTACTGCCAGAGAGCGCGTCATGGCTAGCACGCCACTTTTGGCACATGCTGAAGGCACTACATAGCCCGAACCTGTCCACGCATACGTAGTTACGATATTCAGAATATTTCCCTTTTGTTTGTTCTCAATCCAATCCTTACCCATTGCAAGAGTAAAGTTGTAGCTACCTCTCAGCACGATATCCACGACCGTATCAAATGCACGGTGAGATAGCCTTTCAGTAGGGCTGATGAAATTACCAGCTGCATTATTTAGCAAGACGTCAACACTTCCAAATTTCTCTTTGGCTTCACTAATCACGCGCTCAACTTGCTCATACTCACGCACATCACAAGCTACACAATGCACTGGATAGCCAGATTTAGCGGTTATCTCCTTGGCTGTCTCTTCCAACACCTCCATTTTGCGACTCGTAATTACGAGGTTGGCACCAAGCTCTGAAAAATACGATCCCATCGATTTGCCAAGTCCCGTTCCTCCTCCTGTTACAATAATTGTTTTTCCCTTTAAAGACTCTGGGCTGAGCATGCCTTGTGTGTGACTCATCTGCTTCTGTTTAAGAAAAGCAATATAGCTAAAGGGCATAAAAAAAGAGGCCCCGAATTGGCGCCTCTACATTTGGCAGTGAATAGAGCGGTGAGTATCTGTTAACAAAGAACTCAACTTATCAAATGATAATCAATACCCACTTTTGGGTATTTTTCTCTTTTCACAATTTCTTAACGTTTCCACAATTTGAAGATCACAATGACAGAAAGTGTACATATGATAAGTAATCCCACGCCTGAAGCAATATTGCCATATATCAAGCTTCCTATTCCAAAAAGGGCTGAATATGTGCCAATGGTACCTACAAAGACACTTAGCAAACTGGCTCCTAGATTAGACTGACCTTTTGATTCAAAGCGCTTCCAGCCAATGCCCGGTTTTACCTGCGCCACAAAAGTTGCTAGTTTATCCTCAGACTCTGGTTTAGTGATCAGGGCAGTTATTACCCATACTAAAGTGGTTACTCCTGTGGCAATCAGCAACTTTGCTGTAAAGCCATCCAAAATTGTGGTGGCCAAGCTCTCGTCAGGAATCCATAAAACCAAAATAAATGCATTGACTGTGGCCACAACCATCCCAACAATTTCTGTGATTGCGTTGATTCGCCACCAAAACCACCTGAAAAGGAAAATTGCCCCGGTACCTGCTCCGGAAAGTAACAAGATACTAAACGCCTGAGACGCATTTTCCAGAACAGTGAGCGAGAGCGTCCCCGCAATAATCATCAACAAAACGGTCGATATTCTCCCAACGCTAACAAGTTCTTTTTCTGAGGCTTCCGGTTTAACAAACCGCTGGTAAAAGTCATTGACAATATACGAAGAGCCCCAATTTAAATGCGTGCTTATGGTGGACATGTAGGCGGCAATAAGTGACGCAACCACAAGGCCAAGCCAGCCTGGTGATAACAAGGTGAGCATCACAGGATAGGCAATATCATCGCCTAAATATTGCTCATTGATTTCTGGGAAAGCATCCTTGATAGATTGCAGGTCCGGATATAAAATAAGAGATGCGAGACCAACCAGAATCCAGGGCCATGGTCTCAGCGCATAGTGAGCGAAATTGAAAAATAGCGTTGCTCCTACTGCATGTTTTTCATTTTTTGAGGCCAACATGCGTTGAGCAATATATCCTCCACCGCCAGGCTCTGCCCCTGGATACCAAACTGACCACCATTGCACTGCCAGAGGTATAATAAACATAGAAACCATTAAAGAGGTATCGCTTACATCCGGAATAATATCCAGTTTGCCCTCAAGCATCTGATTGGACATCAAGCCAGATAATCCTCCTACCTCAGGCTGTGAAATTGCTACGTAAGCAGCATATATAGCTCCAATTAAAGCAATGCCAAATTGGAAGAAATCAGTCCAAATTACTCCTCTAATACCTCCTAAAGCAGAATATGCAGCTACAACAACGGATGCGATAATCACCGTATGTAAGGGTTCTATGCCAAAAAGAATCGATGAAATTTTGATTGCCGCTAATGTGACCGAGCCCATTATCAAACAATTGAAAAATACGCCCAAATACAATGATCTAAAGCCTCTTAGAAAAGAAGCTGCTTTACCACCGTATCGAAGCTCATAGAATTCAAGATCGGTGAGCACGCCGGAACGCCTCCATAATCTTGCGTAGATAAATACAGTCACCATGCCTGTAATGAGGAATGACCACCACAACCAATTTTTTGCTACTCCTCCCTCTCGCACAAACCCTGTAACAAGGTTTGGTGTATCGGCGGAGAAAGTAGTTGCTACCATTGATACTCCGAGAAGCCACCAGGGCATTGATTTTCCTGCAAGGAAGTACTCAATCGAACTCTTGCCTGCAGTCTTACTTGCTGCTAGTCCAATTCCTAAAACGATAATAAAAAAGATGGAAATAACCGACCAGTCTGAAATGGTGAGAACCATATAATTTGTGATTTTTATGTGGCATGAAAATAAGTCATCAAGATGTAACTATCTTAAGTACAGCAAGTATTTCAGTGAAAATGCAACTTTATGTAGTGTAATTCTATCTTTAATCTAAACCACAATATCAAAACCTATGCTTAAGAATTTCTTCCTCATCTCCATTAGAAACCTGAAGAAAAACGGACTTTATTCTCTGATCAACATTTCAGGCCTCTCCATTGGTATTGTTTGTAGCGTACTTATTCTTCTATGGGTCGTAGATGAAGTTTCATTCGACAAGTTTCTACCAAAGTATGATCGACTTTACCAGGTATTTATAAGTTCTGAATTCGACGACAAAGTCAATAACTGGCAATCTGTACCACTCCCCACCTATGAGGAGATGAAAGTGATAGATAGCAATATCAAAAATTCTGTAGTTGCTGGTTGGGGAAATCCTCGACTTCTTTCAGCTGGAGATGTACGAATCATAAAGGATGGCTATTACGTGAGCGAAGAATTCCTTGAGATGTTTGAATTTCCATTGATATCCGGGACACACGAGGAAGCATTAAAAGACCCCATGTCAATCGTAATTACAGAGTCGCTCGCAAAAATTCTTTTTGGTGATGAAGATCCGATTGGTAAGCAAGTAAGACTTTCTGACGAAGGTACGCTTCAGGTTTCTGCTGTGGCGAAAGATATTCCGGAGAACTCAAGTTTTCAATTTGATTATCTGGCGACATGGAAGTACCGCGAATCGGTGAATGAATGGGTTAGGGACAATAGGACAAACTGGGGAAATTACTCATTTCAGGTATTTGTAGAGTTGAATGATCCTGCTCGTGAAATAGACGTGGAGCAAAGCATTTATGATTTAGCTGAGGAAAAAGATGGTGAAGATGGTATGGACAAGCATTTTTTTCTTCACCCGATGAAAGACTGGAGGTTACGAACCAATTGGGATGATCAAGGGCGTCAGGCCGGTGGACGCAGTGATTACGTTCAGTTGTTTACAGCCATAGCCATCGTAATTTTAATAATCGCTTGCATCAATTTCATGAACCTGGCGACTGCACGTTCTGAGAAACGAGCCAAAGAAGTGGGCATTAGGAAAAGCCTTGGCACCACCAGAAACAAACTCATCTTTCAATTCATTGGTGAGTCGATCTTTATTACATTAATCGCATTTCTATCTGCTGTGCTGCTAACAGAACTTGCCCTCCCGGCTTATAATAATCTTGTTGACAAAGAGCTTTTCATTAATTACCAGAGTGTAGAATTTTGGTTGTTTTCCATTGCAATAGTTATAGTATTGGGTGTAATCGCAGGAAGTTATCCTGCATTTTATCTTTCCTCTTTCAGGCCTGTTCAAACATTAAAGGGCACTGTTAAGGTAGGCAAGGGTGCGACAACTCCTCGAAAAATATTAGTGGTCATGCAATTTGCGTTTTCAGTTGTATTGATGATCAGTACCATCGTGATCTTTCAGCAAATAAATCTGGTAAAAAATCGAGACCTGGGCTATGAACAAGAGCGTCTCATCGCGGTGGAACAAACTAACGATCTAAGAGAGAATTACAAGGTTTTAAAACAAGAACTGCTGGCTTCCGGCATTGTTGAATCTGTCACCCGATCCAATTCTCAAATAACTCAAATCAACTCAAACAATTTTCTCGGCTGGCCAGGCAAACCAGAAGATCGCAGAGTGATTTTCACCACTATCACTACAACATACGATTATGCCAAGACCATGGGCATAGATGTGCTTATGGGTCGTGATTTTTCAAAAGATTTTGCCAGTGATTCCAGTGCTATTGTTATAAATAAAGCAGCCTTGGACATTATGGGTCTTGAGGATCCGATAGGCACTAATCTGGATCTATGGGGGCAAAAACGGAAGCTAATAGGTGTAGTAGATAATGTATTGATGGGGTCACCTTATGAACCTGTAAAACCAATGTTCATGATACTTGAGGATTGGGGTGGTTATATTTCTGTAAGGCTGAAGAAAACCAATGACCTGCAAGAAACACTTGCTGGTGTAGAGCAAATTTTCAACAAGCACAACCCGGCATATCCATTCGATTACAATTTTGCTGATGTTCAATTCCAAAGAAAATTTACCACCATTAACCTCACTAGAAAACTTGCAATACTCTTCGCCACATTAGCGATGATCATCACAGGTTTGGGACTTTTTGGCCTGGCCTCATACACGGCAGAGCAGCGAATCAAAGAAATAGGTATACGCAAAGTACTTGGGGCTACAGTTTCCAGTCTTATGAACCTTATGTCTAAAGATTTTGCGAAGCTGGTATTGATTTCATTTTTCCTAGCCATGCCAATTGCCTGGTATCTTATGGATCAATACCTTGAGAGGTACACGATTCGGGTGAATGTAGGCTGGTGGATCTTTCCTATTGTTGGCTTAATTGTTCTATTTTTCGCTATTGCAATTGTATCTGATCAGGCACGCAGAGCTGCAAAGGTCAATCCGGTACAGTCATTGAGAAATGAGTAGAATTATTTAATAAATACGGTTTTTATGTTGGTGAATTCCCTAATTCCATGGTGCGACAATTCGCGACCAAAGCCACTTTCATTAATTCCGCCAAAAGGTAATCGAGGATCAGATTGAACCATGGCATTTACAAAGCATGAGCCCGCCTCTAGCTTATTTGCTGCCAATTCTTCAGCTCGACGGACATCTTTAGAAAAGATTGCACCTCCTAACCCAAATGATGTATCGTTGGCAACTTTGAATGCTTCATCTTCATCAATTACAACAATTACTGAAGCAACCGGTCCGAACAATTCCTCTTCATAGGCTGGCATGCCTTTTTTAACATTGGTGAGAATGGTGGGTGGATAGAAATAACCTTTCATATTCGGGATTTCCCCTCCCAAAATACAATTAGCTCCCGCGTCTACACTTCGCATTACCTGATCATGTAGTTGTTCTCTGTATTTCTTCCCAACCATAGGTCCAAGATCCGTAGCATCATCGAGAGGATTACCATATCGGTAAGAACTCATTGTTTCAATAAGCTTTTTATTAAATGCTTCTTCTAGTGATTTTGGTACGATGAATCGCTTGGCGCTAATACAGCTTTGACCATTGTTTTTAAGCCTGCTGGCAGTAGTCGTCTCAACTGCCATGTCAAGGTCTGCATCCTCCAGTATAATATATGGATCACTCCCACCCAATTCCAGTACACACTTTTTCAAATTAGCTCCGGCTTGCTCTGCCACAGCTCTTCCCGCTCGAGTGCTGCCTGTCAGGGTAACAGCCTTTACATCGGTGTGCTTGATTACATCAGAGGCTTGTTCATTGGTAATAAAGAGGTTGATAAACAAGTCTTTTGGAAACCCCGCTTTTAGAAAAACAGATTCAATAGCCTCTGCACAGCCTGGAACATTAGGCGCGTGCTTCATCAATACTGCATTTCCGGCCATGAGCCCAGGAGCTGCAAATCGAAATATCTGCCAAAATGGATAATTCCATGGCATGATGGCGAATACAATGCCGAGTGGCTGATAGCTTACATAACTTTTCGATGCATCGGTTTCTATCAGTTCATTGCTAAGAAAATTTCCACCATTGTCAGCATAATAATCACAAACCCAAGCACATTTCTCTATTTCAGCTACACTTTCTTTTAGTGGTTTACCCATCTCTTCAGTGATGGTTTTGGCAAATCTATCTTTGCTTTCCAACAATATTTCTGAGGCGTTTTTAAGTAATTCCGTACGTTCAGCAAAGGACGTTTTACGCCATTTGGTAAATGCCTGATGAGCATCTTCGATTGACTTGGCAATTTGCTCATTGGTGTGATTTGGGTACTCTTTTAATGACTCTTCGGTCGCTGGATTGATTGCCTGCATGCATTGAATTTTAGAATGATAAATGCGATCTTTATATAGAAATCATATCAGCACAAATTTGTTCCCTGCTTATCACCTTTTTGATTTGGTAATCAGACACGTTAATTTTGTTGTTGAAACAACTAATTTATTTCACCATGGAAACGACTGTAGCATCCCCACAAGCTAAAGAAGCACAAGATTTCATGCCTATAAATGGCACAGATTATCTTGAACTATATGTAAGCAATGCAAAGCAAGCAGCTCACTATTACCGTTCTGCTTTTGGGTTCAAAGCACTGGCCTACGCTGGTTTGGAAACGGGTGTAAAGGACAGGGAGTCATATGTTGTGGTGCAGGACAAAATCAGACTTGTTCTTACCTCGCCGCTTAGGAGCGGAACAGAAATTGGACGACACATCGACAAGCACGGAGATGGTGTAAAGGTGACAGCATTGTGGGTCGATGATGCGACCAAAGCATACGAAGAGGCTATCAAAAGAGGTGCAAAATCATTTATGGAGCCAAACGCTATGGAAGATGCACATGGAAAAGTGGTACGATCAGGTATCCATACCTATGGTGAGGTAGTTCACATTTTTATAGAGCGCAACGACTACAATGGAATTTTCCTTCCGGGATATAAGGAATGGAATACTTCATACAACCCTGAGCCAGTTGGACTAAAATATGTTGACCACATGGTTGGCAATGTAGAGCTTGGTCAAATGAATGAATGGGTGAAGTTCTATGAAGAAGTAATGGGTTTCACCCAAATCATGTCGTTCGACGATAAGGACATCTCAACAGAATATACGGCTTTGATGAGCAAGGTAATGAGCAATGGAAATGGCCGAATAAAGTTTCCAATAAATGAACCTGCGCCTGGTTTAAAAAAATCACAGGTAGACGAATACCTCGAGTTTTATGAAGGTGCCGGAGTACAGCATATTGCTGTTGCTACGGACAACATCATTCAAACCGTAACTGATCTTAAAAACCGGGGTGTAGAATTCCTCCAAGTACCTGATACTTATTACGATGTGCTTTCAGAACGTGTAGGAGAAATTGATGAGGATATCGATGCATTAAGACCGTTGGGGATTTTGGTGGACAGAGATGACGAAGGCTACTTGCTCCAGATATTTACAAAGACTGTGCAAGCGAGACCAACCATGTTCTTCGAGATTATACAACGAAAAGGAGCTACTTCTTTTGGAAAGGGGAATTTCAAAGCTCTGTTTGAAGCACTTGAGCGAGAGCAAGAATTAAGAGGAACACTTTGACAATTGATCACATAATCACACAGAAAAAAAGGGACCTAGGTCCCTTTTTTTTGTTAATTATTCGCGTTCACTGTAATTGGTAAATATCTTATCTAGAGTGGTGATTAGATTGTTGTATTCCTCTTCGGTAAGATTGGTCCAACCTAATTTTCTTGATTCATCTACTGAGGGTTTGGCCTTGTTTATAATCGCCTGACCTTTCTTTGTAATAGAAATATGATATTTTCTTCCATCTGCTTTGTCTGGTATGCGTTCTACCAGGTGTTTCTTTACTAATAAATCAACAATCCTTGAAACTGTAGGCTTATCTCGAAAGCTCATGCTAGCGAGTTCTGTCTGATACATATCCTGTTCATTGAGTTTAGCCAAAATCACCCATTGTTCTGGTGTGATGTCTACACCAACATTTTTAAACCTATTGATCAGGTCTTGCCTTACTACTTTGTATGTGCGATCGATGAAAGATCCGAGCTCTTTGTATTGGGACATGATAGCTAATATATCAATTCCATAATCCTCCTTGACAACCACTTACAGAAAAATTAAATACTAAGCGATCCGAGCATACTAAATGGGAAATATCTAGGTTATTTTTGGAGCAAATCACATGATTTGAAAAAACTGCTAATTTCTATAGCGCTATTGCTCCTTATCGGTGCCGGTTATTTTACCTATGAAAAGTGGGTGAAGCATTCAAACCTTACCGCCTGGAGTTTCATTCCTGCAGATGCTGCGGTCGTCATTGAGGCAGAGCTTATTAAAGATCTGGAGACAATTCAAGGTTTTACTATTTCATCGATTCTAAAAGAATCTTCAGGATTGAAAAATTTTCGCGAAGGAATGTCTTTTCTAGATTCCATTAATGGAGAAGGTGGATTTACAGCTATCTTCAAAGATGCTACCACAGTAGTTTCTACACACAAGGTATCCAGCAATGAAATAGACTTTCTCTTCGTTGTAGAACTTCAAAATATTTCTCAAAATACATTTGCGAATGCTACGATTGGTCGCCTTAAAAAAAGCGGATACCGATTCAAAACGCGCAATTATAATGACTTTAAAATCAGTGAAATTTCCAATAAAGGGAAGACTCTGACATTCATTTTCTATAAAAATTTCTTTCTTGCCAGTTTCACACCATACTTGATTGAGGATGCGGTCAGATCTGTTAGCGACAATGAAATGATGTCTTTTCGAGAAAGATTTGATAAACTGGATGATACGACCGTAAGCGGACTTGCCTCGGTATTTGTAAACTATCAAAAATTAGGTGAGCTCATTGGAGCGATTTCAATTGAAACGGTGAGCTTTCCTTTACAGGTTGGCAATTATGGTCTTGACCTGGATTCTTCGTTTATTCAATTATCAGGATTCTCAAATTCAGAAGATGGGTGGATTGCCACGCATAAAAATCAGCCAGCCCCTTTTGAAATGGCTGAAGTTGTACCAGAAAATACAGCATACTTCTATCACATCACATCAACAGCTTTTTCTTCATGGAAAGACGAACAAATTGAATATTTGAGATCTACTGATCAACAGATAAAGGCATATCAGGATACGCTTAAATCTCAGTATGACTTCAATGCTGATCAGGTTTTTGACCTGATAGATAATGAAATCGGTATAGCACATTTAGAGTCGCCACGCTCGAGAGATCAGTACAAGCTACTCATATTGGAAGTGAAGAACAGAGAGGAATCTTTGAATTTTTTTAGTCAGCTAACTGAGCGTGTAGCCCTTGCCAGAAATGACTCTGTTTATAGTGAATCATACAGTGAGAATGAGATCCGGTTTCTCCCAATAAGTGAATTTCCATCGACAATATTAGGTTCGATAGGTGATGGTTTTGCACAGTGTTTTTATATAGGCTATCGCAATTACATCATTTTCTCAAACGACCTTCAGCAGTTAAAAAGTTTAATTTCTGCAATTCAAAATGAAGATACCTGGGGAAAGTCTATAAGTATGAACAACTTTCTCGGGCGAGCTAATTACGCGGCAAATGTGAGCCTATTTGTGAATATTCCACGCACATGGAGTTCCATACAAAACCTTGTTAAACCGGATTGGAGTGACCATCTGGATATAAATGCTTCATTGTACAAATCAATGGATATGGCGGCATTTCAGTACTCATATATTGATGGCCGATATTATACCAATTATACATTTAGCCAACCTGTAAAAAGAACACGAAGCATTCCTAAAACAAGTGCCGAAAATGGAGTGAAATTCGTGAGTAAGTTGATCACTAAGCCACACCTTTTAAAGACACATGCTCATAAGAAATTTGACATTCTGGTTCAGGACAGTACTTACGCAGTTTACTACATGGACCCTGATCAGAATACCTTATGGTCAGAAAATCTGGAAGGACAGATAAAGGGAAATATCTACCCAATAGACTATTACAAGAATGGAAAGATCCAATACTTGTTGACAACCAATGATCAGGTGCATATGCTAGATCGTACCGGCGCTTCCATACCAGGCTATCCGAAGGCTCTACCAAACAATGTTTCAATAGACCATATAAACCTCATCGACTATGACTTGAGTAGAAACTATCGTATTGCAATAACAGACACGGATGGTCAAGTATATTTAGCTGACAAAGACATGAACATATTGGAAGGCTGGGATCCTAAAAAACTAAATAGGAAAGCATTATTGCCGTTGAATCATGCGAGATTGGGTAGATCGGATGTGATGATATCAATACAGGAAAATGGTGTGATTAATCTCATGAACCGGAGAGGTCAGATGCTAAAAGGTTTCCCGTTTGACACACGACAAACATTAGATAAAAACTACTTTCTCAGAAAATCAAATAGTCTAGGAAACTCTTCGATTACTGTCATTTCAAAAGGTGGAGAACTGACTGAATTGAACCTTGAAGGGGATGTCATCAAACGAGACCAACTCATCAAAACCAGTGCCGATGCAAGTTTCAGGCTAGTTCCTGATACCGGCGGAGATGCTTTTATTGTGGTTAGAAATGAAGGGGACACCTATGAGGTGCTAGATGACACAGGCAATCTATTGTTTAAAAAAGATTATCTATCCAGAGAACCAATATTGATCCAGTATTATCAGTTTGGCGCCGGAAAAGATTTGGTTGTATTTACAGACACAGCCAACAGAAGCTTGTATATCTATGATAAATCCGGAAATCTAATCACCGGAAATCCTTTAAACTCAGAACATGATATCAGCTTGATTTATTCGAGTGCAAAAAAAGAATTCCAGGTCTTCACCACATGGGATACCAACCTGGAACTCTTCAATTTCAATTATTGATCACTCGATAGGTAATTATTTGAAAGCCATCGTCGAAGGTCTGGTTGTACTTAACCTCAAGCCGATACGGAATTGAGTAATCACCAAATAGTTGAACTCCTGTTCCTAAAATTATCGGATTGACCTTCAATTTTATCACGTCAATCATTTGATGCTTCATCAACCATCCTGCGAATGTGCCACCACCGCAGAGATATATGTCGCTTCCACATTGGTTTTTCAATTTGTGAAGGAATTCTAAATTTGGCTTTACCACCTTTACTTGCTCATTTTGCTCTTCAAATGAAAGACTATCGGAGAAAATGAAATGTTCCATATGAGCATAAGCAGGCATGCCCGGTTTCAAACCATATTGATACCCAAATTCATAAGTCTTTCTGCCCATAATCACCGTATCGAATGATTCGAGATCATACATGTATTGTTCTACACCTTCACCTTCGTGGGCAAACAGGCTTATGTCATTGTCTTTCCCCGAAATATATCCATCCAGAGAAGTAGCCACATAGTAAACTATTTTTCTCATAGCTTAAAAGATTTAAACCTCCACTGTTTTCCACTTGCCACGCTTAAATAGTACAATCGCTACTACAGCGTATAAACTATGGCAAAAGGCAATGCAGAAAAATACACCATTGGGTCCCCAGTCGTAAACTATAGCCAACAGATATGTCAAAGGAATCTGAATAACCCAGAAGACAACAATATTGATCCAAAGTGGTGTCAATGTATCTCCAGCACCATTAAATGCCTGTCCTATTACCATCCCGTAGGCGAAAAATATGTAACCGAAGCATATAATCCGGAGCGCATTAATCGCAGTTTCCAAAACCACACCCGACTGATTAAAAATAGCCAATACCTGATCTGAAAATATTGAAAATACAATCGCAACTGCAATGAGAAAAATTGTATTCCACTTAGCGGTACGCCAAACAGAAGTTTCCGCTCGTTCTGGACTTTTTGCGCCAAGGTTTTGACCTACTAGTGTGGCCGCTGCATTAGCCATTCCCCATGAAGGCAATAAAGTAAATACAATGACTCTGAATGCCAGCTGATAACCAGCAACTGATTCAGTACCAAACTCAGCTACGATACGAACAAGAAATAACCAGCTAAGGGTTTCAACCAAAAATTGACCGATTCCAGCTGAGCCAATCTTGATGATCTCAACAACTGTTTTGATCCGAATGACAAAGTTTTTTATCGTTAGTTTAATCAAAGAGCTACCATTGAAAATATGCACCAGCTGATAGATAACGCCAATGGACCGACCAGTAGTCGTAGCAATAGCTGCTCCTTCCACTCCCATTGCCGGAATTGGTCCCAGGCCAAAAATGAATATCGGATCCAGGATCATATTCAACCCATTTGCCAATAAGAGTGACTTCATGGCAATTGATGCATTTCCCGCACCCCTAAAGATTCCATTGATGAGAAAGATCAAAATGATGCTGAGGTTTCCGGCATACATGATCTTTGTATAACCGACTCCTTCATCTATTAAATCTGACTCTCCCCCCATTAGCGAAAGGATGTCCTCAGCAAATATGAAACCTACTACTCCAAATATGGCTCCAATGACTATGGAGATAACTATTGCCTGAAAGCCTGCATCTGCGGCTCTCACCAGCTTTTTCTCTCCTACTCTACGCGCAACGATTGCAGTAGCAGCCATGCTTAGCCCGACGGCTAAGGAGTATATAATCATTAATGGCGTCTCAGTCAGCGCCACTGTAGCAATAGCATTGACACTTATACGAGACACAAATATCATGTCAACCACTGCAAAAAGTGATTCACCAATCATTTCGGCAATCATCGGTATAGATAGTAGGATGATAGCCCGGTTGATACTACCTGTTGTGAATTCTGTTTCCTCTCCTTTTAATGCGGAAACAAAGAGTTTAAATACTCTAGATATAGAGAATGATTCTTTCGTCATTTCTAAGAAATTAAAATGTGATGGCATGTGCACTAAAAAGACAGCACTGCCTTTGAAATTGTATACTAAAACAAATGGATAGTTGAGATACCCAGCCTAGGGGTTACCCTCTGATGCGTGAGGGCGTGATATTAACAATCTCTGCGAATAGAATCATAAGGCCACAATAGTAGCGTATTTTTTTTATTGTACCATTCAAATATTCTTATTTTTATCACAATAAACTAGAATTTCTTTATTTCCTTCAAAATTGTCTTGAAGCATATATGATTTCTGTTTTTTGGATTTTAATTGGTTAATACGTCTTAAAATCGACTCTTTTAAGACTTTAATGGTCAATAACTAAGTCAATCTTTTAAACATAACATTGGATATTCCTGGCGATAATCTTCTAAAAATACAATTCATATCTAAAGAATTGATTATTTTGGCATCCCATGGAACACGACTATAGCCTGTTATTAGAAAATCTAAAAGGGAGAAGGTATGACGAAGCTCTTCGAGAGCCAATACTTTCTGATGCTTTTCACCAATCCGGTTACTCCGACTGTTTACTTTACACACTGGAGTCCATGGTTGAAATAGATCCGTCATATGCCTATAAGGTTTATGCTAATTCACGAAGAATTCATGAAATCATAGCCAAATCACTCAAAAAACGTGGCTATGATGTAGACTATCGCTACCAAGGAGCGCTTAAAACGTATTCAAATATTTTGCTGTACGGCGATGTTGAAATTATCGTAATCAAGAAAAACGTGTCAGATAAGCCTCACAGGGACATGCAAACGCTTGCAATGGACTTGATGGATATCCTCACCAAAGAGCCCGGTTTCAAAACGGTTGACTACAGCGATAAAACACGAATAAGGATCACTGCACAAAAACCTACATGTGAAATTGATGTACTTCCCTCCTTATGGGTGAACAGCGCTGAGTATGTTAAAACCAAGAACGAAATCTATAGAGGTATTGCAGAATTTGACTTTGCCAATAAGAAGGTTAAGAAATATCTTCCATTTCTCAATATTGCCAGGATCAATTCTCGCGACCATCATACAAATGGAAATCTGAAAGCGCTTTCAAGGTTATTAAAAACGCTTCGCGCTGATTCTCATGAGAAAATTGGCCTCAGGGACTCCGAAATAAACGCGATGCTTTACAACATTCCGGAAGTAGAAATATCAGTTCCTTCAAATAAGGTACTTTCTCTACTGCCTAAAGTGGCATTGTTACTCGAGAAGCTTAGTTCAGACACTAAATACTTTGCACAGCTGCTGTCTCCATCAGAAAAAGATCGAGTATTTGGAGGCAGACCTGAGAAGCAGCAAGAAATCAAAAAGCTTAGCGCGGCATTAAATACGCTAATAGCAGATCTTAAAAAAGACCTCAGTGGAAACAACAAATCACTGGATTCAGAAATAGCCTACTTCGAAGACTAAGAAATCAAGCCAGCTCTTTTAAGCAATGCATCTGGTGACGGTTCCTGACCTCTAAACTTCTTGTATAAGACCATGGGATGCTCTGTGCCTCCTTTGCTTAGAATATTTTCCTTGAATGAAGCCGCAGTTTTTTCATCAAACACACCATTTTCTTTAAAAAGGGAAAACGCATCTGCATCCAGAACTTCGGCCCATTTATAGCTGTAATATCCAGCAGCATACCCACCTGCAAAAATGTGGCTAAACTGGACACTCATGTTGGTATCCGGTACTTTTGGAAAAAGTTCAGTAGCAGCAAATGCCTTCTCCTCAAATGCACCTACACTATCCACTTTGTTTGCTTCATCTAATGATAAGCTATGCCAAGCCATATCAAGCAAGCCAAAACTCAATTGACGCACGGTAGCGTATGCTTCATGATAGGTAGAAGACTTCTTGATTCGCTCAATGAGGTCATTTGGAATTAGCTCTCCTGTTTTGTGATGTTTGGCGAAGAGATCCAGGCACTCTTTTTCATAGCACCAATTTTCCATGATTTGGGACGGAAGTTCTACAAAGTCCCAATAAACACTTGTCCCAGAAAGACTCTGATACTTTGTATCTGCAAGCATACCATGAAGCGCATGCCCGAATTCATGAAACAAGGTTTCTACTTCATTAAATTTTAAAAGCGATGGATGGCCTGCAGTTGATGGAGTGAAATTACATACAATACTTACTTGAGGAATTATCCGCTTGCCTTGTACATATTTTTGTCCTCTGTAAGAAGTCATCCATGCACCTCCCCTCTTGCCATCTCGTGGGAAAAAATCTGCAAGAAATATTGAGACAACCTCACCAGACTTATTCAAGACCTCATATGCTTGCACATCCTGATGATACACCTCTAACTTTTCATTGAGTCTGAATGAAATGCCATACAATCTTTCAGCAGTCTCAAAAACACCATTTATTACATTCTCGAGTTTGAAAAATGGCTTCACCAATTCGTCATTCAATTCATATTTCTCCTTTCGTAATTTCTCAGAATAATACGACCAATCCCATCTTTCTAAGGTGATATCTTCTCCTTTGGCCTTAATGTATTCCTTGATCTCTTCTACCTCTTCTTGTGCTTTCGGAAAGCTTTTTTCTAATAAATCGTTGAGAAAATCGATAACCTTATCTGGTGATTCTGCCATTCGTTGCTCTAAAACATAATGAGCGAATGTTGGGTAGCCCAACAGTGAGGCCAGCTCAGCTTTTAAGCGGATAGTCTTCAAAATCAGCTCCTGATTATCTCGTTCATCGCCTTTGAAACACTTACACATGTAAGCCTTGTAGAGTTTTTCTCTCAATGATCGATTATCAGCATATTCCATAAAGGGAATGTAGCTTGGTGCTTGTAGCGTAAATATCCATGCAGATTCTTGACCTTTCCGTTGAGCCAATTCTTTTGCTCGTGCTTTCACGTCTTCAGGCAATCCTGATAAGTCACTCTCATCAGTGATCACCAACTCATAATCATTAGTTTCTGCAAGCACATTTTCTGAAAATGAAAGCGACAACTTTGATAGCTCAATACTTATTTCTTTAAACCTATTTTTCTTATCCCCCTCCAGCTCAACTCCACGCCGAACAAAATCAAAATAAGTATCATGCAAAAGTTTCCTTTGCTCGCCTGATAGATCAAGCTCTCCTCTTTGGTCATATACTTTTTTAACGCGTGCGAACAAATCACTATTTTGTTTTACCTCACTGCTAAATGCCGAGAGCTTTGGCGACACATTTTGCGCTATTTTCTGCAGCTCTTCATTCGTTTCTGCAGAATTTAGATTGAATAAAATGCTAGAATTTCTTTGCAACTTTTCACCACTATTTTCCAATGCTTCGATTGTGTTACGAAATGATGGCGGTTCTTTATTTTCAATCATATCTCGTACTTCCTGCTTAGCTTCAGACAGAGCTACCTCAATTGCTTCTTCATAATGATCTGAAGATATTTTTGAAAAAGGAGGCATTTCGAATGCGGTATTAAATGAAGAAAGAAGTGGGTTTGACATCCTTGAAAAATTTAATTGTAAATGGTCGGCAAAGGTAATGGCTCAAGCGTTTTACTTTTGCAAAAAATGCAGATCTTATGAGGTACGTTTTACTAGCAAGTTTTTGTGTCTACTCCTTCTTTGCGGAAGCCCAGAATTCTTATTTGGATTTGAGTACACCATACCATTCGGTAAGAACATTCCTCGAAAACTTGCAACCCGAATCAACCAATGATTCAATTGCCGCCTTGCCATTTAAACCTTCTGGCAGAAGTCTGAAGGAGGCAAAGGAGTCCGCTGTGAAATTCAAACGAGTATTGGACGGAAGAGGGATTTATCTCTATTTAGATGAAATACCCAATTCATCAAATTATTTGGATTCTGCCAGTAACCGTAGAAAATATGTACTGATCGATGCTTACCCAAAAATATTTCTTCTCAAGTCAGAAAATGGCAACTGGTACTTTTCAGACTCGAGTATTGATAGAATTGAAGAGCTTTATAAAGAGACGTTTAGATTTGGAACAGGCGAGCTGCTGAACTTACTACCAAAGCTTGGAACCAAAAAAACTTTTGGCTTATACTCCTACCAGTACATTACTATTTTCATTTTGGCACTCATCAGTGCGCTTGTTTATAAAGTCTTTGCATTTTTTACTGAAAAGATATTTAGCAGACTAGTCAAAAGGTTTAACTATCAAAGTGAAACGTCTGAGAAATACTTGTGGCAAATTGCCAGACCTACGAGCGTCTTTATCATCGTCTTGTTACTTCTGCTTATTACACCCGCACTCCAACTTCCAGTCACATATTCCAAATATGTGAACATTATTCTCCGAGTGATGGTGCCACTATTTGGCACAGTGATTATGTATCGAATGGTTTCAATAGCAAGTGTATTTCTAATGAGAATGGCGCAAACTACAGAAAGTACGCTGGACGATCAACTCGTTCCACTTCTTAGAAAGACGCTTAAAACATTTGTGATAATTATAGGCACATTGTTGATTTTGGACAATCTGCAGGTACCAATTCTTCCTCTTCTTACCGGGCTTTCGATTGGTGGTTTAGCCTTTGCATTGGCCGCTCAAGACACAATTAAGAATTTTTTCGGGTCTGTTATGATCTTTATAGATAAACCATTTCAAGTTGGTGATTGGATCACTTCCAATGACGTGGATGGGACCGTAGAAGAAGTTGGGTTCAGATCATCAAGAATTCGAACATTTAGAAATTCATTGATCTATGTACCAAATAGTAAGCTTGCCGATAATACGATCGACAATCACGGACTAAGAAAGTACAGACGATTTTATACCCAAATTTCAATTACTTATGACACTCCACCGGAGATGATTGAAGTCTTCGTCAAAGGACTGAGACAAATTGTAGAAGACCACCCAAATACGTGGAAGGATAATTATCATGTGTATTTCAATGAAATGGCATCCAGCTCGTTGAATATTATGTTTTATATCTTTTTCAGTGTGCCTACGTGGGGAGAAGAACTTAAGTGTAGACATGAAATACTGATGAGTATCGTCAAGCTTGGTAAAGAACTAGGTGTCAACTTTGCCTTCCCTACACAAACACTTCACATTGAAAATCTGCCAGGCCAACCATCACTTTCTCCTTCGTATCCATCAGGATCTGATGCAGAAATGAAACTGCAAACGTTCTTTAAAAAGAACTGAGTAGTGCTTAGTGAGCGGCGGAGCTGGTTAGGTGATGGCCTTTTACCCAATCAAAGCGATTGAACTCAAGCAGCTCTGTTTCTGAGTCATCGTTAAAGATTTCTTCAATCACGATGAAATGTCTGTGATTGTCTTCGGCTATGTACCCAAGCAGAATGTATTCCCATTCATTTCCGTCCAGCATAAACTTAAGAATGTGAGCGGAGATAATTTCTTCTCCATGGCCATATTCTGTAATTAACGCCTCCCTCTCAGTTTCATCGTTCACATATTCGGCTTTCTCAGACCATAATTCATCATGATCGATATATGCATGTATGATCAGGTCACCGTCTAATTTAGTATGATCATGAAGATGCTTGATTTTGAAATGATCAAAAGCATGAACTTGTGGATCACTTACGTAGTGACCTGTATAAAACTGGCCATGGGAAAAAAACGTGAGTGTGAGAAAAAATAAGGTGATTAGCGGTTTCATTGCTATAATTTTTAAATGGTGAATTAAAAATCTATAGCGGTTGACACCTCAAGGATATAAATATTTCCAGAAATAACTGCGGAAAAATGGCCTGACAATCCACCGATTTCGACAAAACCAAGATGCAACACTATAAACCATTGATTTTAGCATATTTCCTGAGCAGGAACTTAATTGATAAATTCGTCCTTCTGACAAAAAACGATAAAAACACATGAAATTCGGAACCAAAGCACTGCATGCGGGCATCGAACCAGACCCGTCCACCGGAGCAATAATGACTCCTATTTTTCAGACATCAACCTACGTGCAAGATGGTCCGGGAATTCACAAAGGTTATGAATACGCTCGTACTCAAAATCCGACAAGAAGCGCACTCGAAAAGAATATTGCATCACTTGAAAATGCCAGATTCGGAAGGTGTTTCGCCTCCGGAATGAGTGCTACTGAAACAGTGATAAAAACATTACGCCCAGGTGATGAGGTAATTTGCACCGGCGACCTTTATGGAGGAAGTTTTAGATTGTTCACACAAATGTATGAGCAATTTGGAATCAGATTCACTTTCATTGATATGCGCGATGCTAAGAATGTGGAGGAGGTAATCACCGATAAAACCAAGCTCTTGTGGATTGAAACGCCAACTAATCCAATGCTTAACATCATTGATATTGAAACAATAAGTGCAATTGGTCATAAACACGGAGCTAAGGTGGCTGTTGACAATACTTTTGCTTCTCCCTATTTACAAAATCCATTGGATCTTGGAGCTGACATTGTCATGCATTCAGTCACCAAGTATATAGCAGGACATTCTGATGTAATTATGGGGTTTCTAGGTACGAATGATTTGGCAATTGATGAACAATTTGGATTCATTCAGAATTCAAGTGGGGCAGTTCCGGGTCCACAAGACTGTTTTCTGGTATTGAGAGGAGTAAAAACACTTCATATTCGCATGCAAAGACATTGTGAAAATGGTGAGGTAGTTGCAAAATATCTAAAAAATCACCCTAACATCGATAAAGTCTTCTGGCCAGGTTTTGAAGATCATCCAAACCATGAGCTTGCAAAAAAACAAATGAGAGGGTTCGGAGGTATGATCTCTTTTATTCAAAAAGATGATAGCCTCGAAAAGACGGAAAGTACACTTGGGAAGTTTAAACTATTCAGCCTTGCCGAATCTCTTGGAGGTGTTGAATCTTTGGTGGGCCACCCTTCAGGTATGACTCACGCAAGCATTCCAAAAGAAAAGCGAGTGGTCGGTGGCTTGACCGACACCATGATTAGACTCAGCGTAGGTATAGAAGATATTGATGATCTTATAGCAGACCTTGAGCAAGCACTCAAATAAATTCTTCAAACGCAATGAGCAATAAACCCCGCTTATGTGGGGTTTATTATGCTAAGTCGAAAAATTCTTCTATCAAATTTGCTTAGAAATTATTGGTATGAATTTAGTTATTATATTCGGTTAAAGGTGTAATAGAAAGCCTGAATCAACGGACTCTCTAAGTCAAATGAATAAACTCAAACACGCGTTAAACAACATTTTGCACTCGCTGATGATTCAGTTGGTGTTTCACCATTTCAAAAAAAATCTGGCGTTGCTTACTGTGTGGGTTGTGGTGATAGCAGCATTTTCGGGCGGTCTTGGCAAGGTGTACGGAATCCACTATCTCTTCCTGGATCCTGAATACCTTGGAGAGGTTGGTTTCTGGAGTTTCTTCATCGTTGGTCTTGCTTTTGGCAATCTGATTATGGCGTGGCACATAACCACCTATATACTTGATGGTCACAGATTTAGATTCATTGGAGTATTGCAAAGACCTTTTACGAAATTCTCCTTGAATAACAGTCTTCTTCCTTTACTTGCCCTGGTTCTCTATATCGTATTACTCGTTCGCTTCCAGATAAATAATGGTTTTGCGGAATCTCATGACATCTTCATTTACGTTTCTGGGTTACTGCTTGGGATTATTGCAATGCATCTTCTCATGATACTTTATTTCAGATTTACGAATAAAGACATTTTCATTTTCCTTGCCGGAACACTAGATAAAAAACTCAGGAAAAATGTATTGAGTAGAGATCGGGTGATGAGCAGAGTGCGTGAAAATAAAGCTGATGAATATAACGTAACCAACTATCTGGATTTAAAATTTAGGAAAAGGACAACAGAACATATTGTCAACTTTGGAAATCGCGAGGCTATTGTAAGAGTTTTTGACCAAAATCACTTTAATTCAGTTGTTGTCGAACTCTGCATCATTGGAGTTATCCTTCTTCTTGGATTCTTTATGCACATTGAATTTCTTCAAATTCCTGCAGCAGCAAGTTCCTTGCTCATTTTCGCTATTGCGGTCATGCTCGTAGGAGCAATTAGCTATTGGTTTAAAGGCTGGGGCCTCACTTTTGCAATGGGCATATTTATCCTGGTTAATGTGGTTGTCAAAACAGGATTTGGTAAAGGAATTAATCAAGCCACTGGTATTAATTATGATACACTTAAAACTGAGTATTCGGTAGAAAACCTCCAGACCGTCCACTCCAAGGAGCAATATGTGCATGACAAGCTTCACATGCTGGAAACGCTAGAAAACTGGAAGTCCAAATGGAAAAATCCGAAAGATCAGAAAATGGTCTTTCTCTGCGTAAGTGGTGGAGGGCAGCGTGCAGCTTTGTGGACAGTCAATGCGCTCTTAAGTGCAGATAGCGCACTAAATGGATCATTAATGGATCAAACTGCGCTTATTACCGGAGCTTCAGGAGGAGTTATCGGTGCAGCATATTATCGGGAAATGTTTAGGAGAAATCCTGAAATAGCCACTTCCGGGAGTAGAGGAATGCTACTGGAAAGGATAGGCAAAGACAATTTGAATCCCGTAATATTTGGCCTCTTGGTCAACGATCTTTTCTTCAAAATGCGAACATACGAATATGCGGGAAGAACATATAGCATTGATCGTGGCTACGTTTTCGAACAAAACCTGAATAAAAACCTTGGTTATGTGTTTAACCAGCAGATCAGAGATTATATGGAAGAGGAAAAAGCGGCTAAAATTCCAACATTGATAATGTCTCCTACTATAGCCAATGATGGCAGAAAATTATATATCTCGTCACAGCCTATTTCATTCATGGGAGTCTCTTCAGAAATATTGAAAGACACCAATCAAAAAATCAGAGGAGTAGATTTCCAGGGTCTTTTTAAGAATAATGATCCTGGAGAACTTAGTTTTCTTTCAGCACTTCGTATGTCGGCATCTTTCCCGTATATCACTCCTAATATCAGTCTGCCGGCAGAGCCTAGAGTTGAAATAATGGATGCTGGTATATCCGATAATTTTGGAATATCAGATGCAGTTCGTTTTGTTGATGTATTTCAGGATTGGATAACTGAAAATACAGCAGGTGTAGTCTTTCTTGTCGTGCGTGACACCAAATCAAATTCCCCTGTTGAAAAGAGACCAAATCCATCAGTCATCGACCGACTTACCTATCCGATAGCTAGTGTTTATAACAATCTCACAAACATGCAGGATATCAACAATGATGCTCGAATTGAGCAAATGAAAAGTTGGTTTGCCGGAGATGTAGAGGTTGTTGAAATAGCTTACGATTCTTTTGAGAAAAACGGTGCTACATCTGAGGTAGAGCGAGCTTCGCTTAGTTGGCATTTGACTGCAAAAGAAAAGCAACATATACAGCGTAACATATCCATTGAAAGCAATCAAGCTGCGATCAATAAATTGCAACTTCTTCTTAAAAGCTCATCAAATCCTTAAATCTGGAAGTCTGTCTTCTGCTTACTTCAACTTCAGTTCCGTCCTTTAGGTAAAGTCTAATTGTACCGCTAAACCATGGCTCTATTTTATCAATCCATTTCATATTGATGATTTGTTGCCTATTAGCTCTGAAAAATATCTTTGGATCCAGCCTGCTTTCCATGTATTGAAGCGTCTTTGGAATCATAGGCTTATGTTCTTCGAAATAGATCCTGGTATAATTATCCCATATCTCAAAAAGCCTTACATCCTTTAAAGTCACAAACCAACATTTTTCACCATCCTTGACGAAGACCTGACTATTTTCATTTAGTACATCCTTAGTTTCTTCTTTCTTTTCAAGGTTTTCAATAACCCGCTGAAGTGCCAACGTAAGTCTATCATCGGTTATTGGTTTTTTCAAATAATCAAGTGCATTGTAATCAAATGCCTTAATCGCGTATTCACTATATGCAGTAGTAAATACAATCTGAGGAACTTCATCGAGCATTTCCAACAACTGAAATCCGTCCTTGTCTGGCATCTGAATATCCAAAAAAACCAAATCAGGTTTCAATTCCTCGATCATCACCTTTGCATCATCTGCATTTTCAGCTTCTCCAATTACCTCTACTTGTTTGTGATTTTTCAGTAGAAATTGAAGCTCCTGTCGAGCCAGTCGAGTGTCATCTACAATTATTGCCTTCATTTTACTAACGGTAATTTTAATTTAGAGCTCACCATATTCCCTTGCTGGGTCAATTCCAAATCCGGCTCGCTATCAAACAATATTCTGATTCTGTCAGTCGCATTTTTTAATCCAATGCCCCTACCCGAGTTATTCTTTAATTTACCTGTATTGCAAACCTCAAGTACTAGATTTTTTTTCTCTTTGCTTACCGAAATTAGAATATCTCCACCATTCTTTACTTGAGAAATTCCATGTTTAACTGCATTTTCGGCCATCAATTGAATGAGCATCGGAGGAATACGACATTTCCCCAGTTCACTATTTGTCAATATTTCATAATGCAGCCGATTCTCATAGTGAATACTCTCAAGCTCCAGATACTTATTCACAATTTCTAACTCTTCGTCAATTGTAACTTTCTCATTATCATTGAATTGAATCGAGTAGCGCAAAAGCTGTGAAAGGTGTGAAACCATATCCCTGGCTTTCATATGATCCTCTAGTATCAAGGCTCGGATATTATTCAATGCATTGAATAAAAAGTGTGGATTGATCTGTGCTTTGAGGGCAATCAACTCCGCATCTTTTACAGCTGTTTGTAATTGCCATTTTTCTACCTCTTCTTTCTTATAATTTCTAAAGAAGTAAATGATCAGATAAACTGCCATCCAAAGACTGAAATAAACAAATGTTTGAAACGAGAACAAAAGGAATACTAGCGGGCTGAAATTTTCGACATCAATTATATCTGTTGTCAGCATTGTGTAGCCAACCACGATTCCATTTGCCAGAATAGAAATAATGATCAGTGTAGGCACCAACCTGACAATTAGCATTTGGATTTTAAGCTTTAACCATCCGTCAAGCTTTATTTTGTACCTGAGTAGATGAGTGGACAGAAGCATCACTATCGCACTGAAGAATTGTGCCAAAATCACCCATACGTCTACACTATCATAGAAAAGGAATGATAAAACAACGCCTATCATGGCATAGGTAAACCATCCAATAGATTGTAAAAGCCAATATGAATTATTTCTTGTCATTAAGTATAGCTTGAGCGCAAATAAATCTTAAATACAGTCCTTATTAATAGTGTTTGAGGCGAATGGTCATTTGCACATGATGAATGGAAATAAAAAAAGCCCACTTACAACCTGCAAGTGGGCTTTATAAAATTAAGATTTTATTTATAAATATTTATCTACCGGAGTATACGGCATATCAAACGCTTCAGCCACGCCCTTGTACACAATCTCTCCGTTTATTACATTCAAACCTAGCTTCAATTCATTGTTATCATTACACGCCTGTTTCCATCCCTTATTTGCAAGTTGCAAAGCGTATGGAAGTGTCGCATTCGTCAATGCTAAGGTAGAGGTGTAAGGTACAGCTCCTGGCATATTGGCAACACAATAATGAACTACATCATCAATGATAAAAGTTGGATCTTCATGAGTAGTTGGTGTACAGGTTTCTATACATCCGCCTTGATCGACAGCTACATCTACCAATACTGTCCCAGGTTGCATTTCTTTGAGCATGTCCTTGGTAATTAGATTAGGTGCTTTGGCTCCAGGGATCAAAACAGCTCCAATTATTAGATCATGAGTGCCTATAAGCTCTCGAATATTGTATTCGCTACTCATAAATGTATTCACATTGGCAGGCATAATATCATCTAGGTAACGTAGCCTCTGAAGGTTTAAATCAAGAATGGTAACATCTGCACCCATTCCTGCTGCCATTTTTGCGGCATTAGTTCCAACTATTCCACCGCCCAATATCATTACTTTCGCTGGACGAACTCCAGGAACACCTCCCAAAAGTATGCCTCTACCTTTCAAAGGCTTTTCTAGATATTTTGCTCCTTCCTGAACAGACATTCTACCTGCTACCTCAGACATTGGAACCAACAAAGGCAAAGATCTATCTGTTTTTTCTACGGTCTCATATGCAAGACAAACAGCTCCGCTCTCCATCATAGCTTTTGTCAAAGGCTCGTGCGAGGCAAAATGGAAATATGTGAAAATGAGCTGATCTTTTTTGCACAACTTATATTCTGGCTCAATTGGTTCTTTCACCTTGATGATCATCTCAGCTATTTCATAGACAGCTTCGATCGTTGGAAGAATCTTAGCTCCCGCTTCTACATACTGCTCATCAGTAAAACCACTTCCATCTCCCGCTGTTGTCTGAATGTAAACCTCATGGCCTCTTTTGGTAAACTCTACTACTCCGGACGGAGTGACAGCCACCCTGTTTTCATTGTTTTTAATCTCTTTTGGAACGCCTATTATCATGGTTAATATTGTTAAGGATGGCAAATATAGGGAGTGCTAAGTATAGACAACTAATCAATTCAAAATACAAAATAGCGACGGTAGTAAATCAATTATTATCAAAATATTATTTTGAATATATTATTTTATTAATAGAAAATACTTGTATAACTAAACCATTGCATCCAAAACCTAGTTTTATATGGACACCCACTTTTTTAAAAGTGGATCATTTTTTGTATTTTTGAAAGTGATAAAAGTCAAAAACATTTAAACTCCTTCCCATTATGAGCGAGGCTAAAAATAAAACTAAGCTACCCATTTCAAAGCAGGAAATTCTTCAAGATTATCAGCTCGCTGTAGAAAGCAGAGAAGCTAGTCTGATTGGAAGAAAAGAGGTTTTCATGGGCAAAGCAAAGTTTGGAATTTTTGGCGATGGAAAAGAGCTTCCCCAGATCGCAATGGCCAAATATTTTCAAAACGGAGATTGGAGGTCTGGATACTACAGAGATCAAACGTTCATGATGGCGATTGGGCAACTTACAACGCAGCAATTTTTTGCTCAGCTTTATGCCCACACTGATGTTGCTGCCGATCCTGCATCTGCAGGACGAATGATGAATGGCCATTTCGCTACACGCTACCTCAATGAAAAAGGTGAATGGCTGACACAGACAGACAAGAAAAATAGTAGTGCCGACATCTCTCCTACTGCTGGTCAAATGCCAAGACTATTAGGGCTGGCTTATGCATCTAAGCTTTACAGAGAAAACAAAGATTTAAGCGAGTTTGAAGACTTTTCCATCAAAGGAAACGAAATTGCTTTTGGCACAATAGGTAACGCATCAACATCAGAAGGCCATTTCTGGGAAACCATGAATGCGGCTGGTGTCCTCCAGGTTCCGATGGTAATGTCTGTGTGGGATGATGGTTATGGCATCTCAGTCCCGCAGAAATATCACACTATTAAAGAAAGCATTTCTGAAGCTCTTCAAGGCTTTCAAAAGACTAAAGACAAACCCGGATTTGAGATTTTCACAGTTAAGGCATGGGACTATGAAGGTCTTCTGAAAACATATAAAAAAGCGATTGACATATCTCGTAAATCGCATACTCCATGCTTAATTCATGTTATTGAAGTAACACAACCACAAGGCCACTCCACCTCTGGTTCTCATGAGCGATACAAGTCCAAAGACAGACTAAACTGGGAAAAAGATCACGATTGTATCTTAAAGATGCGAGAGTGGATTGAAAACGAAAAGCTTGCGACCAAAGAAGAACTTGATCAGTTAGAAAAGGAAGCCAAACAAGCTGCCAAGCAAGCAAAAGATGCAGCATGGAAGGCCTATAGCCTAGACATTAAGAAAGAGGTAGAGGAAGTTCTTAGCCTGATAGAAAAAGTAGGGATATCTTCTTCAAAAAAATCAGAAATCTCTGCAATTTCAGAAGAGTTAAGGAAAGAGTTGAATCCTGAAAAATCTCATATTGTGAGATCTGCTAAAAAGGCGCTCAGATTGCTTAAGGGTGAAAATTCAGCCGAAAAACAGAATCTAATTTCTTGGTTGAAAGATAAAACTGACATTTATTACAATCAGTACAGTTCTAAGTTATACAGCGAATCAGCTGACTCTGCATTGAATGTAAATACAATCCCAGCAACTTATACTGATGCCAGTGAGTTGGTAGATGGAAGAGAAGTGCTAAACGCTTGCTTTGATCACCTTTTAGCTAACGATCCACGGATATTTGCTTTTGGAGAGGATGTTGGAAAAATTGGAGATGTAAACCAGGGATTTGCAGGACTTCAAGAAAAATATGGCGATCTAAAGGTTACAGATACTGGAATTCGAGAGACCACAATTATCGGTCAGGGAATTGGTGCTGCTGTAAGAGGTCTCAGGCCAATAGCGGAAATCCAATACCTGGACTACCTTCTATATGCGCTTCAAACGCTTTCGGATGATCTTGCAACTCTCCAATACAGAACGTTTGGTGGTCAAAAAGCTCCATTAATTATACGAACCAGGGGGCATAGATTAGAGGGTGTGTGGCATTCAGGATCTCCTATGGGTATGATTTTGCATTCCCTAAGAGGTATGTATGTTCTTACTCCAAGAAATATGACCCAGGCAGCCGGATTTTACAATACGCTCATGTCAAGCGACGATCCGGCATTAGTTATTGAATCACTAAATGGCTACAGACTTAAGGAGAGAGTACCCGAAAACCTAACTGAGTTCAAACTAGCTCTTGGTGAACCAGAAATACTTAAAGAAGGAACTGATGCGACTGTTGTAACGTATGGCTCCACATGCAGGGTGGTCATGGAGGCTGCAAGTCAATTGGCTGACGATGGTATCAACGTAGAAGTTATAGATGCCCAAACACTTATCCCGTTTGATTTAACCAACACAATTGCTGAGTCATTAGAAAAAACCAACAGACTCGTAGTTGTAGATGAAGATGTAGAAGGAGGTGCATCTGCCTTTATTATGCAGCAGATTCTTGAAAGGGACAATGGATATTTTAATCTCGATTCAAAACCATTGACCATTACTGCTAAAAATCACAGACCTGCATATGGCAGTGATGGCGATTACTTTTCAAAACCTAATGTTGAGGATGTGTTTGAGAAGGTTTATGATTTGGTATCTGAAGCTAACCCTGGAAAATACCCAAGTATTTATTGAGTAATATCTGCAAGTACAAAATCAGGTGATGTCACTTCATTGCTCTTATTACCTTCTCTATCGTAAATGTAAAATTTAGCTCTGATCACATCATCCAGAAAAGCTAATCTCAATACTGCTGATTGAATGGAATACGTAAACGTACCACTCTTTCCTTCCGGATCATATTGTGGTATACGTCCATTAAACACACCTATATCGCAGATATCGGTTCCGAAGATTTGTTGGTAATTTAATGGAACATAATTGTCGCCAACTCTCTTTTGAAATTCGATGATAAAGTTGAAGTAGGTCTCAATTCTATTCACAGGCAGAGCAGAGGTAATCGTCTGTGTTCCAGCTTCCGCCGGTACAATATTACCTCCTTCACCAAAGACATATGGAGTTAATGTTGTGCCAGACAAAAATGTACCATCTTGATTTGTTAGACTTGGACATGTCAAAGGAATATCGTTGATATCATCCGAATAAAATTCTTTTCCAAAGGATAGAATCGGATAATCTCCCTGCGAATTATCAACAATCAAAGTGTTATTGGAGATGCCGAGTGGGATGAAATTCTCAGTAATGAGTGGAGCCGTATATATAGGAGGAACAGCCTCACTTATGTTCGCTGCTGTAACCACACTATCTCTCGAGTCCAGGTAAACATCAAACTCATTGAAAGGAGGTAAAACATCTTGTGATTCTATCACACCAATATCACCATTACCATCTTCGAAGGAAAAGGTGAGTATAAGCGAATCAGTAGTTGTACCATCATAAAAAACGATATCTTCAAAAGCTATTTTAGGAGTGTTTGGGAAAATATCTTTGTCAAAGCAACTGGTAAGTGCCATGAACATTACAGGTATCACACATTTCAAGAGTCGATTCATACGATAAAAACAAAAATAATCTACTTTGCCCCTAATGAAACGGGATTATGAATTTTGCTGAAAAATTTAAACATACACTTTCCGAGATTAACGAAGAAAACTTTATTGATAGTTCACTGGCCGCATTTGATTACCAATATAATTCTTGTGATCTATACCGCGACTATTGCAACTATCTCAAAAAAACTCCAAAATCCGTCAAAAGTCTAAATCAAGTTCCATTTCTTCCAATTGAATTCTTCAAAAATCATGCAATAAAATGCGGAAGCTGGCATGAAAGTAAAATATTTAAAAGTAGCGGCACAACTGCAACTGGAAGAAGTGAGCATTATATAAGAGATATCAATCATTACCACAACATTGCCAGGAGTGGGTTTGAAGACATTTTTGGATCACTGGCCAATTACAAAATAATAGCAATTCTCCCCTCCTACCAGTCACAGGGTGATTCATCACTCATCAGTATGATTGATTATTTTATGAAATTTAGTCAGTCAGGGTCTGGGTATTTCTTAAAAGAAGATCTAAAAGAAGTACTCATGGATTCTTCCAAAAAATTAGTAGTTGGAGTATCGTATGCATTACTGGATTTAGTTGAAAAGAAGCTTGAAGCTCGAAATGCTATCATCATGGAAACAGGTGGAATGAAAGGCCGCCGAAAAGAAATCACCAGAAATGAATTACATGAGAGTCTTAAAAAAGGATTTAAGGTCGACGAGATTTGGTCAGAGTATGGCATGACTGAATTACAAAGCCAAGCCTACGGAAAAGATGGAAATTTTAAGTTTGCAGGATGGGCGAAATGCTTAATCAGGGACATCAATGATCCTTTCTCTTATCAAGCGGAGGACAAAACCGGTGGAATTAATATTATCGACCTGGCCAACATTGATTCTTGCTGTTTTATTGAAACAAAAGACCTTGGACGACTCAATAATGGTTCTTTTGAAGTACTTGGTCGTTTTGATAATAGTGATATTCGTGGATGTAACTTGATGATTTAGCGAAAACAATGAAATATTTTAAACGATTAGCTGTTGAATAGTAGAATATTTCTTCTATTTTTGAAGGGTTAGGTAATGAAAAGCCCTCACATTGAATAAACCGCATATGAAACTGAAACTTACGATACTAGCAGTAATTATTTTAGCAATGAGCGCATGTACTCAAAGAACGTGCCCTACATATGCTCAAGAAGACACTCAAGAAGTAAAGAAAGAGGAAGTTAACGCTTAAGACTCCACGTATTTATTTACATCTTCTTTTGTTATTGTGTCTTGCGACATGATAACCAGTCTCTCAACGACGTTTCTCAGTTCACGGATATTACCTGTCCAATCGAAATCTTCCAGTTGTTTAATTGCCTCATCGTCAATTGCTTTTTTAGCAGTTCCATATTCACTCGCAACTTGATCTAAGAAGTGATCAGTTAATAACTTTATATCTCCTTTCCTCTCTCGTAATGCAGGAACAGTTATTACCATCACACTCAACCTGTGATACAGATCTTCTCTAAAATTTCCTTCCTCTATTTCTTTCTTAAGGTTCTTATTAGTTGCAGCAAGTACTCGCACATCTACTTTGATAGACTTGTCTCCTCCTACCCTGGTGATCTTTTTGTCTTGCAATGCTCTCAAAACCTTGGCTTGAGCTGAAAGGCTCATATCACCAATTTCATCCAAAAACAAGGTACCTCCATGAGCTTGCTCGAATTTTCCAATTCGTTGTTTATGGGCAGATGTAAACGATCCTTTTTCGTGTCCAAAAAGTTCACTTTCTATTAACTCAGACGGGATGGCTGCACAATTCACCTCTATTAATGGAGCTTTTGCTCTGTTGCTCTTTTCATGGAGCCATCTTGCTACTAGCTCTTTACCTGTTCCATTTTCACCATTGATAAGTACACGAGCTTCTGTAGGAGCCACTTTTTCAATAGTATTCTTTACTTCAACAATTCCATTTGATTCACCAATAATTTCAAATCCTTTACTTACTTTCTTGCGCAACACCTTGGTTTCAGTAGATAACTGAGATTTATCAAGCGCATTTCTAACAGTTAGTAATATTCGGTTTAAATCGGGCGGTTTCTGAATAAAATCATATGCTCCTTTCTTGGTAGCTTCTACCGCAGTGTCTATGGTTCCATGAGCAGAGATCATGACGAAGGGCACGTCGAGTCCCTCTGCTGATGCTTTATTTAAAAGCTCCATGCCATCCATTTTGGGCATTTTTATATCGCATAGTACAAGATCAATTTTTTCCTGCTCCAGCTTACTCCACCCATCTTCACCATCTTCAGCGGTTAGAATTTCATACTTCTCTTCTGAGAGTATATCGCTAAGAGCATCTCTTATACTCTTTTCATCATCTACTACAAGAATTTTTGCCATATGATATTTTTAGTGTGTCCAATACAAAAAGCAAGCCAGTAAGCCGGGTTCTGTTTTATCCCATCATTTATCTAGCCTCATTGTCACCAATAAGATCTAACGACCTACCCAATTCTACTTGGACGAGTAGCCCTCAATTGTAGAACCTATTTGGTCTTTCAGCGCGTAAGGTTTACCATGCAACTCATGTCGCCATAAGCCCGGTGAGCTCTTACCTCACCATTTCACCTTTTCCCCTAAGGGTAGTTTATTTTCTGTGGCACTTTCTCTATACTAAAGTATGCTTCCGCTTAAGAAGTACGCTACTCTATGCTGCCCGGACTTTCCTCTCCTGCTTTGCAGGAGCGACAGGTCGGCTTGCGTGTGCAAATGTATTAATGAATGTCTTTACCAGTAATCTTTAACTCCCAATCATCTGCATGATTTGCGATTTCCTGGATCATTTCCTTCACCATGGCATCTTTTAGGTTTACTAAAAAATTAATCGCCTCAACCTTTAAAAATCCATCTTCAACAATGAATTTCGTATAGGGATATTCTTTTGAAGCCTCAAGACATTCTTGAAATGGTATATCGTAGGATAGTTCACAGACTTTAGATTTGAGATGAACTACGTCACGATCATATTCGGTATGACGAGCAATGTGACCTGTAACAGTTTGAAATCGTCCACGTTTCAACGGGACTATAATTACTGACTGATTTTCATCATACTCCCGAAATTCTCCTCCAATTTCTTTTGCGTAGTTCTCACTAAATTTTCTGTAATTCATGGCGATTTGGTTTTATCCTCATAAGATAATAATTCCAATTTGAATTACCTATGCTGCTACTGTGTGGATTTTTGTTTTGATCCCTTACTTTCTTGGGTTGTTTCCTCTTCTTCTCTCCGAAGTAATGCTTCGTTTCTCTTCATGGTAAGGAGTTCAGTTATGTCATTGAATGAATGTACGAAACGTAAACTAATTCCAATTTCCTGGTTCTGCTGATTTTCATTGACCTGAATCCTTTGATCAGAATTGCTGAAGACTTTGGCTCTGAGCCGGCCATCTTTTGTCAGACTGTATTCTACAGACCAATCCCCTACCAGGTCATTCAATACATTTGAATTATTGTCATCCTGACTTCCAAAATCGCCACCACGAGTTACTTTCAACCGTCCATTCAAAAAAGTATAGGCAAATCGAAGTTGGAATGTATTGAATGCCTCATTGTTTAGATCAGCTAGGTTGACTTCAACTTCTAAGTTTTCATCTATTTGACTTACCAGATAGCTTACCTGACTAGACAAAAACTCGCTTACACTATTTCCTACACTTCCACCACCACTCAAAGTAAAACTCTCACGAGGCGAGAATCTTTTTAGGAATAGAAGGCTAATTACCTGACGTTTGAGTTCTTGCTCATCATTTCTGATTCTTGAAAGTGCAGGTATATTTTCATTGGTTGCATCTGATTCGTTTTGCAACTGTAGGTCAAAATCAATTTGTGGAGAAAGCATTCCTCCTTCAAGTTGAAGAATCACAAGAATAGGCACCTTTTGCGAGAGCAGCGATTTATCCTGATCTACTGGATTTTTCAAACCTTCAAAAGAGGCACGCTGAAGATAAGTTGCATCCAAATCTATTGTAGCGTTGTAGGGGTCTCCGTACCAGGTAATCCTACTGCCAGGCACCACTTCAAATTCTTTATTTAAGAGATTAGGAACTGTAAAATTATAAGCACCTTCAGTAATCTCAAGAGGACCAAACATGTTGAAGTCACCGTCTGTATCTAAGCGTAGTTTTAAATTGCCCCTACCACGACCTCTTATTATATCTCCTGTTTTAATGTCGAATATTAACTCACAATATGCATCTGGAGTAACCTCAATATCAAACTCTAATGTAAGACCTGAAATCTTAAACTCTTCTTCCTCGGTAATTTGGGTTGTATCAGAGAAGTTTACGAATTTGATGTACTCTTCCTGACCTACAGAAGTTCCTTCAGAAACCGGCACAAAGAATCGTGTATCCGGTTCGGTCCTGATACTTGCTTTGATACTTAAATCATTTAGAGGGCCTGTCACATCAATTGTTCCTGTTCCGTAAGCTGATCCATAGTAAAGTTTGTTATCCAGAGAAGTGGTATTCAAAAACTCAAAATTGTTTGCTCGAATCGTGATGTCGGTTATGAAATTCTGAAAGGATCGATGTTGAATAACTCCTGTCACAATTGCATTAGCACCTTTTCTATCTACCAGATCGAAGTTAGAAAGTCGAATTTCATTTGGATCAAAATTTACTTGACCTCCAAATTTATAATGTGTATTGAGGTAGTTGATTGTAAGCCCGCCGTTTAAAATATTGAAATTACCAACCACTTTTGGCTCCTCGATTGATCCTGACAGCTTTAGTGAACCACTTGCTACACCCTCGATATCCGAAAAATTTTCTTTCAAGAATGGTTCCCCCATATTCAAATCTGCATCATCAAATTTGATATTGAAATCTAGCTGATCTGTTCTTTTCGCCGGATAGTAATATCCTTCAACCTCTACTGCATTTATATTTTCTCGTTCTACACTCACTTTGGAATAAACACTTTGATTGGTTGGATTCCATTCCGAAGAACCACTGATATCTCCTATTTTAAGGTCATCATAAACTAAATTTTTCAATAAAAAACCACCGTCAAATTTGAATGCGTCATCACTACTTTGCCTAAACATCTTAAAGTTGCCATTTAGAAATCCTTTTATAGCGGCATCTGAAAACAAGCTCACCTTATTCATATTGAGATCTTCTGTTGATACTTCAATATTGGTTGGAATCGAATCTGCATAAACTCCTTCTATCAGGATTGACTCACTTGAGTCAAATATTTCCAGATTCGATATATCAGTTTTCTTTTTGGTAACGACAATATTATTCGTAGGATTGAAAGTCCAATTATCATCCAGAAGCTTTATATCAGACGGTAGCATCTTAATGACTATCGAATCAGACGATAGAGTCAGGTTACTTTCAATTCTAACATCGCTTGCTGTCGCTGGTTGGCTTATATGAGTTGTGACATCTATGTTTTTGTCATACCAAATCCCTTCTAGCAACAGATCATTAGTTTCAGGCATGCCTGCAAAAACTTGCTTAGATGATTCCACAATAAAATTTGTGAGTATGTCAGAGGCTTCAAGGTCATTTGATCCATTGATTTCGACGACAGGATGATGAAATTCATTGGCGCCAATCTTGAAAGTATCTGCTTCTACAAAGAGTGATATATTGGCATTCTTACTTTGCCTAAATGTTGATTCTATTATTGCATCTCCTCCTATATCAAATGGGAGGTCAAGCGAATCGAGATAGCTTGAAATATCATCGATTTTTGCATTTAGAGATATTTTATAGCTTTCTCCACTGTTTTCGTATTCGGTTGAATCACTTGTCAGTTGAAGTAAAGAAGCATACCCGTATGCCATTACAGGAATATCTTTTAATGCATCCGAGACTCTAAATTTTCCTTCTAAGGATGCATTAAAGCCTGGAAATGCTAATCGCATAATGCGAACACTGTCTTCATAAATTGCGCTGACTCTAATGGAATCTAAGTCAACCTCTTTACCGTCGATTGAAACTGATCCGGAATCAATTTCAAGTTTTCCAGTAAAATCATCAATATCAATATCTCTAACTTCTAAATGAATCTTGCCATGTGTAGCAATATCACGTGAAACTAGTTTGAGCTCATCGAAATTTACATTTTCGATATTCATGTCGACTCTCAATATTTCATGAATCTGGCGAAAATCAATCTGAGCCGTTCCATCAAGATTACAATTAATATCCTCTACAGAAAATTGACCTTCAAAAAAGTTCTTTGCGAACTTTCCATCAACTTCTACACTATCATAAACATACCCTTTTAAACCACTATTATAAACCAGTGCCTTAAGTTCAAACTCAGCATTTTCAGGAACAATCCCCTTCCCATTTATCGCTGCCTTCAAATTGACTACTTGTGCAATTTCATTTTGAAAAAAGGCGCCAACATTTAATTCCTTAAATTCTAAATTTCCATTGTAGGACATATTATTTGGATTCTGAGGTATTTTCAAATTTATGTCTGTGTGCACAGAACCCTGATCAGTCACAAAATCACCTCTAGCAACAAAATCATTCAAAAAACCAGCAAAGCTTCCCGTGAAATCAATTCGCCCCATTTGCTGAAGATTATCAGCATAATCACCTATATAAGGCCTCAAATCGGCAGGAATAACGTGAGAATCAGTTAGATCTGCCAGGATAAAAGTCTCTTTTATATCCGGCAAACCAAAACAGCTAACGCCTCCTACAAAATATGATCTTCCATAACCGAATCTTGTCTCTTCAATATTGAAATCACCTACTGTACCCCAAATGATTCCATCTATCGTAATATCTTCCTTAAGCTTATTGGTGCCTAGAATCATTCTCATGTCTTCATGAGAAATCCGCGAATTCTCAAAATGGAGAATGAAAGAAACACTATCTACAAAATAGCCTAAATCGTCTAACCCATTAAAGTAAAACTCCAAGCTGTCCGAAATATGACTTGTTGGAGTTTTCAGGTTCAGATTGTCTACACTTAGTGATTGATTGCTCAGGTAAAATCTGGTATTGAATTCAGAAATTTCAAATCCTGAATTTTTTTCAACGGCAGACAATCGAATAAGGTCGCCTGATATTGTGTCGGAGACCAATGCCAGCTCTGCCAAGTTAATATCAGGAATTGTCAACTTAAGATTTGAAAAATCCAGCTTTGAGCTATCGTGCTTTTTTGTTTTATCCAATAGACTTAATTCAAGATTATTCAAGTCAATTTGGTCTACATATAACGGCTTAGATTCTTTCTTGACAGTGTCTTTTTTCAGAGCGTTTAAAAACTGTGAAAGATTTAGTTTAGATGCTGTATCATATTTGGTCAATTTTAATCTTAGATCACGTGCACTAATCTCCTCTACACTTAAATAGTTACCATTAATAATATCTCTAATAGCGTAATTAATAGCTAGACTGCTCGAATAGATTAATGTGTCACTTTTTAAATCTTTGATAAGAATCTCCTCCAGGCTTGCCTGATCCAACCAGGATATTTTAACCCTTTCAATGGATATTTCATGATCGGTTTTCTTAGATATCTGCTGCAAAACCTTTTGTGCAAGAAATGTTTGAACGGGACGTAATTGAAGAAGTAGGATTACCAGTAGAAAAAAAGCAGCAGAATAGAAGAAAAGTCCTGAAAAAAGCCTCCAGAGTACCTTGCGGACGTTCGATATAGTTATCTTGGCATTCAAAAAAAAGTGGCGGTCATTCTTGGTATAGAGTCTTCTTGCGACGAAACTTCAGCTTCTATTTGTATTAACGGCAAAGTAATCAATAATGAAATTGCTAGCCAAGCTATACATGAGCAATACGGAGGTGTTGTTCCTGAGTTGGCATCACGCGAACATCAAAGAAATATCGTGCCAGTAATTGATCATGTATTAAGGCATGCAGGTATTAACGCAAATAAACTTGATGCAATTGCCTATACAAGAGGTCCTGGGCTTCTAGGGGCATTGCTGATTGGGAATAGTTTTGCCAAATCAATGGCTGCTTCGCTAAACATCCCACTCATTCCGATTCACCATATGAAGGCTCATGTAATGGCACATTTCATAGATGATCCTAAACCAAGTTATCCATTTATTTGCTTGACCGTAAGTGGTGGACACACACAAATTTTGAAAGTGATTAGTCCAACTGAAATGATCATCTTAGGTCAAACTCAGGACGATGCTGTTGGAGAGGCATTTGATAAAGCAGCTAAGCTATTAGGGTTGCCGTATCCAGGAGGGCCGATGATTGATAAAATGGCGAAGGATGGTGACCCCTATAAATTCAAATTTGCTGAATCTGAAATGCCGGCTCTTGATTACTCATTTAGTGGGATTAAAACATCCATTCTATATTTTTTGAGGAAAGAACTTAAAAATGATAAGGATTTTATCACTAACAATATCAATGATCTAGCAGCAAGCATTCAGCAGACTTTAATATCAATGCTTATGAATAAATTGATAAATGCCGCTAATCAAGAGAATATCAATCAAATTGCAATCGCTGGCGGTGTTTCAGCCAATAGCGGATTAAGAGAAGCTATAGAAAACGGAGCAAAGAAATACGGTTGGCAAACTTTCATTCCAGACTTTCAATATTGTACCGACAATGCAGGAATGATTGCGATGAGCGGTCACATTCTATACCAAGAGAAGGCATTTGGCGATATAGCCGATAGTCCGTTGCCCAGAATGCCATTTTAAAGTACTGTGCTATATATTTAAACTATGAGTAAGGATAAGAGTAGATTTTCTAACAACATTCAGATCAAAAACCGAAAGGCTAGCTATGAATATGAATTTGTAGAGAAGGTGGAGGCAGGTATCATGTTAAAAGGTACAGAAATCAAATCCTTGAGGGAAGGTAAGGCGAGCATACAAGAAGCATATTGCTTCTTTAAAAAAGGTGAACTTTTTGTAAAAGGGATGAATATTTCACCTTACACTCAGGCAAGTTTTGAAAGTCATGATATGACAAGAGATCGTAAGCTATTACTCAAAAAAAGAGAATTGGAGAAGTTTAAATCCAAAATGGATGAGAAGGGACTTACTATCATTCCAGTGAAGCTTTACATCAACAGTCGAGGACTAGCTAAGCTAGAAGTGGCACTGGCAAAGGGCAAAAAAATCTACGACAAGCGAGATAGTATTAAGAAGAAAGATCAAAAAAGAGAGTTGGACAGGATGAAAATATGATGTTATGAATACTGTATTGGTATTGAATCAAGACTATACACCACTTACTGTATGCTCAGTCCAGCGTGCATTTATGCTTTTGTTTTTAAAAAAAGCAGACCTCATTTCTGACATAAAAGAAAAGCGCCTTAGATCTATTTCGCATTCATTCCCGTTTCCTTCAGTTATCAAAGTGAAGTATTATGTAAGTATTCCTTACAAAGGTGTAGTCATGAGCCGTCACAATATATTCAAGCGTGATGGAGGGAAATGTCAATATTGTGGTACAAGCAAAGAACTTACAATTGACCATGTAGTGCCAAGATCAAAAGGAGGTAAATCTACCTGGACAAATCTTGTAACAGCATGTAAAAAATGTAATTCACGAAAAAGCGACTTTCCTCTTGAAAAGGTGGGCATGAAATTGAGCAAAGCACCTGTAAAACCATCTTATCTAACCTTCTTACGTATGAATAATGGTGCCTTTAGAGATGATTGGACTCCGTACCTAAATCCTAAGAAAGCGAGTGCTTAACTTACATATATGAAATATATACCTATACTATTTGTTACTATCCTCTGTCTCTCTTGTGCTGTGGAGGAAAATAAAAAAGAGTCTGAACGTGAAGAAACACTTGAACGATTCGAAGAACAAAAGCGAGAAATTGAAGAAGATATTGAAAAACTTAAAGAGGACAGTAAAGAGGCTGCCGAGGATGCTAAACGAGACATAGAAACTGCTCTTAGAAAGTTGAAAAGGCAAAGAGAAAAGGTAATAGATGAAGCTGATAAGCTTCGAAAAGCCACTAAAAAGGAATTGGAAAAAGCATTAGATGAAGCCAAAGGTGAATATGAAGAATGGCTTAAAGAAAAAAAGAAACAATTAAATGAATAACAAAAAAAGCCTGATCAAATGATCAGGCTTTTTTATTACTATAATTTGAAAAAGTTATTTAATTCTTAACTCCTTTTAATGACTTATAGAGGATCTTCCTAGCGTTAGACTTCCTCAACGTTTGCTCAACGTCAGAAACGATGCCCATCTTCACTTCAGAATCAATGTTCAATGCCATTGTAATTCTGTCTCGTTCTGCTTCTGACAATTTATCCTTTTCCTGATTTACGAAAAGAGTCAACTCATCAGCTTCCATAAAAACATCATTTGTCTGGATTCTAGGCTCAGCACCATAAGTGCCAACATTCTTGGGTTCACCAATATAAATATGGCTTACCAAAGATTTTTTCTGAATCTTTGAAAGTTGATCCGCCTTTGGAAGAACCTGTTTTACTAAAATCTCCTGTTCTCTCATCACAGTTGTAACCATGAAGAAGAATAGCAGCATAAAGATAATATCAGGCAATGCTGCCGTGGGAATATCCTGAGATGCGCTTGAACTTTTCTTAAACTTCGACATAATTCAACTATTTATCTGGTTCTGCAATAGAGATTGCTTTAGGAATACCCGCCTTACCCTGCTCATACATCCTTTTCTCCACATCTTTGGACTTATCCAATTCCAGGTATTCTTGGGCTGTAATTCCCACTCGCTCTGCATAGATTTCATTGTATGCAGCTTGAGCTGCATCTAGAACATCTATATATAGCTCGTAGCTAGTACCTCTATTCGCTTTAAATGATACAACGGCTTTGCCAGGATGATCAGAAGATTCAGGGCTTTGCTTAGCTCTGGCTTTCATCTGAGAAGGCAGGCTATTGTAAGTATCAATACCTGACTGATCTGGATTGCCAAAGTTCAAGATGAACGCCTTGATCTCTTCTTTTAGTTCCGACATAGGCTTAACGTATACCTCATTCTCTACCAAAAGCTGATCGTTTGAGTTTGCAAGAATTTTGAAGATATTTCTCTCCTGAAATTCAACAATCGGCTGATCCGGTTCTGGTGGAGGAGGTAACTGCATCAGAATTCCTTTGTCATTCGCAATCGTGGTGGTTACCAGAAAGAAAATGAGAAGCAGGAAAGCAATGTCAGCCATAGAGCCTGAACTCACTTCCGGAGTGCCTCTATCTTTATTCCTCGCCATTATTCAGTTGCTTTTTTGATTTCTGTATATACGATACCGCCAATAGCCGCAATCGCAAGAATGTAAAATGTTGTCAATCCTGCGCCTACAAGTTTGGCTGTTGTCTCAGAAGCATCACCTGAGTTTTCTCCGCTCGCAGTAAAAAATGCTATCAAGAAAACAACCAGTAATCCTCCAACTCCCATTCCCATTTTCTTTAATGAGTCCGGATCGCTCATTGCCTTCATTAGTGGCATGCCTACAGCTGTAAGTATGCAAACACCGATGAGTATATATGATATAAATAATCCTACATCAACCATATCTTAATCGATTTAGATTATTTAGAAAGATTGTGCTTAACAAGAAGATCAACTAATGAAATAGAAGCATCTTCCATGCTGTTTACAATTGAATCAACTTTTGATACAAGGTAGTTGTAGAAAAGCTGAAGAATTACAGCTACTATAAGACCACCTACTGTAGTCAATAGTGCAACTTTAATACCGCTTGCTACTAGTGCTGGAGATACGTCACCTGCTTCTGCAATAGCATCGAAAGCCTCAATCATACCTATTACTGTTCCCATGAAGCCAAGCATAGGCGCAAGAGAGATAAAAAGTGAAATCCAGATCATTCCTCTTTCCAGCTTACCCATTTCTACAGATCCGTATGCAATGATAGATTTCTCAACCATCTCAACACCTTCAGACATTCTAAGAAGTCCTTGTGTAAAGATTGAAGCAACCGGGCCTCTTGTATTTCTGCAAACTTCCTTCGCAGCATCAGCGCCACCCGCACTCAAGGCATCTTCTACGTCAGCAAGAAGCTTTTTCGTGTTAGTAGAAGCCATATTCAGGTGAATAATTCTTTCGATGGCAATTGCTAAACCAAGAATCAAACATGCAAGAACGATTCCCATGAACGTTGGTCCACCATCAATGAATTGTTCTTTTACTACCTGGTGAAATCCTTTTGATGGTGCAGCTTCTTCTACAGGAGCAACTATCTCAGCGATTTCTTCTACAGGCTCTTCATATACTTCTTCGGTTTGCGCGGAGTCTACATCTGCAGAATCTGCTGCAGCATCAGAAAACTCCTGCGCTGTAGCGCTGAAGGTAAAAACACCTGCCAACATTAAGAGAGTCAATAACTTTTTCATAATTCAGTCTTGTAAGTTAAGTCTTCGGTTTAGTTAAATATTTAAGTTTTAGTAAAATTCAAATTTGCATTTTCATTCCCACAAAATTCGCACCATTCATAAAATATCCGAATCTTGAAGTCCTTCTCCGCAAAAATAATCGCAGAGAGGAAGGGATTCGAACCCTCGATACCCTTTTGAGGTATACACACTTTCCAGGCGTGCGCCTTCGACCACTCGGCCACCTCTCTGTAGGTCGTCACTTCTGACGGGCTACAAATAAATCATGAAAAATACCTTTATGCAAGTTTTATTCGAACATCAAGGTCATTCTCAGTATTTCATTCAGGCAAAGCATCCATTTCGCCAGCCAATGAATAGGTAAGTTTGTGTTTCAATTCATCAATATTTTCAGTGGAGCCCAGCAAAAACATCATTTTTGTCACTGCAGCCTCTGTAGTAATGTCTCCACCACTCAAAACCCCTATTTCATTCAGCTTTTTACTTGTTTCATACCTTCCTTGCTCTACTTCCCCTCCTATGCATTGGCTCACGTTAAGGATCACCTTTCCTCTTTCTATCGCTTCCTGCAGGCACTTGATGAACCAATTGAAGCTCATGGTATTTCCTGAGCCAAATGTTTCCATCACAATTCCTTTGATATTTTCATTCTCAAGAATCGATCGAACTACATGCTCTGTGATGCCAGGGAAAATCTTTAAAATAGCCACATTGGAATCGAGATTATTCTGAACAACGAGCTCTGCTTCATCATCATATGGCTTTAATGCCGGATAGTTGAATTCAATCTCAATGCCCGCCTCAGCCAATACCGGATAATTTTCTGATTCGAAAGCTGCAAATGTGCTACTTCGAAGCTTTTGTGAACGAGAACCCCTTAAAAGGAGGTAGTTGAAATAAACGCATACTTCACTTACTATGGGCTGGCCGTCAGCATGCGCTGCGGCAATTTCTAGTGCCGTAATTAAATTTTCTCTTGCATCCGAACGGATAGAACCTATTGGCATCTGGGCTCCTGTAAAAATCACAGGCTTATTCAGTCCTTGAAGTATATAACTAAGCATGGAAGCTGAGTAAGCCATTGTATCTGTCCCGTGAAGAATGACAAAAGCATCGTATTGAGAGTAATTTTCCTCAATGATGTAAGCCATATCTTTCCAATCCTGAATGAGAATATTGGATGAATCGATTGGTTTTGGAAAGGAGATAACCGTAAGTCGAATGCCCAATTGACGCAACTCAGGTACACGGTCGACAACTTTTCCAAAGTTGAATGGCGCAAGCGCCCCGCTAGCATCCTGGATCATTCCGAAGGTACCTCCTGTATAAATGATCAGAACAGAACGCTCTCCTACTTCATTGATGTTTACGATCTTATACTTCAATTGAAATTGCTTTTACGACGGGAAAAATAGCGCATTTGCATTTGCCGTTGTTAATTTTTCAATGGCTTCAGCAGTTGAATCTAAATATTCAGCGACTTTATTTTTAACTAGGGATACATAAGCTGGCTCATTTCGCTTACCACGATGTGGAGTCGGTGTCAAATAGGGACTATCGGTCTCTAAAATAATTTTAGTTTGATCTAAATGTGGTATCACTTTATCCATCCCTCCATTCTTGAATGTGCTCACACCTCCAATCCCAAGATAAAATCCCAGGTCTGTTATTTGCTTTCCCTGTTCTATTGAGCCGGTGAAGCAGTGGAAGACCCCTTTAAGTCCTTTTCCTTTGTAGCTACTAACCAGTGATATTGTTTCATCGATTGTCTCTCTGCAATGGATCACGATCGGAAGATCATGCTTTAGGCCTTGTTCACATTGAAAATGAAAAGCTTCTTTCTGTTGCTCCCAAAATGTTTTGTCCCAATATAAATCTGTTCCCATCTCCCCAACTGCTAGAAATGAGCGTTTATTCAGCCAATCCTCAACCAGCTGGAGTTCTGTTTCAAAATCTTCTTTGACCGAACAAGGATGTAGTCCCATCATTGGGAAACAAATATTTGGGTACTTCACTTCCAATTCCAACATTTGATCGATCGTGGTACTGTCTATATTCGGCAGCAAAATTTTTTCTATCCCACTTTCGAGCGCCCGATTTATGACTTCATCAATATCCTCGGTGAAATGTTCCAAATAAATGTGCGCGTGTGTATCAATCATCTTATTGTTTCGAATTTGAATCCCTTTGATGTGAAAAAGGATAAAATTTCCGGAAGTATAATTTTCAAATTTTGGAATGCTTTAAGTGAATCATGAAAAACCAAAATACTCCCGGGACATGCTTCCTTCATTTTCTTGATACTTCTGCTTGTATCCAGTTTCGAGTCAAAATCCCAAGACATATAATTCCACATGATGATCCTACGGTTTTTTAATGCATTAATTTGTGCTTTCCTGATACATCCGTATGGCGGTCGGAAAAGTTGATTGTGAACTCCTAGTTTCATTAGTTCTTCATCACACGCCCGTATGTCCTCTTGATATTCGAGATTTATGGTCTTCCATCCATTTAAGTGATTGAAAGTATGGTTTCCAATGATATGGCCTTCCTTTAATATCTCTTGAGCAGTTGATGGGCATTCTTTGATATTCTTACCTAAGCAAAAGAAAGTGGCTTTGGCATCTGCCTTACGTAGTTCGCTGATGATCCATGGCGTAGTTTCCGGATTGGGTCCATCGTCGAAGGTGAGATAAATTGACTTCTCTGAATCAAGCTTCCAAATCAGCTCCGGATATCGAGCTTGTGTAATCCATGGTGTTTTAAATACCCGAATCATTTGTTTTGAATAAGACAGGAAAGCATGGTTATATCATCGTGAAACGCACGTGTCCCTTTAAATTCATTGAGCGATTTTAAAATTTGGTCGTGAAGATCGGATAAGTCTTCAGGACAGTCTTGTTTCATGATTTCCAGCAATCGTTCAAAACTAAAATCCTCTTCTTTTTCATTGAATGTTTCAGTCAGTCCATCTGTGTAGGCAAAAAGGAAGAACTCATCCAAATTTTCCAATTGCTGAGTTTCAATAAAAGGAAGTGGATCGAACATCCCCAAAACAGTGGTGCCGTCATTGAGCAATTCTATTTTATCCCTATGCTTTAGAATAATTTCATTGTGACCACAATTGATATATTCAAGCTTCTTGGTTTTGAAATCGTAAATCCCTGCAAAAAACGTTATGAAGTTTTCTGCATTTCCGCTGACATAAGTGGTGTGATTAAGCTCCGTGACAATTTCAAGCAGGTCTTTCGTTTGACGCACCAAAGCCCTCAATGACGCTTGAAAATTAGACATTAGCAGTGCAGCAGGTACTCCTTTTCCTGAAACATCAGCTATACATGCTAAAAATCTATTTTCATCGATCTGTATGTAATCATAGTAGTCACCACCTACATCATGATGCGGAAGATAAAAGGCTTCAATTTGCAGTCGCTCAATTTTTGGAAGCTCTTTTGGAAACAGGAAGTTTTGAACTTTTTTGGCAATCTCCAATTCCCTTCTGTATGCCTCCTGCTCCATTTGCTGTCTAGCTAGCCGCTTGTTTTCAATAGCCACCAGGATGATGTTGGTAAGGGCATTTAAAAACCGGTTTTGTACTCCCAGTTTGGTATCAGTTTCGATAAATACAACTGAAAGCAACCTGCTCTTGTGGTAGACAGGAAAAACTGAATCAAATTCACTAAATGATGCCTCTACAGTTCCTACTTGATTCTTAAGCTCTAAGTACTCTTTTGGCAAAGGGGTTCCTATCAGTTCTTCTTTTGTTCCAAAATTTACTCTACATACCCACTCTCCATTTTGCTGAGTATAAAGTGCCAGCTTGTTGATTTTTAAGTCGGCGAGTAAAGTGAATTTGTAAATTTTCAGCAAATCGTCTTCAGGCAGGTTATTGTTGACCGCCTGGGTGACCTCAAGTAAAGCGTTGAGCTGTAAATCTTTTATGTCCAGTGAAGTTCCCTTCATTGAGAATTGTGTTCAAAAAGTCCCTTTTTGGAAGCAAGGTAAAAATAGGATTGAAAATCATTTTCCAAATCCAACTTATCCAGTTCAGATTCTTCATCAACCGATCTATAAACCCTTACCCAACCTCGTCTGGCCATATTTATCAAATTAGTTTTAAGCATTTCATCTGACAGTTCTGTCGCTTCTCTTAGGTCTTTGTAGGCAGTCACAAAATAGAGCTCATCAATGATGTCAAATTCAAGGTCTGTCATCCGTATTTCCTTCCTTTCCAGGTATATGAACCAAAGATAGAGTTCATACCCATGAATAAAACATGCATTGGGTAAATAATTTGAAAGATCAATAATGGCCAAAAGCTGTTTTTCCCTTTCATGAATCTATTTATTGGAGATACAAACAAAAACAGCGAAAGAAATCTTACGACAATTACTGATGACATAATCAATGGGTCTATGCCACCAATGAGGGTGTAGCCAAGCCCGGCATATAAAAGCAAATAATCCAAAAAAAACAATACGGCGCTTACTCGTACTTTCCAGTTTTTATTGTGCTTCCATTTGCTGGTCCATCGCGTTCTTTGATTGATAAAAGATCGAAGCTCTTTATGTGCCGGTGTATTCACCACTGCGTTATCATCTTTTAAAAATCGAGTGGAGTTTGGAAACCTCCTCATGATGTTGAATAGTAAAAATTCATCATCTCCTGAAGGAGTAAACAAATTGTTGGTATATCCTCCAACCTCCTCAAATGCACGTTTCCTGAATCCAAGATTCGCACCACTGCACATGCTGGGGTTTTCATTTGCAATTGTAACGGCACCAAAGCCCATCAAGCCTGCAAACTCAACTTGCTGTAACCGTGCAAACAAGCCATCTCCTTCAATGGCAACTGGACCTGCCACCATATTTGTAGTTTCATCAAATGCATTGTTATAGGACGTGATCCAGTTTTTTTCAAACCAGCAATCTGCATCAGATGTCAATATGGTTTCATGTTCAGCCGCACCTACAGCAGCTGTGAGCGCATGCTTTTTTCCCTGCTTACTTTTATCATCCAGTTGAATCAATCTTATATTTATATCTGTTGATTCTTTCAGCCTGTTCACAACTTGAATGGTCTGATCTTCAGAAAAATCATCTACAATTATGACTTCAAAAAGTTCTGATGGATAACTCTGCTCTGCCAGACGATTGAGAATTTGAGGTATGTTTTTTTCTTCATTTCTCACTGGAATAATGACCGAGAAAGGAATTAACGATTCCTTGCCGGAAACTCTAGGTATCTTCTTCCATCCATGAGCCAGTTTCAAATAGAAGAGCACATGTATAATAGTAAATGCTATTATCAGAATCGTCATCACGCAATGTTAACCCGAATTGTTGGAGTTGGTGTTTGCATCCAAGAAAAAATAAGATCGAAATGTGTATTAATTAGCGTATAATGGTTTATGTTTCACCAGAAACATTAATCCTACGATAGATGGTATCACTGTATTGATGAACCATATTAGAAAAATTGGTACAATCACCAGTTCAATTTGTGACACGTAAGGCTGAAAGAAAAATATACCGGACGCTTCTCGCACTCCTACCCCACCAAAAAAAAGTGGCAATACTGAGCGGACAAGAAAAATCCATCCAATACCTGCTATTATGAGATTTGTTGCATGCTCGGGGATGAACGAATTGAGTAAGAGATAAAATTGAAAAACGAATACCGTGTATCTCAAAAATGAAAGAGATATTAGTCTGAACAGCATTTTCCCTGAAAGCTCCTTGAAATACTTTAAAAAGTGATTAATAGGATTTTTAAATAGTCTCCTCATTATTGGAATACCGATTAATAATGCAATGACAAACCAACCATTCCAATCATATTTTTGCGCTAAATAGCTCATTCCATATAATCCTAGCAAAAGTGTTAGTATCAGCATTATACCCCTGTTGAGCATTGCCGCTGCTGTGGCCTGGAATTTGTCTTGCTGTCGAGAAATACGTGCAATCAGATCTCCAGTGGTAAATGGTAAAGCCCAGTTGAGCGCCAATCCTACAAGAATTACCTGCCAGGCTTCTTTCATGGAAATGGCTTCAAACTGCTGGAGGGACACCTTCCATCTCAAAGCCTCTAAGAACCAATTAATGAACATCAGTATCGAAACAAATCCAAGTGTATAGCCAAATCCATCTGGAAGTTGAATCTCAGCTATTTCTATGGATTGACTTTGCAACTTGTCAAAAATGAAATAAACGCAGGCCACAAAAAGAACCAGCTTGATGACGCCAATGATCCGTGGCTTTTGCAGGTTCTTTGGATTGATGTTCTTAATTTGCATTTGTGGCGATTAAAGAGCGTATCATTTTAGGAATTGATCCGGGTACTAATGTAATGGGATATGGACTTATCCATTGCAAAGGTGAGAAAATGAGTGTGGTCCAATTCGGAGTGATTCATCTCAGCAAGTATAAAAACCACGAAATAAAACTGAAGAAAATTTTTGATCGAGTAACTGAGCTGATCAAAGAATACCTACCTGATGAAGTGGCGCTTGAAGCACCTTTCTTTGGGAAGAATGTACAGTCTATGCTGAAACTAGGCAGAGCCCAGGGCGTAGCGATGGCTGCCGCGCTCAACCGGAATATGCCAATTCACGAATATGCTCCTAAGAAAGTAAAGCAATCAGTAACCGGTAATGGAAATGCCAGCAAAGAGCAGGTGGCTCATATGATTCAGATGTTACTCAAGTTTGAAGAAGCTCCAAAACTTATGGATGCAACAGATGCACTTGCTGTTGCCATCTGTCATCATTATACATCAAAGTCAGTACTTGGTGGTGGAGGAAAGAAAAGCTGGAAATCCTTTATCTCCGACAATCCTGGAAGGGTAAAGTAAGTCGAGTTAGTTGTCGTAGGCTTCTTTGATTTTTTTCGCTGTTTCAGCCAACTCCTCTTTACTTGGAGAAAGTTTCATCTGGCTGAAGTTCATGTCATTGACTGCATTTATAGGAATCAAATGAACGTGGGCGTGTGGTACTTCCAAACCAACCACTGATACTCCTATTCGTTCACATTTAATCACTTTTTCAATGGCTTTGGCTACTCCTTTTGAGAATGAAAATAGTCCTGCCAAGGTTTGGTGGTCCAAATCAAAAATATAATCCACCTCTTTCTTGGGAATCACCAGCGTGTGGCCCTCTACCAAAGGATTGATGTCTAAGAATGCAAGATAATTTTCATCCTCGGCGACTATGTGTGCCGGAATCTCTCGCTCAGCTATTTTGGTAAATATGGTTGCCATCAGACAGTAATGTCCAGTATTTCAAATTCAATATCACCGGCAGGAACTGTGATCTTTGCTTTCTCACCTTTCTTCTTACCTAAAAGACCTTTTCCAATCGGAGACTGAACCGAAATTTTACCACTCTTCAAATCAGCTTCCTCTTCGGCAACCAACTGGTAAGTCACTTCCATGTTGTTCTTCTTATTCTTAATCTTGACGGTAGATAGAATGGATACCTTTGATGTATCTATTGAAGATTCGTCAATTACACGAGCATCTCCTACCACTTTTTCAAGTTTGGATATTTTCAACTCTAAAAGGCCTTGGGCTTCTTTAGCCGCATCGTATTCTGCGTTTTCACTTAAGTCACCTTTATCCCTCGCCTCTGCAATTTGCTTGGCCATATCGCTTCTACCCTTGGTTTTTAGCTCATTCAGCTCAGCCTTAAGTTTGTCAAGTCCTTCTTGTGTATAGTAATTAACTGCCATAATGATAGTACCCCTTTAAACAAAAAATAACGGCCTCACATTGAAGCCGTTTTCCTGTGTAGTCATATTTTGATAATGCAAATATACAGTATTGATAAACTCAAAATCAAGAAAGTGGCTAATTCAAAGTTTTGATCTACAACAGTTTAAAAACAGAATCTCCTAATATTAATGTGGAATTATTAGAATAATACAATCCGATATTCAATAGCTTTATTATGCGACAAACTTTGTCGGGAAAAGTACAGGTTTTACCAGATCAATAACCATGTACATCGGAATCTTCATTTGCCTTAAAAATCTATGCGTAGCTTGCAATTCTATTGTTTGAAAAACTACCATGAAATCCACCTATTTAGACAATTATTTCTATCAAAATCCAAATACCTTCAATGCGGTAAGAAAACCAATCAATACTGCTTTGCAGGTTGATGTGTTAGTAGAGCCAGCGCAGCAGGTAAATTCCAATTTTCAAATAATGTCCGAGAAAAATGGAAGTGAGTTTTTATTGGATCAGGTGAATGGAATGGGAAGAATCAATTGGAATGGACAAGTAGATATTCACACAGCTAAAAAATTGTTAAGAACAGCATTCGATGCTATTTCCTTTCACAATTGTACTAAATTGATTTTAGACCATTCTCAACTTATAGTCTTCGACACGGAGGCAAGGGTCTGGGTGAAAGAATTGATCAGTTACAAGGCTGAAAGCGTGAATGACAAGCTGGTAAAAATGGCTTCTATTAGCCCGAAGAGTTCAATAGGAAGCATGTTCAGCAATTTCGCCGGCGAGATCTTGAAGGATGAATTGCCTCATCTTACTATGAAGCGATTTGACAATCTAGAGGATGCACTTTATTGGTTAGGGTAACCTGGCAATCTTCTCGGCAAGTACTTCACTTATTCTTTGATAAGACTCATAAGTCCAACCTCCCACATGTGGTGTAAGTATTACATTGGGGAAATTTGATAGCTGCTCCAGTCGCTCCTTCTCCTCATCGGAGTAGGTATTCAATTTCTCATTTTCAAGTACGTCCAAGCCTGCAGCATACAATACATTTTCTTGAAGGAGGGTAATTAGTCCTTCAGTATCTAATATCTCTCCACGTGCAGTATTAATAAGAACCTTTAGCTTTTTAAATTTTCTTAGGTATTGTTCTGAGAAAAGCCGTCTTGTCTGATCGTACAAAGGAATGTGAATACTTAAAATCTCGGCACGTTCGAATAATTCCTCTAGTTGTACATTCTCAACAAATTCAGGGAATTCGTTCTTAAACTTGTCATATCCAATGATTTCACAATCAAAACCTCTCAGCTTTGATGCAAATGAGATTCCCATATTCCCAACTCCATAGATACCTACCACTTTACCTTTTAGTTCCACTCCGCGATTGCCTTCTCTGTCCCATTTTCCACCTGTTACTTCTGCATGACCGGAATGTATCTTATGCAAAAGCGAAAGCAACAACCCTGTGGCATGTTCTCCTAGCGAATCTCGATTTCCCTCAGGAGCATTGATTGCTCGAATGCTCTTTAATTCCAGATATTCATGATCCACCTTATCCATTCCTGCACCGGCCCTGGCTACAAATTTGAGTTTTATGGCTTTGTCTATTAGCTCTTTATCTACCGTGGTTTTACTCCGTATAATAAGCCCTTCAAATTCACTTATGATTTTAAGAATACCATTTCTGTCTATGTCTGGTGAATAAACAGTATCAAAACCCGCCTCATTTAAAAGCGGAAGTATGCATTCGTGCATGTCATCAACGATGAGTATGCGCTTATTTGCCATCATAAATTATACAATAGGTGTGCTGTCGAGAAATAGACAGCCAAACCGAGCAAATCGTTCGTAGTAGTAATAAATGGACCGGAAGCCAAGGCTGGATTTACTCCAAATCGATTTAAGATAAGCGGTGTAATAGTGCCCATAAATGAAGCCAACAGCACCACCGCGAAAAGTGCTATCGAAACAGTAGCCGCGAGTGGCTGCTCTCTCATGAATAGAATAACTGCTCCAAATACCATTAGCGAAAGTATGGCTCCATTAACAATTGCAACAAAGAATACCTTGAGGAGTCTTTTCCACATGCTGTCTGCAAATACATTGGGGTTGGCCAGACTTTGAACCACTATAGAAGACGATTGAATTCCAACATTACCTCCTGATGCAGTGATGAGTGGAATAAAGAATGCAAGCGCCGGAACGATTATGATCTCTTCCCTAAAAAAACCCATAAACTGCGCACCTACCAGGCCACCTGCCATACCAATGATTAACCATGGTAATCGTGCGCGAGAAATCTTCCAGACGGTATCATCCTCTTCTACATCAGAACTTACTCCTGTCATTAGTTGCCGTTCCTCTTCCGCATTCTCACGAATCACATCAATGACGTCATCAATGGTAATCCTCCCGACTAGCCTACCTCGTGCATTTACAACAGGCACTGCTTCTAAATCATATTTTTGCATAATGCTCGCAACCTCCTCCTCACTGGTGGATGTTTCGACCGAAATGATCTGATCATCATAGATGTCAGCTACTTTGGCGCCTGATTTTCCCAGAATCAAATTCTTCACTCCGACCTTGCCTAAGAGGTTTTCTTTGTCATCTACTACATAAACTGAATAGATCTTTTGGACATTCTCAGCTTGCAACCTTATTTCCTCAATGCATTGGGAAATACTCCAGTTCAAATTGGCCTTGATCAGCTCTTTCGCCATTAACCCACCGGCAACATCTTCGTCATACTCAAGAAGCTCCATCAAGTTGGATGCTTTCTCTTCATCAGAAATTTGTCGAATCACCTCATTCCTATCTGCTACTTCCATCTCATACAAGATGTCTGTACCATCATCAGAATCCATCAATTCTACGAATGCAGCCAGGTCAGGAGCTGAAAACTCTTTGATAAAATCTTCCCGAACGTCCTCCTCTAAATCTTCTAAAATACTTGCACCTACTTCAGGAGTAAGCAAATCAAAGACGTACTTACATTCCTCTGCATCAAACTCATCCAGCAAAGCAGAAATATCAGCAGGGTTTACACCATCAAGTGTAGATTTTATAAACGAAGCATCTTGCTCGTCCAGCGCTTGCTGAAACCGATCTTTGAATTCGACGGATAACTCAAAAGTCATTACAGGTTCCATTTCAGGAGATTTTTTCCGTAAGCGAGATAAATTCTTGAACTGAAAGCTGCTCCGCTCTTTGATTTAACACCTCCATAGCGGCAACAGATTCGGGCAAATTTAGGTCTTTTAGCGCGTTGCGCAAGGTCTTCCTTCGTTTGCCAAATCCAGCTTTTACCACCCTCTTAAATAGTTTCTCATCACATGTCAATTCATTAACACTGTTTCTTTTCAACCTTATAACTGCCGACTGTACCTTAGGTGGTGGATTGAATACACCAGGCGGAACTTTGAACAAATAGTCTATATCGTAAAAAGCTTGTAGCAAGACACTCAGAATTCCGTAAGTCTTATTACCATGACTTGCACAAATTCGATCAGCTACTTCCTTTTGAATCATACAAACCACCTCATCTACTTTATTTCTATCGTCCCATATTTTAAAAAACAGTTGAGATGAAATATTGTATGGAAAATTGCCAATCACGTTGAATTTGTTGAAAGGCACATCATACTTGAGATAGTCCTTATATAAAAATCTGCTTTCATACTTAATGTAATTAGCTTTCAAATACTCAATTGATTCTGCATCTACATCCAGTGCATAGAAATCAGCTCCGTCTTTTTGAATAAGATATTTGGTGAGCACTCCGGTCCCGGGTCCAATCTCAAAAATTGGCAGGTTAGACTCGTTTTTCAACGCATTCACTATTTTTTGGGCGATATTCTCATCCTTCAAAAAATGCTGACCTAAATGTTTTTTTGGTTTTACGCTTGACAACTTATTCTACGTTATTAACTTCAATTTTTATAAATGTAAGGAGCAAATGGGTGAATCATCACACAAAAAAAATAAACCTGTAATAGGAATCACCATCGGAGATGTGAATGGTATTGGTCCCGAGGTAATCATTAAATCACTCGAAGATAACCGAATACTCAAGCAGTTCACACCAGTGATCTATGGTTCAGGTAAAGTGATCACTTTCTACCGCAAAAACTTAAACAAGGAAAGTTTTAGTTATCAGCAGATCTCCTCCATAGAAAAAGTAATTCATAAAAAAGTGAATGTATTGAATGTATGGGATGAAGCTGTTGAAATAAGTCCGGGACAAGCAAATGAAACCGGGGGTAAATATGCAGTACTCTCTCTTCAGCGGGCAGTTGATGATCTGAAAAATGGAAAAATTGATGCAATGACCACTGCTCCACTTAGCAAGGAACTGGTACAGTCAGATGAGTTCAAATTTCCGGGACACACAGAATACCTAACCCAAGAAGCCGGAGAAAAAGAAAGCCTCATGTTTCTTGTGCACGAAGGTTTACGAGTGGGCGTTGTGACCGGTCACATTCCATTAAAAGAAGTAAGTAGTCATGTAACCAAGGAAAAGATTGTCACTAAACTTCAAAAAATGCTTAAGTCATTGCAAAAAGACTTTGGGATAAAAAAGCCTCGAATTGCAGTATTGGGAATGAATCCACACGCAGGAGAAAATGGTTTGCTTGGAGATGAAGAAGAGAAAGTTATTCTTCCGGCCATTAATGAAGTGAAGAGCGGACATCACATTGTAGCAGGACCTTTTCCATCGGATGGATTCTTTGGCATGGGCACTTACAAACAATACGATGGTGTACTTGCAATGTATCACGATCAAGGGTTGATTCCATTTAAAACTCTCGCTTTCGAAGAAGGCATCAATTACACCGCTGGCCTTCCATTTGTACGCACCTCTCCAGACCATGGCACTGCCTTTTCCATTGCAGGAAAAAACGAAGCAGATGAGACCTCATTTCGCAATGCACTCTACCTTGCGAATGATATTATTCGTCAACGAAACGAAAATCAGTATGAAAGCCCTGAAGAAAAGTAATTCATAAGCTTTTGTAGTACTTGGATTCTATCTAAATTTGCGGGTCTTTACCGGGAAGTGGACGGAAATGAAGGATTTGAAAGCGTATAGGATTGAAATTTTTGGACTGAGTAACAGCACTCATGACTTCAATTTCACGTATAATGACGATTTCTTCAATTTTTTTGAAAACAGTCTGGTAAGCAAGGGCAAAGGCGCTTGTGACGTTGTTTTGACAAAAACGGACTCTATGATCACGCTGAATCTGACGATAAGCGGTTCAATTGAGTTGGAATGTGATAGAAGTTTAGAGCTTTTTGATTTCCCTATCCATGTTGAAAAGGAAATTATTTACAAATACGGTGACGAAGAGAAAGAACTGAGTGAGGATGTATTTGTGATTTTGAAAGGAGAGCAGGAAATCAACATTGCAACGTTTATGTATGAATCAATTAGCCTGGAAATACCGATGAAGAAGCTTCATCCCAAATTCCAGAATGATACCGACAGTGACGAAATGATTTATGTTTCTGAAGCTGAAAAGGAATCACAAGAAGAAGGCATTGATCCCAGATGGGAAGCCCTGAAAAAGTTGAAATAAGAAAAATTAGATAGAGAAAGAAGATGGCGCATCCAAAACGAAAGATTTCGAAAACCAGAAGAGACAAGAGAAGAACGCATTACAAAGCAACTCCTAAGAGCTTTGTGATCTGCCCTACTACAGGTGAAGCTCACCTTCCACACAGAGCCTTCTGGCATGAAGGCAAACTTTACTATAAGGGTAAAGTAGTGATGGAAAAAGAAGTTTTAGCCTAAGCTAAGTCCTGATGCCGAAAATTCAAGCAGCAATCACAGGCGTACATGGGTACGTCCCTGAAGATGTTATTACCAACAAGGATCTCGAGAAAATGGTGGATACCAACGATGAGTGGATCACTTCTCGAACGGGCATCAAACAACGACACATTTTAAAAGGTAAAGATCAGGGCACCTCGGTAATGGCTGTCAAAGCGGTCGAAGGACTACTGAAAAAAACCAACACTAAAGCAGAAGATATTGATCTGGTGATTTGTGCTACCACAACACCAGATCTTGTTTTTCCGGCCACTGCCAATATTATTTCCAATAAGATTGGAGCTGTAAATGCATTTGGATATGACATTCAAGCTGCATGTTCGGGATTTCTTTATGCGCTGGCTACTGGCTCTCAGTTTATTGAGACCGGAAAATACCAAAAGGTACTAGTAATTGGCGCAGACAAAATGTCTTCAATAGTAGACTATACAGATCGGGCTACTTGCATCATCTTCGGAGACGGTGCGGGCGCTGTACTTCTAGAGCCTACTGAAGAAGATTTTGGGATCAAAGATTCCATTCTTAAGTCGGATGGTTCCGGAGAGCCTTTCCTACACATGAAAGCAGGTGGTAGCCGCAGACCTGCTACCGAAGAAACAGTAAAGAACAGGGAACATTTTGCCTTTCAAGAGGGATCTACTGTTTTCAAATTTGCTGTAAAAAACATGGCAGATGTGGCGGCTCAGGTAATGGAACGTAACAACCTTACTGCTGATGATGTAGCCTACCTTGTTCCGCATCAAGCCAACAAAAGAATAATCGACGCAACTGCGAATCGAATGGGTGTGAGTGATGAGAAAGTCATGCTCAACATCGCTGAGTATGGCAACACTACCAGCGGCACCATTCCACTTTGCCTGTTCGATTACGAAAGCAAGCTTAAAAAAGGAGATAACCTAATCCTTGCCGCATTTGGCGGTGGATTCACCTGGGGATCTGTCTGGGTGAAATGGGCATACGATCCGAAATAACAAACTAACATCCTAATAATTCATGGCAACTACTTCTGACATCAAAAACGGACTTGTGATTGAATTCAATCATGATTTATTCAGTGTGGTGGAGTTTCAGCACGTAAAGCCTGGCAAGGGTCCTGCGTTTGTGAGAACGAAGCTAAAAAGCATCACTACAGGGAAAGTGATTGACAATACGTTTTCCGCCGGGCATAAAATCACCACTGCGCGGGTAGAAAGAAGACCCTATCAATTTCTTTACAAAGATGATATGGGCTACCACTGTATGGACACCAATACCTACGAACAAATAGCTGTACAGGAAGATCTGATAAACGCACCTAAATTCCTAAAAGATGGTCAGGAAGTGGACATTCTATTCCATGCCGAGGAAGAAAAAATTCTGGCATGCGAACTTCCGCAACATGTGATCATGACAGTAACCCAGGCAGATCCGGGAGTGAAAGGAAACACTGCAACTAATGCAACTAAAAATGCAGTAGTTGAAACCGGAGCTACCATTCAAGTACCGATGTTTATTGAACAAGATGAAGTCATCAAAATAAATACAGCTGACGGTAGCTACGTTGAACGAGTCAAATAAAGTCTGACTTACGCGACTAATCCGAAAAGAAATTTTGCGCTCACGCCAAAGAAATTTTATACCTTAGTTCTTAAGATTTATTAATCAACAATTAACCTATGAAGGCCAAAGAAATTCAAGAATTAATAAACTTCCTTTCTGAGTCAGGATTGGAAGAAGTGAATATTGAGACAGATAACTTTAAGGTGAGCATAAAGCGAAGTGCTGAACAGCATGTAATAGCTTCTGCACCTGCGGCGATGCAGGCAGCACCTGCTCCGGCTCCTCAAGCCGCTCCTGCACCAACACCACAACCAGCTCCTGCACCGGCAGCAGACGGAGGAGGAGCACCCGCAGCAGACAGCAACCTTATAGAAATAAAATCACCAATGATTGGAACATTCTACCGATCTGCAAATCCCGAATCACCGGCATTTGTAGAAGTAGGAAGCTCAATCAAGGCTGGCGATACCGTTTGTATCATTGAGGCAATGAAACTTTTCAATGAGATTGAGTCAGAAGTGTCTGGTAAAATCGTGAAAGTACTCGTTGACAATGCACAACCTGTAGAGTACGATCAGCCACTTTTCCTTGTTGATCCATCTTAAAACCATTAAGACATGTTTAACAAGATATTAATTGCCAACAGAGGCGAGATTGCATTACGTATTATTCGTACCTGTAAGGAGATGGGCATCAAAACGGTAGCTGTCTATTCCAAAGCGGATGCCGACAGTCTTCATGTGCGATTTGCGGATGAAGCGGTGTGTATTGGACCGCCTCCAGGGAAAGACTCCTACCTTAAGATTCCCAACATCATTGCAGCAGCTGAGGTTACAAATGCAGATGCGATCCATCCCGGATATGGATTTCTTTCTGAAAATGCTGAATTTTCCAGAGTTTGTGCGGAAAATGACATCAAGTTTATCGGTGCAAGCGAAGAGATGATCAGTAAAATGGGTGACAAGGCGACAGCTAAAGCAACGATGATTGCGGCTGGTGTCCCTGTAGTCCCAGGTTCTGATGGACTGTTGGAGTCTGCCGAACAAGGCATAAAGATGGCCAAAGAGATAGGCTATCCCGTGATGATCAAAGCGACTGCCGGTGGTGGTGGTAAGGGCATGAGGCTGATCAAGGAAGAAGGTGAATTCAAAAAAGCATGGGATAGTGCACGTCAGGAAGCAGCAGCTTCTTTTGGAAATGACGGCATGTACATGGAAAAATTCGTTGAAGAACCTCGTCACGTAGAAATACAAATTGTTGGTGATAGCAATGGTAAAGCCTGTCACCTTTCTGAAAGAGATTGCTCAATCCAGCGGAGACACCAGAAACTGATTGAAGAAACCCCCTCTCCTATAGTATCGCAAGAGCTTAGAGAGAAAATGGGAGCAGCGGCAATCAAGGGAGCAGAGGCCATTAAATATGAGGGTGCCGGTACGGTGGAATTCCTCGTAGATAAGAATGGCGACTTCTACTTCATGGAGATGAATACCCGTATTCAGGTGGAGCACCCGATCACGGAGGAAGTGACCGATTATGACCTGATTAAAGAGCAGATCAAAGTAGCAGCCGGTGAGCCTATTTCCGGAAGAAACTATTATCCACAACTACACTCGATAGAAGTGAGAATTAATGCGGAAGATCCTGCTAATGGTTTCCGACCAAGTCCGGGCAAAATCACAAACCTGCACTTTCCGGGTGGACATGGTGTGCGTATAGACAGCCACGTGTATGCTGGCTATACCATTCCTCCTTTCTACGACTCTATGATTGGTAAGCTGATTGTGAGTGCGCAGACCAGAGAGGAAGCGATCATCAAGATGAAGCGGGCATTGGAAGAAACGGTGATCGAAGGAATTAAAACAACGATTCCTTTCCATCTGAAAATGATGCAGGACGAAGCATTTAAGTCCGGAAACTTCACCACGAAGTACCTGGATACCTGGGATTTCAGTGTGTTGAAAGATTAAGCAATAAAAGCTAGATAAAATATGACCCTTGCCAGAGATGGTGAGGGTTTTTTGTTTGATTAAACTCAATACGAATGTACATCAGTATACTCATTGTCCACCTGGATTAATACCGTTAATAGCATCATTATTCTACCTTGATTCACTCACTTAAATACACGAGTTATGAATCAGTTTACAGAAAAATTATCCAGCTCATTTTCAGTATTGGTATGTCTTCTTTTACTAACCACATGCCAACAAGATGACGCGGAGAGTCATCTGCTCAAGCACAACTCTCACGATATTGTTACAGCCGATAATGATCCCATATTGAATGATTATCTCAATCAGATGAAGTCATCGCCAAATAGCCGGACTTCTGTGATTGATAATCTCAACTTTGATCAAGCAGTTAAAAGAACCGACAGCACAGGAAGGACGGTTTATTCAATGCACCTTGAATCTTATGATTCCCTGACTATTAAAAATGTTTGGTTGTATGAAAATAATGGAGGTTTTACCGGACGGATCATCGCACATGAATTTGATCGCGAATGGCTCTTGGATAACCATTCTGATAACCAATGGGAAAATTTTACCGGATGGTTTTCTGTCTATGATCTTGATGAAGAACTTCTTTACACAACAAGAATGATAGATGGCCAGGCAGTAGAAGAATCGGATGATGGCGGTCGAGCATCAGGCTATGTGTGTACTACACGAACAACCCGAATTTGCTCATCCGTGCCAAGCATGCCAGAATTAGGAAGACATTGCTATTACGATACTGAAACAAGCTGTACGTGGTTCAATTCCGACTACAGACCTCACAGTTCCGGGGCTTTATTTGGAGGAAGTTCTACCTCACCGTATGATATTGCTGACTATGAAAGAAGGGCTGCAACAACCTGTAATTCGGGGTATACATGGACTTCTACAGGTTGTGTTAGCAATAAAATTATAGAAGCGAGAAATGCACTTTCAAAAATCCAACAACTTGGCTATAAAATAACAGCTGCTGAACAAAGACTAGTTAACCAAAATCCGGTTAAAGCAACTGCCGTATTTTTATCATATAAAGATGCTTGGTCAACAACAATCACTTATTTCGGATCAAACAAGGCAAATGATTGCTCTGATGCTTTCAGACATGCAATTTGGAATGCATTGGCAACTCAACGAGCAGGAGAAAGTTTCACTAGAAATTTCACAACTGCACATGAGTCAGAAGTGTCAACAAATGAGAAGCTAGCTAAAGAAATGGATCTTTTCAACAATCATGTAGGAAGAGCGATTGGTAAGAATTACCCAAATCAAAATCATCCAATTCAATTAGCCTCAATTGTAAAGGACGAATATTTAAGTAAAGGGAAACTAAGGATGTTTGATGATCCATCTACATTTAATACCCACTTAATCAATACATCAACTTGCAAGTAATGAAATCAATAAAAATGATCCTACTAATATGGGTTTTTTCATGCACTGGTAGAGATGTTCATGACTTTAAGCTTGACAATGAAGTACAAGGAGTTCATGTTAAATCTCAAATTCAAGAGCCCTACAAATTGACTTTGACCATTGAAAAGTCACAGATTGGTAAAACAATTCTATTAGTTGCAGATTCAAGAGGTTTGACAAGGGAATTGGAAGTGACCACCCAAGACACCTCATTTTCCTTTGATTGGTACGATTCGGAGTGCTTAATTCAGCATAAAAAAAATACTGATAGGAATTTAATTATATCTGGTATCGTCGAGTTTCATTGATTACCACATGTGAAAATTACTTAGGGTGAAATCAAAAGCCATAGCTAGCATTTATTTATTGTTACTATTAACAACAGGATTCCCTCAAATCATTAATGCTGATATTCAATATGTCAGTGTTAATGATTCATCAATATTTAAATCAATAGACTTCATAATTGAACAAGAAAGTAAAAGAGACTCAATTTTCGCTGAGGGATTTGGGTATTTCATGTTTTACTATGACGGGAAAGTAGCTCATGGAAATGGAGAATTTCCAAATAGGGTTGACACCTTATATAGCTTTGATGTTATGATTGCATATGGCAATCCAAAAGAAGATGTTATAATTAATTACCCAATTTATTTTCACCAATATAGCGATCGGGTTTTAGCTTTTTATCCAAATGAGGTAACTGAAGATTACATTCATTTTTCAGAAAGCTCCAAAGAACTGTATCATCATTTTATTGGTAAGAATATTTTTGAAGGTTATGAGGGCATTGAAGGTTCTGTCAAACTTGGATATTATTACAGTATTCGCAAAACCAGGAATGTGAGTAAGTCTGTTTTGTTTACAAACCCATTGGTGGTCAAGGTCAACAATATCAAATGATGGACTCAAAAAAAATGAACAAGTACTTTTTGATTTCGCTCGCTTCTGCTATTCTGCTCAGTCTATTTATATATCTATGGATATCGAAATTGAGTCCAGAAGCAAGAAAAGCGAAACAAAATATTAGCAACTCACAAAACTCAAAATTGGAATGACTAAGAACGAATCGGTTAGTATTACGGGAAAACCTGATAAGACCAAATTCAATCAGTTCAGCCAAGATTCGGTGGATTATTACATATCGCCTATTGCATCCTCTTCTATGATATTCCTTAAGATCCGTGGCGATACTATTCATAAAATGAATAACGTTCAATAGTTAACTGGTTTAAGCATATGAATCTCAAATCCATACTTTTTTCTCTTGTTGTTATACTCAATTCTTGTACCCCGAATTATACTTCAAGGGATAGGATTACAATGTTTGTAATCGACTTAAGGAAATCGGATAAAACCATTGAATCGATCATAGAAACTCATTTTCCACAAATGAAGAAAGAAGAAAATTTGAGAGTGACCGGGTTAATTATGGAGTCTATTCGAAATCAAATGATGGGAAAAGATTATTCCATTTATTCAAAAGAAGAAAAACCTGATCTTTTCAAAGATGTAATACATGATTCAACCGGAGATCAATTTGTATTAGTCGTTAGGAATAATCCAATAACCTATTTTTTAGTAACGGAATCTCAGATAAAGGCAATATCAACCTTAAACAAAAGTGGAAAGAAGACTTATTTACTTATATCGGACTATTGAATTACTAAACTGTTAGTTTCAGCATTGTTATTGGCTTGCTCAACAAGTATTTCTTGCCCAGGTCAAGAAGTAAAGAAGATCGAAAAGATCCATGACATCAAGCTAATAGAAATAATGAATTCTGTTAATGAGATTATCAAATATGAAACTGATGATTTTGGAGTTACCATATTCAAATTGACAGATTTATCAAGCACTGCACCAACTTCCGAAACACATGAAAGAATGGATTACTACCTCATAGCAATATCTGAGTTTGATGAGTATCCAAATCAAAGTTTGTTTAAAGTCGTTAACTACTATAACTCCCAATAAATTAAAGTAACTCAATTTGCCACATCACTACTGATTGATTTAAAACATCAAACCGAAACCGGAATGAAAACAGATCAAATCAGGGTTGAATTACACTCCGTCAAAGTATTGTAACAAATACGTATGTACAATTAAACATATCCTGTGGCCGATGAAATTTTAGACCCTCACCCAGAAATGGTGAGGGTTTTTTGTTTGACTATCTTCTTTTTTAGTGACTTACTGCAAAGTATCTTTACGTTAGTAGCAATTTCTCACTCACTAAATAGATTATTAAAATGATGAAAAAGATCTTATTCATGATTGCCATCCTATCAAATGGCACTTTCTACAAATGCTCAATAAAAAGAACAATGAAAAAACTTTTAATCATTCCAGCGCTTTTAAATTGCCAACTATTATTTGGTCAATATCTGTTAACTGATGGATCAAACCATATGACAGGTGGCTTAAATATCCAAAGAGAAGGTTACTCCTCGATTGAACTTAAATCAAACACAGGTTCTTTTATTGATTTTCATTCAACTATCACAAGCGATTTTGATGGAAGGATTATTTGGAATTACAATAACTCTGGAAGATTCAACTTTTATGGAACAACTCAATTTAACAATGAAATTTTGTCACCAATACTAAGATTGAGTTACAAGATTACCATGCCCGAAAGTTTTACTCCATCAGATCCTACAATCGGACTTTCAGACAATTCGGGTTTTGGAATTAATATTCACAAAACCAATGGAATTGGATTTTCATTCAATAACGAGCACAAAGTTGTAATTGACCCCAGTGGGTCAATTAATTGGGGCACGAGTGGTGCTTCACTATCCACAAGTCAAGGTGCGGCAATCGAGCTAAGAGGAACAGGCATTCCGCATATTGATTTTTCAAACGATGCAACAACAGATTATGATATCAGGATGATTCTGAAAAGCGATAACTTCCTTCAGATTGATGGAGGAAGTGTTGGAATAGGAACTTCGGTGAGTGGCTCCCATAAACTTGCAGTCGAAGGCTCAATTGGTGCAAGAGAGATCAAAGTGGAAGCAAGTGGTTGGTCTGACTTTGTCTTTGAGAACAACTATGAACTTCGAACACTTGAGGAAGTAGAAGAACACATAAATGAAAATGGCCATCTTCCAGAAATCCCAAGTGAAGACGAAGTGGCCGAGAACGGAATCAACTTGGGAGAGATGGATGCTAAGTTGCTCCAGAAGATTGAAGAACTAACTCTCTACATGATCCAAATGAACAAGGAAATGGCAGAACTCAAAGCCAAGAACGAACAACTCGTAAAAGAGGTTTCTGCTCTTAAAAACGAATAAAAGATCATAACAGGCACTAAAATGAATATGCAAACTGAGCCATTTGAAAGGATAATTCGAACTGGAAGTTTCGGTACTTCTAGCATCTGGGTTGCATACTCATTTTAGTTGAGCGTTATGATCAATACCACTGATTGAAGTTTACAAAAACAAATCTCAAAAATGAAAAATATCAGAATCACTGTCTTCCTATTACTTAGCTACTCCACAGCTTGGAGTCAAACAAATACCTTCCCATCATCTGGAAATGTAGGGATTGGGACGACCAGTCCTAGCATGAAATTAGATATTGTCGGAAGTGGAACATCAACAACAATTGCTCGAATTAACTCTGGTGGACATGCAAATTTCCGACAATCCAGAGGAAGCAGTGCCTACGATGGTGGGTATCTATTCTACACAGGTTCAGCCCTTGATTGGAGATTACAAGAAAGTGCAAATGGAAGTGATTTACATTTCAGAGATGAGAGTTTAGGAACAAATGTCATGACTTTCCAAGACAATACAGGAAATGTTGGAATTGGTACAACCAATTTGGCATCAAAATTCTCATTGCACGCTGGTGGAAGTGTTTCTAACTATATGAGAGTAACCAATACATCAACTGGCGATGGGTCTGGAAACGGGACATTATATGGAATTGACCCTAGCAACAATGCTGCCATGTGGAATTATGAAAATACTGAAATGTATTTCGGTACAAGCAATCAGAGAAGAATGACAATCAACTCGGATGGCAATATTGGGATCGGAACAACCAATTTGGCATCAAAATTCTCATTGCATGCTGGAGGAAGTGTTTCTAATTATATGAGAGTAACTAATACATCAACTGGCGATGGGTCAGGAAACGGAACATTATATGGAATTGACCCTAGCAACAATGCTGCTATGTGGAATTATGAAAATACTGAAATGTATTTTGGCACAAGCAACCAGAGAAGAATGACAATCAACTCGGATGGCAATATTGGGATCGGAACAACCAATTTGGCATCAAAATTCTCATTGCATGCTGGAGGAAGTGTTTCTAATTATATGAGAGTAACTAATACATCAACTGGCGATGGGTCAGGAAACGGAACATTATATGGAATTGACCCTAGCAACAATGCTGCTATGTGGAATTATGAAAATACTGAAATGTATTTTGGCACAAGCAACCAGAGAAGAATGACAATTAATCCGGGTGGTAGTATTGGAATTGGAACGATAACGACTGGCACGCACAAACTAGCAGTTGAAGGAACAATTGGAGCAAGAGAAATTAAAGTAGAAGCAACTGGTTGGTCAGATTTCGTTTTTGAGGATAATTACGAACTTCGAACCCTTGAAGAAGTAGAAGAACACATAAACGAGAACGGTCACCTCCCTGAAATTCCAAGTGAAGCAGAAGTAACTGAGAACGGAATCAATTTGGGAGAGATGAACGCTAAGCTGCTTCAGAAAATCGAAGAACTAACGCTTTATCTCATCGAACAGCACAAAGAAATCAAAAAACTGAAAGAAAAAGTTAACCGCCTTGAAAACGAATAAAGATCATAACAAGCACTAAAATGAATATGCGAACTGAGCACTTTGATAGGATAATGCGAATGGGAAATTTCTGTGCTTCTAGCAACTGGGGCGCATACTCATTTTAGCTTGGTATTATGAGTAAACTCTCCAGGTCATGAAACGAACATTTTTAATTGGGCTGTTGTCAATAGTAATTCTTTCATGTCAGGACGACCCAACTGAATGCTGCATTGAAACTGTTGGATCTGCATATTACTTCATCAAAAATGAGTCAGCCTCAGAACTGAAAGTTTCATTTGTTACTTCTTCTGAACTAGGGTTGCAAAAGGTTGATTCAACAAATTTAATCCCCTCAAACAGCATATTAAAAATTCTTGAAGATGGAATAATTGGTGTTAATCCAGAACCTTCCAACTCGTTTAGCACCCTCACTTTCTTGAGAATTTCAGATTCATCCGAATATATCATCTCAACAATCATAAACAGAAACTGGGAAGTGATTAGCAGAGATTTTGAACCAGGAGAATACGGGCTAACTGAATACCAACTTACAATTAGCGACAGCCAATTTTAACAAATACTCAAACAGTCGCTAGCACGAATGCGCCGTAGTGCTTCTCTGCAACTACATCTGATCTTTACCGCTCCGCTACCCACCTGCCTGCCGGCAGGCAGGTTCTGAAAGCATCTTCTCTCCAAGCAACTGTCTTGCTTCTGGATTTTCACTTCTAAATGCAGTATTTCATAGTTGCCGTTGTGGGTTGAAGCTAGTATCGTATACTATATACTGAAAGAATAGTAAAAGGCAAGCCGACAGTAAAAGAATGCTAACCTATTTTCTCCTCCAAAGCTGCATACCATTCTTCCCCATACTTTCTGATCAATGCTTCTTTAAGAAACTTATAGACGGGGACTTTGAGCTCCTTGCCTAAATCACACGCCGGAGAGCAAATCTGCCATCGATCATAATTCAATGCTTCAAAATCCGGGAGCTTTGAAATTCTGATTGGATAGAGGTGGCAGGAAATAGGCTTTTTGAAATCAGTCTTACCTTCCTTATGTGCTTGCTCTATGCTACACTTCAGCACTTTGCTTTCATCGTAGAAGGCAAATGCACATTCTTTTCCATTGATCGTTGTGGTGGAGAGGTCGCCATCTTCGTCAAGGAGGTATCCTCCCTCCTTTTCAAGAACCTCAATCGCTTCCTTGGATAGGTAGGGCTTCACCAATTCAATGGCTCTTTCGACTTCCTCAAGCTCACTCTCTAACAGTGGAGCTCCGAGATCTCCTTCTACACAGCACGCCCCCTTGCACTTGGTTAGGTCGCAGACAAAAGCTTCCTCTATCACATCATCCGAAACCAAAGTATTTCCTACCTCAATCATATTTTTGAAAATTTCTTCAAAATTATGGAACAATTTCGGACTTGTAGCGTTATTTGCTTGTACATTATATGTACATACATTTAATTTGAACAAACGAAAACTTAACAAACACAAACCATGATTAAAGCATTAATACTTTTCGCAGCTCTGCTAGGCACAGAAGCTAAAGAAAACTACAAAGTAAGTACAGACGAAAGCACCATCGAATGGGTAGGTAAAAAAGTTACTGGTCAGCATAATGGCGTAATTTCACTTCAAGGTGGAAGATTGGAAATGGAAGAAGGTAAACTTGTTGGTGGAATTTTCACCATCGACATGACCACTATCACTGATAAAGACCTATCCGGAGGATCTAAAGAAAAATTGGAAGGTCATTTAAAGTCTGATGATTTCTTTGGAGTAGAGAAATTCCCGACATCAACATTCGTAATAACCAAAGCTGTACCTCAAGGTCCAGGTAAGTATAAAATTGTTGGTAACATCACAATCAAGGGAAAAACAGAAGAAATTCAATTTCCAGCTACAGTAGAAGAAAAAGATGGAAAGATCACCGCATCAGCGACTTTATCAATAGACAGATCAAAGTTTGATGTAAGATATGGATCAGGTAGTTTCTTCGATAATCTGGGAGACAAAACAATTTATGACAATTTCGACTTAAGTATAAGTCTTGTTGCAAGTAAGTAATTTAAGATAGTAGTAGTGATTAGGTGATTGGGCCGATCCGAATATTCGGGCGGCCCTTTTTTATTCCCAAAAGAATCGTTCTTTTGATTTTGATAATGCACCCATTTTTTTGTAAAACTTAATTGCATTACGGTTAAAATCTGGAGTTTGCCATTGAACCTGAAAACAACCTTCCTTCTCAGCATAGGCCTTTACAAGTTCCATCAGTTTAGTGCCAATACCCTGACCTCTCAGCTCTTCTTTAAGATACAGACAGTCAAGGTAAATGTAGTGATCCGCGTCCCAGGTGGAAAACTGCTTAATGAACGTAGCATAACCAATCAGCTCTTTTTTATTTTCTACCACTAAACATTGTAAATCAGAAATCTCAAAAAGCTGCCTGAACAGTTTACCTCGCTTACCAGAAGAATCGTACTCGGACTTTTCGTATGCTGCATGTAAAGCACATAGCACTAAGAGTTGATCGATATCCCTTTCTTCTGCTCTTCTAATCAGCATGCGCACTGAACTGCTTCGCCTGCGGTAGACATAGCGCCTTCTGTAGCATAGCCATCAAATTTCCACCATTCTATGCCGCCCATCAATTCTTTTACTTTAAATCCAAGTCCGGCCAACTTAAGGGCTCCCTTGGTAGAGGCATTGCAACCAATTCCGTCACAATAGCAAACGTAGGTTTTGGTCTTGTCCAGGTGCTGAGTACTTTCAGCTGTCATTTCACGATGCGGAAGATTAATTGATGTGGGGATGTGCTCCTTCTCATAACCAAAAGCTTGGCGTGTATCGACCACCACAAGGTCAGTATCTAATTCTAAAGAAGCGAATAGATCGGATGGATCCATTTCGTAGGTAAGCTTGCTTTCATAGTACTTGATTTGCTCATTCATAGTAATAGTTGTTTATGGTTTAGCAAACCTATTGAACTACTCAAGATCTAATAAACGATTAGGATGAAAGTAATTCTAAAACAAGATGAATGATTTTCATCTATGCTTAGCTACTGTCTTGGTATTGGATTTGTAGCTGGCAATTTCTTTTTTAGTCATTTTTTGAATGTACTTCCTATTTACTAACCCACGATTCGAACCATCCAACTGATTCACATAGTACTTTTTAGAATTTTTCTTGCCAACAATTTTCCCAACTGTTCGGGTACCATCTTTCAATGTTACATAGACATACTGTCCATACTTAAGTTCATCATTCCCCTTTTGAAGCTTGACTATCTGATTAACATCTGGGCTCGGAGAAGCTAATAATTGTGAGGAGTTGAGACAAAACATTGCCACCATCATAGCCATAGCCACGATGGGTTTCGATTGTGTAGTTACCATAATACTAATATTTAAAATTATCTATATGGCAAATTGACGTTTCAGCTCGATTACAAGCTAAAAATTCATGTATACAACTTGGCTACAAATGAATATTCTAGCCTCTTTTCACGTAAAAGTTGAAGATTATAGATTAAATCGCGTTGAAATCGTTTCAGAAATGTTTCCAGCCCTGGGCCTGGAGTTCCACTACATTTTGGCTTCTGGTAACAAAAGTTCTCCCCTTTGATTTAGACTGCATATAGCCGATGGTATGTATATCCGAATGATTTTTTATCTTCTCAAAGTCATCCTGACCGATCGTAAAGAGTAACTCATAATCTTCACCACCATTGAGTGCACAGGAGTTTGGGTCAATGCTAAATTCGGCAGCCGTTTCATATGCTTGTTTCTCAATTGGTAATTTATCCTCATAAATAGCCACGCCCAGTCCGGATTGCTTGCACAGATGGAATGCCTCAGATGCCAATCCATCAGACACATCGATCATTGAAGTAGGCTGGATCCCAAGGTCTTTAAATTCGTGGATAATATCCATACGAGCTTTTGGCTTTAATTGACGCCCCACCACATAATCGTATTTATCAAGCTTTGGCTGCATGTCCGGATTAGCCATGTATTCTGCTTTTTCACGTTCCAATACCTGAAGTCCGACAAATGCACCTCCCAAATCACCAGTTACACATAGTATATCACTTTCCATTGCTCCGTTTCTGTATACTACTTTGTCTCTATCAACTTCACCCAGTGCTGTCACAGAGATAATTAAACCAGAAGATGATGAGGTTGTATCACCCCCAACCAGGTCAACATCGTACTCATCACAGGCAGCTTTAATTCCCTCGTATAGGGCTTCTACTGCTTCCACAGAAAATCTATTGCTTAATCCCAGATTGACGGTAATCTGCGTAGGCTTACCGTTCATTGCCGCAATGTCTGAAATATTCACAGCAACAGCTTTATAGCCTAAGTGTGGCAGTGGCATGTAGGAAAGATCAAAATGTACTCCTTCCAGAAGCATATCAGTGGTGATCAGCAAATATTTATCCCCAAGATCATAAACGGCAGTATCGTCTCCGATTCCTTTCACCGTCTTCTCGTTTGTTGGTGAGAATTTTTCTGCGATTCGATCTATCAGACCAAACTCTCCTATTTCTCCTATTTCTGTTCTTTTTTCGTCGCTCATGTCATTTTATCTCTTGGCATAATTCCACCAAAACACCATTGGCAGATTTTGGGTGCACGAAGCAAACCAATTTATTGTCTGCGCCTCTTTTGGGTTTTTCATTCAAAATCTGGAAACCTTCGCCTTTTAGCCGATCCATTTCTGCGTAGATATCGTCTACCTCAAATGCAATGTGGTGAATTCCTTCGCCTTTCTTCTCTATAAATTTTGCAATTGCACTATCTGAACCTCCTTCTAGCAATTCAATCTTGGTTTCACCTAATTGGAAAAATGATGTAGTTACCGATTCAGAATCCACCACTTCTTCTTTATAGCTTCCTTTATTGAAAAGAGTTTCGAATAGTTGATTGGCTGATGACAGATCTTTTACAGCGATACCTATGTGCTCAACATTTTTCCACATTTTCGTCTATTCATTTATCACAAAATACAGACTCAACACCTGATTTTTGCGGATTAGTATACAATTTGTCCCAATTATTGGGTTGAGCATCATGCTCAATTAGTAAGTTTGCAAAAATGCAGGAACTTTCAGTCGATCTGAAAAGTTTACCCATTAATTGAAGAAAATGGAGTTACGATCAGACATTCATGTGGAATCTGCAAAGATTCAAAACGAGATAAAGAATTTCCTGGGGCTGAGAAGTGACGAGGTGATCTTTGAGTTTTCCAATACAGATGGCAAGGTCAAGCTTGACCTTATTACTATCAATCCCCGTCACAATCAATCCTTCTTATTTAAATCCATTACAGGTTTTGACAAAACGGATGTGCTCCACAAAATGCTGGATTATGTACGCACTCACAAGGACAAGGAGAGTTCTTTCACAATTCAATGGATGATGAAAGGCATGAATGAATTGCAGACCTCCTATTTCCGAGCAAAAAACATGTATGATGCCATGGACAAGTTGTACTATGGGCGTGATATGAATAATTTGACTGTATTTAGTATTGTATTAAATCCTGTAGCCTGATGATAAACGTAACTGATAAAGCGAGAGAAGAAATTGTGACCTTATTATCGAATGAGGGAAAATCCCTTGAACATAATATTCGGGTGTCAGTAAAAGGCGGTGGCTGCTCAGGTTTAATGTATGACCTTTCTTTTGATCCTGAGATACATGAAGCTGACGAAGTGTTTGAAGATAAAGGCGTTAAGATTTTGGTTGACAAAAAAAGCCTGCTATACCTTCTCGGCACAACATTAGACTTTTCTGACGGACTGAATGGAAAAGGATTTCAGTTTGTGAATCCGAATGCATCCCGAACTTGTGGGTGTGGTGAGAGCTTCTCTGTTTAACAATCCTCTCGTTGTTGTTATTTTAGTCGGATGAAAAAATGGTCATCCGATCGATGGTTGAGCGTAGTGGCAATTATTGCCTCACTTGGAACCCTCTTCACTATCGTGTATCAAACCAACCTAATCCGAAAGCAACAATACGCTTCGGTACTTCCATACCTTGAGATGTGGAATTCCAATCCTGGTAAAGAAGGTGAATCTTACAAGTATATTCTTATGAATAATGGAATTGGACCCGCATTCATACGAGAAGTAAAAATTCATTATGGAGATTCTATATATAATGACGATCCGGCCAGTTTTACTTACAGGGTAATTAAGCCACAAGACTCAATTCTCAATTTCTTTTATTCCAATATTAAGAAAGGCAGACTCATTCCGGCGGGTGACCGAATTGAACTTGTTGGTGTAATGAAAGACACCGTTAATGCTCCTATTCTGAGAAGATGGTTTTCACAAACAGATTCACTAGAGGTTGAAATAGTTTATGAATCTGTGTACGGTGAACGCTGGAGCACCCGTGGAATAGCCACTGAACCCTTACGACTAAATTAATTTTAAAATAGTAACAATATAAAATTAACTTCGTATAAGTTGTATATACAACCAAGTATGAAGCTTGATCATCTACATAGCATAGATCCTTCCACCTGCCTGAATGGGAAAATGAATCGCATTAACAGATTGACGGCTAATATTTTTCGAAAACACTTAAAAGAATTCGATCTAACTAGCAGCCAGCTCACATTGATGTTCGTTCTTTTTAAACGTGGAGGTTTAACTCAAAAAGAACTAACTGACATCCTCTTTATGGAGAAGTCTTCTGTAAACAGAAACCTGAGACGGCTTTTTGAAAAAGGATATACAGCTAAATCTCAATTTCCCATCGTTGAAATTACTGAAGAAGGTAAAAGGCTTCTTAATGAAGTGGTACCCTCCTGGCAAGCTGCAATGAATGAAATCAGGGATGCACTTCAGCAAGATGGAGAGGATGCTGTAGATACAATTTTATCTAAACTTAAAACCACATACTCATGACCTTACAACTCGGATACATAATACTAACGTTAGCCGTTTGTTTATTACTCATATACTTTGGTTTTGTTGTGATCAATCGATCTTTCGATGAGAGTAGGAGGAATAAAAAGAAGCAACAATTGATTGTTGGAATTGCAATCTGGCAAGTGTATCTAGCTATTATGGGCTCTATGGATTTTATCCAATCTTACTCATTCCCTCCCCGATTTGCTTTGACGATGATTGTCCCTGCTTTCATTTTCACAGGTGTCTTTGTGTATAAAAATAGAAATGCTGAATGGCTTTTAAATCTCCCAACAAAGCAAATCTTCTACTTTCAGTCCTTTAGAATTTTGGTAGAAAGTCTTTTTGTTGCATCAGTTGCAGCAGGTATTCTACACAAGGAGGCAAGTATTGAAGGATACAATTATGATATGGTTTATGCCATCACTGTTCCTATTGTTGGTTTAGTGGCTTTTCACGGGGACAACTTCAACTTGCGGTTGGTTAGACTCTGGAACTATCTGGGGCTAGCAGTCTTAGCAACGGTCATATTTGTTTTTATGACTTCCATCTACAAACCAGAGTTATATGGAGCAAATGAGCCTCTTCTACCCTTGGAGGCAATTACCTATCCGTATGGACTCGTAGCTGGTTGTTTGATGCCAATTGCAGTTTTCATGCATGTGCTGTCCATTGCCCATTTAAACAGATTGATACGTCAGGAAAAATAATTGTAGTATTTGTTAGTAAGCTCGTACCTCAACGCCTTTCATGTAGTTGACAAAAGCTCTGTTTACTACCTTATTTCCCCCGAAAGTCGGGTAGTCACCAGTAAAGTACCAGTCGCCGAGGTGGTTTGGACACGCTTTGTGAAGATTATCAACTGTCTGATACACTACCTCCACTTCAGCTTTCATATCTTTTGGCTTTACTATCTCTGTGATTTTCTCTGATACCTGCTCATAGGTAAATGGTGCATAGAGTTCATTCACATGATTTGCCGGATTCTTCTCCGATTGACTTGCCAGACATTTGTCAAATACAATATCTAAGAGATCTTCTTTATTGTGCTCTTTCAGTAGTTCCAGTACGGCTCTGAAGGCTAGAAAGTCTTTCATCTTGCTCATATCGATTCCATAGCAGTCTGGAAATCTGATCTGAGGTGCCGAGGAGACAATTACAATTTTCTTAGGCTCAAGTCTATCCAATAGCGTCAGAATACTTTTCTCAAGCGTGGTGCCACGCACGATACTGTCGTCGATTACGACAAGTGTATCTGTATGCTTATTGATTACTTCATAGGTTGTATCATATACATGGGATACAAGTTCATCTCTGCTGTTATCATCCGTGATGAACGTTCTGAGCTTTGCATCCTTCAATACCAGCTTTTCTACTCTTGGCTGAAAGTTGAGCATTTCTTCAATTGAATCTGCCGAAGGTTTCCCTTCCAGGATAACTTCTTTCCTTTTTGCAATCAGATATTTTTCTACTCCACGCATCAGACCTAAAAAAGAAGTCTCCGCTGTGTTGGGTATATATGAGAATACCGTGTTTTTCAGATCAAAATTGATAGACTTTAGTACTTGAGGCACTAAAAGTTCGCCTAGTGTTCGTCTCTCATTATAAATATCCGGATCGGTACCTCGCGAGAAATAAATCCTCTCAAAACTGCATGATTTGCGCTCGATTGGTTCTATAAACTGCTTTTGCCCATAACTACCATCTTTGTCAATGATGAGTGCATGGCCCGGTTTGATTTCCTCAATATCAGAATACTCGCAACCAAATGCCGTCTTGATGGCCTGCTTTTCAGATGTAACTACCACTACCTCATCATCTGCATAATAATATGCTGGCCTGATTCCCGCAGGATCTCTGGCCACGAATGAAGCACCATAGCCGATGATCCCTGCCATGGCATATCCCCCATCAAAATCCCTGCATGATCTATGAAGAACTCGCTGAAGATCAATCTCTTCTTCGATCTTATAGGTTATCTCTTCATTGGATAATTCGTCTTTGTACTTATCAAAAATTCGCTGATTTTCTTCATCCAGGAAGTGGCCAATCTTTTCCATCACGGTCACAGTATCCACCTTATCTTTTGGAAACTGCCCCAGACCTACCAGTATATTAAATAATTCCTCAACATTGGTCATGTTGAAGTTTCCGGCCATTACTAAATTTCTACTTCTCCAGTTATTTTGTCTTAAAAAAGGATGACAATTTTCAATGCTGTTCTTACCGTGAGTACCGTACCTTAAATGACCGAGCCATGACTCACCGGTAAAGGCGTAGTTTTCTTTCAACCATTCGGCGTTGGTCTCATCACCACTTACATCCTTCTTCGCTTTTAAATATTTCTTGCTGATTTTTCCGAAAATCTCTTCAATCGGGTTGGAATTGATCGTTCTATACCTGGAAATGTACCTTAAACCCGGTGGAAGGTCAATTTTAATACTTGCTACTCCAACGCCATCTTGCCCGCGATTACTTTGCTTTTTCATGAGCAAATACATCTTTTTGGCTGCATAGGCAGGCGTGCCGTATTTATCAATATAATATTGGAGGGGCTTCCTTAAACGGAGGTGGGCTATGCCACATTCGTGTTTGATGGGATCACTCATTGACGTTGTTAAGCAATTGTTGCATTACTATTACCAGCTTCGGTACAAAGAACAACAATAACAGGCCAATTGTAAAAAGAGTTGCAATAATTTTCGCCAATAAACTGAATTTGATCGACTGATCAGGTGCATCTTTAGAAAGGAAGATGTGTCTAGGTATTTGCAAGTAATAAAATAGCGAACCGACTGTAGCAAGAACAGCGACTATTAAGTACCACAAAACAACAATTGAGTCACTCGAGAGGTAGAACTCCCAGAGTGTTGAAAATAAAAATAACTTTGCCATGAAACCTGCTACAGGTGGAAGACCAACCAATGATATCAATATCAGGGTAAATCCTGCTCCCATCCATACAGCCCTACCTGCTGTCTTATACTCCGGCAGTGTGAAAACATTTCTCCTTTCGTATTGATCCAACATATAGAATACCCCGAGATTCATGATTGCGTATGCAATTGCATACCACCAAAAAGCCTCATGCGAAGTACTAGAGTTAATAATCGTAAATGGTAATAAGAATCCAGAGTGGGCAATAGCTCCAAAACTTATCATTCGTCTTGCATTCAATTGCCTGAAAGCGCCCAGCGTGCCTGTTATTATTGTGAGTATTCCTAACAACCAAACTGTTTCAATGATCCAACCGGAATTGGATATTACATTCAATGCAAATACTCTTTGGATCAAAACAAGGCCGGCCAGCTTGGGTACGATGGACATAAAAGCGGCGGCATCTACAGGAGCCGATTGATAGGTAGCTGGCACCCAAATGTGGGCCGGTACGATTGATATTTTAAATAATACACCAACCAACATCAAGCCCACTCCTACCGTCGTAATTAGGTTAATGGAGGAGATTTCGCCTAGGCCAGTAATAGAAAAAATACCTGTACCTCCATAGATTAAACCCAGACCAAATAGCATTATTGCCGAGCTAATTGCTCCAAACAACAAATACTTGATTCCCGCTTCAAAGCTCTGCTTTTTGAAGGTGAAATTGGTAAGGATATATGAGGAGAAGGAAACCAATTCAATCGTCAGGTAAATGATCAGTAAGCTGTCGGCTTTCATCATCAGCATGCTTCCGACCAACATTGCCATGATAAAAAAATAGAATTCAGTGGCGTGCTTATTACTTCTTTGAAAAAGGAGAATGAGCAAAGCGACCATTAGAAATAATGATCCGAAATAGATTGAAGGTTTGGTGATATTAATGCTGTCAATCAATAGAACACCAACAGATTCATTGGAGATATTAAGTCTAACGGCAATGAGCAATGACCCGGCAAATATTAGTTTGGTAATAATGCTGCTTGATCTGAAAAGCCCTACAAGCAAGATTAATATAGACCCAAAAATCAGCGTTGTTTCCACCCACAATCCCTGCAGGTCATTCAAAATAGATGTGAGCTGATCCATTAGGTTCATGGCATAAGATTGCTAACCTGCTGAAGAAAGAAATTGATGGATTCGTTGCTGTAGTCCAGGATTAGACGAGGGAAAATACCAAGCAGAATCACTAAGATGGTCAATGGAATAAGCATTAGTTTCTCTCTAATTGTAATATCTACCATGTTCACCTCCCAGCTTGCTTCTCTCACAAAATACTTTCCGTAGAACATCCGCTGAATCGTCCATAGGAAATAGGCTGCAGACACCGCAATACCTAAAGTTGCCAAAATTCCAATCCACAACGAGAACTCTGAGCTACCAAAAGCTCCCATCAATACCATTAATTCCCCAACAAAACCTGAAAGCCCCGGTAGTCCTAACCCTGCAAAAAAGAAAATTGCTGTGAAGAAAGTATACACCGGCATCTTACTGGCCAATCCACTAAAGTTTTCCATGGTCCTATTTCCTGTTCTATCATAGATCACTCCGGCAATGAGGAACAAGGCAGGCGAAATTAATCCATGGGAGATCATATGAAATAGTGCTCCCGAAAAACCTATTGCGGTAAGGGATGCTAAACCTACCAGAACAAAGCCCATATGAGAAACAGAAGAGTAGGCCACCATCCGTTTTAAGTCTCTTTGAGCCAGTGCATTCAAACCTCCATATAGGATGGATAAAACTCCAATAATCGCAACCAAGGTCGCATATTCCATTGCTGCATCTGGAAAAATTCCATACGCTATTCTTAGTAGACCATATGCACCTACTTTTAGCAACAATCCTGCTAAAACCACAGATATTGGTGTTGGAGCCTCCACATGTGCATCAGGCAACCAGGTGTGAACAGGCACTGCCGGTAGCTTAATACCAAACCCTATTATCAGGAAGATGAATGCCAGAGCTCGTGCCGAATACCCAAAAATGAGCTGAGGAGATTCAGGGTCCAACACAGAGCCTGAAGTGTAGTTTCCATCTAGCATTTGAACCAAACTAAATGTATTTGCATCTCCGTCTACTACACTTAGATAAAGTCCAATCATTACGACCAGGATAAACAACGATCCAAAAAGTGTGTACAGAAAAAACTTGATGGAAGCATAAGATCTTCGTTCTCCACCCCAAATTCCAATGAGAAAAAACATCGGAAGTAGCATGAATTCAAAACACAGGTAGAAAAGGAAAAAATCTAATGCAATGAAACAGCCAATGATGCTTGAACTTAGCACGAGATACAGAATAAAATAGCCTTTGGCCTTTTCCTGAATATTCCACGATGAAACAACACCAATCAATAAAACAAAGGTAGAAAGTGCCACAAGTGGCAAGCTGATTCCATCCACACCTAAGAAGTAGTCGATTCTGATGGAGCCTATTGATCCAAGAGACATGAAAATCCAATCCGCTTTTTCTACAAATTGAAAAGCACCAGACCAGCTATCGGTAACTAATGATTTATCAAAATTTATCAACAAAAGAATTGATAATAAAAGCTGAATTGAGACTGTGGCCAATGACAACCTTCGAAAAACACTCCTGCGTTCGGCTGGAACAAACAACATTACAAAAGCAATGAGTATTGGAAGAAGGAATATATAGGTTAGGGTGTTTTGCATGCGGTGCTAAAAAAACAGTATCCAACTTAAAATCAAAATAATACCAACCAACAGCCAGGTGAGTTGTGTTTGTATATCACGAGAGCTTAAACCAGCCAGTGCCTTTCCAATTAATCTGGAAATGACTCCTACCAGGTTTATTGGGCCATCAATTATAAATCGATCAATCAACGCTACGATCTTTGAAAAAACTACTCCGCCCACTCCAATCAAATGGATAGCTCCATCTACAACTCTTCGATCTACTTTAAAAGTAAATGAGGCAAGTCGCAATACTCCTTTACCAAAAAATTCGTAAAAGGTTGTTATAAAAAATCCGTTGAAAAGAATCTTTTTGTTGTCACTCTGAAGCTCAGCATATGACCGATTATAGTTGGATCCTGGTTTAAAAAAAGAGAATGCTAGCACCAAGCCTGCAATTGCCATGAGTAGAGAAAGAAACGTGACAATCATTGAAATAAAGTCATCCGTATGGCTCGGCATTAATCCAATTGAAGCGTGTATCCATGAAGTGTGTGCAAGTGGGTTCCAATTATAGAATATCCAAATTGAGCCAATGGCCAGAATAATGAGTGGTGTTCTTACAACTGCTACTTCTTTGAAGGAAGAATATAGATTTTGAATCCGATTTTCACCCCAAAAAACCAACAAGACCATCCGTCCAACATATAATGCGGTTAGAAAGGCTGTGATTAGCGCTAAGTCGGGAACCACATAAGCCCATCTTCCAATGCTGCTTGCCCATTCCCAACCTGCAATGATGATGCCTTCTTTGGACATAAACCCACTAAACAAAGGAACTCCGGCAAGAGCCAGCGAACAAACAAGAAATGTTTTATAGGTCCATGGGAGTTGGTTTCTTAGTCCTCCCATATTTCGAATGTCTTGAGGATCTTCTTTCGTTGCATGTTGCATAAAGTGTATGATTGCTCCAGCACCGAGAAACAAACCAGCTTTAAAAAACGCATGCGTGAATAAATGAAAGAGCGACGCGCTTTGTGCACCGACTCCCACTCCCATTACCATATATCCTAACTGTGAAATAGTGGAATAAGCAAGTACTTTTTTAATGTCATGCTGCATCAATGCGCAAATTCCTCCATAAAAAGCAGTGAGGGTTCCGATCAAAGCAACAATCATTAATGCGTCTGGGTGCATAAAAGGTGATACTCTAAACAATAGATAAACACCGGCTGCTACCATGGTAGCAGCATGAATCAAGGCAGAAACAGGAGTTGGTCCCACCATAGCTTTTGTCAACCATCCTGAAAATGGCAGCTGGGCTGATTTTCCGAAAGCGCCAATGGCGATGAGTATAGAAGGTAACATCAACCAATTCCCATCCATTAATGATATGTTCAGGCTTGATTGATCTAATAATAATATTCCTGCAAGCAGTGCTGCATCTGCCACACGATTGACCATGAAAGCAAGTCGTGCAGCACTGGGTATTCCTTGTTTTTGATACCAAAAACCAATTAAAAGATATGATGCCAACCCTACTAACTCCCAAAAAATAAAAAACAAAATGAGATGGTCTGCAAGAAGTAGCCCAATCATGGAAAAAGTGAAAAAGCCTAGCTTAAGAAAATATCTTCTTTTACCGTGTTCTTCACTCATATACTCCAGTGAGAAGATATGTACAAGCATTGAGATCAGCGATACCAATGCGATAAGTATTAGCGATGTTTGATCTACAAGATAATTAAGCTTGTAGCCAGGCAACCATTCGATTGATCCCTGGATGTCATTGCCGGAAAAGGTGAAAAAAAGTGCGATGATAAGTGACGCAAATACACCGATTGAACTTATTGACACTTGCTTTCCGAAATAGGAAACAAACCCACCAATCAAAGGTGCAATTAGCATAGCAAAGATCATCCATGTTTCCATCAGTTTCCGACCTCCCTTAGCTCATCAAGGTTTGAAACCCTGGTCTTACGATAAATATTTAGAAGAATTGCGAGTGCAATAGAAACCTCACATACGGTAATTACAATAGCAAAAATGGCGAATATCTGACCTTTCATATCATGATCGTATTGTGAAAATGAGGCCAAAACAAGATTTGCGCCATTAAGCATAAGTTCCACTCCTATCAAAACAAATATTGCACTTCGCTTTGTCAAGACTACAAATACACCTGAGCTAAAAAGGAAGGCAGCAAAATATAGGTAATATGTTAAGTGTTCTTCATTCATCACCAGCCATTTTAGCAAGATAAGCTGCACCAACCAGCGCAACCAATAAAACAAATGCGATCAATTCAAAAGCAACTATATGCTCCGTAAGAAATGAAATGCCGATTTCACGTATTTGATCATTATGATCAATATTGGCTGTTCTGAAATTAGCATTTGAAATCAGATATGCCAAAGCTGAAAATAAGCTTAATGAAATGATTGCGCCAATTAAGGCATTGTTCGATCCTGAAATCACTTTATCTCCTCTCAACCGGTTGGTCATCATCACTCCAAATGCTAGGAGGATTACCACTCCTCCAGCGTAGAGCATAATTTGAACAACAGCCAGTAGCTCCGACATCAGAATTACATAAATCCCGGCAATTCCTACAAGCGCCAGACAGAGTGCGTAAGCAGCGTGCACAATATTTCGAGTATAAACGATGATGCCTACACCCAGTAGTGTTAATAGCACAAGTAATATTTGTATGAAAATACCCACTACTTCTTTTTAGGAATTCTAGGTTTGAAAACTGGCTTAGATGTTGGCTTTTTCATCACATCTACTTCCTTTTTTATGGCAGGAAGCTCTGGTTTGGCCTTCAACTTAGCTTCTTGATATTCTTCAAATTCTTGTTTCTTTTCAGCTATTTCAGTTTCAGTCATTTTACTGAATGAGAAATTGTGATCCAGAATATCCGTGGTTGTAAAGTCAAACTCTTTAGTCATCGTCAAACATTCTGTCGGGCATACAACTGTACATAATCCACAAAAACAGCACTTAGACATATCGATATCAAACTTTGCAGCATGAATCCGTAAAGGAGTGCCATCAGAGGTTTGACCAAATACTTCCGGTGATCTCACAGGTTCAATATCTATGCAATCAACGGGACAAATCTTCGCACATTTATCGCAAACTATGCAATCATCAATTTCATTGTGCAGTTGGTAGCGGCCATGATCGGGAATTGGAATTTGCTCATGCGGATACTGAACGGTAAATGTTCCGTTAGCTTTATTAAAATAATTGTCCTCACCTATCCATTCCTTTTTACGTCTTTTTCTTGCCTGGAAGAAATAGCGAATAGAAAGTAACATCCCTTTCCAGGTAGTTTTCGCAGCAACTGATATGTTTCCAAAATAGCTCATATATCTAACTGATGATCCAAAGTTTCCATAAGGCACAAATGAATAACATCACAATAGACAATGGTGTTAAATATTTCCAAGACAAACTCATGAGTTGATCTACTCTTAATCGCGGCAATGTCCATCTTACCCACATTTGAACAAAGATCAGAATTAATGCCTTTGACAGCAACCAGATTGAACCCCAGATAGGTCCGGTTCCAAAATCATCGATTGGTGAGCTCCATCCACCAAAAAACATGACAGCTCCAAGGATTGAAAGCAAAAGCATCATACCATACTCAGCAAGCATAAACATACCCCAGCGAAAGCCGGAATATTCTGTGCTATAACCACCGATCAATTCAGATTCTGACTCTGGAAGATCAAATGGAGTTCGATTTGATTCTGCAAGACTGGCTATAAAGAAGATGATAAATGGAATAATAAGAACTGGATGGTTCACTATATGCCATGAAAGCAAGCCGTGACTTTGGTTGGCACTCATCTGACTCAGATCTAGTGTCCCACTAATGATCACAACACACAAGACACTAATTCCTAACGGCACTTCGTAGGAGACGATTTGGGCAACAGAACGCATAGCTCCATAAAGGCTGTATTTATTGTTAGATGCCCATCCGGCCATTAGAATACCTAAAACATCAAGAGAGACAACTGCAAGAAGGAAGAATACCCCGGCAGATATACCGGAACCTCCAACTACTTCATTGATCGGCAATACTGAATATCCGGTGAATACAGCGGCAAACACAATAAATGGTGCAACCAGAAAGGGAATCAGGTCGACTGCATCTGCCCTAATATCTTCTTTCTGAAGCATCTTTAGCAAATCGGCGATTGTCTGAAGTATTCCTTTGGGTCCTACTTCCATTGGCCCAAGTCTATTCTGAATAAATGCGGCAGTTTTCCGCTCTGCATAAACAGCGAATACCACAAAAATCAACAGAAAAGCCAGGTAGAAAACGAATGAAATCACACTCGAATTTACGCCTCTTTATTGTTTAAGAAAACGTCGGTATACCTTTTCTCCTTCCAATTCGAAATGCAGAATGTAAAGTCCTGCTTCTAAGGAGGTTACATCTATCTTCTCCTCCAATTCAAACACGCCTATTTCCCTTCCTATCAAATCTGTAACAGTTACACCATCAACTTCCTTCCATAGGTGAGATGGAAGGTTAATGCCAATGTAATCAGATGTCGGATTCGGGTAGATTTCCAAATTAGAGTCTATCGCATCGTTAGAAAGAACTATAAATATTTCGGATAAAGCAGTACAAGCTCCATTCGATACTTCCACTGTGTAACTTCCGGCATTTTCGAAATCCAACGTGGCTGAAGTCGCTCCACTGATCGGCAAGCCTTCCAGATACCATTGGAATGTTTGATCTCCCTCAGATGCAACAGAAAGCTGCCCATTTACCAGTTCGACTACTGGTTCCGGGTAATCATTTTCAGCTCCTATTTCTACTGCTTGGGTTTCCAAAGTACCAAGTGCATTTCTAACTGTAATCGTATAGGTACCAGGCAACAGATTCTCTATCACATTTGAATCTGTAAATGTCTCGCCATCTGCGCTGTACTCAAAGGCTCCTTCAACAGACAAGCTGACGGCAACTGAGCCATCCTGAATATCCGGGCAAGAGGCATTGGTAATGTTTACACTTTCAATAGAAAAATTAGGATCAAAAACATCTATACTGTAATTGTCCAGGTATAAGTTATTTCCATATCCATTTATTGCTTTGAAGGCAAACTCAACCACTTCGTCGGTTTCATCGATTTCGAATAAAACCGTTTCAGATTCCCACTGATTACTGGTTGGGGTAAATGCAGATTCTTGACTAGCAACAGTCGCAAGTTCATTGCCTTCTTTTGACCAGGCGGTCTGCCATTGTCCACAAGGATTTCTGTATACTACTTCCAGGCCATCGAAAAAGCTTTCGCTGTAAGGAGCATATGAGTAATCAAAAGTCAATGCAAATACTTTTTCAACAGAAGTATTTAGCGTTGCAATAACTAAATAATCTTCAGCTCCTGAATTGCTGTAACTGTAGAAATTCATGTACACTGAGTTTGTTCCTTCTGTAAATGCAGCATCGGTTTTTTCCCAGGTGTAGCTTTCATCTTCATTGTAAACGTATTCAGCTAGTTCTGCCTCCTCAAATGAACCTGATTCTGATGTCACCTCTGAGGTTACTTCACTCTTTACAGTAATGTGGTTTTCAAGAAATTTGGTATCGGTACCTCCATCTGCTTCAGTAATAACAAGAGTCACATCATAACTGCCAACAGTAGAATATGTGACCGTCGGATTTTCATCTGTAGATGACGCAGGTGTACCACCTTCAAAAGTCCATTCATAACTAACAGCATTTACAGATTCATTGAGGAAATCAACTGTATTGTTTTCACAAACTTCCTTTGAAGAAACATCGAAAATGGCTGCATAATTTTTATCGTATAAGTAGGTTTTATACTCGTCATATGCAGCGACTATTCTATCAGCTTGTCCTTGTGAAAATTCATCCCTGCAATATTTTACGGAGTAAGACATTAAGTTTCGTGGGTTCGGAATGTAGGTATCTCCGTTGGCATCTGTTGCATCACCTGTATAAAGACAGTCTCCATCCACCTGACCGGAGAGATTTGGATCTGCTTCTGTATCGCAAAGGTCATCACCTGCATTTTCACAGTTTGAGCTCCCCTCTTCCCTTGTCACAAGCTCGTCAGTAGTCCCGGTATTTGATTTTCCGTGTGTGTGGTATAAAGCAAAGTAATGTCCAAGTTCATGAGGGAAAGTAGACCCATTGGTAGTGCAATCATTAACCATTACAATTCTGTCGATTCCACTGGCTGGAAATCTTGCATAGCCACAAACCGGTGTGGTGCCTGACATTGCCGAGTTGAAGAAATATACGTTTATGGTATTTTCAACAAAGTGCTGACTCGCTAATTCGCCTTCTTGGGACGAATTGAAGTCGTAGTAATCATCATTGTCGATGTAATTGATATCTCCGAATAGGAAAAATTCCATATTCGTCAATGTATAAATTTCATTCACATCTGCGATTGCATCAGTCAATTCTTGTTCAGTCAATCCTCCTGTTCCATCAGAGGTTCGGACTATGTGTGCGGTAATGGCAATTTTTGTCAGTGATGGTGCGGCAATAGAAATCCGTGCGTCGGATTTTGCTACTTCCAATTTGTTAAGAACCTCAATGTCTTTCTTTGTAGGTTCTGTACCACAAATTAATTCTTGGGCAAATGCCCCGAGATTAATTATTGAAAAGAGCGTTAATAATTTTATCCTGGCAACCATCCTACGTTTATATTTTCAAGTCTTAAATAATCAATTGATACCGTTTCAAACACTACATTTCTTAGAATAACCGTCGCCTTATAAGGTTCATTTTTATTAGCCTTTTCCAGCTCTGGTTCGCTTACCAAAAGCTCGATAGTTCCATCAGAAGCTACTTCTTCTAAAATTTCACTTGGACGTTTTTCGGGCATTAAATCATTACAAAGTGTTGTATTGATCTCACTGTCATACTTCTTTCGTGTCACCTTCACCACATCGGACTTTCCTATCCCATAGCTTTGTCTGGGTTCCAACTCGATGGAAGAAACATCAACAACAACTGAAACATACTCTTTATTATCCTCTGTAAGCTTGTAGACAATAAAATTGCCACACCCAACACTTCCACCAGAAAATGGATGGATAGTTTTGGTATTTTTAGAAACAGAACAGCTTGTGATAAGGAGAATTGGAAGAAGCTTTAGTAGTATTTTCATTATGTAAATCTAAGTTAATTCATCCCAAATGGGAATTTGTTCAAGATGCACTTCAGTTCCGAAAAATGTTTTCGTTGTTTGCTCGAAGGACTCGGTAAAATCTGAAACGAAAAACTTGTCCACCGCATCTGATCCCTTGCTTGAAAGCTGATTGTATTCAAGATATGATTTAAGTGCTCTAGCAACAGTATCAGCAGAGTCTATAATTTCCACCTCTTTATTTGAAGAGTAAAAATAATTTTTGATCTCCTGATGAATGATTGGATAGTGTGTGCACCCTAAAATAAGTGCGTTGATATTTGATAGAACAGGGTCGTTAAGATATTTATTAATAATATTTCTACTTATCTCATCTTCGTAAATGCCCTCTTCTATCATTGGAACCAAAAGAGGAGTAGCTAACGACACAAATTCTATGTCTTGGTTCAAGTCTGAAATTTTTCTCGCATAAACACCTGAACTCACAGTTTGTTTCGTCCCAATCAAACCAAGTTTATCACCATTATGATTTTCTCTTATAAAATCTATCGTTGGGTTAATTACATCGAACACCTTGGCTCGCTTTCCGACATATTCTGTAACCAGATCATAAGCCGCGGAAGAAGCCGAGTTGCAGGCAATCAAAATTACTTTGCACTTATGCTGAAGCAGCATCTCAGCAATTCGCACTGAGTAGGCCTGAATTGCTGCAGTAGATTTATCACCATATGGAAGATGGGCAGTATCTCCAAAATAGATAATCGACTCATTAGGTAATATTTTTTTTACAGCACGAGCAACGGTAAGGCCACCAATTCCACTATCAAAAATACCAATGGGCTGACTTGATTTCATCAATTAAAAAAGTCCCGACGAGTTACGCCGGGACTGCAAGTAAAGAGTTAAATATTCAATTGTGTATTCAAATCTAATCAATTAGTCATTGCAACCAAAAGGTCACTTTGAGTAATAATATGTACCGAATTACTTCTATCCCTCACAAGTAAAGCCTTAGCCTTCTTTCCTAACATTGAGGACATTACATCCAATGTATCATGTGGAGACACAAACTGGAAAGCACCATCCATCACTTCTGACACCGATTTATTTTTCAACTCGGGATTCTCAATTAAGCTCCCTAATATCTTGCTGTCCGATATACTTCCAACAAATTTATCCCCATCGGTGACCGGCGCTTGATCAATGCTTTTTTCATTCATCAGTTTAATCGCTTCTCCAACTTTCAGATTATGATCAATGGTTACCAGATTGGAAGCTCCATTTTTACTGGAAATGATATCTTCCGCTGTTGCAAACTTGCGTTCTTCAAGAAATCCATGATCCTTCATCCAGTCATCATTGTAAACTTTACCCAAATATCTGGTACCATGATCTGGAAGGATGATTACCATTACGTCATCATCCTTCATATTGGTCTTAGCGTATTCCAAAGCTCCATGAACCGCCGATCCGCAAGACCAACCAACAAACAAACCTTCTTCTCTTGCCAATCTGCGGGTCATAATCGCAGCGTCTTTATCTGTTACCTTCACAATGTGATCTACCATATCAAAATCTACATTCTTAGGCAAAATATCTTCCCCGATCCCTTCCGTTAAATATGGATAAATCTCCTTCTCATCGAAAACGCCAGTTTCCTTATACTTCTTAAAAACGGACCCATAGGAATCTAATCCTACAGTGATAATATCAGGATTTTGTTCTTTCAAATATTTAGATGTACCACTAATGGTACCGCCAGTACCCATTCCAGCTGCATAATGGGTGATCTTTCCATCTGTATCTTTCCAAATCTCAGGGCCGGTTGTTTCATAATGAGCTACTGTGTTAGATTCATTGTCGTATTGATTCGGATAAAATGAATTTGGAATATCCTCATTCAATTTTCTGGCTACCGAATAATAAGATTTTGGATCTTCCGGCGGGACATTGGTTGGACAAACAATTACCTCAGCACCCATTGCTCTCAGAACATCCATTTTCTCCTTGCTTTGCTTATCAGCCAAAGTAAAAATGCATTTGTATCCTTTGGCAATTGCCACCAAAGCCAGGCCCATTCCTGTATTTCCTGAGGTACCTTCTATAATTGTTCCTCCCGGCTTTAAAATGCCTTTTTCTTCCGCATCTTCGATCATTTTCAGCGCAATGCGATCTTTGATGGAATTACCGGGGTTGAAGTATTCTACTTTAACTAGAACGGTCCCTTTTATGCCTTCATTTACACTGTTTAGCTTCAGTAGTGGCGTATTGCCAATACCCTCTGTGAGGTTATTTAAATAATTCATTTATGGGGTTATAAAGATTGAAACGCAAAGGTAGAAAAAAGCAATTCAACATGCTAAAAGAAAGTTATGTCGAATAAAAGCATCTAATAGATAGAAAATAGTGCATAATTGAATCCACAGGTATACGCAACTGCGTATTTTTGTACAAATACCACTCAAAATATGAAATCAACATTAGCATTCGTTCTAGTATTAACAACATTAAGTTGCGCATTCGCTCAAACGACTACAACAGATGGTTCGTGGCAAGTAAATGGCAACTGGGATGCTACATACCCTGGAAGTGGAACGGATGGTGATGGAACCCTCAACCTGGATGGTGAAACGCTTAATTTCAACAACTATATAACTCTCGGCTCCAGTGCAAGTAATGTAAATATCAATGTGGCAAACAGCAATTTTGCCGGAGAGTTTATAGTCAATGATACACTTGTGATTTTTGGAGATGTTGTTTTTGAGAATAAAGCAATGGAATTGACTGTGACTTCCAATGGGGTTTTGATCATATTTGGCGATCTCACAATGAATAATAAAATCTCGGTTGACTCAGACGGGGTGATTGTGGTGACCGGGACCTTCACAATGTCAGGTTCGGGAGCTCAAAATGATTACTCCGGTAATGGAAATGTTTATGCTGGTGGATATGGTGGCAATGCGGAATCAGAGATTGATGATAGCGGTGATGGTTCTGGGGATTCATCATTTTTGATTGATGATTTATCCGATGATGGATTTGGAACTATTGAAGAATTCGTGAATGGTGGTGGAACTACACCACTACCTGTAGACTTACTTTATTTTAAATCATCTGCAAAAGATGGAATCAAATTATCATGGGCAACCGCATCTGAGACGAATAACGCTTATTTCTCTATTGAGCGCTCAGAGGATGGGTCTTATTTTTATGAAATAGGTAAAGTCAATGGAAATGGTAATACAAATGAAGTAATTGAATATGAGTTTGCTGACAAGTTTGCCTACGCTCCTATCGAATACTATCGTTTAAAACAAGTTGACTTTGATGGTCAGCACGAATATTTTGAGGTACAGAGGGTCTCGACCGGGCTTGATGCAGAAGAAAAATCATTAACTGCGTATCCTACAATCGTTCAAAACAATGTTATATCACTTTCGTCCACCCAGCCATTTATTATAAAAGAAGTGGTGTTTTATAATCTTTCCGGAGGTGAAACGAAAGATCTTTCGGGAAATGCCTCCCAGCAAAATATGTTGAGCTATAACATTAATCTAGCGGAGCTAAGAAAGGGTGTCTATCTGATGAAAGCGCAATCAACCGATGGTGTTGATCTAACCACACGAATTATAGTGAAATAAAAAAGGGCGTCTCAAGGACGCCCCTACCACCAAAATTACTCCGCTTTCAGAGTAACGTCTTCTATTAATCAAAACCTAATATTATTAAATTGAAGACATGCAAATATCAATTGGTGGCATCTCCCAGCCTAGCTTTTGAGGTATACAAGAGGTTGACTTGCCGATCATTTAGGTTTACTACGGGTCTACTTGGAGGCTAATCCGCAAAAAGAAGCGGCAATTCTCATCATTTCAACAGGACTATTATCAGAAATCTTCAAAACCAAATTTTTTCTAAAATCAGGGTCTACTCGGGAAAACTTAAGCTTGGTATCAGCAAATGACCAGGCTATTTCATATTGTTTTCGAACTTTGCTTGCTTCCGAATCTTTCGTTTGAGATCTCAAACTGTGATAAAGACCATTTAATGCGAATCCATTTTTAGGAAAGTTTTTTAAATCTTGTTCATAAATTTTCTGTGCTTCTGCAAATCTCTCTTGTTGCATATATAACTCACCTAAAATGTGCCTTACTGAAAAGAACCAATCAGGTGGCTCATTGTAGCTCATACCGTCTTCGATTGCCACAGCTTCCAGAAGTAATTTTTCCGCCTTATCGTAATCAAGCCTTTTTTGCGCAATTTCTGCTTCCAAAACACGCATAGCAATTTCAATTACTGTCTGACCTGAGTTTATGCCAAAGATTAGAAATTCATCAAATCCAGCACCATTCTGAATATCATCTATGTTTTGCAACTCCTTACTGGCACTTGTAAGCTGATTCTGATTCGCAAAAGCCATGCCCCTGGAATAGTGCCAAAGTGCGGTCAGGTATGGGTATCTAACATCGGGAGCCTTTGTTGACAAGATTTTTTCCCATTGAGCAAACTTGACCATCACATTATAGGGAATGGTCATAAAATGTTGTGTTGTCTCAAAACCTGGCTCAGCAAGCAAAGACTTATCAATGGTTTGAGTCATTTTAAATGAAGACTCAATTGCAAGCGCACCTCTACCTTCCAGCGCTGCACATGCAGCTAGAAAATGATAGTTATGATAATAATACAATGGGAACGAACCTTGTGATACACATTGTTCAGTGTAGATGCTGTCTGCCTCTACCGCATCAAGATTGACCAATGTACCCAGGTGGTAATCTCCCGTATTGATATAAGTATGAGAAGGCATGTGTACCAGATGCCCTGCGCCGGGTATTATTAACTTTCGCAATTCTTCAGCCGAATTCATTCCTGCATCGGGCCAGTTCGCCGCTTCCGTTGCATGAATATTCAGATGATTAGCCAATGGATGTTGAGGATTTATTTTGAGTGCAGCATCTAATGCCCTTACAATCTCTGGTGTCCATTCTCTAGCGGGACCACCTTTATAATCGTACAAGTCCCATGGATGCTGGAGCATGAGTGCCTCAGCATAGAAGGTCAATACATCAGAGTTGGTGGGGTGAGATTCGCTCAATGATTTTAAAGACTCTGCAAATGAGATCAGCTGTGGCTCCGCGCTTTCTGAAGTGTATTTTAATGCGGACGCCTTCACTAAACCTCGCTCCACCTCAGTGACGGTATGCATCAAGGATGTAGCTTTTTCTACAGCCCATTGGATCTCCTCTTTCACTGCCATGTCAAGAGGAGCGTTGTAATTTGGGCCCAATGTATATGCGAGACCCCAATAAGCCATCACAAAGTTGCTATCTAAACGGATAGCTTCCCGAAATGACCTGGCGGCTTCTCCATGATTAAAGCCGTAGGTGAATATCATTCCCTGATCAAAGAAACGTTTTGCATCCGGCGATGAAGTCGTTACTTCCATTCTGTAATCACCAATATTTTCAAATATCGGTGCCTGAAAAGATTTCTTCTCTTGTTGGCATGAACTTATCAAAAGAATTGCAGTAGAAATTCCAATGATTACGATGATACGTTTGATGTGTGAGACGTTAGTTGACTTCTCCATTTTCATAGGTTTTAAAGACTATGACAAATGTGGAGTAAGAAAAGTGGATCGCTTATAATATAGAGTGAACGAAAAGTGAACCTTACTTTCGAAATGGTAGACAAAAGGTTACGATACGAATAGAAACCTAGCTCACTGTATTTAAAAAGTCATTTAAAGGCATATCGCCGGGTAAATTCAACTTCTTTTTAAGCCGGTACCTTGCAGTTTTCACACTTTCGGTTGAAATACCCATCATTTCGGAAATTTCCTTGATCGAAAAATTCATTTTCACCAATGCACACAACTTCAAATCTTTACCAGTGAGTGAAGCCTCTCTTTCGAGTATTTTATCAAAAAATCCAGTGTGTAAATTTTCAAACCTCATTTTAAAATCTTCCCAGTCCCTATCTATTTGAAGGTGTCGTTTGATTGATCGCTCCATCCCTACCAGACCTTTTCTTGTATCGTCTGATGCGTTTTTCTTAATATCAGATACGGAATTCATCAACTCCTCAAAAAGCTGATTCTTCTGCACAAAATTTATCGTATATGATACCAGTTCTCTGTTTTTGAACTCAAGCTCCTTTTTAGCTTCATCTGCTTCCTTTTTAGCAATTTGCTCCTTTCGCTGGGCAGACAATTGCCTGTTTCGAATGATCAAAATTGCAGAAATAACAACTGCTGCCATTACAATAATTAGCACCAGTATCCGAGCTCTTTGAATCTCTGAATCTTGCTCAAGTATCACAATCTCGTTTTCTTTCGCTTCCAGCTGTCGTTTCTGTTCTGCAGTGGCTAGTTCTGTTTCTAACCTGGCTATATTATTGAGTGTCTGTTCATTAAAAATGCTATCCTTTTGCTGAACATATTGGTCATAATAAACGACAGCTTTTTCCAGGTCGCCTTTTTCTCGTGCAATTTTCTGAAGCCGATCATATACCTCTTTAAGCCATTTGTGAGATTGGACTTTTCTGGCGGCAACCAATGCCTCATTTAGAAAAGTCTCGGCCTCATTTGTCCTATTGGTAAGCAATGCTACATCTGCAAGATTGATATAGTTACGAGTGACTCCATCAATATCCTGAATATTTCTACTTACTTCTAATGAATGATTTAGGTATAGTGATGCACTATCGTATTCTTCAGTTTGAATCTTAAGTAAACCGTATCGATTGAGTATTTCAGACATCCCGTATAAAAAATCATCACTTCCATGGATGTATTCAGCTCGTTGTAGAAAATCGTATGCAGCGCTAATTTTTCCTTGCCGAATAAAAATGGTGGCCAGCTTGACGTATGTGGTAGCAGAGCGATTGGATGCACCAATACTTTCAAAAAGCTTTAATGCTTCAAAATAATACTCTAAGGCAAGATCATTGTCAAACCTGTCTGAATAGATCAAGCCTATATTCATCAAGCAATTGGCCTCACCTAAAGTATCTTTTTGATTTCTGTAAAGCGACAGACCATCAAGCAAATATTCAAGGCCTCGATCATAGCTTCCGCGCGCCCAATGGGCTACCCCGATCACTCGGTTGGAAAATGCAAGTCCGGAGCTATCTTCAAGAATTTCCGCTAAAACTTTTGCCTGCTGCCCATATATGATTGACTGGACAGGGTTAATAATCCAATATTCATAACCAAGACTATTCAACAATCGCACCTTGGCCACGTCTTCTGAGGTATGATTAAACAACTCATACTTTAAGCTGTCTATTCTTTGATTAGCATGGATCCAAAAGGATAGTACAGTTAGAAACAATGAAAGGTATAATCTCATAGCGGGATTTTGGTGACAATCAAAATTCGTAAAAACGGATCAAAAACACCTTGTGTTTTCCTTTTCGAGTATCTTAGACGGGTATAAGATATTTACCCATGAAAAAAGTTTTAATAGCCACATTAGTTTTAGTTTCATTCAACACTGTTGCTCAAAATCCATACACTCCGAAGATTCTTTCCATGCAAGAAAGAGCGGAAGTAACCGATAGATGGCTCAAGGAACGAGTGGAAACAGTACTCCCGACAATTATGCGCAGGTCCGGAATTGACATGTGGGTGATAATAGCCCGGGAGTATAATGAAGACCCTGTAATTAAAACATTGCTACCGGCTACCTGGCAATCTGCACGTCGCACCACAATGCTCATTGCCTATGATCCTGGCGAGGGCAAACCTCTTGAAACATTCGGTATGTCTCGATACAATACGGGTGAGTTGTTCAAAACCGTATGGAACAAGGAGCAACAGCCTGATCAATGGCAAGCACTGGCAGAGATGATTGTTGATAAGAATCCGAAAAAAATTGGAATCAATAAATCAGAAACATTTGCATTGGCCGATGGAATTTCATCCACTCATTATGAGAAACTGATCAGCGTACTGCCTAAAACGTATCAATCACGGGTAGTTGGAGCTGAAGATATTGCCATAGGGTGGTTAGAAACCCGTACAGAGAGTGAAATGTTAGTTTATCAAAACATTGTTCGTATAGCTCATCAAATAATCGCTGAAGGTTTTTCAGAAAAAGTAATCCAACCAGGAATCACTACTACTAATGATGTGGTGTGGTGGTACCGAGATCGAATAAGGGAGCTTGGTTTCACAGCTTGGTTTCATCCTTCTGTTTCGATTCAAAGAAAAGACCCTGAGTCATTCGATCATTTAAGATCTTTCTCGGAACGACCAGAGCAACAGGTAATTTATCCTGGAGACCTTCTACATGTGGATTTTGGGATTACCTATCTAAGGTTAAATACTGACACCCAGCAGCACGCGTATGTTTTAAAATCAGGTGAAAGGGAGGTGCCTGGATTTCTCAAAGAGGCGTTTAAGAAAGGCAACCGAGTGCAAGACATCCTCACTTCCAATTTCAAGGAAGGCAGAAGTGGCAATGAAATATTGAAGGCTACATTGGATCAATGCAAAGCCGAGGACTTAAAAGGGGTCATTTACACGCATCCTATTGGATTTCATGGGCATGCCGCCGGTCCAACCATCGGATTATGGGATCAACAAGGAGGCGTACCCGGAAAAGGAGATTATCCTTTGTATAAAAATACGGCACATTCGATTGAATTAAATGCTGGAGTATTTCTTCCAGAGTGGGACAAAGAAATCCGAATTATGCTTGAGGAAGATGCCTTTTTTGATGGAGAAAATGTGAGATATATTGATGGAAGACAGACGGAGATCATGACTATTCCACGTTTATTATATCCAAATGAATAAATGAATTTCCATTTTCATCAACCAACAGGATTCCTTGCTCAATATGTTGAGTCGATTGTTTATTTCAATAACTACACGCCTCTTCATTCAGTAGAAAAAATGCTACCTGATGGCTACCAGGATTTAGTAATAGATCTTACTGATCGACCGAAATATATATTTGATAATGATTCACTTTCAAAAAAACAAAAGTGCTCAGACGCCTGGCTATCTGGAACGCGAACGAGTCTAATTACGATTGATGCCGGAGGAATTGATTCATCCATGATGGTCGTAAGATTTAAGCATGGGGCAGCATTTCACTTCACTCATTTCCCAATGACTGAAATAAAAGATCAGGTATTGGACTCTGATTTATTGTTTGGTGATCGAATCCGAAACTTGCGACTGGACATTATGTCGGCCATGAGAACTGCTGATAAATTTCAGGTCATTGAGACCTTCTTGATGAGGCAACTCATTCAAGAGCCGGTACCGCCTGTTGTCACATTTGCCGTAGAAGCGATAAAATCTAATCCTTCAACTCAAACAATTGAATGGATAGCAAGTAAAACCGGATATAGTCAAAAACACTTCATAAGCTTATTTAAAAAACACCTAGGCATAACTCCTAAAGGGTTTCAGAAAATACAGCGCTTTCAGAAAGTAGTTTTTGAAATTGAAGCTACCAGTCAAATCAACTGGACCCATCTTTCGCTCGATTGCGGATATTATGATCAGGCTCATTTCATTAATGAATTCAAAGCTTTTTCGGGATATAGTCCAAAGCAATATTTACATATAAAAGGGCCGGTAATCAACTACATACCCGTCAGGTAAATTTTTTCCAATACTTCATTTCATACCCGACCTACATTTGAGATAAAAAAATATGGAAGACATGTACATTAATCATTGGGCTGTAATCGTAGCAGCTCTGTCAAATTTAGTTGTAGGGGCAATCTGGTATTCACCAGCACTATTTTATAATGCCTGGAAGGAAGCCAACAACAAAACAGATGAAGATTTCAAGGACATCAATGATGCCAAGCTGTATAGCATATCCACATTTTTCTCATTAATTATTTGCTATAATATGGCTTTCTTTTTGGGAGATGCCAATACTGATTGGGTTTGGGGAACAACTGCCGGCTTCTTAACCGGATTTGGGTGGGCTGCTCTCATTTTCATTATAATAGCTATGTACGAGCAAAAGTCAATAAAATACATGCTGATAAACGGTGGCTATATTACAGTTTACTTTACTTTAATTGGATTTATTCTCGGAATCTGGAGATAAAAATGAAACACCTAGCCTACACCTTAGCCTCAGCTATTTTGCTGACTTCATGCACAACAACAGTCAATGAGGACAAACCTGAATCGTCGAATTATCGAATTGCTTACAATGTCTTGACCGAACCGGAGAATGATAATTATGAGGTATTCTCAGCAAATCCGGATGGATCCGAGCCAATTAATCTGACTGAATTGGGTGGTGTTGAGTGGACGTATAGCAACCTCAATGAAAAAGTACTTTACATATCAGATAAAGACACGTGCTACAGGTGCTATTTTCTCTATGAAACCGATGCCTTAGGTAAAGCACATTCAAGAATCGGTGGACCACAACTAAAGGATAGTTGGATGGATCACAGAAAAGATGGATCAGAAATTATCGTAAATCCAAAAATCGAAGGTGACAGTGCTTTTTATATAATCAATCGCACAGGAGCACTTGTTCAGAAAGTGTATACCGGATTAGCCTATTTCAGCGATCCTGCCTTTTCGCCAGATGGTAATGAGATTGTTTTTAGAGGTTCGAATAAGAGATTCAAAGCCAATATTGGCTATCAGGATGAACTTTACATTATTGGGGTAGATGGTACCAATTTAAGGCAACTGACATATTATCCAGATGGTGATTCTACGGCGAACTGGTGGCAATATCATGCCGGTCCACCCAGATGGGAACCAACAAAAAACATCATCACTTTTCACTCGGTACAGCAGGGAGGATCTTTTCTATTCCAGATTAATCCGGATGGTACGGGACTGAAAAAACTCACTCCGGACTCGCTAATTGTAGGATGGCATGACTGGTCTTCCGATGGGAAGCTTATAGCTTTTGATGTGAACACGACAGGTGACGATAACAAAATGAACTTTGATATTTTCACCATGAACTACGCTAGCGGTGAAATAGCTCAAGTTACAAACGATACACTTTTGGCACAGGCACCAGTGATAGTAGAAATGAAAACCCCCGACTAGTCGGGGGTGATGTTTTACATGATCGTTAAAATCACTCCCATCAATGTAAGAAGAACCACAAAGTAAAATGCATTGATAAACCATAGCTTAAGAGATGTTCTGGAAAAGAGTGCATTTACACCCATTGCAGCTGCAATGAAGAACAACCCAATATGCAAACCATAAGCCGCACCCTGCCCTACGGAAGGTTCTGTACCTCCGTGATTAAGAAAGTAGGCCAATTGCAGAGCAATGATAAACTCTAGTATGAATGCCGTACCATAAATCTTGGCCATGTTAGCATCTTTCAAGTCCTCTTCAGTAAACCCCATTTCTGCCATCCAGGCTTTACCAAAAATAGGACCATACCATAGTCCACCCACGACAAATGCTGATACTGTGGCTACCAAAACTGCCAGCCAGTTAATTGATGAAAAATCCATAAGAATTGTAGTTAAGTTAGTTTTTGTATCAAACAAGATAAAAATTTTCATCCATTATTATGTCTTTGCTTTTACCTTTTCAAAGACCATGGTGACATTTCTATAATGTTGCTAAATTTACTCCTTGCAAAATCACAAAATCCATTCCACCAAATACGTTGTGAAAAAGTCGTTCTTCAGAGCAAACAATCTTATCCTGATTATTGAAGTGATTTTGTTTCTCAGTTTTTTAGCATTCATTGTTTTAAACAAGTTTTTTCATTTTCTTGGCTGATTTAGCCTGCCGTCTCAAATTTTTTGTAAGCCAAATCAGATAGATTTGCCAAATGGCAGAAGCGCAGGCAGATTACCTTGATCAACTCAATCCCCCACAAAAAGAAGGTGTAGTAAACGTAGAAGGCCCATGCATGATCATTGCTGGAGCTGGCTCAGGAAAAACACGTGTTCTTACTTATCGCATTGCACATCTTATTAAGGCTCACAATGTAGATCCATTCAATATTATGGCCTTGACCTTTACCAATAAGGCAGCTCGTGAAATGCAAAAGCGTATTGAAGAAATGGTGGGTGGAGAAGCTAAAAATTTGTGGATGGGAACATTTCACTCTGTTTTTGCGAGAATACTACGCGCTGAGGCCGGTAAGATTGGATACCCGAGCAATTTCACTATTTATGATACTGATGACTCTAAATCTTTAATAAAGCTAATTGTCAAAGAATTCAACCTTGATGATAAGGTATACAAGCCCAATATTGTATACAATCGAATTTCCAGTGCAAAAAACAGGTTAGTTTCCTGGCATGAGTATCAAAACAATCCGGTATATCTTGAAGACGATACGCAAAATATGCGACCAGAAATGGGGCGCATTTACAGAGCATATTCCGAGAGATGTTTTGCAGCAGATGCAATGGATTTTGACGACTTATTATTCAATACCAACATTCTCTTTCAAAAGCACGATGATGTACTGAATAAGTATCAGCAGCGCTTTCACTATGTAATGATTGATGAGTTTCAGGATACAAATATCTCACAGTACCTGATTGCTAAAAGACTTGCAGCCGTCCGACAAAACATATGTGTAGTTGGTGATGATGCGCAGAGTATCTATGCCTTCCGAGGAGCTGATATACAGAATATTCTAAACTTCGAAAGGGATTATCCTGACCTTAAGACTATTCGACTTGAACAAAACTACCGCTCTACTAAGACGATCGTAAATGCGGCCAATTCGGTCATCAATAAAAATACTGCACAGCTAAAGAAGAGTGTCTGGACTGCCAATCAGGACGGAGATCTGATTGAGCTAATCAAGTCTACTTCAGACAATGAAGAAGGTAAACTAGTAGCTTCGGCGATTTTTGAAACGAAGATGCAGCAACATGCGTCTGAAAAAGAATTCGCAGTATTATACAGAACCAATAGCCAATCAAGAGCGATAGAAGAAGCATTAAGACGGAATAATATCAAGTACCGCATCGTTGGAGGACTGTCATTTTACCAACGCAAGGAAATCAAAGACCTCCTCGCCTACTTCCGCTACACTGTAAATCCCAATGATGAAACTGCCATGCGACGTATCATCAACTTACCCAAGCGGGGCATTGGTCCGGGCACGATAGACAAGATGGTAGTGGCATCAAATGAGGAAAGTAAAACCTTATGGGAGATTATGGAGAAAGCCAGCTCGTATGTGGGTGGAAAAGGCGGAACCCAGGTCGAAAATTTCGCCACGCTCATCAAGTCATTCAGATTGACAAATGAGAAAAAAGACGCCTTTGATACGGCCTCACAGATAGCAAAGACATCAGGTTTACTGAAAGAGCTATACGAGGATAAAACCATCGAAGGCATGAGTCGCTACGAGAACACACAGGAACTCCTCAATGCGATTAAAGAATTTACCGATGATCCAAATAGAGAGGATAAGAGTCTCGGTGCCTTTCTTCAGGATGTCGCTTTGCTCACCGACGAGGATCGTAATCAAAAATCAGATGATGCAGTGACATTAATGACAATTCATATGGCTAAGGGATTGGAGTTTCCTTACGTATTTATTGTTGGGCTAGAGGAAGAGCTTTTCCCATCTCAGATGATGCTAAGCAGTCGGGCGGATCTGGAAGAAGAAAGAAGACTGTTTTACGTAGCAATTACCCGTGCTGAAAAGAAACTTTACCTCAGTTATGCACTAAACAGGTATAGGTATGGACGTCTCAAAAATTGTGAACCAAGTAGATTTCTGGAAGAGGTAGATCCACAGTTTATCAAAGTAAATCGCAAGTTTTCATCCAGTGATCCGGTTTCTCCCGGCATTAACTACGTGACTAAAAACTTTGTGAATAACATTAAGAAAGAGAACACTACCAAGCGATTTGCAGCGAAGGTTAATCACAAACCAAGCGCTGACTTTGAACCGAGTGACACCACCAACCTTGCCGAAGGTATGAAGGTGGAACATCCAAAATTTGGATTTGGTGTGGTGACTAATATTGATGAGCAAGGAGCCAATAAGAAAGCAAAAGTAGATTTCGAAAAAGCAGGTGAAAAAACCTTACTTCTAAGCTTTGCGAAATTGCGAATTCTTTAGATTCATTGTTGAATAATTATCCTCCGGCAAGTTGAAGCAACTTATTGTATTCCTCGATGCGATCTGCATCCATAAGGCGCTTTGAAATTGTGAGCAGATCCTGAATAATTTCCTTGGAGAAAGGATCTTCATACCTAGCCTGTTCATAATGCTGCAAAGCAGTTTCATAATAAGTTTTAGCCTTTTGAAGCTCAATTACGTTAGATGATCCCTCAAAAATTAAATCACCAATACGCTTATTGGTTTGCCCAAGGTATAATACCGGAGTTGATGATACATCCAGATCTTGCGCCATGGTCAGATAAACAATCCTTTCGTCAAGGAAATTAACTTTAGCGCTTAATTCTTCTTCTTTTTTTTCAAACTTAAGATAGGAATCTGCCTCCTTTATAAGCAAGGGATACAGTCGGTCATATGCTTCTACAATCTGGGGAGCCCAACTATTATCCATTTTATTCACTTTTGACAGGTATTCAACGCTCAATCGTAGTGGGTCTTGCTCAGCAAAATCATCCGAAGATTTCTCAGCACGCATCAACCAAATCATGCCGCGGTAATAGTACATCTTTGCCTTGGCAGATTCCGTAATCATACTCTCTATTTGCTCTGCCTCTTTAAAATCGATAAGTGCTTCCTCATACTCTCCTACGGCAAAGTGACGAATACCTAAATCGACGTAACTTTGACTATGCAATGCAGTGACGCCTAGGAAAGAAATTACAACTAGAAGTTGTTTCATAAAATTTATAACTGGTGGTGCAATGTTATAATACAGTTTATCAACACAGAGTAACCAAAAACATCCCATTTATTGTAAATGTCTAAGAATGATCCAATTATATTACCCGAAAAGTACTATTTAGATTATTTCAATTACGTATTGGAGTTTGTAGAGAGGCAATATGATCATGTACTGGATCAACCCGAACATCTATTTTATCAATCATTTAGGCAGCTTTCAGAGCAGGCGCAGTGTTTGTATTTACGCTTCTCCAATCGTCGGGGCGATTTCTTCAGAATCAATAAAATTTCATATGCTGAAATACCCGATATCCATGATGCTAAAGAAGAGCTAATGCATCAGGGTTTTATACAAATTAATGAGAGCGAAGATCCCCAACAATTTCGTCTATTCACCAAATCGGAACTTATCTCTTTGTTTGATTTCCTAAATCCCTCACAAAAAAAGGAAGACATATTAAACGAACTTACTGAAACTGATATATCTGCTGTTCATGAGCAGGAAGAAATTGCACAGGTTTTGAAAAATGAAGAAGTGGAATTTATCAAACTTCTTTTCTTCGGTCATCGGGGTGGTCGAATGACTGACTTTGTGATAAGAGATGTTGGGAATGTCAAGATTGAAGAATTAGATGAAGCAAACTTCAGCCCATGGTTTCAATCTCGTGAAGAGGCACTATCTGTCATGCACATTTCTCAATTACGCCGCATGATATACGAAATACAGGAAGCCAACCTTCCACTTGAGGATTACCTTGAAGAAATGCCTTGGAAAACCTGGCTATCATATCCTCGTTCAGCAAAATCTGCCGAAAAATTATTATTGAAAATAGCCTATTATTTTGAGCAGATCCAACGCCCTGAAGAAGCGCTCAATTACTATTCTCACACTGATAAACATCCGGCTAGAGAGCGAAAAGTTCGATTATTTGAAAAGTTGGATCGTAAGAATGATGCCGTAGATCTCGCACGGAAAATGCTTGAGGAAGCATCAAATGCCTCTGAATTGACTTTTGCGACTGACTTTCTAAATCGCAAAGGAGTTCGTATTGATAGAAGCATGACAAGAAGACTTAAAAGTGCTCCGTCTATTACCATTTCAACCCCTGAAGGACGTGTAGAGGACGCCGTGCTCAATCATTTCAAGGCAAATGGTTGGGAAGGGATTCATGCAGAAAACTTTTTGTGGAGAGGGCTTTTCGGACTTGTTTTTTGGGAGATTATTTTTGATACCAATCATGGCTCTTTCCATCACCCACTGCAACGCCAGCCATCTGATTTGAATGATTCCGTATTTTTTGAAGCAAGGCAATCATTACTTGAAGAGCAACTCAAAAGACTGAGATCAAGGAAACAAATGACAGAGTATGTATCAAAAATTCACGATGTAAAATTTGGTATAGCCAATCGGTTCGTAACTTGGCATGAAGCACTTCTACCATCTTTGATTACGATGATTGAAAAGCTTCCGCTGAAGGGGTTAAAAGCCGTACTTATTGAGATGTCGAAAAATATGAAGGAAAACAGTGCAGGATTTCCTGACTTGTTCATTTGGTCAAAAGATGATTATCAATTTTATGAAGTAAAATCGCCCAATGATCACTTATCAGCTCAGCAACTTTTTTGGTTGGATTTTCTTTCATCTGCCAAAATCAATGTTGAAGTACTTCGTATCAACTATTCTGATTAAAATGCTAAACAAAAAGTGCCGTGCATAGCCTTTGGGAAAAACAATCATTTCTTACACCAGACATTCTGATTATTGGAGCCGGAATAACCGGACTTTCTGCGGCTGCCACCCTGAAGGAGCGATCTCCGGATCTAAAAGTGACCGTATTGGAGCGAGGCATTCTCCCCTCCGGTGCAAGTACCAAGAATGCTGGATTTGCCTGTTTTGGTTCGGTCACCGAATTGCAAAATGATATAAAAGCGCTCGGAGAAGAGGGCATGATCAAACTGGTGGAAAAAAGATGGGACGGATTACAAAAGACCTGTCAGCGTCTTGGACGTCAAATGATTGACATCCAGGTAAAAAGTGGTTATGAGCTGATCTTTGGAGATTATGAGATAAAAGAGGCGATCGATCAAGTCAATAATTTATTGAAACCTTTCTTCCAAACTGAAGTCTTCAAGCTTGCCGACTCAAAGATTAAGACATTTGATTTTGGAGACACAAAACACTTGATTGAAAATCATCTGGAGGGACAACTGGACACAGGTAAACTCATTTCCTCACTGTGGAAATATTGCTCTGAACTGGGAGTGCAGGTTCATACAGGTTGTGAAGTTTTAAACATTCATGAAGAGGCCACCGGTGTGGTTGCTGAATGCAAGGAGGTGTCTTTCCGAGCTGGGAAAATAGCCGTCTGTACGAATGCATTTACCAAGTCACTATTAGGTAATCAATTGGATATTGCCCCGGGCAGAGGCGTTGTAATGAGTGTCAAGCCATCTCAAAAACTAAAGTTTGAAGGAACCTTCCATTATGAAGAGGGCTACTATTATTTCCGGGACTATTATGACAAGCTTTTATTTGGCGGTGGGAGAAATTTGGCTCTTGAAGACGAGACCACAACCGAATTTGGCGTGAATACAATTATTAGGAAAAAGTTGGTTTCGGATCTCAATACAATCATACTACCAAATCAGCAGTATGAAATAGAAATGGAGTGGTCCGGCATCATGGCTTTTGGTGAAAACAAGGCTCCCATAGTTGAAAAAGTATCCGACAGAATAGCCATAGGCGTTCGATTGGGGGGTATGGGTGTAGCAATTGGCAGCCTGGTAGGAGAAGAAGTAGCTGAAATACTGCAGTTTTAAAAAACCCTAATCTCCAAATACTAGCGCATCATCTACGCTTATTTCTCATTGGACGAACAAAATTGGAAGTGGTTTTCTTAATGACTTACTTCATATTCGAAATCAACGCTACCACTACCATGGCACTACTGACATTAACCAAAGAACAAAAGACATTCATCAACTTAAGTTTTGTGATATGCATGACGGGATTAGCCTTATCACTGCTAGTAGTAAATTTCCTCATAGGCTGATTTCAAAAATTTTACTACCGTCAAACATTCCGCTTTCAGAAAAGGCTGCTCTTATAGAGTAGCCTTTTTTTATTTCCAATTATCAAGTTCCTGCGACTAACTTTACCCTATGGAAATATTCACCAACCTTGTTGATGACCTTGAAGCAAACTACCTGGTGCAGGTGGCACTAAGTATGGTTATCATCATCCTGTTTGTAGCCTCGCGTTGGGTAATAAAAAAAAGTATCAATCGGCTGGGCACCAAATTTTCCTACGACCTCAACCGTACAGCAGGCACTAAGAGAATTCTCATTTTCTCCCTTTATGTATTTGTATTCCTGCTCTTGGTAATTATTTGGGGCGGTGACATAAAAAACATCTGGGTCTCTATTGGCAGCATTTTAGGTGTAATTGCTATCGGTTTTTTTGCCATCTGGAGTATACTCAGCAACATAGTCGCGGGAATTATTATCTATACAATCAATCCATTTAAAATCACTGATACACTCGTGCTAGTAGAAAAGGATGTTACAGGCAAAGTAATTGATATCGGATTGATTTACACCAAGTTACAAGATAAGGACGGCATTATTACCGTCCCTAATAATCTGTTTTTCCAACAAGTAGTTAAAGTCAAAAGCAAGAAATAATCACTCGTTTCGGAGAGATTCTACCGGATTTATTCGGGCAGCTCTGATCGTGTGGTAGCTTATGACCAAAATGGCCACTACAATAGATGCTAATCCGCTGATTAGAAACAATCCTATTCCAATATTGGTACGATACGCAAAATTCTCCAGCCAATTATTCATCATCCATAAGGTGATTGGTACTGAGAGAACAATTGCTATCAAGATTTGAATGGAAAAATCTTTGGCCAAAAGCCTGAAAATAGAAACAGGAGAAGCGCCCATCACTTTTCGTATTCCAATCTCCTTTATTTTACTATTTACTACCAACAATGAAAGCCCCAGCAGTCCTAATGCAGCTATGAGAATAGACAAAAATGTAGCTATAGCAATCAGCTTGTTCATACGAATCTCACTTTCATATTGCGATTTTATCTGTTCATCCAAAAAGGCAAAATTCCAACTTTCATTTGGAAAGACCTCCTCCCATTCTTTCTTTAGGATATCTGTTGCCTCGCTGAGATTAGATCCATTATAGGTAAATACCAGCTTTGGAGTGATACTGTCCACAAAATCAGCATCTGATACACCGGAAGCAATTGGAATGATGTTTTGAACAATAACCAAAGGCTCCACTTCAGAATGAAGCGAGGTGTAATGAAAGTCTTCAGTAACCCCAATGATTTGGTGATCACCGAATTCACTTCCCGGAAGCTTTTTACCAATAGGGTCTTCCAGGTTGAAATGCTTTACGGCTGCTTCGTTTAGTATTATTGACTGGCGTTGATCCAGCCCATTGCCTTCTTCAAAGCTTCTTCCCTCAATGATTTTTATCCCAAATGCATCAATATAGTTGGCATCTACAGCAAGCATTCTAAACCACCTGAAGATTCCGTTATCGTCCGTGTGGGCAAGATTAGCCCAGCCGCTTGTTCCAAAAACATGCGTACCCATGGCTACATTGGAAATTTCGGGATGCGACTCCAGTCTTGCTTTCAACAATTCACCATTTTCCATTCCTGAAGAAATGATTTGTGAGAGCCTTTGAGCCGAAGGATCTGCACTAAGCGCCGTGGAAACCACTGCCTTGTAATTAAATCCAAGGTCCTTATCCTGAAGATATTGCAGTTGTTTTCTCATGATCAGCGTAGTGGTAATAAGAAACACGGTAATCAAAAACTGTAGCACGACCATACCCTTTCTTGTGGTCAAATTACCGGTAGATTGATTCCCTCCTCTCAAGATTCTAATAACCTTAAATCCGGATAGAATAAGTGCTGGATAAGCCCCGGAGACCGTTCCAATTATCAATGCCATCAAGAAGTAAATGACTAAATGCCACCATTCAAATTCAAGGAAAATTTCTGTTCCGGTTAGCGAATTAAAGAGAGGAATAAGTAAGTAAGAAATGGTAGCTCCTACAAGCATAGCAAGCATACATAGTAAGATGCTCTCACTCAAGTATTGATAGATGAGTCCACCTTTCCTTGCTCCTAAAACTTTCCGGATACCTACCTCTTTGGACCGATTCAGAGATTGCCCGGTTGACAAGGTGGTGTAATTAATGCAAGCTATTATTAATACGAGTAGCGCAATACCACCCAGGATGAACACATATTGTGGATTAGCTACCGGCGCATATCCGAGTGGAATATCCGGATTTAAATGAATATCGGTTAGTGATTGTAGTCCAATATTGTATTGATCTCTTTGCATAGGTCCATCCCCATAGCCCACATCTCCCATCAGTTCTAATACTACATCTTGCATCTTTTCATTTACAGCAGCCACACTCGTATTCTCTCTCAGCAATATGTACGTTTCTGCCACTACATTGAACCAAGCGTTCATTGATCGCTCGCCGAATAAATCACGATTGTTATCAGTAGAAAAAGCAATATCAAATCGAATACTGGAAGTGTTGGGGATATCCTGGAAAATACCTGAGACATTAAATTCTCTGTCATCTTCACCCTGCTGAAGGGTAAGAACTTTACCGATCGGATCATTCTCTCCGAAGTATTTTTTAGCATAACCCTGAGAGATAATAACATCATTCCGTGTAGGCAATGGATCATTTAGATTTCCTTCAATCATGTTGAAATCGAAAACCTCAAAAAAATCAGGGCTAATAATCGCTACTCTTTCATTTATCCTATTTTCCCCCTTCCCTACAAGAAATGACTGCTCAATGTATTGTACAGCCTTTTCTACTTCAGGGAAATTTTCCTCAAATAATGCCTCAAAACGCAGGGGCGTTTGAGAATTGAAAAATATTTGTCCTTCTCCGTAATCTTCCTTCAACCAGCTCCGATAAATCCTATCTTTTTTGGAGTGAAAATTGTCATAGCTCATCTCTTGCTTTACATAAAAGCCGAGTAAAAGAAAGCACGTAATGCCTATTGTAAGACCTAACAAGTTGACGGCACTATTGAATTTATCTCTCCAAAGTACCCTCAAAGCGATTTTGAAATTGTTTTTAGTTATCATAAGTCCTGAGTTTTTGAGTTTCTTACTTTTCTTAAGCGCGGACCATCTAAATGATCGGATGACGAGCCACCAATACAGCAGTTTGGTTGATTTCCCTTCCTCCCTTCTTGCCTCGAAGATTTCGTACAAGTCACCTTGCAAATCCTCTAAAAGTAAAGGGTCACAAAACCATTCCAGTAGTCTGTCCGCTAGTCTGGGAGGTTGATTCATCTTGCAATCGAGAAGGTGAGCTTCGGAAGTTTTTGGTAAAGAGAATAGCGCAATTCCATCGATTGGTCCAGTACGGTTCTCCCTGCTTTAGTAAGCGTGAAAAATCGTTTTCTTCTACCACCCCTTTCTTTGGAAGCCCCTCCCATTTTAGAGCTCACAAATCCCTTCTTCTCCAAGCGCCTGAGTACAGAATGTATGGCCGTTACATCCATACTTCTGTTCGTATTTTTTTTGATTTCTTCAAGAATAACTACTGCATAAGCCTCATTAACCAATGAGCCGACGGTCAGCAATACCAATTCTTCAAGTTCTCCCAGATGTTCACCTTTCATAATTTAGTTTTTTGTTGGATATATAGGCTCTGCCTCAACCATTCCCTCAGCCGAATCTATTGTAAATCCGAGCATGCGATATGGATTCGAATCTTCGAAATAAAACTGCATCACCAGCCATTCACCGGATTTGCTTCCTAAGGCTGTAATTTTATATTCAGTGACCTTCACTCGTCTGGCTTTGTAAATGGTCATTGATCCTTCATTCTCCTGTAATTCTGTGATCATATTTTGCAGTTCACCAGATCCAACTTTGTCAATCAGTTTTGGAGCAAAGTAGCTTTTTATGTCTCCTTCAGAAACAGGCTTCCCCCCATTTACGGAATCTATAAACCAGAGAATTTTAGATCCTGCAGGACTTTCATCGAGTTGAGCAGCCGTTTGTTTACCCATGGTTTGGGCAGTAATAGTTATGCTTAGTCCTAAAAGCATTAAACAGATAATTGACCTCATAATATATTTTGATTTGTTGTACAAACGCACAAGTTATTGAATTAGTTGATGTTTTGTACAACTAATTTGTTAAAGCGTGTTAATACGTCCTTTTGTTGGCTATTTAAAATATTTTTTATAAAAACTGCAATTACGAATAATATTTGAAACTATTTTTACTGCAATTACGAATAATATCAATATTGCTTAAGTACTTACCCTATGAAAAAAACTAAACTTGGTGAATTTGAAGAGCTCGTACTGCTATCGGTGATTGTATTGCGGGAAGATGCTTATGGAGTGGAGATCAAGAAGGAGCTGGAAAAACGAATGGATGAACAGCTAAGTGTTGGATCCATACAATCGGCCCTCAAGCGCATGGAGGAGAAAGGTTTTCTCACTTCAGAATTTGGTGAGGCTACTCAAAAAAGAGGTGGAAAACGTAAGCGAATTTACAATGCCACCCCATATGCCGAGAAGGTGCTCAATGAGATCAAAGCCATTCGTGAAGGCTTTTGGTCAGAAATCGCCATTCAGGGACTAAAAACGATCTAATCAATGAATGAGATAGTGCCACCGAAATGGTCCCGAGGGTTGCTTCGGCTTTTCATTCATGGTGAATACCTGGAAGAGATTGAGGGTGATCTAGAAGAGGTCTTCTACGATGATGTGGAAATCTTCTCTCCTAAAGAAGCCCGGAGACGCTACACCATTGGTGTCATGAAACTCTTCAGAATCAGCTTGCTTAAAAACTTAAAATGGATTTATAAAATTGGACTAATCGTAACAATTATGAGAACCATCAGACTTGCTTTCAGAAACCTACTCAAATTCAAAACGCATTCTGCAATAAACCTCGTCGGGCTGTCACTGGGGCTTGCAGTGGGCGGTCTTATTCTGTTATATGTCATAGATGAACGATCCTTTGACGATTTTCATGAAAAGGGAGATCGAATCTATAAAGTGGTTACCGCATCAGAAGGCGGAATGGAAACTAATGCGTGGCCCATCGGACATAAACTAAGAACCGAATTTCCCGAAGTAGAATCCGTGCTCTACACTAAAAACTTCCCTTCCAATGCTAAATTGAATCATAAGGATAAGCGCTACGACCAAACCATTTACTATGCAAGCCAGGAGTTTTTTGATCTCTTTTCTTTTGATCTGGTTTCTACCGATAGAAACTCAACTCTTACCGCACCATTTACGGTCGTAATTACCGAATCTATTGAAGACAATTATTTTGATGGAAACGCATTAGGTAAAACGCTAACGCTAGCAGATACCGTTGATTTTAAAATCACGGGGGTGGTTAAGAATATTCCTGAAAACTCTCACATTCAATTTGACATCCTGGTATCATTCCCTACCATTGAAAAACTGCAATGGTGGAGCTACACGGAAGGATGGGGCAACTTCAATGCGAGAAACTATCTACTATTGAAAGAGGGAGCCAATCCTGAGGCACTTAAGCTTAAAGTAAAAAACCTCTACAATGAAAATGTCGGTGATTGGCTCGATGAAATGGGAATCTCATTCACAACTGAATTAATCCCGCTAAAAGAAGTGTATTTAAATGAAACCTATTGGAATAGCTTTGGTCCAAAGGGTTCGAAAAAGCGAGTAAAAACGGTTACCTGGATAGCAGCCTTTTTACTTCTGCTTGCATGTATCAACTATGTGAATTTAAGTACTGCTCGCTCTGCGTATCGCGCGAAAGAAGTTGGCATGAAGAAGGTTGTTGGTTCAACCAGGAAATCCATCATTGCTCAATTTATGACAGAATCGTTTTTACTCACAGCGATTGCTTTCATTATTGGATTAGCCCTGATGAGCGCTGCACTCCCTCTTTTCAACGAGCTGATGGACAAACGATATACTGTCGGGTCGTTCACCACAATGAATTTTATTTTGGGGGTAGTGATTCTGCTCGTTGCTGTTACCATTGGCTCGGGGTTCTATCCTGCATGGATCATATCGAGCTTAAATCCGCTTAATGCACTAAGTGGTAAGCTTGGAAAAACATACCAGGGTTTAGACCTCAGAAAAATTCTGATCACATTTCAATTCTTCATCTCGTCTGGACTTGTGATAGCTACTCTATTGGTAATAAATCAGATTAATTATATGCGCACGCAAGATCTCGGGTTTGAGAAAGAACAAGTGCTGATCATCAATGCTTCAGATGCCCCGTCTGGCGCACGCAGAGATGTATTGAAAAGTAAACTTGAATCGATCTCTGGTGTATTTGGCGTTTCCCATACCAATGCATTGCCTGGAAGACCAGGATGGCTTGGTCAATGGGCCTATCCGGAAAAGGAAGGAGGCGAACAGGTAGACACCGAATACATGGCAATCGATGAAAATTTCATAGATGTACTGGGACTTCAATTGATTGCGGGGAGGAATTTTGACCTTGAAAGACCATCGGAATTGGACGCCGGTCTAATCATCAATGAAACATGTGTGGAAGAAATGGGGTGGAACGGTCCCCAAGATGCAATCGGGAAAAAGATTGTATCACCCTCCCAAAGACCTGCCGGAACTGTTATCGGTGTAGTAAAAGATTATCATGGATTGGGATTGCAAGACATGATTTGGCCACAAGCGATGGATTACCGAAGCTATAGCTACGGTAAATACTTCGCAATACGCTACGACACAAAGGTTACTTATGAATTGACCAAGGAAATACAAGGTGCGTGGGACGATGTGTACGGTGATTATGAATTGGAATACTTCTTTCTTGACGATGATTTTGACCGTCAATACAGTGAAGAAAATCAGTTGGCCAAAGTGTTGACCATATTCGCAATAATTATACTTATCGTTTCATCTATCGGATTATTTGGTCTGATTTCATTTGTAGCCCTAAGCAGAACCAAGGAGGTAGGTATTAGGAAAACAATGGGAGCAAGTATTGGACAAATCATTTTGATTCTATCCAGAGAGTTTATGATTTTGGTGCTACTTGGTAATCTTTTCGTGATGCCTATTGTATGGTATTATGGCAATGAGTGGCTCAATGATTTTGCATTTCACACGTCCATCAACCCGACAATTTTTATCGTAGCAGTATTGACCACTGCCTTAATCGCTTTTATCACTGTAAGCATTCAAACTTACAAAACAGCCAAAATGAATCCGGTGAATGCACTCCGATATGAATAATCATTAAAATTGGTTTTTAAAACGCACGATTTCCAAGCAAAATTTGTATCTATAGATATGGAAAAGATGCAAAAGCTGGAAGTCGCAACAAGCTTACATTGCCAGGGTTGCGTTGATAAGGTAAAATCTTCTTTAGATGCGAATGACAAGATTTCTAATTGGACAGCTGACATCAATGGAGAAGTAAAACTTACGGTAGAAGGCTCCATCACAAAAGGTGAGTTAGATGCCTTACTTCAGAAAGAAGGATATCACCTGAAATCCAACAATGGATTTTGGTTTGATCGCAACAAATGGAATAGAGCTTCATTCAATACCTTGAATTGTCTTATCGGTTGTTCCATTGGTGATTTTGGAATGGTAATTTACTTGCAAGCATACTATCCATCCACACCAATTATGTGGCAAATGGTTTTGGCAATAATTGCCGGTCTATGTACCTCAATAATTTTAGAAACCATCATACTAAAAACCAGGGAACATTTCTCTTGGATTTTTGCCTTGAAAACAGCATTTGGAATGTCGTTTATTTCTATGGTAGCCATGGAGCTGGCCATGACCAGTACCGATTTTATGATTACAGGCGGAAAGGCAGCATTCGATGATCCGGCCTACTGGTTGGCGTTGATACCGGCTCTGATAGTGGGATTTTTAACTCCTCTGCCTTATAACTATTACAAATTGAAAAAATTTGACAAAGCCTGTCATTAAATCAACCAACATGGGAAGAATTGTAATTGCTTGTTATAAACCAAAAAAAGGAAAGGAAAAAGAGCTTGAAGCCATGAGCCAAACACATGTGGAACGATTGAGGAAAGAAGGCTTAGTTACCGATCGAAGACCTATCATTATGAAATCCAATGATGGCACAATTGTAGAAGTGTTTGAGTGGAAATCGAAGCAAGCGATTGAAGCTGCTCATGAAAATGCCGAAGTTCAAAAAATGTGGAGTGAATACGCTCAAATTTGTGAATATATCTCACCAGAAGGCATTGCAGAGTTCCAAAACTTGTTTTCAGAATTCGAGCCAATTAATTAAAACATAAATTGCTAACTATCGTATCTTTGCAGGAGTGCGCATCTTCAAAAACATAGCGAATACTTTCTTAGCAATCACTTTACTGATAGCTACGACGGGAATTACCCTAAATAAGCATTATTGCATGGGTAGGTTAAAGTCTATGGCGATTAATGAGCATGCAGAACATTGCTTCGAAGGTGAAGAGGAAAAAATGCCCTGCTGCAAGGATATAAGTGAAGAACTTAAAGTAGAAGAATTCACATCCGCTGCATTTGATTTTGATGCATCTCCAGAGCTATTCCAGCTGGCAGTTATCAACTACTTGATACTTCAAGACATTGATTTCAGCACTGAGGTTGAGAATCCACACTTTCAACATTATAGTCCTCCCCTTCCCGATCGAGACATACCTGTGCTCGTACAGTCATTTTTGATATAGAGTTTTAGTTATGCTGAATTAAAATCAGCAATAATCAGCCCCTGAAATTCAATTCAGGGTAACACTTTTTATTCAAAAAACTCTATAAAGATGAAAAACATTCTATTCAATATAATTTTAGTTCTACTCTCGCTCACAGTGCAGTCACAAACTGTAAGAGGAATGGTAGCTGATCAAAATCACGAGCCGCTAATTGGTGCTACGGTAATGGAACTCGGCACACAAAATGGCATTGTTACAGGCGTTAATGGTGATTTTGTACTTAAACTCTCTTCACGAGACAGCAAGCTTGTAGTCTCATACTCTGGTTTTTTAGCAGATACTGTAAATGCAGACTTATCACAAATGATGCACATTATGCTAAAGGAGAATACCGAAGAACTTGACGAGGTAGTAGTGCAAGCAAGTAGCACATTTATGGATGACCTTGAGTCGAAGCATATAGAAGTGATTACTGAGGCCGAGCTTACCAAAGCTGCTTGTTGTAATCTCTCAGAAAGTTTTGAAACCAATGCTTCAGTCGATGTTTCCTTCACCGATGCTGTAAGTGGTGCAAAAACGATACGCATGCTGGGGCTGGATGGCAGATACGTTCAGATTAATCGCGAGAACGTCCCTAATGTACGGGGACTTTCCGGGAGGTACGGATTGTCTTATGTTCCAGGCACATGGGTTCAGTCAATAGATGTTGGAAAAGGTGCGGGCACTGTTGTCAATGGATTCGAATCTATGACCGGTCAGATAAATGTAGAGCTGAAAAAACCTGAGAACAGTGAAAAACTCTATCTCAATGGATATGTCAATTCGTTTGGCCGGCTGGAGTTAAATGCCAATCATGCCAGAAATATCAGTGATCAATGGAGTACAGCATTACTATTGCACACCAACTATTTCAACAATGAAGTAGATCAAAACGATGATGGATTCATGGATATTCCGAAGGGTCGTCAGATCAATGTGATGAACCGCTACAAGTATCAAGGTGAGAAAATGGTCTCTCAAATCGGTCTTACTGTCATGCGAGATGAAAAGGCCGGAGGTCAACTTGGCTTTGATTTTGGCGATGACTTTCTATCCTCACCACAGTATGGATTTGCAAATCAAACCACACGAGCAGAGATTTTTGGGAAGACCGGATTATTGTTTCCCAACAAACCTTACAAGGGCTGGGGATTCATTTATTCTGCCTCCTACCTTGATATCGATGCTGGTTTTGGTAGAGATAATTATCAAGGAACTGAAAAGACATTATATGGCAATGTTATCTTCCAAAACATCATTGGAAACTCATTTCATCAATACAAAACAGGCGTAAGTATTCTGTATGATGATTTTGATGAGGTATATGCCGACTCAGCTTTTAGCAGACAAGAAATAGTGCCGGGTCTTTACTACGAGTACACCTTCGCCCCCGGAGATAAGTTCACGATGTTGCTAGGCGCCCGTAGCGATTTTCACAACTTGTACGGGACGTACTTTACACCACGTTTGCATACACGCTATCAGTTCTCTGAAAACACCATCGTTAGAGCTGCAATAGGAAGAGGGTATCGTACGCCCAACACGATTGTTGAAAACAGCAATATCCTGGTTTCTTCACGGCGGCTCATTATCGAAGAAGCGCCAGATCCGGAAGTCTCTTGGAACATGGGAGGCAGCATGACTACATCCATACTTATTCGTGACAAGAAATTAAATCTGATTGCTGACTATTTCTATACCCGATTTGAAAACCAATTGATCTACGATATGGATCAAAATTCAAGTGAATTGCGGGTGTATAATTTGCGTGGTGATTCGTATGCACACAGTTTTCAGCTGGAAGGAAACTATCAATTTTCCGACCGTTTGAGTGCCAAAGCCGCATATAAATTCTATGATGTGCGAGCTACCATCAATGGTGAAGTAAGGCAAGTGCCGTTCAATTCAAGAGATCGATTTTTCCTCAATACCTCCTATGCCACACGATTTGATAAATGGGAAGCAGATGCAACATTACAGTGGTTTGGTTCTAAAAGGCTGCCGGACACATCTGATAAACCTGCCGAGTTTCAACGAGACTCAACCACACCGGATTTTATCTTGCTCAATGCCCAGATTAGTCGTGGCTTCAGATGGGGGAATATTTATTTGGGGTCAGAAAACTTGCTCGGCTTTACTCAGGACAATCCAATCATAGATGCTCAAAATCCATTTGATGATAACTTTGATGCATCAATAGTATGGGCTCCTGTTGCAGGCCGAATGGTTTATGCAGGATTTAGATATAAAATCAAGAGGTAATTAAGAATGGAGAATTTAAAATTAAGAATGAATACAATGAAACAACTATTTTCAGCACTCGCCTTTTTTGCATTTTTGACCTCTGTAGCTCAGAAAGAGCCGGTTGAAGTGGATGGTGGCTACAAGGTTGAGATCAAAACCTCAGCTATCTGTGAAATGTGCCAGTATGCGCTAGAGAAAGATCTTGCTTTTGAAAAAGGAGTAAAGGAAGCGACATTAAATCTGGACGATAAGGTTATGAGTATCACATATAATCCGAAGAAAACAGATCCGCAGACTTTAAGGCAACGTATTACGCTGGTTGGATATCATGCGGACACGCTGGCCAGAAATCCGATTGCATATGACAAGCTACCGATGTGCTGTAAGGATGGTTCTCATGGTACGCCGATCCCGCAGATGCCATTGAAAGCAAAAGATGGAAACTGATTACTTGTTTCTCAATTTTGCATAGCTTTTTGCAGCACTGCAATAGTCAAGAAAAGATCGGTTTAATGATTCGTCATTTATCCTGGAGACATAGCTGGCTATAGACTCGGCATTCTCTGACAGGTTATCATTTCGAATGATCGTAGATCTTTCGAGATCAGAGACAAGTCTCTTAATCGACTTACTCAATTCCCTCTGAAGGGATGAGTGTTTAAGGTGAATCATTTTGGTAGCTGGTTAACTTCAGTCAAAAGAAACGTAAATCTGGTAAAAACACTACCAGATTTACTTCTATTTTTCTTAAATCATGAAATTTTATTTACCAGAAGAAAATGAACTGTTAATCTTTATCCTGAAGCACAAATCCTTTACCATGGACATTTACAATTTGAACAGCTGGGTCAGCCTTTAAATATTGCCGTAGCTTGTGTATAAAAACGTCCATGCTTTTGCGATTAAAGAAATCGCTTTTGCCCCAAACGTTTTTAAGTGCTTTGTTTCGATCCAAAACTTCGTGTTTATTCTCACACAACAATTGGAGTATTTTAGCCTCTTTCTCAGTCAATCTTTGAGATTCTTCTCCGAAGCTCAGTAGCTGATTGTTGTAATCAAAATGGTATTTACCAATGTGGTAGGTATTGTTTCTATCTGGATTATCCGTGGTTGTCCGTTTGATCAGCGCCTTAATCCTGGCGATCAGCAACTCCTGATCAATTGGCTTGACTATGTAATCATCGCATCCAAGTCTGAACCCTTTGAGCTTATCCACTTTCAGCGCCTTGGCTGTCAGAAACATGAATGGTATGTCGGGATCTATTTCTCTTATTTCTTTGGCCAGGGTAAAGCCATCTTTTAATGGCATCATTACATCCAGAAGGCACAAGTCAAAAGTTTGCTCATTGAAAGTTTTCAGTCCAGCCTCTCCGTCCTTAGAGAGCGTAACTTCAAAATCATGAAGTTCGAGGTACTCCTGAAGGATGTATCCGAAACTTTCGTCGTCTTCAACCAGTAATATCTTACCCATGATTAGCTAAATGGAAAATATAAGCGAAACTCACTTCCCTTATTGAGTTGGCTGCTCAGGTCAATTCTCCCTTTGTGCTCCTCAATAATCTTTTTGACATAGCTGAGACCTAATCCAAATCCTTTTGCATTTTGAATATTACCAGATTCGGCCCGATAAAATTTATCGAAAATATATCGTTGGATCTCCTCTCCTATTCCAATCCCATTGTCCTGGATTGAAATCTCGATTCCCTGAGAATGATCAGAGGTAGTAATGACTATTTGAGGTACATCAAGCGTATACTTAAGTGCATTATCGATCAGGTTATAGATGATATTTACCAGATGTGTCCCATCAGCCATTACCTCAGATTGAGTGGCATTTAGGTTAAGATCTATTGCACCCTTTCGCTTACTCACCACCAACTCCATACTGTCAACCACTCGTTTTATTACATCATGCACATCCAGGCGTTTCTTTTCAAGTGTAAAGTTTCCTGAATCGATCATGGCTATCTGGAGCACCTTGTCTACCTGGCCCTCTAGTCTTTTTGCCTCCAGTTCTATCAGGTTTAAATAATTTTCTTTCTTCCTCTTTTCTATTGTCGGTTTAACACTTTTGAGCATGCTTGTGGCAAGAGCAATAGAAGCTATTGGAGTTTTGAATTCATGTGTGAGGTTATTGATGAAATCATTTTTTATCAGGGATAATCTCTTCTGCTTTCTAATCACAAATAATGTATATGCAAAGCACCCTATCAATAGGACAATGAAGATCACAGACATAAAAAGTGCACCACGCGATTGCGTAAAAATGTATGCTTCTTGATCAGGGAAAAACAAAGCTAAATGCAAGTTTCCTCCTGAAGAGCAGGTAAGGTTTGCCCATCCGTGCCCTCTTTCCTGTGGATTTTCACAACTTGCCAGTTCAAAATCCAGGCTGGCGCCATCGTCTCCCATTATGAAGTTGAATCCATCGGTGTCTTCTTTGTGCATGTATACAGCATATTCATAATCAAGGTCAATTCCGTGCTCGGCAAAAATCGGTTCCAAGATATTTTCCATGTGCTTATGCATAATGGGATCATTGAGCTTATTTGTTTGTCTCATCCGATGCTCCGCCTCTCTCAGTTGCTGCGAGTAGTGCGGTTTGGTCAGAAACTCTTTTGAAATCTTACTTGCAGCTAAATCCACCTTTTGGAGAAAAATCTGCTTATTGGTAGTGATTGAAGATCTTAAGTTTTGAATCTGCAATACAGAAAGCCCAACCAGGGCCAAAGAGGCCAATCCTATTACAACAAAGATTGCTTTTTTTGATAATTGCATTTTCAACGCGCTTAATTAAGTACGATTAAATAACGGATTAATGTCCTGTTAGTCAAGCTATTTCCACGTTTTAACTCTTTTTTAACCAATTTAACTTTTCATTATCTCTATTTAACCAACCATTATTACTCCGCGCCCCATTGATGTCGTATTGTTGAGCAAACATTACTACACATGGGCATTTTCTTCAATTTGAGCATTCGGAATTTCTTAAAGTCAGTAGGCTTAAATAGTCTAAACATTCTTGGACTTTCATTGGGCATTATAGCAGCGTTACTCATTACTGTATATGCAGACCATGAGTACCATTATGATCAATTTCACCGGAAAGCATCCAATATCTACCGTATGGAAGCCAAGACCAACGGCGAGGCCTGGTTTTCAAATCTTGGTGTAGAACATTCCCGAGAACTAATGGCAGGCGCCTATCCCGAGGTGATCAATCGGGTATTGTTAAATAGAGCCCCAAAGGCATTTTTGAGTTTTGGAGATCGGAAGTTTGCTGAAACAAACATCGTCCAGACTGATCCGGGCTCTGACTTCTTTCGTTTTTTCGACTACAAAGTCTTGGAGGGCGACAGGGAAACATTATTGGACGAACCTAATGCGATTGTAATGACAAAATCAATTGCTGAAAAATACTTTCAGGATGGTTCGCCAATTGGTCAGATAATCAAAAATGACACCATTCAGTACAAGGTTACCGGAGTGATTGAAGATCTGCCAAGCAATACCCACCTAGACTTTGACTTGATATATACCAACCCGGTTTTATATGATCGGGAGCATCATCATTCTCAGAACTATTTTGAATTAGTAAATGGAGTGGATATTGACCAATTGGAAGAAAAAATCGAGGCAATGGATGTGGCTTTAAACGATTTTCATAAGCTATCCGAAGTACAGCTAATGCCTGTTTCTGACATCTATTTGGAATCGGATGCGGCATTTGGTGCCGGTGGAAAAGGTGATCCCCTTCAGCTCAAGGTATTTCTAATTGTAGGTGCGTTGATACTGCTCATATCAATCACCAACTATGTAAATCTCTCGCTTGCCATATACCTGGGAAAAGGACGAGCAGTAGGTATCAGAAAAGTATTTGGTGAATCTAAAACGCATATTGTGCGTGCCTTTATCTATGAGTCATTGGCCACTATGCTTCTCACAGTTCCAATTATTCTCATTGGCTTCAGCTTCGCGCTTCCTGCGCTGAATATTTTGCTGGATGTACGACTAGAAAATATGCTTCTTTATTCTCCAACATACATTTTGGGAACACTCGGGCTGTTGGCTTTGATTAGTATACTCACCGTGCTTTATCCAGCGATTGCTCTTAGCAATACAGATGTGAATTCATTAATGAAAAGTAAATCCGCTATGAACATTACCGGCGGCACCAAGTACAGAAACGGATTGATCTTTTTTCAATTCATTCTCTTGTTTACTCTCGGTATCTCCGGGTGGTTTATGAATCAGCAAATCAGATATCTGGACAATAAAGACATGGGTTTTGACGCCACCAATGTTATCAAGATCAACAATGCCTATGAGATTGGTGAATTTGCGAATTATGAACTTCTTAAGACAAAGTTGCTAACGCACCCTCAAATTGGCGGTGTGGCTTTTGGCCCGATGATGGGCGATGGTATGAATCCTTTGGCCTATAAAGTAGAAGGAGTAGATGAGACCTACGAAAACCTGCTATCCTATGGAGTAGATATTGATTATTTTGATGTGATGGGCATGGAATTGACACATGGAGATTTCAAAAAGGTATTGCAATCATCGGAAGCCGGCCAAATTGTATCGCTAGTCAATCACAGCTTCATCAACCGTTTTGGATGGCAAGATAATCCTCTCAATAAGAAAATCATCTTGCGTCCCGGAACAGAAAATGAACTTAACAGAAAGGTCTCCGGGGTATTTAAGGACTTCCATTTCTATACACTAAAGGAAAAAATTACACCACAAATTATATCTCTTAGAACCGATCCTCAATTTGTAAATACAAACATTCTTGTAAAATCAAATACCGAAAACCTGGAAGAAGTGATTAATATCATAGAAGATCAGTGGTACCAGATTCAGCCAAACGTGCCCATGGAATATGACTTGATGGAGGAAGTGATTAGAGAAATGTATGCTAAAGAGCGTCAGACGGGACAGATCAGCATCACATTTTCTATTCTGGCCATCAGTCTTTCAGTCCTGGGTCTGGCAGGCTTTATGATCTACATCATCGGTCTTAAGTCTAAGGAGCTTACCATACGGAAAGTGCTTGGCGCATCGTTGCTGCGCATTATTGGAGTATTGAATCAGGACTTATGGTTTATAGTGCTCACTGCAGCTATACTTGGCAGCCTCCTGAGCTACCTGGTTGTCAGTTCCTGGCTAGAAGATTATGCGTATGCAATTGATATGAATCCATGGGTATATCCTCTGGCATTGATTTTGGCTTACGTCTTGATCTTCGTTATCACAGCAACTCGCTCCCTTAAATGGGCTCGAACTAACCCTGCCCTGACACTCAATGACGAATGATAATCCACTCATCAAATAATGTTAGTTAATTCAAGCTGATACTATTCTTGAGGTGCAAGAATGCTTATTCTTGCTCTTGAAAAGTATCATTGTGAAAGTATACAAAGACCGTATATCTACATATCAGGAAATCGCAGACAAGCTTTCCGCGAAGGACAGAAGAGTGAGTACCTTCAGATTTTTGCTTGCTGTGGCTATTATCCTATTAACCTACCAATATTTTCAGAGAGGTGATGAAATATTGCTTGTAGCTGTTGCCTTTATTGTGATAGCATTTTCTCTTCTGCTGCAAAAGCATAAAACCATAAGATGGGAAAACGAACTAGCAAAGACCAAAGGCACTATCAACAAGGATGAGCTAAGCTACTTTGATAATGGCTCCCTGCCTTTCGAGAATGGTGAAGAATTTATCGATTCCGGGCATGACTATTCATATGATTTGGATTTCTTCGGAGCTCATTCATTATTTCAGCATCTCAACCGCACGGGCACAGTGACCGGCAAACGCATACTTGCAAAATCACTCCTGCACATACTTCCCAAAGCCGGTATAATCAAAAACCAGGAGGCCGTTCAGGAGTTGAAAGATCAATTGGAGTGGAGACAAGAGTTTTTAGCTCTTACTAAGCTCAAGCCAGACAGTGAGGAAAGTGTAGCTGATTTGATCAGTTGGTCTCAAAAAAAACCAGCTAGTGTCAAAGGGCCTTTGAATATTTTCTCTTTTTTAAGTCCTTTTTTAGTACTCACCACATTCTGCATATACCTGTTTACTCCCATTGAGATTACCGGCAGAATAAGTTTGTTGCTTATGCTGGTTAACCTGGGAGTCATCGCGGTTCAGCTAAAATCTATCAAGAATGAACTCGTGAGTACAACCAGAATAGAGCATATATTAAAACAATATTCGCTACTGCTAAAAAAAATAGAAAGCACTTCCTTCAAATCTGACCAACTCAACCAATTGCAAAAAAGGCTGATTGAAAACAACCATGAAGCAAGCGATTCCATTCATCATTTATCATTACTTTTTGGACGGCTCGAGCATGTCCAAAACATCTTTGCCGGATCAGCATTAAATGCCATCTTCCTTTATCATATTCATGTACTTCGCGGACTTTCACATTGGAGAAAATTGTATGGATCACATGTCAAGGATTGGCTTGAGGTAATTGGTGAGTTTGAGAAATTTAGCAGTCTTGCCAATTTCAGTTTTAACAATGTTGAATTTACCTTTCCAGAAATCAATGATAGCAACCAAATCTTGTTTGAAGACTTGGGGCATCCATTGATTCAAAGTGAAAAAAGCGTAACCAATTCCATTAGCTTTCAACCTAAATCTTTCTTTATTCTGACGGGCTCAAATATGTCCGGGAAAAGCACGTTTCTCCGCACTCTTGGAATCAATATGGTTTTGGCTGGAATAGGCGCTCCCGTATACGCAAGTAAGGCTAGTATTTCTCCTTTGCCGGTGCTTGTTTCTATGCGCCTTTCAGATTCGCTTTCAGACAGTGAGTCTTACTTCTACGCTGAAGTAAAACGACTGAAATACATTATGACCCAACTGGAAAAACAACCCTGCTTTGTGTTATTGGATGAAATCCTGAGAGGTACCAATTCAGACGACAAAAGAAATGGAACCATTGAAGTGATAAAAAAAATGGCCGTGAAACAGGTATTTGGAGGTATCGCAACCCATGATTTAGAGGTTTGCAAAATTGCTGACGAATATCCGGATACACTGATAAACAGGCGTTTTGAGGTAGAGATCAATGATGATGAGTTGGTCTTTGACTACAAACTGAGAGAAGGTGTTTGTGAGAATAAAAGCGCCAGCTTCATCATGAAAAAGATGGGCGTGATTTAGACCAGGTCAAAAGCCTCTGCGAAACGTATTAAATCCACAAATCTTTTGATATCTAGCTTGCTCATAATGTTCCTTCTATGAGTATCAACAGTGAATTTGGCAATGGTTAACTGATCTGATATTTCCTGATTCGAGAGCCCTTTGGCAAGAAGAGTCATTATTTCAATTTCCCTTGCGGTTAACTCCTGAAACTTATCCATGTTTTGATGTACAAACTCATCAAGTGCAATCAATTTCATGAATTTATTTTGGTATTTATCAAGAAACTTCACCTTAAAGTCCAGAGTGAAAATCCCTTTGGCTTTATCGCTCAGCTTCATAAATGATACATACCACTCAAAATCCGCATTTGGATCTTTGTCCAAATTCATGTGCTGAAACAATATTCCTACCTCGTGCTTGTTCCCTCTTTTTACAAACTCTGTTGTGATCTCAACATTCCGCTGGAAATTCTCTAAGTCAACCCGTTTTGGTAGTTCCTCAAGAAATCTTTCATGGATTTCGCTTTTTGTAAGACCTCCGACGGCCTCCCTCATTTTAGGATCTGCGTAAATAAGCGCCATGCTTGATTTATCGCTGACATGCATATGGTCAGACGGAAGCGTCTCAAAAAGCATATCCAGATCATCCCAACTGTCAGATTTTATAATTTTTTCTGATTGCCAGAAAAATGTACGGTGAAGTTGAATTAACTCCTTGTCATTTGGGTCCATGGGTGAGCTGATTGGAGATTTGACCATAATAAATCTACTCAAAATCACGGATAGAAGGAGACGAAAAATACCAGATTATTGGTATTGACTTTTTAATGTATTGATAGTCAATTTGTTATACACCAAATCACCACTTACTATGAAGCTCACCATCATAGCATTAAGTTTCGTCTTTTTATTCGGAATCGAAACCAACGCCCAAAAACGACTTATTGGTACCACTACCGAAAATGGAGGATCGGTTTTCTCTATCAATTCAGATGGAAGTTCTCCAACCCAACTACTTGACTTAAGCTATCCCCAGTCACCAACATACATTCAGCTATACCTACATGAGGGCAAATTCTATGGAATGACAAGTGGAGGCGGGTCCTATGGATTGGGTACCATTTTCTCCATTGACGAAGACGGAACAAACTTTCAAAAACTTCATGATTTTGACGGAACCAATGGCAGTAGTCCGAATGGTAGTCTGACTATTTATGGTACTCAGCAACTGGTGGGACTGACTTCTGATGGAGGAACAAACGGAGATGGTACCATTTTCACCATTGATACAGATGGTTCTGATTTTACGGTTATTCACCATTTCAACGGAACAGATGGTAGTGATCCCCAAGGCCCTGTATACAGACTTGGTGCCAATTTATATGGTATGACACGAGCAGGAGGTGCAAATGGACATGGGACTATTTTCGTATTTGGGGGTACTACCCTAGGCACCTTGCATAGTTTTAATATTACTGATGGCAGAGACCCGTACGGAAGTTTAATTCTTACGGAAAACAAGCTTCGTGGAATGACCCGAATAGGTGGAAGTAGCAATTTTGGGGTCATTTTTTCCGTCAGTATCAACGGCACAAATTTTACAGTTGATCATGATTTTGACAATACAAATGGGCGAAACCCGTATGGTGATCTTATTCTGCTCAACAATAAGCTTTGGGGAATGACAAAAAGTGGCGGAACGAGTGATCAGGGAATCATTTTCTCCATCGATGATGATGGCACTGGCTTTCAAAAAGAACATGACTTTGCACTGGCCACAGGCAGCCTCCCTCATGGAAACCTGATTGAAAACAATGGAAAATTTTGGGGAATGACGAGCGCAGGTGGAGCAAACAGCTTTGGTGTCATTTTCTCCATAGACCCAGATGGAACGAACTATACTAATGAATATGATTTTGATGGGATTTTGGGTCAGAATCCTCTGGGAAGTCTGACTGCCAATGGTACCGAACTTTGGGGTGCAGTGAATGCCGGCATTTTCAAAATAGATAATGATGGAACCAATTTTTCCCAGGTACATGAATTTGATTACGAGCGTGGTGGGAAAATCTATGGTCCAATGATTGAGATTGATAAGCAATTGTGGGGAATGACCCAAACCGACGGAATTGATGGTCATGGTCTAATCTTTAAAATGGATTTGGATGGATCAAATCACTCGATTGTTCATCAATTTAGCGGTAACGATGGAAGTCAGCCTTACGGTGGTTTGTTGAATAGTAACAACAAGGTGTGGGGCGTCACTTCAACAGGAGGTACAAATAATGCAGGCACACTTTTTTCTGTTAACGAAGATGGTTCAGGATTTAATGTAGACCATCATTTTGAAGCAGTAGTCACAAATGGAGAAAACCCTAGAGGTAGTCTAATAGAAGCTAATGGTAAACTTTACGGCGTAACCCACGGAGCTGGAGCCAATGATCATGGCACAATTTATTCTATTGAATCCGATGGAACATCATTTGACTTATTGTACAGCTTCGATCTTACGAATGGTCGATGGCCAAATGAACTATTGGATTTTGGAGGAAAGCTATGGGGAACGACCTACCAAGGAGGCACTAGCGGTGCGGGAGTAATATTCCATATCGATTACAATGGAACCAATTTTCAAAAAGTACACGACTTTAACGGCACAACAAATGGTGGTTTCCCCGATTGCAAACTTTTGGAGGTGAACAATCAGCTTTATGGAACTGGAGCTACGGGAGGAGCGAATAGTGCGGGTACCGTTTTTCGAATAGATTCTGATGGAAACAATTTCACAATACTGCATAATTTTGAAATTACTGATGGTGCGGTGCCCAGCAGTAGCTTAACATATAGCAGTGGAAAACTTTGGGGAACCACTCAGTCTGGAGGTAGCGAAAGTGGAGGCATCGTATTTAGCATTAATACAGATGGGACTGGCTTTACAAATGAATTAGATCTGAGTGGAGCTTATGGAGTTACGCCGGTTTACACTAAACTACTAGAAATCAAAAATGAGCCAACCATCAGTTTCTCAGAGACAAACAAAGCTTATGGCGATCCTGATTTTACACTTTCAGCTACCTCATCATCCTCAGGGCAAATTTTATATTCCTCCTCAGATGCCAGTGTAGTATCGGTTAACGGATCTAATGCACAAGTAACGGGCGCTGGAGATGGTATTACGATTACTGCCTACCAGGAAGAAGATGCAGACAACTACTACGCCGAGGCAACACAAGTCATAAACGTAGCAAAAGCAAATCTCGAGATCACACCAACGACAGAAACTATCAGTTATGGTGAAGACCCCACTTTTCCTCTTAGCTATAGCGGTTTTGTATACGATGACACTTCGGCTGACATTACCCCTCCTGTAGCTAACGCAAGTTATACTGGCACTGGTAACTATACAATCACCTTAAGTGGTGGATCGTCCGATGATTATGTTCTTCAACTCAACAACGGGTTGCTAATAGTTGAGAAAGCCTTGCTAGAAGTTACCGCTGATGACAAAACCATGACTTTTGGAGGATCAGTACCATCGCTTACACTTACTTATGATGGGTTCGCATTCAATGAAAATATAAGTTTCCTTAACGAACAGCCTACCGCTCAGACATCTGCTACCAATACAAGCGATGCAGGCATATACGACATTGAGGTTACCGGTGGAATATCAGCTAACTATCAATTCCAGTTAAATAATGGAACACTTACTATTGAAAAGGCAGATCAGACCATCAACTTCACATCGCCTCCCGGTAATTTAACATCTGACTCACCTGATGTTACACTCGAAGCTACCGCCTCATCGGGACTGGATGTCACTTTTGAGATTGATGATACAACTGTAGGTACTATATCGGGGAATATTCTTACGCTAATAGGCGGTGGTAGTGCCGTCATAACAGCTAATCAGGTTGGAAATATCAATTATAATGCAGCTCTTCCAGTGACTCGCAACTTAACCGTAACCGCTGTTTTGAGCACAATAGACTCTGACGATATGCTATTGTACCCCAATCCATCCACCGATCAATTTAACATTTCAGATGAAATTTCAGTAGGTCAACTTAAAATCATAAGTCTTGAGGGTAAAATTGTCAAATCGTTCAACACTCCGCAAAACAACACTTTTTCCATTAACGATATTCCGGATGGAATGTACTTGGTGCTTATTCAAAGTGATAATGGTGATTGGAATACCACAAAACTGAAAAAAGGGAATTGATCATATAACTATGGAAGCAAACTGTCACAAGGTGACAGAGGCAGCAAGAAGGCCTATCTCTAACCGGATGGGCCTTTAGTTTTAATTGGTCAATTCTTTTACCTTTAATCTATGCGATTCTTGCTCACCGCCACCCTATTGATCATACTGAATTGCTCGTTTTCACAGAGTAGTCAGAATGATTCAAAAACGACAGAGCTGGTCATGTCCATGACGCAGCGATCACTCGTGATGCCAAGTTACCTGACTGATCTAAAGGCATTAATTGCCATTCAAGCCTATGATTTCTGGAAAAATGGGAACATAGAACCATATGTCTCACATCTCAATGTTTATAAAGCCTTGTATGAAGCCAACAAGTACCTGGGATATGATTCGGTTCGCAATCGTGTATATAATCAGGTAGGATTTCATTCCAATCGGGTAACATCGGTGGTATTTGGGTTGGATCCGAATTTCTATTATTCTTCTTCCGCAGACGGCAGAATATTAAAATGGGATTTGCGTAACCCAGCCGGCATACCCGAGACAGTATATGAATCAGATAAAATCATCCAATCCGTGGAAATCTCCAATGATGGGAAGGTGTTAATGGCAATCTTTTACAAAGAGGGACTGGCTCTGATTCCAACCAATGAAAACTCCCGCGAAGATATTACAGTACTTGAAGATCCTCAGCCAATACAAACAGCCACGTTCATTCCCAATGAACGGGAATACTTGAGCGTCACAGATGATGGCAAATTATTGCTTAAAGGTTTCAATGCCCAATCCAAACAAGTAGGTAAGACCGCACTGAAAGTAAATAAGCTGAAAGTAGATGAACAGGACGGAACCATATATGCAGGCACTGAGCAGGGTGTGCTGGAGGCTTGGGAAAAACCATATGAGGTGAAAGAAAGCCCTGTGGAAGACCTCATGAAAAACTGGAAACAACAGTCATATTTTGGATATAAGCTAGGCTCATTCTCAATCAAATGCCTTGATGTAAGCCCTGATGGAAATACGCTTGCCATTGGCAGGGATCGGGGTGATGTAATACTTTGGGATATAAAAAAGAAAGAACTTATCCGAATTATCAATGGCCATCAAAGCACAGTGACAGACATTCAGTTTCATCCAAAAGGAGATTTACTATTAACTACAAGTCGTGATGGGACTGCCAGAATATGGGACCTGCAAGATTCCAGAAAACTCCCAATAATACTGGATGATCACGGTGATTGGGTGTTTACCGGAAGCTTCAATCCTGAAGGTACGCAGGTGATCACCGGAGGCGGTGATGAATACATACGCACCTGGCCCGTTGATCCAGCGTATTTGGCATTACGGATCTGTGCAATGGTAGATCGGCCTATGAGCCGGGAAGAATGGAATGAATTTGTGGGTGAGGATATTCCCTTTAGGAGGACCTGCGGAGAGTAGCTACATCCGCTAATTCCATGTCCTTATCGAAGTTTAGTTTTATGTCTCCGCAGAACGTACTTTCTTGGTAGTTCAAAACCTAACCACTAGAACGCATGCTAAAACAATTTTCACACTCGCTACTCACATCAGAGGAATTGGTTGTTATCGCCGAAAGGATGATACAAGCAGCCACCACTACTTCTTTGAAAGCAACTCTTGAAAAAAGAATTAAAAAAACCACCGAAGCTTCCAATGTTTTGTCTGAAGCCTTAAACGAAAGTCTTTCCAACGTGTATGCCTCTCGAGTGCAACAAGCAGACCTGGTCAGAGATGACGCATTTCAGGCTTTCAAATACGGAGTTTTATCTGCTTCCTATCGAACAGAGCCCTCTATTAAGGCCGCCGGAGAAAAACTAGTCGAAATTGTACGTAAACGAGGATTCAGCCTTTATAATCTCGGATATATCGCCCAAAGTGAAGCGATGAGAAGCTTGGTGGAAGACCTCAATAGATGTTCAGCCGAAATATCTCACGCCGGAGTAGCAGACTTGTTGGAAGAAATGCTCAATGCACATGAGCAATTTAACCTGGTCTATCATGAAAAGATCAACGACGGCTCTACAGCTGAAACACCTCAAGTGGTGGTATGGAAAACAGAGCTTTCCAAGCAGATTACTTTATTCCTAAATCATGTAGAATTATTGGATGAGGACAAAGAGGAAGGAATCAATAAACTAGTTGATAAGCTCAACTCCATCATCACAGATATGATGCAAGAGGCAAAAGATCGCCAAAAGGCTGCTTAATCATCCATTTGCCGTGTAAACGACAAACCCTTTTCCATAAATTTTACGTTTGCAGGTGAAATGAAAAAAATCATAGTTCTCATACTCCTGGCTTGGTCTTGCAACACTCCCGCCCCGGAAGCTCAGCAAATAGTAGATCAAGCCATTAAAGCATCCGGAACGAGTCAAATGGATAACGCTTCTGCGACCTTTACTTTTAGGAATATTCAATACGAGTATCAGGAAAAAGATGGCCGCTACACTTATGCACGTATCCAATCCGATAGTGTTGGAAATAAGGTGAAAGATGTTTTAAACAATGAAGGGTTGAAACGATACATCAACAACGAAGAAACGAAAATCACGGATGAAAAAAAGGCAGCCTACACAAGTTCTGTCAACTCGGTGATCTACTTTGCTTTTCTTCCAGCTTCGCTTAATGATGCCGCGGTAAATAAAGAATTGGTTGGCACAGTAACGATTAATGAAAAAAGCTACTACAAAATCAAAGTAACATTTGATTCGATAGGTGGCGGTGAGGACTATGAAGATGTATTCTACTATTGGTTTGACACTGAGGATTTCAGCATGGATTATCTTGCGTACAGTTACAATGAAGACGATGGTCAAGGCATTCGTTTTCGAGTGGCTTATAATTCGAGAATAGTAAATGGAGTGGTGTTGCAAGACTATAAAAATCTCAAGCCGAAGGTAAAAGACAGTGTAGCACTTGAAGAAATTGATCAGGCTTATCAGGATGGGAAACTGGAGGAACTATCTCTGATAGAGCTAGAGTCCGTTCAGATCAACTTCTAGCTTTTCAGGATGGCTAGAACTTTAGCTTCTTCTTCTTTGAAAAATTCCTTTTTCTTTTGATCGATGGGGATCTCATTTCCATGCTCTATCAAGTATTTCAATACTTTGGGATGAATATAATATTCCCTTGCTGTTGATACGGTATTTCCTAAAATTTTTGAAACGCGTCTCACGATAGCAGTCTCAAGTTTCTTTTTTGGATTTTCCTCAACTTCTCGAAGAGCCTCCGGATAAATTTCCACCGCACTCACCGTGCCGCCCCACGTCCTGAAATCCTTTGCAGAAAATTGATCTTCACTCAAGTCTCGAATAAACGCATTGACATCACCAGAATCAATCCTTTTCCGTTCGCCTCCCTCCTTATATCTGAACACTTCATATCCAGGCAGTTCATTTACTTCTTGCAAAAGCTTCACCAGCTTTCTATTCTCGATTGATATGTTTCGATACTTATTGCTTTTGCCTTTATAGCTGAGTTCTAGCGACTTTCCGTTCTTTTCAATATGCTTTCTTCTCAAGGTTGTTAGCCCATAAGTCTCATTTTCAGAAAGATAGAAATCGTTTCCAATTCGCAGGAAATGTAGATCCAAGAGCTTGATCGCTATCGCCAGCACCTTTTCCTTGTTGAAGCCAGCTTCCTCCAAATGATGATTGATTCTTTTTCTAATCTCCGGAAGTGCTTCACCAAATTCGACCATCCGCTTGAATTTACTTTTCTGCCGGTATTCGAGCCAGTCTGCATGATAGAGGTATTGCTTTCGATTGCGCTCATCTCTTCCTGTGCACTGCAAATGGCCATTTTCAAGCTTACAAATCCAGGTGTCTTTCCAATTGGGAGGAATTACCAACTTATCAATTCGCTCGATTTGAAACTCATCAAGTACCTCCTTTCCATTTTCATCCAGGTAAATCACCCTGTCACCATCTGTCATTCTGGCGAGTCCCGGCTCCTGATCTGAAACATATATCAGATGTGATGGACAATCAATTGAAACGATGGTACTATTTTGCATGGTATGAAAATAACCCATACAAGTATCTACTGTTTTTTAATCGCAGTGATTTTTATCGCTTGTAATACATCTCAACCTGAAGAATTAAAAGCGGGGCTGCAAGAAGTTGAAAGTCCGGCTGCTCCCAACTCCAGTTTACCTTACCTCATTCATGGCCAGGATGGCAAGCTATACCTTTCGTGGGTTGAAAAAAAAATGGATTCAAACTGGGTAGTTTTAAAATATTCAAGATTAGGGATAGAAGGATGGTCAGACCCTGAAATGATCGCAAAAGGAAATGATTGGTTTGCAAACTGGGCAGATTATCCCATGATGTCGGTTGATAATGAGGGGAACAAAATTGCCCACTACCTCGCAAAAAGCGATGTGGGCACCTACTCGTATAATGTCAATGTAGTGATAAAGGCAAAAGACTCAGCCAATTGGTCTAGAGCCATAATTCCTCACACCGATGGCACACCAACAGAACACGGTTTTGTAACCATGATCCCAAATAATAACTCCTCTTTCACACTTGCCTGGCTGGATGGACGAAATACCGGAGGTGGTGATCATAGTGAGCACGGAGGTAGTAACGGCGCGATGACTCTTCGAACCGCAATTATTGATTTGCAAGGAATTATTTCTCAAGAAGCAGAGCTGGACAATCGTGTATGTGACTGCTGCCAGACAAGTGGAGTGATGACTGGTGACGGGCCTGTTTTTGTATACAGAGATCGTTCAGTCGACGAGGTGCGAGATATGGCATACGTCACAAAAAAAGACAGCATATGGGTAGAACCGAAGCTTGTAGCCATGGACAATTGGAATATTGCAGGCTGCCCTGTGAATGGGCCAAGGATGGATGCATCGGACAGCACCATAGCTGTTGCATGGTATACGGCAGCATTGAGTAGACCTAAAATAAAAGTGGCTTTTAAATCTGGAGATGATTTTGAGGCACCAATCATCATAGATGAAACTTCTCCTGTAGGTAGAGTGGACATTTCAATGATCGATGATCAAACAGCCGCAGTAAGCTGGCTGGATGGTGGGAAGCAATCTGCTATTAAATATCGAATTGTAAGTAGAAATGGCTCAATGTCGCCGGTATATGTGGTTGCCTTGACCTCCGAAGAACGAGGAAGTGGCTTTCCTCAAATGGAATATCACAACAATGCCCTCTTTTTTGCCTGGACAGAAATGGGAAATGTCGATCAAATCCGAATGAAGAAAGTCACTTTGGACTAACCGCTATTCTACTCGTAGCGCAAGGCATCCACTGGGTTTGAGTAGGTAATCTTCATCACAGCTGATATTACGCTGATTACCGCCACCATCAAAAGCACAATGACGGCTCCCAAGAATGGCATAATGCCGAATGGAGCCCTATAGGAAAATTCAGCAATCCAGCTCTGCATGAGTATGTATGAAAGTGGTAAGCCAATGACGATGGCTACCCCAACCAATTGTACAAACTGACCCAAAATCATCCGCATGATCTGTCCTGATGTTGCTCCTAATATCTTCCGCATACCTACCTCCTTAATACGCTGATTAAGCATGGCGATAGCCATTCCCAAAAGCCCAAGGCTTGCCAATACCAGGGCCACCAGTGAAAAGACAGAAAAGATGGAAAGTGTTTTTTCTTCCTGCTCGTAGAGATCAGCTAGATCTTGATCAAGAAAATGGTATTCGAAAGGGAGTTCGCTCTCAATATTTGCGTTATAGATCTCTTCAATTTTGGCTATTGTTTGAGCAAATTGCTGGCCTTCAAGTTTAACCAGCAAATGTCCCGCTCCGAGAGGCTGAACAGCCATAAGTAGCGGTTGAATTTCCTGATGCAATGATTGAAAGTGAAAGTCTTTGACAATGCCTATAATCCTCATTTCAAATTCACGACCACTAGCATCCTGAACCAGGGTCATTCCAATTAGATTTTCAACATTCAATTGCTTCGCGAATGATTCATTGATGATAACTCCGCCTACTGAATCTTGCGCAAAAGATTTATCAAACATGCGTCCATCAGCCAATTCTAGCCCCAGCACTTTTTCTATTTCATAATCAACCATAATCTGCGAAGCATCCACCCTATTATCTGGCGTATTTCTTAGAAAGTACGGATGTTGGTTAAACTGCCCACCCGGAACACTCGATGCCAGAGCAGATGACTTCACTCCACTGATCGATTTCAATTGGTTTTGTGTAGTTCTGAGCGCATCTAAGTCTACATTTCCCTTAGCTATGCTTATGGGAACATTCAGAGAAATCACAGCTTCCTGATCAAAGCCAAGATCTTTAGATTTCATGAATTGAAGCTGATTGTAGATGATAAAGCTTCCACAAATCAATATGGCTGAAATAGTGAATTGAAGGATGACTAGCGCACTTCTTAAACGCACACCTTTTGCGCTACTTGCCAGCTTCCCTTTAAGTACTTCAGTTGGCTTAAAGGCGGACAAAGCGACTGCTGGATAAAACCCTGCTATTAATCCTACCACAACGCCCATTGTCACTGCTTTAGTTAGCAATGAGGCTATAAATAAATCACCTATTTGAAATTGCTTGCCGCTCAGTGAGTTAAATCCATTTAGTAATAGGGAAACAATTAAAAATGAAAATATGAGCGCCATTAAAGAAAATATAATTGACTCCAGATAGAACTGGCCGGATAAATTCTTAGACACAGCACCTAGTGTTTTTCTTACACCAATTTCCTTTGCTCGTTCCATTGATTTTGCGGTAGTGAGGTTGGTATAATTGATCGCAGCGATTAGAATGAGAAAACCTAAAACAACCAGCAAAATGTAGATATAGAGCACATTACCATTATTCTCAAGCTCCCACCTTAGATGGGAATTTAGATGAATAAATGAAATAGGCTGAAGTTCAAATTTTTGTTCTCTGGCAAGGATAATTTCTTTCCTGCTTTCATCTACATCTATGTAACCCAAAGCCCATTCAGGAATTTTGTCTTCTAGTTTCTGATAAGATGCCCCTTCCTTCAATCTGATGTAATTAAAGTGTCCGAAATCTGCCCATGTCATCCAGTTGCTTCCCGGATTGATTTGCTTGAGCGTCACATACGATATCAGTCCATTGAAATGAAAATGAGAGTGCTCCGGCATATCTTCCACTACTGCGGACACAGCATTGGGCATATCATTAATTTCAAGTTCTTGTCCAATCGCGCTTGAATCACCAAAGTATTTCTTTGCCATTGACTCTGAGATTACGAATGAGAATGGTTTTTTTAATGCATCCTTATCACCCTGTAATACCTTCAATTGAAAGACCTCCAAAAATGTAGAATCAACAAAGTAGAAATCCGGCTCTTCGAAAATGACATTTGTTTTCACATTCTTTACCCTGATCTCATCTCTACTAAGCCCAGGTCCATACCAGGGAGAAATGCTCACAGCCTGTTCTACTTCCGGAAAATCCGCAACCATTGCCTGTGCCATCGGATGTGGCGTACGTGTCTGAGGGTTATCAGACATCCAAACAATACGATATGTCCGATCCCAATCCGGAAGCTCTTTATCATACGCCAGTTCATCCTGTGCATACAGATAAATGAGGATGCTGCAGGTAAAACCTACAGTGAGACCAAATACATTGAGAAATGAAAACAGAGCATTCCGCTTTACATTTCTGCTAAATATTTTAAAAAAATGCTGAATCATGCCACTTCTAATTTTGGGGTTAAAAACATGATTCAAACTAAATGAGCTTCCATCGTTCGATGGTGCTTTCCGTTCGGTTAGACGTTCTTCCCCATAAGTCCGAACGTCTTTGGCGTCCCGATAATCCGACGGAGTAAGACCCGTGCGCTTCTTAAACGCGGTATTAAAAGCAGATTTGGAGTTGTAGCCCACCATGGTGGCTATGTTCTCGATTTTCACCTGCTCATACTGTTCTTGTCGTAACATCCGACAGGCTTCACGTACCCTATAGCGTGCCAGTAGATCCTGAAAGCTAATTTTAAGCGATTCGTTGAGCACTTGAGACAAATGATGAGTAGTGGCTCCCAGCTCTTCTGCAAGCCTAGTCAACGATGCATCATCTCGCTGATAAAACTTCTGCACATCCATCACCTCTTCCAACTTATTTACAATCGATGACTTAATGGCTGGAGTAAGTGTTGACTTTTGGTATTTGGTGCCTACTGGAATAGGAGCAAGAAATGATGACTCTTTCAATACCTGATACAGAATCTGAGCTAGATATAGCAAATAGAGAACTGTAAATATCAGCGTGGGAACTTCGAAAAAGAAAATTGCAATAAAGAAGATATTGAACGCAACAAAATTTCTGAACCAAATAATGCGCCCTCCGGGATTAAGAAAATATGAAAAGCCCCTGGACTTGCTTTCATTCAACATCAGATTCAACGTATTTCCTATATATCCTATAGCTACCAATCCCGCTGCAGCATTTAAGAGGGATACGTCAAATACCACAAACAAAATGCCTATCATGACCAGGATGGGCATCAGATGTATGACATTTATCCTTTTCTTTTGATAGAAAAACGCGTTGCAATAAAGAAAGAAAAATACTGAAGCTGGAACGATGAAGGCTGTAGTGACTTTTGGTACATCAAATTGCTTTGACATCAATACACTTAAATATGCAAGTGTAAGAAGTCCAAGCCACCTACCTGATGGATACTTGCTCAAAAGCAATACAGTACCCGACAATCCTCCAATAAGTAAAACGCTCATCGTCAAAGACTCCAGCCAAGGAAAGGACATCCACTGCTCCATTTATCAAAATTGGTCAAATCTGGGGATTCGGACTTTGTAATACGACTTTTATTTCAAAAGATCACTTCGCTGCTACCCAATGAAGATAAACCTTGATCTTTCTTCAAAAAAATCTTTCTGACTCGATAAATTGTGGTTAATAGCCACAGAGACAAGGATGACGTAAGGATGTCACAAACATGTCGTAGCATCACTAGATTACACAAAATAGATTTGTCCTGTATTTTGAAATCAAAACAAAAAGGCAATGAAAGCAACTACTAAAATCAAAGAGCTACGAAATAGAAAAGGAATTTCTCAAGACGAACTATCCGAAAAATCAGGATTGAGTTTACGGACCATTCAACGGATTGAAAATGGAGAAACCGAGCCGCTGGGCGACTCGCTTAAGAAAATTGCATACGCATTGGATACTACTCCGGAAGAACTGGCAGATTGGGCAATAGAGGAAAACATAACTTTTATTAAAAGTATGAACTTATCAGCGCTTTTTTTCTTGTTATTCCCTCTACTTGGAATTATGGTTCCCTACATCATCTGGCACTCAAAAAAAGGACGTATTACTCGACTAGATGAAGCAGGATCTGCACTTGTCAACTTCCAGATTACATGGAACCTATTGCTATTTTTAGGAATCATACTTACCGGGGCATTGCTCATTTTTGGTGCGCCAGATCCTTCCCTAGCCTTACTTATTAGTGTAGGATCTTTATTTGTATTTGGAGCCTATGTTTACAATTTCATATCCATCCTTATCAATACATCATTGATACAGAAAAACAAACCGCTGCGATACATACCGAGTATCAAATTTTTGTAAGCCGGTAGCTTTCAAAGCTATAACTTAGGAGTCAGATTCTATGGCAATGAAAAGACTCCTTTGTATACTCATTATCCTATCCCTATTTGCTTGCAATTCGGACAATCGAAATGAAGTACTTGTCCTGGGATTAATTCATGGAAGCCATCTCACTGAGGAAGAATTTTCTACAGAAATTTTAAGAAATATGGTTATAGAGATAGATCCTGATATCATCCTTACTGAGATTCCTCCGGATCGATTTGAAAAAGCCATGACAACCTACGCTGAGACGGGAGTGGTAAACGAATCTCGAGTGGCACGCTTTCCAGAGTATATTGATGTAATTATTCCACTAACCAAAGAAATGGATTTCGAACTCATTCCAACCGCCGCCTGGACTGAGGAGATGGCAGATGCGCGGCTGGAGAAGATGCGTTCCGTTCGAGATAATCCGGATCGCTACGATGATTGGCAGGCGTACGGACGTGCACGCTTCAAGTCAGATTCTATTAAAAAAGCATCGGGCAGAGAATTTGATCCCTTTTGGATCAATTCAGATGCATATGATGAAGCTGCTGAAGTGGCTTTGAGCGTTTACAATAAGCTCTTCAATGAAGAACTGGGTGCAGGTGGATGGGACAATATCAATAAGGCTCACTATGCAAACATTGCCAAAGCATTAGATGAAAATGCCAATCAAGGTAAGCGCATACTCATCACCTACGGTGCAGGACATAAAGGCTGGTTTTTACGCGAATTGCGAAAACGTGAAGATATTAGACTCATTGGTTTGGAAGAGGCACTGAGCATGGACAATCGCTGATTGATTGACAACTCGCCAACAATACTTTCCTGCCAGAGTTAATCAACCATGTCTTACAACAAACTTGCGCTCATTCTTGGCAACTGTCTATTTTCGGATCACAGTCATCTCTATCCTGATGACTCTACGTTATTTTTCATGGCGGAGGATGCAGGGCTATGCACGCACTTCAAGTATCATAAGCATAAACTTGTTTTGTTTCTTTCTGCCATGCGATCGCATGCAGATGATGTTGAAGAAAAATACGCACTAGCCTACCACAAGCTTACCACATCCAATAAAGATTTAAGCTATGAGGACAAGCTCAGAGAAACCTTAAAAGAACATGAATCTATTACAGAGCTTGTTACCTACGACATAGAAGATCACTTCTTCGAAAAGCAAATTCGTGACTTTTGTAAAGAACAGAAACTCAATCTTACGATAGTCGACTCTCCGGGTTTTATCACAAGCAAAGCCAAATTCAAAGAATACAACGAAAGCTCGAAACGTCCTTTTATGCATACCTTCTATCAGCAGCAGCGTAAAGATTTGGGTATTTTGCTGGAGAGTGATGGTAAATCTCCGCTTCATGGCAGTTGGTCTTTTGATGAAGAAAATCGGAAGAAGTTGCCAAAAGACATCAATGTACCTGATACCCCAACCTCCCATCCTACTGAGCATACCGAGGAAGTAACTAAACTGGTGGATAAATTATTTGCGGATCATCCGGGAGAAACCAGCAACTTTCATTGGGCAACCACGCGAAGGCAAGCATTATACCTGCTCAATGACTTTCTAAAAGAGCGTTTTGAAAATTTTGGACCCTATGAAGATGCTATCGATCATAAGCAAGTATTTGTATTTCACTCCGTGCTGTCACCGTACATCAACATGGGATTGATTACACCGGATGAGGTGGTGGATAAAGCCCTCGAATACTATGAAGAACATGATACACACTACCCAAGCGTGGAAGGTTTTGTGAGACAGATTATTGGCTGGCGGGAGTTTATGCGTGGTATCTATCATGAGTATGATGAGCAACTCAACACAAACCATTTCAACCACAAACGAAAATTGAAGGACTGCTGGTACGACGGAACTACCGGCATTCCTCCTCTTGACGCTTCGATAAACAAGGCGATGAAATATGGCTATACCCATCACATCGAACGCCTGATGGTATTAGGAAACATCATGCTACTCTGTGAAATAGATCCTGAAGAAGTATATAAATGGTTCATGGAAATGTATGTGGACTCTTCGGATTGGGTGATGGCGCCCAACGTGTATGGCATGAGTCAATTTGCCGATGGAGGCATCTTCGCCACCAAACCGTACATTGGCGGTGCCAATTACATTCGCAAGATGAGTCACTATGGCAAAGGAGATTGGGAAGATGTTGTGAATGGACTTTACTGGCGTTTCATCAATGAAAACATGGAGACATTTGCACAAAATCAACGAATGTCCATGATGGTAGCAACGTTGAAGAAGATGAATGAAGAGAAGAAAGAAAAGCTCTTTAAAGCGGCAGAGAAGTTTATTGAAAAGGTGACGAAGCTTAATTAACTAACTCCTCAATTCTTTCTTATTTTCATACTAATATTCAATCAAATCCCGGATCTGGCTCATGGTGGATGGGCCAATCCCAGATACGCTGAGTAGATCACTTTCTGAGGCAAATTCACCATTGGCAAGTCGATGCGCAATGATCGCCTTGGCTTTCGTTGGCCCGATACCTGGCAAAGTCTCAAGCTCTGCCTGAGTAGCATTGTTTACATTGATCAGACTGCTGCCCGTCAGAAACTTGGTTGGTTTAAAAACCGGCGCACTCCATGTTCCATCAAAACCAGCCTCGAAAGATATGCTTCCGTCCCAGCCTGTTCCGTAAATGGCCTTATCTACCTCGATCGGATAAAACTTCTTAGCTCCATCGCCTACCCACACTTCTTTTTCCGGACGTGTTCCGGTTACATGAGCTTGCAATATTTCTACCACATCTACATTCGGATGTCCATAGGCCCAGGCTGTCCATGATTGGGTCACACGCGGGTCGCCAAAAGACATTACCGCTATCTCAGGAGTCATCGCTTCGACAAGCTCGATTGTAGTGCCATTTCGCGAAGCATGATGGCCAACCACATAGAGATCGACATCCAATTCAGATTCATAATGCTCAACAAGTAGGTCAATAGCGTCCTCCTCCAAATCACCGGTAATCAAAATAGAAGATTCACCATAGGTGACTTTTACCACAACCGATTGGTTGTTGCCATTAGTGTATTCGGTATTGTTAAGTCCTTGCCTGTCGAGCATTCTTCCCCAAAAAAGATGTACCTGTGGATCAGCATTTGCACATTCTATCGGATCAATTACAATGCTGGTTTCGCCTGTATCATCAATATCGTCAGCAATAGCCTCGTAGTATCCAATGTCATCATCTGGATCTGAATTGGCCGCTAGCTCCTTGATGGCATCCTGAATCGCATTCTGATTCTTTTTTCCTGATCCAAAAGTTCGACCATTGGTGATCACATTCTTTACCGTGTAGTTGTCAAATACATATTGGGCACCATATGTGTGATCAATGTGGGCGTGAGTGAGCACAAACAGATCAATGGTCTTGTTGAGATCACTTCTCCTTTTGAAAAAATCCTGTAGATAGCTTTTGAGCCGCTCTTTGCCATCTACTACAGAGTTGTTCTCGCCTCCGGCATCAATTAAGATGGTTCCACAAGGAAACTCCAGAAGTGTAGCACTGCCCTGGCCTACATCTATAAAGTGAACACCCATGGGATCTTGTGCATGAATATGAAAGGCAATAAATAGCGTGAGTACCTTGAAAAATTTCATGGTTTCGGTGGATTTGGTGGACTAGAAATTTACAAAATATTTCCATAAAACGGGATAGCCTAATGGTAATTTTTAAACTTGCCTGGTAAATGCCCATTTTCCTTGAAATAGCGAAATTCAATAAAATCAATACCTTGTGATCTCAAATCAAAAACATATGAAACGTCTCATCCTTTCCCCTGCTCTACTCTTCATCTTTGTTTATTCACTTTCAGCACAATATGCGATTATCAACACAGAAGGATATGCACCCCAGGTCGGTGCTTTGGTTAGCATGTTGGATGATCTAAAGGCGCGTGTCACCTATCATGCAAAAGGATTAGATCAAGAAGAGACTGACTTTTTGCTTGACAATCAAGCCAACCGTATTGGCGCTTTGATTCTTCACCTGGCAGCCACTGAGGTGTATTATCAGAAGTCTACATTCTTTGATGAAAGGCTTGATGAAACTGAAGACGCCGAATGGCTTACTGCGCTAAACCTGGGGGATAAAGGGCGTGAAGAGCTTCAAGGCAAGCCTATAACCTACTACCTCGAAAAATGGGATGAAGTACGTGCCAAAACCAAAGAATTATTAAAATCAAAAGATGATGCATGGCTTACACAGATGAGAGACAATGCCCCAGGAGGCGCAGAGTATAACTATTATTGGGCATGGTATCATGTGATGGAACATCAGGCTAATCACATGGGACAAATTGTGCTTATCAAGAAGCGGATAGATAATGAGTAAATTAAACTCATGAAAAAGGTCGCTATATCCCTCTGCTTGCTATTGATCTATGTGCCGCTGGTCGCACAAGATATCTATCACGATGCAACCAAGTATTATTCCTTCAATATCAACTACTGGTTTAACCTTCATCACTTTCTTCATTTAGAATCTTTTCTGAATGTCAACGAGGATAGCACTATTATTAACAAAAAGATTCCTTCAGCCGCACAAGCCAAATTAGAGGCATCCTTAGCATACTATCGTGAAAATCTTGTTGAGCAGGATTTAAGAACAAGCGCTTACATGACTGAATTCAAGCAATGGATTACTAATGATCAGAATCTGTCAGAAATTCCAGTCAAATTTCAGGATCACATGAAAGTTCTTAAAGCAGTGAGCGATGTTTACAGGAAGGAATTTTGGCCACTTCATGAAAAAGCCTGTAGGTCAGTACTTAAAGAAAATATTGAGACGATAAGAAGCACGGAACAGAGATTCGTAGACCAAATAACTACTTTAGCTAGACAATTTTGGCAGTCAGAAAAATTAACGGTTGATATTGTCTATGTAGCGAAAGTCTCCAGGCGAAATCTACGCAACCGTCCATATACCACAATTTTTCCCACACATGTTGTAATGAATGCCATTGGTGAAAATGACGTACCTGGTAATTGGTTGGAGCTTCTTTATCATGAGTCGGCTCACCACTTGATTCTATCACGCTCATACTTTATAGGCGGAACCATTAAAGATGTCGCCGAGACACTGAATGTAGAATCACCCAGACAGTTAGGTCATTCGTACCTCTTCTACTTTACCGGTAAGCTCACTCAACAATTACTTGAAGAATTAGGAATATCATACCGGATCACATACATGGAAAGGAACAACGTATTTTCAAGCTACTATCCATACCTTGATATCCATCTTAGTGACTACATAGATCGTAAAATTACACTTGCTGAAGCAACCAAACGCATGATTAACGATCTAAAAAAATGAAGGCACTCGTTTACGAAAAATTTCAAGGCCCACTTTCCATTCAGCAAATGAATGATCCTACTTCAAAAAATCATGGTGTGATCGTCAGTGTCAAAGCGACAGGGTTGTGCAGAAGTGATTGGCATGGGTGGATGGGGCATGATCCTGACATTGAATTACCGCATGTGCCGGGTCATGAACTGGCTGGCATTATTGAAGCAGTAGGAAAGGAAGTATCGAACTTCAAGGTTGGAGATCGAGTCACTGTTCCGTTTGTCAGTGGATGCGGCACTTGTCCGCAATGTCATTCAGGTAATCAGCAGGTATGCGACAATCAAAGACAACCCGGCTTCACGCATTGGGGATCTTTTGCTGAATATGTGGCTCTGGATCATGCGGATTTAAACTTGGTCCATATCCCCGAAGAAATAGCAGATCAAACTGCTGCCATTCTCGGCTGTCGATTCATTACATCATTCAGGGCAATTGTTGAGCAAGGAAAAGTGTCTGGAGGACAATATGTTGCTATTCATGGTTGTGGTGGAGTTGGCCTTTCTGCAATCATGATTGCAAATGCGTTGGGTGCTCAAGTGATCGCAATTGACATTAATGAAGAAGCCCTAGAACTATCAAAAGTAATAGGTGCTACTCACACGATAAATGCGTCACTGATTGACAATATTCCAGAATCCATAAAGTCAATCACCAGTGGTGGTGCTCATGTTTCCATTGATGCCTTGGGTAGCCCAACCACATGTTTCAATTCAATCTCAAGTCTCAGAAAAAGAGGTAAGCACATTCAAGTTGGACTCATGACCGATGATCATCAACACCCCAAAGTGCCTATGGATCAGGTATTGGCCCATGAATTGGAGATTATTGGCAGTCATGGCATGCAGGCACATAAGTACCCAGAGATGCTTGAAATGATTAAAAGCGGAGCATTACAGCCAGAAAAACTTATTGATCAAACGATAACCCTTCAAGAAGCAGCAACCGCATTACCCAATATGGATAAGTTTCAGAATAGAGGCGTACAGATTATCACTTCGTTTTGAGCAGATAACGGAAATTTGTCCAATTCACATTACTTCAATCGCTCATGGAGGTAAATAAGAAAGATGAATCACTACACTACTTCGATCGAAATCAATCGACCTGCCTCTGCAGTATTCCGCGCAATTAGTAAACAGCTTGAGGATTGGTGGGGAAATCAGGATCATCAAATAACAGAGGCTGGAATAGTTTTCAAAGTATCCTGGGCAGAGCCCTGGTACCAGTTCAAGGTTATTAAATATCAAGAAAACAAAGAGATGATTTGGGAGTGCGTAGACGCCAATCAAATCATAGAAGGACTCGAAGGTGTGCAAAAAGAATGGGTCGGCACGAAAATACATTGGAGACTAAAAGAGATAAGTAGCGAACACACACAATTACATTTTGAGCATGAAGGTCTCATTCCTGAATTCATTTGTTTTGATGTATGTTCAAGAGCATGGTCAGATTTTCTACACCAGCATTTGATTGCTTACCTGGAGTCATAGAGCGCATCATTGATTACCTTAGTCAAAGCTGAGCTGTAAAAATCATGAATAGAAAAACAAATCTAATCGTAATGGTCATTGGCGCCATTAGTCTCCTTTTTAGTATCTATAGTGCATACGTTGGACGTCCGTTCAGCGAATATTTCTTTGGCCTCATTATTGGCATTTCACTTTTTGGAGTTGCATACATCAATAGCCAAAAGCAGCGCAACAAAGATGAAGATTAATTGATTCCTTTCCAACCTTACAGGCTTGAAAGCGTAATTCCTTCAAATCAATTCAACTCCCAATGAAATTCAAACCAACCTTTATCATTGCCTGCATAGCGGTAACGATCTTCTCTTGTCAGCAGTCTAAAACACCTACTCCGCCTTTGGTAGATGGCAATCTAGAAGATTTCCAAGGATTAGGTGTTGAGCCTATCATTCTCTCTGAAGAGGTTAGTCTCTATTTCTATCAAAATGATCATTATGTATGGGTCGCCTACGACTATCCGGAAGGAAGCTATGGCACTCTGGACATGAAAGTGCTCTGTCCAAACCTAGCTGACACCCTCAATTTGCATATTTCTGCTCAGCTTGGCGAATGGTTCTTAAAAGAGGGAGCTCCGCAACCTGATAATGCGCTAAGCGAATTATGGTGGAACCATGATGGCTGGTATGCAAATGAAGTATGGATGAATGGCTTGGATCGGTCAGAAGAAGAAGTAAGTCCAAATTGGAGGAATGCCAAAGCCCGAGAAATACAGATAAGTAAGGAGCGTTTTGGGCGTGGAGAGTGGAAGCTACAACTAAACATTAGGGCCATTCAAACCCCAGATGGATTTACAGGCATCACCTTTCCTGTAGAAGGCATGCATACACTCAATGTCTTTTAATTCAAATGGCATTTTCGAATAGAATCTCAAAACTTAGCTCTAAGCAAATTTTCTTTATCGATGGAATAGGTGCGATTGTATCTGCATTCTTCCTGGGTTTTGTATTGGTTCAATTCAACAGCTGGTGTGGGATGCCGATAAATGTGCTTTACACACTTTCCGGTTTGGCCTTAATCTTTGCTCTCTATTCTTTTACATGCTACTTTCTAACCCCTATCATGTGGCGACCATATCTTAAGTTTATCGCTTTTGTAAATGCGCTTTATTGCCTCACTACACTTGGATTGGTAATCTGGCACTATCACTTGCTCACTTTTCTTGGGATTTGTTATTTCATCATTGAAATCGTCATTATTGCTCTTTTGGTATCTGTAGAGCTTAGGTACGCGAAAAACAATTAGGCTGGTAATTCCAAAATGATCAAAACTTTCAACAGTCTTCGCGGTTAAGATTGCATGAATAAAAATTATATCATCGTTGGCGGAAGCTCAGGTATTGGATTTGAAATAACCAGGCAACTCTCAGAAGCCGGCAACAACGTCACCGTATTATCCAGGAGTAAAGGTGAGATTGGGTCATTATCCAATGTTACGCATATTGAGTATGATGTCACCTCAGATTCATCACCAGAAATAGATTTAGAAACCATAGACGGATTTGCCTACTGTCCTGGTACTATCAATCTGAAACCCTTCCATGGGTTAAAACCAGAAGACTTTCAAGAAGATTTTTCTATTAATGTGCTGGGAGCTGTGAAAACCTTACAACCTATTGTGAAACAGCTCAAGAAGAATGAAAATGCATCTATTGTTTTCTTCAGCACAGTTGCAGTGCAGCAAGGCATGCCATTTCACTCCTCTGTCGCAGCAAGCAAAGGCGCTTTGGAAGGAATCACACGTTCATTAGCCGCCGAACTCGCTCCAAAAGTCCGCGTCAACTGTATAGCACCTTCGGTAACAGACACTCCACTGGCAAGAAGAATTCTTTCTTCAGATGAGAAAAAGGAGAATTCGGGCAAAAGACATGCTTTGAATAGAGTTGGAACTGCAGAAGAGGTCGCAAAATTGGCTACCTTTCTCTTAACAGAAGATTCAAGCTGGATGACGGGCCAAATCATCGGTCTGGACGGAGGCTTGTCAGCGGTTCGACCACTCTAAAATGAAAATACTACTCACAGGTTCTACAGGTTATATTGGCAGGCGCTTGCTCCCGGAGTTGGTCAATGCCGGACATCAAGTTGTTTGTCCGGTTCGGGATCAGCGCAGGTTCGATTTTGAGGACTTTGATGAAGAATTTCTCAAATCCGTGGAAGTCGTAGAATGTGACTTCCTAGATAGGGAAAGCCTGGAAAAACTTCCAAAAGACATTGAAGCTTCCTATTACCTCATTCACTCTTTGACCTCAAACAGCAAGGAATTCAGTAAACTGGAGGCAACCACCGCTGAGAATTTTATCTCCTTCCTGAGCCAAACCAATGCGAGTCAAATTATCTATCTGGGTGGTATTGCCAACGACGAAAAACTATCCGATCACCTCTCTTCCAGGCAAAATGTAGAAGAAATCTTAAAGCAAGCCAAAGCCAGCGTCACAGTTTTGAGATCCGCTATAATCATTGGCTCGGGAGGTGCCTCATTCGAAATTATCCGAGACTTGGTGGAGAAGCTGCCAGTCATGATTGCTCCTAAATGGCTCAACAGTAAGTGCCAGCCGATTGGCATTTTCAATGTGATAGAATACCTTATGGGAGTTCTTGCTCACGAAACAGCCTTTGATCAAACATTTGACATAGGAGGCAAAGACGTCCTCACATACAAGCAAATGCTTTTGCAATTCGCAGAAGTCAGGAGCCTCAAACGATACATTATCACAGTTCCGGTATTAACTATTAAGCTCTCCTCACTTTGGTTGTATTTGGTCACCTCTACTTCCTATAGATTGGCAAGAAATCTCGTAGATAGCATGAAAAACGAGGTTATCGTTCGTGACAATAGCATTGATGATATCGTTCCCATACAAAAATTGAGCTATAAGGAATCATTGCAACGCACCTTTTTGAGAATCAATCAAAAGCAGGTTGTCTCTAGCTGGAAAGACTCATTTTCCAATCCTGATTTTAGCTATTCATTTCTCCAGCAGTTGGAAGCTCCCAAACACGGCTGTTTTAAAGATGTAAGAAGATACCCGTTTGAGCGTGATCCAAACGAAGTAATTGAAAACGTTTGGGCAATCGGTGGTGAACGCGGCTGGTACTATGGTAATTTTCTCTGGAGAATACGAGGTTTCCTGGATAAGCTGGTCGGAGGTGTAGGTTTGAGAAGAGGCAGAAGAAGTCCAAATGACTTAAAAGGCGGTGATGCGCTGGACTTTTGGCGGGTGCTTTACGCCAACAAGAAAGAGTATCGGCTCTTGCTGTTTGCTGAAATGAAACTACCGGGAGATGCCTGGCTTGAATTCAGGATCAAACCCGATCAGGGAAAAAATTACTTAGTGCAGACAGCCACTTTCAGACCATTGGGACTTTGGGGCAGGTTGTATTGGTATCTGGTGTTTCCACTTCATGGCCCGATCTTTAGAAACATGGCAAAGAATCTGATTTCTTATCAAGCAAAGTAAAATGAGTAAACCACAAGTCACCATTTTCTGGTTCAGAAGAGACTTCCGATTGGAAGATAATAGAGGACTATATCATGCACATCAGGCAGAGCATCCTGTGCAACCGATCTTCATATTCGATACCAACATTCTGGACGAACTACCCAAAAATGATGCACGCGTTGAGTTCATTCATCAAGAGATTGAACGGCTACAAAAAGAAATAAAAGAGCACGGTGGAAGCCTGGATGTGCGCATCGGTAAGCCGATTGAAATTTGGAAAAATCTATTGGAAGATTATGAGATAAAAGTAGTTTGGGCCAACCGTGATTATGAACCTTATGCACGTGAGCGTGACAAAGAAGTTTACGAACTGCTCAATGAAAAAGGCATTGAATTCAAGGCCAAAAAAGACCATGTCATTTTTGAAAAAGATGAAGTAGTTAAAGACAATGGTGATCCCTATGTGGTATACACTCCTTATAGTAAGCTCTGGAAAAAATCCTTAACCGGAGGTCACCTCAGCTCCTTCAAATCAGAAGAAGAGAGCCATTGGTATCAGTCTGCAGCACACAAAATTCCGACACTAAAAGAGATTGGATTTGAGCCCGCAGGAATCGAATTTTCTTCACGTGAATTGGATGAAAAAGTAGTAGATAAATACGACGAAACAAGGGACATTCCTGCCATCAAAGGGACAAGCAGAATGAGCCTTCATTTACGCTTCGGAACGGTGAGTATCAGGGAACTTGTGCGGCGGGCAAATGCACTCAATGAGAAGTACCTGAACGAGTTGATTTGGCGAGATTTTTATCAAGCTATTTTGTGGCATTTTCCGCAGGTTGTCGACACCAATTTCAATCGAAAATATGACGATATAAAGTGGCGTAACAATGAGGAAGAATTTGAAAAATGGAAGAAGGGAAAAACCGGCTATCCGATCGTGGATGCAGGCATGCGGGAGCTCAACAAAACGGGCTTCATGCACAATCGCGTTCGAATGATTGTAGCAAGTTTTCTGACCAAACATTTGCTCATCGACTGGCGTTGGGGAGAAGCATATTTTGCTGAAAAATTACTGGACTATGAACTAGCCAGCAACAATGGAGGATGGCAATGGGCTGCCGGAACCGGGGTGGACGCTCAGCCGTATTTTCGCATATTCAACCCGTACTCCCAGACAGATAAGTTTGATAAAGATCGCAAGTATATCAATAAGTGGGTGCCGGAAATAGACACAGACAATTACCCCGATCCAATCGTAGAACATAAGGCCGCCAGAGAAAGGTGTTTAGATACTTATAAGAGCGCTTTGAAGTGATTTACTAAATATATTAGTAATAATTATAATTTGAATATAACTAATTGTAATTCTGATAATTGCGATTAGTTGTTACGGGTAATACTTTAATTTATAATTGCTCTCAATACACTTTAACCAGAGGTCTTATTTAGCATCTAGACGGATAAGAAATCAACTAGAATTTCGTTAGGTTTGAGTATCTTCACCTACAAATAATTCAAGCCATGTCACAACAAAACCTTCCATCCTCCATCATCCTATCACTCGCAATTATCCTGTCGGGATACTTCATCGGACAAACATATGTTGCTGGAAAAAAGCTGGATCGAACCGTATCGGTGAAAGGACTGGCAGAGCGTGAAGTCCAGGCTGACATTGCCACCTGGCCACTCGAGTTAACTGTCTCCGGAAACGACCTTGCACAGCTGCAAAGAACATTGGAAAGACAAACCAAAATACTTCAGGATTTTTTCTCTGAATTGGAATTCACTGATGACGAATTGCGAATCGGGGCACCCACAATACAAGACAATCGGGCGTTGCTATATGGTGGACAAAACGCCAACAATCAAGACCGCTATATTGCCAAAGTCGACTTCAATTTAAGGACCACAAAATTGGACAAAATGAGTCAGGCTATGTTCAAGATTCCAACCATCATTGGACAGGGTTTAGTCATAGGTTCGAAGAACACCTGGCAACCCGTCCAATACCTCTATACCAAACTCAACGATATCAAGCCTGAGATGATTGAGGAAGCCACCAAAAACGCCCGGGAAGCTGCTGAGAAATTTGCCAGGGATTCGGGCTCCAATGTAGGTAAAATCAAGTCAGCAAATCAAGGCATTTTTTCTATCAGTGATATTGACCCAAACTCCGGTGTAATGAAGAAAGTTAGAATCGTTTCTACCATTCAATTTTACATCGAAGACTAAGACCCACGACTTGACCCAAGTCATTTTTCGAACTGTCATTCATCATTCAATGCAATAGATTATTCCCCAATCTTTATCCGATTAAAATATCGGAATATGGGAGATCAATTGGTAAAGTCTGCTTCAGAAGATTTGGTGAAAACTCAATTCATTCGCCACCTGTTGAATGATGTAAAATGTTTGGAGCTTATGCTCGAACGTAACCTCATCGAATCCGGCATTAGTCGGATTGGAGCCGAGCAGGAATTCTGCTTGATTTCCAAAAACTGGCGGCCTGAAAAAAATGCAGATGAAATTTTAAAAGCCATCAATGATCCCCACTTTACCAATGAACTCGCAAGGTTCAATCTCGAGATAAACCTGGATCCGATTGACTTAGGTCCTGACTGTCTGAATCAAATGGAAAGTCAGCTTCGCGCGCTTATTAAAAAAGCCGAGAGTCAGGCAAGCAAACTCGACACCCAAATCCTGCTTACAGGAATACTTCCTACAATCAGTAAAACCGAACTCTCACTTGAGTACATGACACCAAAGCCACGCTATTGGTCTTTGAACGAAATGGTAAAAGGCATAAGAGGTGCAGATTTTCAATTGCATATCAAAGGCGTCGATGAACTATCGATCACCCACGATTCCGTTTTGATGGAGGCCTGCAATACGAGCTTCCAACTTCACCTACAAGTAGATCCGGACGATTTTGTGGATAGTTATAACTGGGCTCAGGCCATTTCGGGACCCGTACTGGGCATTTGTGCAAATTCCCCTCTTCTCTTAGGGAGAGAACTATGGAGTGAAACCAGAATTGCACTTTTTCAGCAAAGTATAGATACGAGGCATTCCACCTATGCGCTAAAAGATCAAATATCGCGCGTCAGCTTTGGTGAGGATTGGGAATACGGAACAGCTGCTGATATCTACAAAAATGATATTGCACAGCATAAAATCATCTTATCAAAACAGGTGAAACGTAACTCACTTGAAGACCTTGAAAATGGCAAAATTCCAAAGCTGGAAGCATTAAATACCCATAATGGTACCATATATAGGTGGAATCGCGCATGCTACGGCGCCACCGATTCTGCAGCTCACTTACGAATCGAAAACAGGTACATCCCTTCCGGTCCTACTATCATCGATGAGATGGCCAATTTTGCATTCTGGATAGGTTTGATGAAAGGAAGATCCCCTCTCTATAATGACATCACTAATCTGATGGACTTTCAGGATGTAAAAGCCAACTTCATTAAAGCAGCGCGAACAGGCAAACAATCTGTAATGAAGTGGAAAGATCGTTTTGTATCTGTGAAAGACCTCATTACCAGAGAGTTGCTCCCCCTAGCCTATGAAGGGCTTTCCAGAGCCAATGTAGATCCTAAGACAGCAACGCGTCTGCTTGAAATCATAGATCAACGTGCAATCAAACAAACCGGGGCGCAATGGAGCATTACAAACTACCGCAGGCTTAAAAGAACCACACGAAAAGACGATGCATTGCTTGCGCTGACTAAGAATATGTATGAAAACCAGCAAAAAGACCTTCCCATACATGAATGGCCTAAGATCGGAGATATCTCAAATACCCACGAACATGCTTACCAGGTCGGGCATATTATGTCAACAAAGCTGTTTACGGTCAAAACGGACGATATAGCCATGCTTGCCACCCAACTTATGCAGTGGAAAAACATCCATCACATACCTGTTGAATGCGACAATGGTAAAATATGTGGAATACTTACCTGGACACACATGCAGAGATTTCAACAAAACACACCCTATGACGAAAGTTTGACTGTTGGAGATATCATGAAAGAGGATGTAATACTCGCACATTCGGAAATGCAAATACAAGAAGCAATCAAAATCATGAAACAAAATGAAATCGGATGCCTCCCTGTGGTCCATAACCAGCATTTAATTGGCATTGTCACCATAAAAGACATCAAACAATATGACCAAAGTGAAGGTGCATAGCAAAGCTCTCGATAGCACCATAGAAGTAGACCGTATCATTGGTCATGTAAAGGGACATAAAAAAGGGCCTACCCTGGTATTTATGGGTGGGATTCACGGAAATGAACCAGCCGGAGTATTTGCACTCAAATGGGTTTTTGAACGATTGCAAGCCAAAAAAGTCAGCGGAAGCATCTATGGGATAGCTGGAAACTTGTGGGCTTTAAAAAAAGGGGAACGCTATCATAAAGAAGATTTAAATCGGCTGTGGACAAAAGATTTACTAGCCTCATTGCCGCAAAATGGTGATCCGGCTATTCACCATGATCAGGCAGAACAAATCGAAATCAATAACCTGTTAAGTAAGATTCTAAAAGATGAAGAAGGGCCTTTCTACTTCTTCGATATGCACACGACCTCAAGCGAAACCCTTCCCTTTCTCACCGTAAACGACAGTCTGCTCAACAGACACTTTACAACACAATATCCATTACCAATCATTTTAGGTATTGAAGAGTACCTTAATGGTCCAATTCTGAGCTATATCAATGAATTAGGCTATGTCGCATTCGGATTTGAAGCGGGACAACATGACGATATGGCTTCCATTGAAAACTGTGTTGCATTCATCTACTTATCGCTGGTCTATTGTGGCAGCCTTGAAAAAGAATCATGCGAATACCAGCACTATCACGACATTCTGGCAAAAACCACAGGAGACGTAAGGCATATTTATGAAATTTATTATCGATATGGAGTCAATGAAAACGAGGATTTTAAAATGATTCCCGGCTTCTACAATTTTCAGCGAATCCGTCGAAATCAGCAACTAGCTAGAAGTAATGGCAATACAATTAATGCACAGGACGATGGTCGAATATTTATGCCACTCTATCAGTCTAAGGGTGTAGATGGTTTCTTCATGATTAAAAAAATATGGAGTCCTTTTCTCGTAATTTCAGAGTTTTTTCGAAAATATCGTCTGGACCGATTACTCATATACCTGCCAGGTGTGAAATGGATAGATAAAGACAGGTCAGGATTGATCGTGAATAAGCAAATTGCCAGATTTTTAGCCAAAGACATCTTTCACTTATTTGGTTATCGGCACATCTATGCCGATCGAAATCATTACAAAATGTTCAACCGGGAGGCTAATGCTCGATACGCAGATTACGAAGATCAGCCCTGGCTAAAACCTTGACCAGGGACTTTCCATTTTTGGTTTCACAAACTTGATGTAATTGCGCACGCTCCAAGCCCACCAGATCAATAGTGGGTGGATCACGAATAATCTAAACCAGCCCACCCATTCTGGTGCGCAAAGTCCTCCATCGATACAACCTCCTATTTGGATAAAGTAAACATGAGAAGGAATGAAGGTGCATAACATCAAAATGATCAGATAAGAAGAGATTTTTCTGGTGGCATCCAGCATCAACATTAAACCAAAAAGAATTTCTAAGAATCCACTGATATAGTTGATCGACTCAGGAAACATGAAGTACTCAGGTATCAACGGCAGATAAAAATCTGGATTGATGAAATGATTGGCGCCGGCAAAAATGTAAAATGCTGCTTGTATAAATACACTTATCTTCTTCATATCCATTGAATTTTATTGTGCTCAGCGGCCTTCTTCAAAATCAATAAGAATGGGATCCACCAGATGAAATCATTGGTAATTAAAGTGTAAAAGAAACCAAAAGGAACATTGCCTTGAAGGTAATTCATCACAAATCCGATGGGTCCAAATATTTTGCCCAACAGGCCGACGGCAATGATGGGCCAGTGCGTGATAGGATCTTGTGCAGCCCACCAATATCCCAATCCGTACACGCCAATAACCATGCCCATACCTTGCCAAATCATTAGATGAACAGGAGCTTCCATGCCTACAAGCTCAAAAAAATGATTGGGGAAAAGGACCACCCATGCACCCCAAAGGAGGTTGTAAACCGCGGCAATTCGCAAAACAAGAGACATACTTTTTAGCTTCATGGATTTCGTTTAGGACAGAAACCACCAGCTTTTCGAATTGTTAAGACGTTTGGATAATTATTTAAAAACGCGTTTAATCAAACACTTTTTGATTCCTCATGTTACTTTTCTAACTTATTACCAGTTTAATCAGCTTAATTTCCTCTCACCACCAAGATTAACTAACTCAACTGCCTTATGAGTGAGCAGGGCCGCCTAAAAGAACTTTTATCCTACCAAATTCTGGATACCAGCCCAGAAAAGCAGCTTGATGAGATTGCCGAAATTGCCTCTATTGCATTTGATGTACCAATTGTGCTCATATCTTTCTTAGATGACAAGAGACAGTGGTTTAAAGCTAAAGTTGGTATTACCTCAGAATCTTTTCCTATCGAACAATCATTGTGCAGACTTGCGATTGAAAGGCCCGATGATATTCTGGTCATTGAAAATGCCACTGAGGATGATCGCACCAGGAATCATTTTCTGGTTAAGAAAAATCCCAAACTCAGGTTTTATGCGGGAATACCACTAACGACGCCACGCGGACACGCCCTTGGTACATTGTGCCTGATGGACATAAAACCTCATAATTTTAATGATAAGCAAAAAAGGCTGCTGCACATACTGGCAGAGGGTGTTATGAGTTATCTCAATGGAAGAAAGACCATACTGAAGCAAAAGCGTAACATAGAACTCAATGCGGAAAAGCTAAAGCAGCTTACTGATCAGGCACCCGGTATCATTTTTCAGCTTGAGGTATCTAAAGGTGGAGACGTCACATTCCCCTTTCTCAGCAAGGGCGTACACAATATTGATCCGGATATGGATGTAGGATTGCTCAGGAAAGATGTGAACGGCCTGAAGCGACTGATTTACAAAAAGGATTTCCCACTTCTGATAAACAGTTTGAAAGAATCTGCCGAAAAAATGGTTGACCTAAACATCGAATTTCGAATTCGGGTCAAAAACAAAGTCACCTGGCATCTATGCATGGCCAAGCCTGAGAAAAGCGAGGATGGCACCATCACCTGGTTTGGTACATTTCAGGATATTACAAGCCGTGTTGAATATGAAAATACCATTGAGCAAATATCATTTGATATCTCGCACATGCTAAGGCGGCCAGTCACTACGCTCCTGGGCCTTTCATCAATCATTGAGAAAGACGAAAATCTGGATGCCAAGAAACTGAAAGAGTATAGTGGTTACATTCATTCGGTATCAGATGAGCTGGATAAATTCACACGAAAACTCAACGAGACTTACATCAAAAAATCTGAAATCATCAAGAAGATCAAAGGCTAAAAAAAGATACCTAAAACCATCCTGTCTCCATTGGGTTTACTAGGCGTGAAAACGCTGCATTATCAAAAACATGTAAAATCCTACGCAAACCAATGGGTCGTATTCCTGCATGGTGCCGGCGGTAGTGTTCAGACCTGGAAATTTCAGATCGAAGCTCTAAAAGAACATTTCAATCTGCTGGCTGTAGACCTGAGAGACCATGGAAAGTCAAAAAACATAGAACCTTCTGCCAATTCCTATGATTTTGATTTGATAGCCAGTGATATCTTCAAAGTGCTAGCGAAGGAAAAAATTGAGAAGGCTCATTTTGTAACGCTCTCATTTGGCAGTGTGCTAATGCAGGCGCTGTATAAAAGAAACACCAAAATCGTTGATCGAATGGTGCTGATAGGTGGAATTTTTGATGCCAACTGGATGATCAAATCATTTGTACACTTAGCTCGTTTATTCAACGTTTTTCTCTCCTACACGTCGATGTACCGCATATTCTCTTTTCTTCTTATGCCAAAAAGAAGAAACCAACTTGCTCGCAGAGTCTATCAAATGCAAGCGCGCAAGCTTTCGCAGAAGGAGTACATAAAATGGTTGGGCTTGTACAGTGAGTTTTTTACGCTTTTAAAGTCGTTTAACAAACAGGAAATCAGCAATGAAATGCTATTGCTGATGGGAGAAGATGACTACATGTTTTTGCCAAGCGCGATTCGTTTTTCCCGAAATAGAGACAAAGCTCAATTGAAACTCATTCCTAAGGCCGGGCACATTTGCAACATCGATCAACCTGATGTGGTTAACGATCAGATCATGATCTTCTTAGGTACTCAAAAAGACCGATTGCAAAAACCAATGACCAAAGTGCCGTACGGTACCAATTGATCACCACTAAGTTTTTTGCAGACCTGCATACATCAGAGCCTACGGAAATTCTATTATGAAGTGGGACTGCATAGAAAAAAGTGTTGATCCAGGCCAGAAGGATTAATACAAAAGCAATGGTTCTGTACCAAGTAAAGGTTACGGCCAAATCATAACTATGCAGCACCAACTGCCCAATCATCAAAGGCATCACGAGGATAGAGATAGCCGTTGTGTACTTTTCGTGCCACCGGACAAGGTCCTGAGATGAGAAATGGGTAAATGATGGATAAACCACCAACTGAGTCATCCAAATCAGGATGACCAAACCAAAATCAATAAGTATTTTGATTGCCATAAGAGTAGAACTCTCAAACAACTGATTCTGTTCGATCAGCTCACCAATTCGATCCGTAGACCAACACCCAGCATTTTCTCACCATTCACCCACTTTGCCGTCACATGGATTTCTGTTTCGTTCTTCAGGGCTGGCAAAATAGTTTCAGCCATTTCTTTATTCAAATACCCAATTTGATTTCCTTTCTTAGACAGTACTTTGATGGCATTGGGATCAAATGCATTGTCAGGCTCCGCTTCCAGACTCAACTTATCTTCTTCTTCTACCTCATTTCTAATGATCTCCTGTCTGGATGATCCATCTTGGTTATCTTTAGACACACCAACAACCTTGGTATCATAGACGAATACAGATGGTATCTTAATAATTTTAGCCACATCCAAATTTAAAAATCATGCGCATCATTTATGCACTTTCAATCCTCTTATCTTTTACCCTTTCTGCTCAGGATATCAATAAGCTTGCTGAAAAACACATTGAGGAAAATGCCATCCAAATTCTGGATGATTTCAAAACGCTCCTGGCTATCCCCAATGTGGCCTACGACTTACCCAATATCAATAAGAATGCTGACCATATCATTGCTGAGCTAAATAAACGAGGTGTGGAAACGAAGCTCTTGCGAATGGTGGGCACTCCACCCATTGTGTATGGCTATTATCCAGTAAAAGGAGCTAAACGTACCCTGGCTTTTTATGTGCACTACGACGGACAGCCGGCAGATAAAACCAACTGGACGCATAATCCGTGGCAACCTACTTACTATTCCAAAGCGATGTTTGAAGGTGGCGAGCCAATCAACTTCCCTGATGCTTTTGATCAAATTGATGAGGAACATCGGATTTATGCGCGTTCTGCAGGCGATGATAAAGCTCCTGTCATTACTATTCTCACAGCACTGGACTTAATCAAAGCCAACAAAATTAAGGTGACTTCAAACCTGGTATTTTTCTTCGAAGGACAAGAAGAGGCAGGCTCTCGCCAACTGCAACAGTATTTGAATGACAACCGTGATTTAGTAGATGAAATTGACCTTTGGCTCTTCTGCGATGGGCCTGTACACCAATCGCGTAAACCGCAACTAGTATTTGGCGTCCGTGGGGTAACAGGCATGGAAATCACCACCTATGGTCCCGTTCGACCACTTCATAGTGGGCATTACGGCAACTGGGCGCCGGTTCCCGGACAGCTGCTTGCAGATTTGATTGCGAGTATGAAGGATGCAGAAGGTAATATCATTATCGATGGATATTACGATGATGTAGAGCCTTTGAGCGAACTGGAAAAAGAAGCCATGAAAAGCATCCCGCTGATAGACGAAGGATTGAAGCAGGAACTGGGCATCAATGATCCTGAAGGCACCGAATCATACAATGAACGATTGCTCCTCCCCTCTCTCACGATCAAAGGATTGAGCAGTGGCAATACAGGCAAACTGGCGAGAAACGTTGTTCCCTCTACGGCAACTGCAGCTATCGGTATGCGACTGGTCAAAGGATGCGACCCTGAAAAGCAAAAAGACTTAGTGGAAGCCCACATCCGGAAACAAGGCTATCACATTGTTCGGGAAGATCCGGATCAGGAGACTCGCATGAAATACCCAAAGATTGCCAAGGTCACGCGTGAAAGTGGCTACCCGGCTGCACGTACGTCTATGGATCTGCCCATTACACAGGATGTGATTGCGCGAACCAAAGACGTGGCAGGCGACGATTTAATATTACTTCCTACGCTTGGTGGCTCTCTCCCACTTTATTTATTTACTGATGAACTCAAGAAACCAGCCATCATCCTCCCGATTGCGAATCATGACAACAATCAGCATGCGGCAGATGAAAATCTGAGGATTGGAAATCTTTGGTACGGAATCAAGCTTATGAGCGCCTTGATGACAATGGATAAATAAAATTGAGCGGTAATGAGTTGGTGAGATTATATTTGACGAAAATTTCTCACTATGTACACATTCTTACTTCATTTTCACTCAGGTCTGAGATGGCTAATCCTTGTTGCAGTGGTAATCGCTGTGCTCAAATCATTGGTTGGCCTATTCGGCGGTTCCAACTACTCCAAGTTTGACAAAATAGTGGCAGTGGCATTTGTAGGAATGATGCATCTCCAGCTTCTAATCGGACTTGTACTTTACTTTGTTTACAGTCCATTCATCACGTACAATATGAGCGATCCGGTATCTCGCTTCTGGTCTGTCGAGCACCTGGCTTTGATGCTGTTTGCTGTTGCTGCCGCGCAGGTAGGAAGGTCTATCAGTAAGAAGACGCAGGACGCCCAAGTGAAATTTCGATTCCAATCGATCTTCTTTGGCATGTCGCTGGTTCTGATGCTGCTGGGTATTCCCTGGGATCGGATATAGTGACTGGTGGATTAGTGACTAGTTAATTAGTGGATTAAGTGACTAGCTAACCATTAGCGATCAAATACTCATAAATCTCCTTCCAGCTTTTCGGCTTCAATTCTGCCTCTGTTTCATTATCTGAGTACGCTGAGGTTAGATAAATGGCCTTGCAACCCAGATTACGCGCCAGCTGCACGTCTGTTGCACGATCTCCGAGCACGTAGGAGTTTTCCATGTCATAATCTCCGTTCATGTATTCGGTAAGCATGCCCGTTCCCGGTTTACGATTTGGGTGGTTGTCTTTCTCGAAGTGCTCGTCTATGTGAACCGCATCAAAGTGGATGCCTTCTGTCCCTAATAAGCGCATGATGAAGTTGTGCACAGGCCAGAATTCATGATCCGGGAACACTTCCGTGCCAAGCCCATCCTGGTTGGTCACCATCACAAACAAGTAGTTCGTTTCGTCTTTGAGCTTCTTCAGGTAGTAAAGCGCTTCAGGCAGAAAGTCCAGCTTTTCGATGGTCTCGATCTTCTCATCGGCTGTCTCCTGGATGATGGTGCCGTCACGGTCAATAAATAGAATGGGTCGCATAGCTGCGAAGATAAGTGGAGAGAATCTTTTTATACAAAGAGGTATATTTGATAAACAGGAGGTGTGTGCTTGATACATCCAATTACAAGCGCTTACTAGCAACTAATAATTGGGTATACGCTATAAATCAATAAGTTGAACAACACATACTTCAAGAATATATAAGAAAAATATCACGCATGATGCGTGATACATTAATGTTGTATGCAATAAAATGAAGAAAGCGAACTACTACATAAAGGCCAGATTATTTCCGACTATTATTTGCATAATCCCATTCCTAAGTCTCTACTTTATCGGGTTTGATGAAGAACTTATTAAGTTTCTTGAATTCTTAGAAGGTTATAAATGGGCTGGTGATGTTACTGTTTCTGCGGCATTGATTTATATGCTTGTTCAAGCTAATCGATTCATAGCCAAAGAGGTTTTTCAGAGGATTTATTTCAAAGACGAAAAAAATATGCCAACGACCAATTATCTCTTGCCGAATGATTCAACCTTGTCTGACGAAATAAAAAGAAAAATTTATAATCAAATCCAACTGGACTTCAACATTCAAATTCTTGGTGAGAATGTTGAAAATAATGAGGTTGAACTAAGAAAAACAATAATGACAGCAGTTTCTCAAATTAGAAATTCAACGAGGGAGAATGCATTATTACTTCAACATAATATTGAATATGGTTTTATGCGAAACCTATTGGGAGGAGCTCTCCTGTCTATTCTTTTAAGCTGTTTTAATATGTGGTTTTTCAATTCAATAAGCCCAAATGAATTTGGGTTCAAATTGAATTTCATACTAGCTATTCTGTATTTGATTCCGGTTGTTTTTAGCAAACTAATTATCAATCGGTATGGTCATTACTATGCTAAAATTTTATTTGAACAATATTTATCTAAGTAAATGGAAATAAGCATTGACATGCTAGCATTAAACGATGCAGACAGCATACTGATTTGGGCAAAAGATAACGGGCAAGATTATGTAACTATTATAGATGGAGGTAATCCCGGTGACGGACAAAAGTTAATTGACCATTTTAAGAAATATGTTGAGCCACACATACCAAAAAACGCTCCCATCTTAGTTATTAATACACATCCTCATAGAGACCACATAGGGGGTTTAATTGAAATTGTTAATTTCTTCAAACAAAGAATTGCTAGATTTTATTTCAATAATCCGGCTGATTACATTGAAGAACTTACTAAAAAGAACATAAGAAATTTGAATGAATCAATTGGTAGAATTAATAAAAGGGTCTCTCGAGTTTTTGAATCAATTAATGATGCAAACAACTTAATGGATGTTCTAGCCAAATATAACATTCAACCCTTACCAGCTTTTTCTGATACAGAATTGGATCATAATCTTTTTAGAATTGTTGGACCATCAAAAAAGTTCTATTTAGAGCAGCTTGCCTACTTTACTAATATCGACATATTGAAAACAAGTGAGTCTAATATTATTCTAGAATCGCAAATCAATGAATTAGAAGAAGGTTTAAAACCATGTCAAGTTGTTGATGATAAAAATGACGTTTCTGCCGAAAATTTAACGTCTGTATTGACAGAGTTTAATGATGCTTCAGGAAGAAGATATTTGTTTACGGCTGACTCTGGTGTTGATTCGTTTGAAAATGCAGAAGCAAATGGTTTTGATATGACTAATTTTCATATTTGTCAGCTTCCTCATCATGGCAGTCGTAGGAATATTAGTACAAATTGGATAGGAAAGTTAAATCCATCACAATTTTGGGTTTCTGCAAGTGGCAATAAAAAGCATCCAAGAAAGGCGGTTATAGAGTGTATAAAAAAGAATTTGCCCAACTGCAGAACCTATGGAACTCATAAAGGAGGTACAAAGCATATAAACTCCAATGACACCCAATTTCCTGCTAGAAATTGGAGTAGCGCGAAACCTTTGTAAATTAAAGCATACAACAAACACTAAAATGAATATGCCAACTGAGTCATTTGAAAGCGTAATGCGAAACAGAAACATCAGTGCTTCGAGCAACTGAGGCGCATACTCATTTTAGTTGGCGGTTGGCATAAATTACTCACCTGATGAAAAACCTACTCTACCTATCAATATTACTTGCCTTATCCTGTACTCAACCATCAAAAGAAACTACTAGCGATCTAACAACTGAACAGGTAGAAACTGACTCTGTGATTGTAACTGAACCCCGCGCTAGCGCAAGCTTGTAGCTTGTGCTTATCGATCTTTCCTCCTCTAGACGTAGGTTGCACCTAAGCCTTCATTTAAAGTCAATTTCCAATTGATTAACTTAGTTGTGCTCATGATAAACCCTCGGCTTTCAATCGGCTTTTTCAAAAACAAAACAATTTTTTTCGCATTGCTGGTCATTTCAGCCTTGTTGGTGCTTGCATTGACACAGGATTGGCTACATGCCAAAATACAGGGTTATAGTTTCTACCTCAGCGAGTCTCTTTTGTTCAATTCGTTTTGGTTCTGCTTTATTCCCATTGTTTTGTTGGTGAAGCGAATACCAATCAAATCAAACGTGCTCAGCATCGCAGTAAAAAGTATGGCCTCAGCTTCCATTCACTTCTTGCTGTATCCAGCGCTCGTGTTCATTCTGTCAAGTCTTCTATTTGATCATACCTACTTCTTTTCTCGCGTTCTTACTTATGGCCTATCTGAATATCTATACATCGTGCTCATTGGATATCCCCTCATTTACCTGGCATTCAACTTTATGGATCGGCTAATTCAATCAACAGCCACCGCATCAACGGAAATGATCACCGTAACAAAAGGAGCTCAAAAAATTTTGGTGGACCCGAAAGACATCATTTCTATTCACGCGGAAAGTCCATACATAAAACTGATCACTTCAAAGGGCAGCTTCCTACATAGCGAATCTTTAAAGTCAATGCTTAAAAAACTTAATAATGGTGCATTTATAAGAATCCATAAATCAACCATTATCAATCTAACCATGCTCGTGTCCTACACGTCTCGACTCAATGGAGATTATGACATTGAATTAAAGAATGGGTCTACCGTGCGCATGAGCAGAAACTATAGCGCTGCGTTCAAACAAAGTCTCAATTACTCAGGTCAGGCCAATAAGTCCTCAGGATAGCCTATTTGTATCATCTCTTTTGAATCTATGGACGTACTTCAAAAGAAAAACATGATGCGTACATACTTTCTAATTGTCCTTCAGCTTTCATTGTACAATTGCCAGGGACAACAAAATCAACGAATTGGTGGCCCTTTCGAGAATGCCGACTTTATCTACGTCGGTATGCCAAAGGAGATTGCCACAAGTGATACGACGCCTGGCTGGTATACAGAAGGCCAAAAACTCATAATCACGGGAACCATCTTCAAACCTGATGGCATCACGCCTGCCCCCGATGTGATCCTCTACTATTATCACACCGATACAAAAGGCTATTATTCCAATCATCCTGATCTGGATCAGCGTGTTACCAGACACGGCTATTTGAGGGGTTGGGTAAAAACAGATAAGGAGGGTAAGTATGAGATCCATACAATCAGGCCGGCGGCTTATCCAAACAGAAACGAACCTGCACATATACACCCATCGATTCTGGAACCGGGAATTGATACGCCCTATTACATTGATGAATTTGTTTTTGATGATGATATCCTGCTCACAACCGCCAAGCGAAAAGCAATGCCTAACCGAGGCGGCAGTGGCATACTTCGTGTACTCCAAAACGATAAGGTTCAAATTGCCGAGCATAACATCATTCTAGGCCTCAACATCCCGAACTACCCAATGAAGAAGGATAGGTCTATTACCTCAGGCAGGAATATTGGTGAAGATGTGTTTTCCTTCACACCCTATCATGTCTGGGGTCCGGATAGAGCCACAAGCACTTGCCCTATTTGTAAGTATGGAAGATATCATGGCATTCTTTACTTTGCGGGAAGCCAACCGAATTGGGATGAAATCAAAGCATGGCTAAAGTACCTGGAGAAGGAAAGCATTGAGCGAAAACAGTATTTAAAAGCCTACATGGTCTTTAGTCTGGAAGGTGCCAAAGAAGGCAAATCAATTCATAAGCAACTGGAGCTTATCGGCCAGCAACTCAACCTTAGAAGAGTGGCACTGACCACTGTACCTTCTTTTTCAGATAAGGCCTCAGATATCGATTTAATGAAGATTAATCCCAAAGTGGATAACACATTCATTATCTACAAAAACAGCAACATTGTTAGCAAATTCATCAACTTGAAACCTAGTCAGGAAAGCTTCGACCTGCTGACAAACGAACTGGATCGTACCAGAGGTGATTACTTTCATTTGGCCAAACCTAAACACTGACTGAGGTCATCACTCATTTAAGAATAGATTGCACCTCGGCCTTCATATAAACCCAATTTCTTTCCACAAACCAACCTAACCAACAATGAGGCGGGTATATTTAAGCAGCGGTAGAAGAAATCCGAGTCAATCATGTCTTCAGAGAAAAAACCACAGGTAAAAACAAGGCTGCATGCACGCAACAAAAACAGAGAAAGATATGATTTAAGTGCGTTAATCACTGCTGTCCCTGAGTTGAAAAATCACCTGGCACCTAACAAGTTTGGAGAAGAGTCCGTCGATTTCTCCAGCCCACAGGCAGTCAAATTGCTCAACAAAGCATTGCTGAATCACTATTATGGAATAACGCATTGGGAATTTCCGGATGAAAACCTCTGCCCACCCATACCTGGGAGAGCTGATTACCTTCATTACATGGCTGATTTATTAGGTGAAAGCAACTTCGGTACACTTCCGGAAGGGAATAAAATTACTTGCCTTGATATTGGTGTTGGGGCCAGTTGCATTTACCCAATTATCGGAGTGACGGAATACGGCTGGAATTTTATCGGATCCGATATAGATCCAAAGTCAATTGAATCCGCACAACACATTGTCAGTTCCAATCCTTCTCTCGAAGGTAAGATTGAATGTCGCTTGCAGAAAAATCCAACAGATATGTTTCAAGGGATTATAGGTCAAAAAGATCGAATGGATCTCACGATATGCAATCCTCCTTTTCATGCTTCGATGGAAGGCGCACAAAAAGGCACGCGAAGAAAAATAAAGAATCTGTCGGGTAAAATAGTTGTCACTCCTGAGCTCAATTTTGCAGGAATCAGCAGTGAGCTTGTCTGTGAAGGCGGAGAAAACAAGTTTATTCAGCACATGATTAGCGAAAGCGAACGGTTCTCTCGCAACTGCTACTGGTTTTCAACCCTGGTATCAAAGCAATCAAACCTGAAAGGAATTCATAGTTCCTTGAAAACCATCAAAGCCCAGAAGGTCAAAACAATCCCTATGGGTACAGGAAATAAATCCACCCGGATTGTGGCCTGGACGTTCCTTTCCAGATCAGATCAAAGAGCGTGGAGAGATGCCAGATGGAAAACACCATAATAGAAGCAGAAATAAGATCACATCTATGCTCCAGCGGTTATATTTGAAAAAAAACTAAATGAAGCTTCCATCATTACTTTCGCTTATTATACTACTAATGTATTCAAATCTTTATGGGCAATGGACCTCTTCCAATGGACCAAGTGGTGGAAATACATTCGAAATAGTTAGCGTCAATAGTTCACTTTTCGTATCTACAGAAAATGGAGGTGTCTACAAATCAGGTGATAATGGTGATACTTGGTCAAGGGAGGTTTCGGGACTCCCCAACATGCCAAGAATCGAGGAGTTAAAAGAGGTAAGTGGCACTTTGTACGCAGCTATCTATCAAAATGGGATATACATATCAGAAGATGAGGCTGTAAGTTGGACTGCCCTTAATACAGGTATTGAAAACATTACCTTCAGAAGCTTCATCATAGATGGCTCCAACATTTACGGATCAAATGCAAATGGAGGTGTTTACTTTTCTTCCGATGATGGGGAAAGTTGGTCAGAAAAAAGTAGTGGCATTTCGACCATCGATTTTAACGATTTTACGGTCTTCAAATCTGAAGTTTATGGGGGCGGTGCATCAGTTTACAAAACTTCAGACCAAGGAGATACTTGGGAGGAAGTTACGATCACTGGATTGGACGCAAACGGAGCCAGCGCTATGACATCCACGGCATCCACAATATATCTCGGTGGATTTTCCGGAGGAATTTTCACCTCTTCCAACGGCACAGATTGGACAAAATCAACGCTCGATGTAAGTGGAACAATTACAAGCATGGGAGTATCGGGTGATAGCGTTTATTTAACTACCGGTTCTGGTAAAATCTATTTCAGTAACGACAATGGCGTAAATTGGGAATTGACTCAAAATACCTCAACAGAAGGATTTGTGAGAGATCTCCTTGTCCAGGAAGATCAAATAATCATGAGTTCCGATGATGGTGTATTTATTTCTGATGATGATGGTACAAATTGGACAGAAAGCAATTCAGGTATTCTTGCCTTGAAAATTGAGTCTGTTGCCAGTACTGATAACAACTTGTTTGCCGGGACGGAGACCCAGGGGATTTTTCGCAGCGATTTATCAGGGAACTGGACGAAAATCAATAATGGATTAACCGCTTCAAATGCTACTACCGTATATGATATCATTCTCTTAGATGATCAAATCTTTATTGGCACTGGCGGAGGTGTTTATTTGTCTGACAATTCCGGAGATAACTGGACGCTCAAGTATGATCCGGGACTAAATAAGGCTGTTCAGGCGCTTGATTATGGAGCTGGCTATTTCGCAGCGGGGGTTAACGGAAGCGGCGTATATACATCCAGCAATGGCGGAGATGCTTGGGACCTTGCAAGTACAACAGATTTAAACACAGAAACCAGCTATACAAGCATTGATGTTGTAGGTGATTCCATTGTGGTAAGTACGGGGGATGGAGAAATTTTCTTGTCTGAGGATATGGGAGCTACATGGTCAGATATATCAATTCCCGGAGATTTCTTTTATTCATATAAAGTGCAATTTGTTGGTGAAACGCTATTTACCGGAACAGCAAAGGGCTTTTTATTTAGTGATGATCTGGGTAAAAACTGGGAGTTTATTGCTGATGAAGATTTGGATATTACGGGTTTCGAAGTAGTAGGCGACAAAATTTATGCTTCCAGCTCTGATGGCATTTTCATTACATCCATTTCAAGGGATACTTGGACAGAAGTAAGTGACGGACTTATTTCAGAATCGGTCAATGAAATTCTTTTGAGTGATGACAAAGCCTATGTAGGAACCGATAGCACAAGCCTATGGGAGCGTTCAATAAACGAATTTAATCTTCAGCCACTGGTACTCGGGACTTCCGAGACAATAACCTCTGCTGAAGACACGCCTATTACCTTATCCTTAAGTGACTTGCAAGTAGATGATGATAACGATTTTCCAGGAGACTTCACACTAACAATATTAGAAGGAAGCAACTATGAAATAAATGTAGATCAGTCCATATTACCTGATCTTAATTTTAATGGTACTCTTACTGTAAAAGTTATTGTCAATGATGGCTTTGAAAACAGCCCTGAAGCCGAATTGAATATAGAAATTACTCCGGTAAATGATGCACCAGTCATTACAGATCAAGCTACAGTACTTTCAACTCCAATGGAAATTGAAATCATCTTGGAATTGACTTACTTAAGTGTTGAAGATGTTGATAATAGCTATCCAGATGATTTTACTATTCAGGTTTCTGAAGGTAATAATTACACTGTGGTCAACAATACAATAACACCATCTGACGAGTTTATAGGAACCTTAAGTGTTCCTGTAGTTGTGAACGATGGTGAGTTAGATAGTGAGGAATTTATAATATCAATAGATGTAACTGAACCACTAGAGATAAATGAAGCCTTTATTAAAGACAATTTTTCAATCTACCCAAATCCGGTTGCTAATTATTTAGTTGTAGATTCAAATCATACCATTGGCTCTTTCAGCGTAGACATTTATTCTACCGATGGTCGCTTGATCTATTCCTCAAAAGAGACGAGCACTCAACAACAAAAGATCAATTTGAGTAATATCTCCAAAGGAACATATATAATGAAGGTAAGTAACGCTGACAATTTTGGAACCATGAGACTTATCAAAGAATAAATGTCCAACATATTCTTTAATTGGGTAAACCTTTGTGTAGGTAGATACATCACATAGAATGAAACTTGTCAACGCTTCCGACCTTCCTAAAGTCACTAACATCCTTACCCGGTCTTTCCAAACCAACCCCAGTGCACTTTGGGTGATCAAGCAAGACGATAAGGTTCAGAAACGGCTGGAAGCACTCATTGAATATGCAGTAAAAACCGGGCTGGAAAATGGCGGAGTATTCCTGTCCGATGATGAATCTGCCGCTGCTATTTGTTTTGAGGAACCAGCCAAAACAAGTTTTAATAGCTATTTGAATCAGGTGAAACTCATTCTGAACGCCATTGGTATTTCGAGAGTTCTGCAGGTCTTAAAACGAGAAGCCTATCTCAAGAAGCATCGTCCGAATGAACCGCATTTAAATTTCTGGTTTTTGGGAGCGAATCCCGATCAAAAAGGAACCGGAGGAGTGCATGATCTCAAGAAGGGAATCTTTCAGCTTTCGCAAGAAAAGCAGCTTCCGATCTTACTGGAAACCTCTGTAGAGCGGAACAAGAACGTCTATGAACGTTTTGGATTTCAGGTCTATCACACCTGGAAAGAATCGGACGATTATACACTTGGGTTTATGCGTAGGGATTAAAGCAATTGTGCTCGTCGGATCATTTACTTTTACGCTGTGGAATCTATCAGCCAGACGATTGTAGCGCAACGAAAAAAGAAGCACCTATCTCAAGAAGAGCTGGCGCATCAATCCGGCATTTCATTGCGTACCATTCAGCGTATTGAAAAAGGCACTGTCAACCCGCATGGACATACTTTAAAGACGTTGGCGATTGCACTTGAACTAGACCTTTCCAAAATCGAGACAAGCCATTCTGGAAATAATTTGGGCACCCTAAGAACCTTAAATGCTATTGGATTGCTTGTCATCATTGCTCCTTTGATTCACTTATTTATTCAATTGATGTACTGGCGCAGAAAGAAGGTGAATACAGGTATCAACCAGATTGAGAGAAGGATCATCAGCTTTCAAATCATCTGGCTATTGACCACCCTGGTTACTTTCGTCCTCATACATATCATTTCCTATCTCATTGCCGGCCAAAGCGTGATTGGACACTTCCCCTATCGGTTGGCCACCTACATTTTTCTCTTGATCCTCAATGCAGGTGTTGTGGCAAGTACGGCAACCCAATTGAATAAGGATCAGGCCAAAATCCTTCAATGGGTGCCTCCATTGCTATAATGGCACGAATTTGACGTAGAAATGGCGTAACATGTTTTCTCTTTTCACTCTTCCTTGGTCGAAAAAAATGAACATGAAAAAAACGCTCGTTACCATTCTCATCACAACGATCCTCACGGCATTGATCGTGATGTCTGTCTTTGAAATTATTGCTCAACAAAATCAGCTGGAAGCCGACGTTTTGATTGAAATTGATTCTAAAATCCTGGAAGAAAAACGGAATATCTTAGTCCATTTACCTCGGGGCTATGATGCTCGCACAAAGTACCCGGTTCTTTATGTACTTGATGGCTCATCACAAGATTTCAGAATGTCAGGGATTGCCGAAATACTTAATATCGCCGAGGTGGTTCCTGAAATGATCATTGTAGGAATTCCCAACACCAATCGAAACCGAGATCTGACACCTCATTACATCTTTCAAGAAACGGATGGCGAAATCTATGGAGCGGGGGATCAATTCCTTTCCTTTTTAACAGATGAAGTCGCTCCTTATATCGAGCAGAATTACCCTACCAATGGATACCAAATGCTGGCAGGGCATTCCCGAGGCGGGCTCTTTACTTTCTATTCCTATATGGAAGACCCAACGGCATTTGATGCTTACTTCTGTTTCAGCCCGGCATTTTGGAGAGACCAATCCATTATTGTTGAAAAGGCTAAAGAGGTATTATCTAACCGCTCAGATAGCACATTTATTTACCTGAGTCTGGGGACGGAGGAAAACGATAAAATGAAAGCAGCTTATGTTCAGATGACAGACTTGCTGGATGAAGCAAATAAAGTGTCTTATTTTCATCAATACATACCTGGGGCTAATCATGGAAACAACCTATTCTATTCCACGCCAATAGCACTAAGGCACTGGTCAGCTGTCTATTTAAAAAACAAAAATGCAATTTCTTTGGAGGATTTAAACACGCCAAACTAGCTCGGAAGTTACTTCCGTGTTTTTCGCCGCCAGCGCAAGTCTTCGACTTGAACTTAAGTATCAGAACCTTCAAACATTTTTTCATCCATCTGTAACAATTCCCCAAGTCTTGGAACAAAGAGGAAAACTTTAACAAAACAGATCATGAAAAAAGCACTTATACTCATTAACTCACTTCTTATTGTAACACTGGCTTTAGGTCAGAATCCCATACAGGTTGAGAAAAGCGGTGAAGGCAATCCAATTATATTCCTTCCCGGTTTCACTACTCCTGGATCCGTCTGGAATGAAACCATCGAAAACCTAAATGGAAGCTTTGAAACACATGTGGTATCCTATGCGGGCTTCAATGGACTTGAATCTATCGGCACGCCGTGGTACGCACCCATCCAGGAGGCACTCATTGATTACATCAAAGAAGAGAAGCTCACCAACTTAACCATCATCGGTCATAGCATGGGTGGGAATCTGGCTACTGACCTTGCTGCAGCCTTTGATAAAGAACTGAGCGGCTTGATACTGGTAGATGCGCTGCCTTGCATGCGAGACTTGATGATGCCAGGCGTACCTGCCAGCTCTTTGCAATATGACAGTCCGTACAACAATCAGATGCTAAACATGCCGGATGATGGATTCAAAAACACAGCCCTAATGATGGCTCGCAACATGACCAACAAGGAGGACAAGATCGATTTGATTGCCAGCTGGTCCATAGCTGCCGATCGTAAAACGTATGTGTATGGATATACCGACCTACTCAAGTTGGATCTGCGTCCGAAGCTTAGCGATATCACCACCAGCACGCTGATCCTGGGTGCTACTTTTCCAAGCCGCGAAATGGCACAGCAGACATTCGAAAAACAATATGCAAATTTGAAAAATAAAGCGATCGAGCTGGCAGATGATAGCAAACATTTCATCATGTTTGATCAGCCGGAATGGCTTTACACTCAAATCAATAATTACCTGGCGCAAAATGCCCAATAACACCCAGCTATTTGAATCCCTGCACGCTGATTACTACGCGATGGTACATCAGATGTGCTTGGGATTTATGAAAGGTGATCCCGACCTGGCCAACGACCTTACTCAGGAATCATTTATCAATACCTGGCGGTCAATGGATAAGTTCAAGGGAGCATCGAGCTATAAAACCTGGATTTATCGCATCACGGTAAACACGTGCCTTAAGTACATCAGAGACAACAAACAAAAGAAGCAGGTCTCCTTAGACAGCCAAATCGATCTGACATCTGCGAGCAATGGCCAAACCAATGAGCAACCGCATCAGGAACTCTACCAGGCTATTGGTCAACTCAATGACCTGGACCGACTCATCATCATGATGGTGTTGGATGAGCTGGAATATGAAGAAATCGCAAGTGTGGTAGGAATAAAAGAGGGGAACCTGCGTGTGAAAATTCACAGAATTAAAAAGAACCTTAAAAAGATATTAGAAAATGAGTGATCCATTAGACAGCCTGAAAAACAAATGGCAAGAGGCGAAAAGCTCAACAAAAGAGTCGCGCCCGGACACGAAGGAGCTGATTCAATTGGCTCGAAATAAGATGAAAAGTGCAGTGAATATGCACATTGGCAACATTGCTGTTTTAGCATTGACGTTTGTGGGGATTTCTTCATTCTTCAAGTATGTAGCCCAATTTCAAAATACGTTGAGCCATCTTGGCATTCTACTTATGTTGGGTGGACTGGCCCTACGAATTATCATTGAATTATATAGTATGAATCGATCCAAACGCATCGATTTCAGCGAGTCTGCAGCTACCACCCAAGAAGCATCTCTGAAATTTTATCAATACCGTAAGCGAATTCATGGACCGGTTACCATAACCATTCTGATTGCGTACACAGTTGGTTTCTATCTACTCACTCCGGAGTTCAGCGATTACTTTACCACCACCCAGGTGATCCTCTTGGACGTCTCTTATCTGCTTGCAGCGGCAATTTTCATTTATTCCATTCGCACGGCGATTAAGAAAGAGATGAAACTCCTGGATGAGCTCAATGAACTAAACAATCAATTTGAATAACTAAATAAAAGCGGTCTTGTGCTTATCTACACCACTTAGATAAGGTCGCACCTTCGTTTCAGTATAAACTTCGCACTTCTGGTGCGGAACTTAGTTCCGTGACCTACTTCCGACTCATCAGCACTGAAGTAACTTCGGCGCTAGTGTGAGATAGATTGCCTCAGTTCAAGTTCGGGTGTGCACCTGCAAATTGATGCTGAAACTAAAAACAAAAAAAGCGGCCAAGGCCGCTTTCAATTTATTCTCCGTCCCCTTTCTCACACAATTGCTTAATAGCCTGTTGAGTACTGTTTTTTCCCCAGGTTGGTGCAAAGGGATTTTCAGGTTCGCCCACTTTATCAAACATTACAAGAGCTTTGAATAAGCTACCACACGCTTCATCCGTACCACTTCCCATAAATTGAGCCGTACCATATTGCATGCGTCCCATCAAAAAATGTGCGCGAGGATTATTTGGGTCAAGAGCAATCGCTTTTTGAAAAGAAGCGAATGCGAGTCCACTGTAAGTCATCCCGCGAGTAGCCGGGTCAACCGCTAGTTTAATCATTTGCACATAGCCTCTCATGGCTTCTAATTCGGAATCATTTGGCTTGATGTCTGCCCCCTTGTCTACTGCTTTCATTGCCAGATCAAGGTACTTGTCCTTGTCATCAGCAGTTTCTACCATGTCGCTCATTCTCAGGTAGCCAAAAGCCACATAATAGTATGGCTCCCAACGATCACCCTCTGCTTCCCCTATTCTATTGAGATTATTGATTACCGCCTGCATGGCCTCCGGCGTTTCCGCTGAAAACATAGCTGGAATATTCTTGCCCATTGCTTTTTCAAATTGGCCATTGGCAAAGACGAAAGTTGCACAAAGTATGCCGAGTAATAATATTAGATTCTTTTTCATAATTGATAATTGTTTTTGATTTTAAAGATTTGGTAACTGATTAATTCCTTTATTTTTTGAAAGGGTGATGAATACCCCAAGAAATATGAATCTTGGTGCTGGCGGGGTGATTGCCCTGCTTGCATAAATGCCAGCTTCGTTTGGCTGATCTGCGAATTCATATCCGAAAATATTGTTGATTCCAAGTACATTATTCACCATGGCATGGATGATGACCTGACTGCTATAGAGGTAGCTTACATTGAAACTCAGGTCATGGTATGCTGGAGTTTTTCCACCCAGATACTCCTCACTGTTTAGATCGTTGTATGGCCGGCCGCTTGCAAAAGAGTAGGTAACTCCTATCTGACTTTTGATGTCGTCAATAAACTTCTTCATGACAAATGAAAAGTTATGGCTAGATGCGAAAGAGGGCGTATACGATCCGGGGAAGTCTCTGTGATTGCGCTTCGTCTGGATGAAAGAATAGCTTACCCAGTAATCCATGCTCTTAAATGTTTTGTTGTCTCTCCAGAAAAGGTCCAACCCACGGGCATAGCCATGCCCATCAAACAGAAAGGTGCTTGGATCATACACATTAGAATACCTTGTCAGGTCATCGTATTGCTTTTCGTAAGCTTCAATTCTAAAGCTCAAACCATCTTTTATCCACTGATAATTCGCGATGTAGTGTTGGGCCATTTCTGATCTTGCCTCTTGATCAGTAAGTATGACTTGATTTTGAGGCGCTTGATAAAACTGACCGTAAGCCAGTGATATTTGGCTGTTTGTTCCCGTCTTATATGCTGTTGAAAATCGTGGAGTTACGGTTTTTTGATCATTCAGATTGTTGTGCTCAAACCTAAGCCCCGCCTTAAAAGCAAGAGCTGAGGAAACAAATGCTTCAGTTTCTGCAAATGATGCTGAGATCCTTTCATCAAAATCCTGAACAAAAGATCCTGATGCATCTGTCAGTATCTGATCGAGATTGCGCTGAAACATTTCACCACCCAATAGAATTGCTATGCGATCCGAATGCTGATAATCAGCAACCACTTTCACATGCCCACCATTTAATTTTTGATCTCTGCTGTTTTCTGCAAGAGAAGCAAAATCCTTACTATGTGTTAGTGAAAAGCCTCCTCTTATTCCCCATTTCTCATTAATCAGCTCTCTATATGAGGCATTGAAATGGCCATAGTCATTTGAAACATTTACCGCATGATCTACCTCCGGATTTGCTATATCTGCTTCGAAAAGCTCCATTCTAGAGCTACTCAGATTAGTATAAAACTTCAACAATCCGGTTTTACTGGTTTTCAGACGATAGGCGAAATTTCCATCCAAACCGGCAGGAGCTTTGTCCCACTTCAAGTTTTGTGGAGCTAGCTGAAAGTAAGGCTCCAGGTTTGTATACTGAATCTTTCCTGCGAGAGACCCATTGGAAAATGCCCTTGTAGCCGAAACATCAGCACCAACAGACATGAGAGAAATATCAGCGCGGTTATTTTCTGTCACATCTTTGGACTGAAGTATGAGTGCAGAAGAAAGTGCCTGACCATATTCAGCAGAATAACCTCCTGTCGAGAAACTCATGCCTTTAAACATGAATGGTGAGAATCTACTCCTGCTGGGCGTATTGGGTGCCGACGGACCATACTCGCTGTGGACAAGCATGCCGTCTATAAATGTTTTGGTTTCGCGACCATCACCCCCACGCACAAACAATCGTCCCGTCTCTCCTACTGTTTGAGTTCCCGGGAGCGTATTAAGCGCACCAGGAATATCAGCTGTAGCCCCAGCGGTAGTTACTATATCCAGTGGCTTCATCACTTCACGCTTATTCTCATCACTTGCGTTGAAAGAACCTGCGGTGATCACCACAGCGTTGAGCACGCTTACTTCCTCTTTTAAAACAATGTTTAAGTCCTGACCTTTGGATTCTATGGGAAGTACTGCTTCGCGAAAGCCGATGAACGAGGCTATGAGTACAAGACTGTCAGTTTCTGAAGTCTCGAACGAAAATTTTCCATCTATATCTGTAGTTGCACCGTCATAGGTACCCTTCAAATACACATTAACCCCAAGTAAGGGCTCCCCAGATTTTTCGGTTACAACCCCTGATATATTGAGCTGAGCATTGGCGGCAAGAATTCCAAGCGAAAGTATAAATGTGAGTAGAGTCTTCATGTTTTTGACTTTTAGCATGAGCCAAAAGTGAACCCGAAGACACTACTTCACTAATATGCCTTACCGAACTGTTGAAATTATAGGATGAGTTGTAAATGTTTATTCATGAACAAAAAAACGTCTGCCCGGAATGTCAATAGTTATGGATTTATCCTTAAACAGACCACTCCCGATAAGCGCCTCATAAATAAGTCCTTCTCTGAAAAGTACTGTTTTCGATACAGCTGGTTGATTAGAATTGCAAATGGTCAATTCTAGTGGCGAAGAATAATCCTTAAGTCTCCTCTTTTGAATCGGAGTGGTGTATGTATTTGATGGCACTCGTGTAGAGTCCAGACCCAGATGATTCATATAATAAGGATTTAAAAGAAACAACTCGTGACCACTTCCTGTATCAAATTCTGCATTGACAGTTATTTTATTGTCAACGCATACCGGGATACTAATGTCTAATGAGGCGTCTCCTTTTTGATGCAAGCTAATAGGAACAGATTTATAATTCGAAGCAATATCGTCTACCTCAGCTTTGCTTAGCAAACGTAGTTTTTGATTCTGGTAGTCAATTGTGAATGCCTTTTTTCGAAAAAAAGTCATTGAAAGTAAACCTTCAATGCCGTATTCATCTAGTGGTGGATATACAGCCCCTATGATATTGGTTTGTTCAAAACCTCCCAGCTCAATAGAGTTGATAGAATAAAGCTCACCATCCAGTCTGTCTCCATCATGCCTAAATCCAGTAAAGAATCCGATTTCCTTCGCGGTACTGGATATTTTATTAAAAAAACTGGAGGACATAACAGTGACACCTGCTCCTGTATCCAATATGAAGTTGGCTGGTATCGTATCATTTACCTTTAATGAAACAATAATGTGACCTCCGTCAAGTATGGTCAATGGTATTTCTTGTGCAAAGACGCGTCCTACATTCAAAAGGAGAAACAGCGTGGCCTGGCTTAAAAATAGTTTCTGACTGATCATTTAAATTTAGATTTAGTAGGTGAAGCAACTCATAGGTATTTCAGAACATCAATACTTTAAGCAAAAGTGCAAAGAACTCCGTGGCTAAAAATTGTAAAAATCAGACAGTTTGAATCTAAAAGAAGCATATCCCAAAAATCCGCTCGTCGAAAGATTTGTTGATAGGTATCAGTACTATAACATTGAAAAGACCACGTTGCTTAAATCTATTCCAAATGGAAAAATCGAGTCGTGGGTAATCAATAATGGATCATGCCAACTCTGGGATGATAACCTTCAAGGGTTCAATGAAAACAAACAAAGTGGATTCTATCCAGCCAGTAACTCTACTGCATACTTCAAAATAGATGGGGGATTTAAATGCTTGAATATCAAATGGAATCTCAATGCTCTGGCTCTCCCCTTTTTTAGGCGTTTTCAAAACGATTGGTCAAATTTTTCTTTGGAAGAGTTTGTCGGTAAAGATTCTTTTTCAGAACTAATTCATTTCTCTTGCCCAGAGAATAAAGAAATTGAAGTAAGGATGCTAGACAAGATATTTGCAAAAGCAATCTCAAGTCATCACATTGACATAAAAATTTCAGAAATGATAAATACTATCCTGACCCATTTCCCAAATGGATTTAAGGTGCCTGACTTAGCCTCCAATATGTGCGTCTCCACGAAGACACTAGAGCGACAAATCAAAAGTCATTTGGGTTTGTTCCCTAAAGAACTTTCTAACATCTTACGGTTCTCAACCACAACAAACTACCATTTGAATCGGCAAGGATCTCATTTTTTTACTGATTCCATCAAATTTGGCTATTACGATCAGTCACATTTCATTAAAGAATGCAAGAAGGTTACTGGGTACGCTCCTACCGAATTTTTTTCTAAATTGAAGTTTTCTACCAATGATCTAATCATTGAAAATGATAACCTAACCTTGAAAACATGAAAAAAATTATCCTATGCTTAGCGAGTATTATTGTCTTGAATACACTAAATGCGCAGAAGTTTGATAAGCAAATTGAAAAAATGGTCGCTCAGACAGAAAAAGATGTCATTGAGTGGCGCCATTGGTTTCATCAAAATGCAGAATTAAGTAATCGTGAGTTTGAGACAGCCAAACGAATAGCCGAAATACTTACTGAAATTGGGTATGAGCCACAAACTGGTGTTGCTAAAACAGGCGTAGTAGCCATACTCAAAGGAGGAAAACCAGGTCCGGTGGTTGGCCTGCGAGCTGACATTGATGGACTACCAGTAAAAGAACGAGTGGAGCTTCCATGGGCTTCCAAGCAAATATCAGAATACAATGGAGAGCAAGTGCCTGTCATGCATGCATGTGGACATGATACCCATATTGGTATTCTCTTGGGTGTTGCAAAAATGCTATGGGAAATAAAAGATCAGGTTCCTGGAACAGTGAAGTTCATTTTCCAACCAGCAGAAGAAGGAGCACCTAAAGGAGAAGAAGGTGGAGCGCAGCTAATGGTGAAAGAAGGAGTTCTTAAAAATCCGGATGTAGACGCCATTTTTGGATTACATATCAATGCTCAAACACCTGTAGGAACAATAAAAGTACGACCTGAAGGAATTATGGCAGCTGTGAATTCTATGCGAATAGATATCAAAGGAAAACAAGCACATGGCTCTGCTCCATGGGATGGAATTGATCCTGTAGTAACCGCTGCACAGATAATCAACAACCTCCAGACCATCATCAGTAGAAATATGCAGCTTACAGAGGCTCCTGCTGTGATCACTATTGGTGCAATTCATGGTGGCGTGAGATACAACATCATTCCAGAGGATCTTTACATGCTCGGAACCATACGAACATTGGATGCAGACATGCGTACCCAGATATTAAGTCGTATAAGAGAAGTGGCCACCAAGACTGCTGAGTCAAACAATGCCGAGATTGAAGTCTGGATAGATGAAGGATACCCGGTAACATACAATGAGGTGTCGCTATACGAAAAGATGCTGCCAACTTTGAAGCGAGCTGCAGGTGAAGAAAACGTTGAAATTATTAAGCCAATTACCGGAGCGGAAGATTTCTCATTTTTCCAGGAGCAGATCCCGGGGCTTTATTTCTTTGTGGGTGGTTGCCCACCGGATAGAGATCCTAAAAAGGTAGCTGGTCATCATACACCGGATTTCTATGTAGATGATAGTGGCATGGCACTTGGTATGAAAGCTATGATGGGTTTAACACTTGATTATCTAAGCAAAAAGTAAGTTCATCTATAAATAATACCATTTCATAGTCAAATAATCATAATTCATAGTTAAAATGCTTACCAGTATATATGGTACAATACCAATATATAATAGTAGTATTTGAATACATCTTTGAGGTATAATTATTAAACATTAAGAGCTATGGGATATTTATTCAATCTATTTGCTAAGAAAGATGCGTTGAAACTCTCCAAAACAAATTCAGGAGAATGGGTGGTCAAAAAGAATTTGAAAATCCTTTATATCGGATCTAAAGACAAGTGTCAAACCTATATGAACCAGCTAAATGTGGCTTAGCGGTGAGCCAAAAACGGTTTAATTATAATTAGGTGTATAACCCTGCCAGAAGGCAGGGTTTATTTTTTTTAATCGCGATCTGCCCAGAACCCAAAGAGCCAATTACCAGGGGCTTTCTCATCATTAGATCGAAAGAATTCGTCTACTGCGTGCATGAGTTCTCGCTTTGTTATAAAATCATCACCATCACGATCAAGTTTGATGAATGCTTTTGCAGAATGCTTTATAGGAATGTGATAGCACATAAACATATCTGAATACTCATTTACAGATATCACGCCATCATTGTTTACGTCGAATGCATCAAATATTGAGCTGATCATATGAATGACCCAACTCTTGTATACATGCTCATTGCCTTTGCTTAGCATGTTATCAAAAAACTCGAGGAAATGCTCTTCATTTGCCACTCCTCCTTGGTGTTCAAAATACTTTTGAAACATTTTCCAGCTTTGTAAGCTGCGATCAATCACTTTTTGATACTCTTCTGTACCGGGCTTGAATGTCCATAGGATACAAAGTGACTCACCTATTTCCATAAAGTCGTTGGATTCCAGGATACCATTTCTATCCTGATCCAGAACTACATGAAAATAATGGGATATTTTTTGTTTCTGCAGCGGCGTAAGCATGTTATCTACTATTTTGAATTTCAATAAGATAATTGATATATCTTAATACACAAGGATATGCAAAGGTGACCAAAGTGGAAAATTACATGTGCTGTGTCTACGACTTGTACACCTAAATAATCGATGGATTGATTTCTACAGCCTTTTGAAACGTTCCAAAGCCATTCGTTCCAGCTTTTCCCGATGTTCAGGACGCACAATGTCAATCATGGCTCGTTCGCATATGAGAAGATATGAACTAAATCAGCCGCTATAATGACATATTCTAGAGAAGAGGCCCCGGATTATTTTACATAACCACAGGGCCCCACTCTACTATGATTTTCTTTGTGCAAACCTTAAAGCCACTTTTTTCCTCGCATCTTTTCCACCAGAAATTGCATATCATCGTCTGACCCCATAGTTACACGTGCCCAATTCGGTTTGGAAGGCCACCCACCAGTCAGTAGGATCTTATGCTTCCACATTAAGCTCTTATACTCATTGAATTTTTGCACATCATAGAAGACAAAGTTTGCATCACTCTTTACAAATGGAATATCGAGTTCGTTGAGTGATTGATAAAAGGCCAGTTTGCTCTTTTCATTAAATGCCCTTGATTTGGCTATGAAACGATCGTCATTGAGCGATTCGATTGCTGCGGCCACACTCAAAGAGTTGGGCATATTTCCGGGAAATCCAAGCGTGTACTTGCCTTCCATTGATTGAACAAATTCTGCGGGCCCTAATAAATAACCTATCCTAAGACCAGCCATTCCATATACTTTGGAAAATGTACGCGTAATCAAAACATTCTTCCCTTCCTTGATCAGGGGCGCCATGGTATGATTCCTCCATGAGTTGAGGTAATGAATATAGGCCTCATCCACTAAGACATGCGCTTTGTCGGTTACCGAGCTACAAAACGAACGTAGACTTTGCGGACTGCAACTGGTGCCGGTGGGATTGTTTGGATTGCAAATGGTTACCAACTTTGTCTTTGATGTAACCGCTGATTCCATTGCCGACAAATTCAATCGAAATTGTTCATCAACTTCAATAGGTCTCACATTCGCTCCTATTTTTCTACCAAAGTTTCCTACTACATCAAAGCTTGGACTTGGGACGATAATCTCTCCGCCATTGGCTCCAAAATGTGAGGAAATCATAATTAGAGATTCGAAAGATCCGTGGCTTAGAAGGACATTTTCAGGGTTTAGGCCTTCTTGCTTCGCAATCAACTCTTTCAGCGCCATAAAGTCATAGGAATGAAAAGTGGCGTATTTGCTTGATCTAGGTAGAAGTTCTTGAATAATTTGTGTGACTTTCTTGCTTGGTCCTAGTGGATTTTCATTGAATAGAAGTCTTCTCACATCTTCATCGCCTTGCACGTGTGACAAGACTTTAGGTGAAGTCCTTCCAAATACATCAATGCCGTTGAGTATTCCGAATCCAGCTCCGGATGCCAGTGCTGATAGCTTTAACCACTCCCTTCTTTTGATCGTTGTGCTCATAGTGTTTTTGAGGTAAAGAAGCGGGTTACCTTCAAATTAAACCTATGAATTCATGAATGCTGAAATGAATTTAATGTTCAGTTGAGGCTTTTTCGAAATTCGGAAGGAGTAACACCGGTAATTGACTTAAAGGCATTATTGAAAGTACCCAGATTGTTAAACCCTGAGTCTAAAGCGATGGCGATTATCTTCTGTTTTGGGTCTACTCTGATTAGTTTTTTGGCTTCCTCTATCCGGAGTTCGTTGACTAACTGTGAAAAATTACAGTTTCCGTATTTGTTAATAATCAATGAAACATCGCGCTCCAGAAGGCTCATTTTGCCTGCGAGTGTGGCGAGTGAAAGATCTGATAATTTATAAAGCTGTTCTTCAAGTATCAGCTGCTGAAGATTGGAAAAATGGGCCTTACCTTCCTTATCGGATATCCTTGAATTTAAATACCTGGAAGCAGAACCTTTAAACAGTTTTTGATGATTCAATGCGACAAACAGAAGAATGAAAATTAAAATCGAAAAGCTGACCGATCCTAACGAATACAATGGTAGAAACTTCAAAAAGATCAGCGCGTAAATCAGCCACATAAAAAACAATCCGGCAGTAAGGGAAGAAGCCCATTTGATATGCTTGTTGCCTACCTTCATGCGATTTTCAGCCAAACAAAAGGCAGATAACCCTACATAGGAGAAGGATTGTAACAAAACCATGGAATAGCTGACTACCCAAAAAGTGCTATCGCCTCCATTGGGTAGCACAGGTGACAAAAGAAAGTATCCAATCGCCGGAATGAAATGCAACACGTCCAGCCGATGAAGTTTCTTTTTACCTAATAGTATACTGACATAGAGAAAAAGTAAAGGGCCAACTGCAAGATTTGCGGCCAGACCTAAATTTTTAATCACAAGTGGAAGTTCAATGTGCGTATAAAAGATGGACTTAGTAATCCTAAGTGATAATGCTATAAGTAAACAGGCCAGCAGCCTATTTTCCAGTTTGTCATTCTTTAGCAAGAAAAAGCCGAAGAACGAGCTGATGCCTAAGCCAACACTGCTTAATACCGAAGTGATCAGGATTCCTTCCATTGGTCAAATATAGAAAACGAAGTGTAGCTAAGTTGGATTCATAAGTTTGAAAACTCGAACCTGATTCATTTTCAAAATTGAATCGCCCAATACATTTCTTGTAAGTTACTTCCTTAGGTCACGAATTGTGCCTAACAGATCAGACGCCTTTGGACTCAGGTAAGAAATATCTGAATGCGTATAAATTCCACTAGCTATTTCTTTTTGACGGAATTTGACCAGACTACTTTCTCCTTGTTGTTGACAATACAAAATTATAGCCCAAGCTAATTTTTACTGGAAATCCCATTTCCTCAAACTCAAGGCCATGAGTGTCTTCTAAAAAGCGTTGATAATTTTCAACTTCAGAACTAATAATCGGAAGCAAAATAGCTACAGACCAGTAGCCGTGCTTAAATCTTCTTTTATCAATTCCCAACCCAATTGTAAGTCCATTGAAAGTTTTATTCAGTTCAGTTGCACCGTTTACTACAATCAAGGTGTTCGTTCCATACAATACCAACATGGAAGGTTGTACATATTTTATGAGATCTTCTCCCGGCCTCCACTTTATTCCTGCATTCCACCACCCTCTTTCTGGTCCTACTCCGGCTCCAAACATTGCTCCCAGTCCTTTAGTTGGAAAAAAGGTTGTCTTACAACCAAAAAAGCCATACTCCATCCCAAGTCCAAGACCAAGTGAAAACTGTTCCGCACCGATTGATGAACTGCCGGAGCTTTTAACTGGTTTACGATTTATCCGGTTGAGTATTCCTTCTTTTCGCTGACCTTGAGCTGCACTACAAAAAGCTAGAATAATTAACACTGAGGTAAAAAAAGCCTTGCTTAAGTCACGATTGACTTTTAAGATTTCATAAAGATGAAACCCTTTCTTTATAATTTCCATTTAGCAACAGTAAATGATGCTGAATTGGTAGGGAAATTAGATTTGAGTGGTATACGTATTGTATACCTTTAGTGCTATTCCTATATCGTCCACTACTCTTGTGTATTTATTCCTGGATAGTTATAAGAGGATTTCTCAACGGTATACACTCCACCTTCATGCTCTTTTTTACCTCTAGCTCTTTTTTAAAACTCCCTCGGAAACGAAAAAACCCGCCAGAAGCGGGTTTTGATCGTGATTGCACAGGGACTCGAACCCCGAACCTGCTGCTTAGAAGGCAGCTGCTCTATCCAGTTGAGCTATGCAACCATATTTTTGTTTGCGGAGAGAGGGGGATTCGAACCCCCGGTACGATTTCTCGCACGCATGTTTAGCAAACATGTGGTTTCAGCCACTCACCCACCTCTCCAGTGGCATTAGCTAATGCTCTTTTTCAGCCAACATTTCAGCTGAAACTCCTCTCAAAATCTCCCGTTCAAAACAGGATATCTCTGAAAAGGAGTGCAAATATAAAAGTTACCTTCAAAAATCCATTTCCTTCATTCAATTCTTTATTAATTTCCTTTCAAATAATTTCAGATATGAATAAAACACAGATACTGATCGCGCTAGTAATACTCAGCCTCTTCGGAGTAATAAGCACGTATCTCGATGTTTCATCACTATTTGCTAAAGAAGATATACCCACAACTGAAAGAAAAGTTCGTGATGGAGAGGTTAGACAATTCACAAAAGACCAGCGATTAAAAACTGTTGTCAATTATGACAAAGGAATAAAACATGGTACCTCCTACCTGTATCACGATGATGGCAAGACGGTCATGCTTGCTATGCCTTATGTCAAAGGTAAACGTGAGGGAAAGTCTAAGAAGTATTATCGCAATGGCAAACTCTATGCTTCCACTTCCTACAAAAATGATCTTCTAGATGGTCCACGTGAGTTGTATTATTCATCGGGCCAACTTAAAGCAGTGGTGAACTATGGGGAGGGCAACCCGGGAATTGGAACCATAGAATACCTAACAGATGGTACGAAAAAGAATGAAAATCGAATTATCGCTGAGAAAAGAGGAAGAATCATAAACCTGACTCCTTCCGAGGAATGCAAAGACTACAAATTTTATATCGGCAAGCTTATCAAGGATCAATATTTCAATGCTGTACATCCAGATGTAAAGCTTCTGACCAGGAAAGATGGAGTGTACTTTGTAGACATTGATGTTTACACCCCAAGTTTTCTGCGCTATCAGGATATCATTTGTCATTGCGAAAGCAAACAAGGGAATCCAATCATTATGAAAACCCGGCTGTATTGAGCTTCTCCAAAATAAGCTACCCTTCATGGTAAGGCGTGTATTACGCCGTTCTTCCTAAAAAATGTTAATCCTAAAAAAACTCTCTTTCTTGAATGCAGTGTTCTGTTAGATTTGCGGCCGATGAAATGGGTAAACGAGATCGGAGTATTTGAATTAGTAATTGCAGGTGTTTTTCTGCTTTTATATCTCGCATTCATTTGGCGCGTAATCCGCACAACCAAAAGACTAGGCCTTCCTGCGAGACGAGTGATAATAAAAGCTCTTGTCCGAACTCTATACTTTGCTCTGATTGTAACAGCTCTCTTAGGTCCAAGTTTTGGTGACGCGTCAAGGGAAGTAAAAACCGTGGGCAAGGATATTTTTATATGTATTGACCTAAGCCAATCGATGAATGCTGTGGATGTTCAGCCTTCCAGGTTAGAAAAAGTAAAATTTGAGCTTAAGAATATCGTCGAGGCATTCAATTCTGACCGGATTGGGCTCATCATGTTCAGCAGTGAAGCTTACATGCAATGTCCACTCACGTATGACAACAACGCGCTCAACTTATTTATACAGACTTTGAATACCGATATGGTTCCCAACTTCGGTACAGACTTTGGCCCACCATTGGAAATGGCTACCAAAAAACTGATCGCTGATGATACTGTCATTACACGGTCCAAATCAAAAATCACCATTCTCATAAGTGATGGAGAAGATTTTGGAGACAATACAGATGAAATCGCTGAGGAACTAGAGTCGGAAGGCATAACGTTGTTTACCCTGGGAGTAGGCACCAAACAAGGCAGCAAGATTCCTACTCGAAATGGATTTAAGACGGATAACAATGGTAATGATGTTGTTTCACAGTTAAATTCTAAATCGCTTGAGGATCTGGCTGAAAACACCGGAGGTGAATATTTCGAAATAAATGAATCAAGAAATGATGTGGCACGTTTGATAAATGCCATTAATAGTGTAGAAGGCGAAATGAGGGATTCCAAGCAAGTGGATGCCACTCAAAACAGATATTACTATTTCTTAAGTTTAGCACTGTTTTTGATGGTAATTGATGTGCTATTTAGTGTGAAACTGATAAAGCTATGAGGACTATTTTGATATTCATCTTTGCTATTTTGATCAACGATCCCAAAGAGATCGCCAAGATCAATTCATTAAAGAAGGAAGCAGAAGCCGCCTACCTTGCAAAGGATTATGAATTGGCTATTTCAAAATACACGCTACTCCATGATTCATTGGGAATTGACGATCCGGCTGTAAAACTCAACCTTGCCCACGCGCATTATCATCTTGGTGATACTGCGGGTGCAAAAATGAACTATGGCAAGCTTGCCAGTTCTGAAGACAAGCGATTAAAATCAATCGCCCTGCAGCAACTTGGTGTGATGAGTAAGGAATCTGATAAGCTAGAGGAAGCATTGCAGCAATTGAAATCCGCAATCAAGGCAAATCCTTCAAACCAAGAAGCTATCTATAACTATGAAGTTGTAAAAAAACTACTGGAAGAACAGAAGAAGCAAGAAGAACAGCAAAAGCAAGATCAGCAAAACAAAGACGGAGAGGACGAACAGGAGCAACAAAATCAAGATCAGCAAAAAGACGGAGAGAAGGAAGATCAGGAAAATAAAGACGGAGAGAACCAGGAAAAATCTGACGAAGAAAATCAGGAACAAAAAGAACAAGAAAAGAAAGATGGTGAGGAGCAAGAAAGTGAAGAAGAAAAATCTCAGGAGCAAATGACGAAAGAGAAGCTGGAAGAGATGGGAATTAGCGAAGAAAAGGCCCGACAATTATTGGAGGCCATGAGACAAAGTGAAATAAAGTACCTGCAACACCAAAAAAGAAAACCTACCAAACGACCGCCCAGTGGCAAGCCGGACTGGTAACTTGTATTCCGGGCATAACATTACTTTTTCCACATGATTTTACGATCTTTGCGTCCCGATTTGAACCATCGGGACTTTTTTTTGATTATTACACATATCCATTTTAACCCAATCAATTCAGATGAAAGAAGTTTATATAGCATCAGCAGTTCGTACCCCGATCGGTAGTTTTGGCGGTAAACTAGCTGGTTTTTCTGCAACTCAACTAGGCACAATCGCCATCAAAGGAGCACTTGAAAAATCCGGTGTTTCTGCGGACAATGTTAACGAGGTATACATGGGAAATGTACTATCTGCCAATCTTGGACAAGCTCCCGCAAGACAGGCGGCTATTGGTGCAGGTATCGGACATAATGTACCATGCACTACGGTAAATAAAGTATGCTCATCGGGTATGAAGTCCGTCATGCTTGGTGCGCAATCAATTATGCTGGGTATTAACGACGTAGTAGTTGCCGGAGGAATGGAAAGCATGTCAAATGTACCATTCTATGTTCCAAAAGCACGATTTGGATACAAATACGGGCATGGTCAACTAATCGATGGATTGATGCACGATGGATTGTGGGAAGCGTATAATCAATTCCCTATGGGAAGCTGTGCTGACAACACGGCCAAAGAAATGAACATCTCGCGAGAGGCTCAGGACGAATTTGCAATCAACTCCTACAAAAAAGTAGCTGCATCAACCGAAGCAGGTGAATTCAAAGATGAGATTGTACCTGTAGAAATTCCACAGCGAAAAGGAGATCCGATCGTAATGGACGAGGATGAGGAGTTTAGAAATGTGAATTACGATAAGATTCCAGCACTTCGCCCTGTATTCAACAAAGACGGTACTGTTACGGCAGCCAACGCCTCGACAATAAATGATGGAGCCTCCGCATTAGTGCTTGTAAGTAAGGAAAAAGCTGAGGAGCTTGGGCTTACGGTTATTGCAAAAATCAAAGGTTTTGCGGATGCAGCTCAAGATCCAATGTGGTTTACAACAGCTCCATCCTTAGCGATACCAAAGGCACTGGCACATGCAGGAGTTGAAAAATCTGACGTAGACTACTGGGAAGTAAATGAGGCATTCTCGGCGGTTGCATTGGCCAATCAGCAAGAGTTGGAACTAGATGGCGATAAACTCAATGTCTTTGGCGGAGCAGTAGCCATGGGGCATCCACTCGGCACATCAGGAGCTCGAATTATTTCCACATTAATCAACGTGCTGAACAAGAAAGACGGCAAGATTGGATGTGCAGGTATCTGTAACGGAGGCGGCGGTGCTTCCTCTATTGTGGTGGAAAAGGTATAGTCCTATTCAATTTTTAATTATAATAGGGTGAAGTGGTTTATTAATAAGGCACTTCACCTTTATTTTTTCCAATTACCTATTAAAACACTTTCAATTTCGAATCGAAATCACCAATTCTCATCTCATAGTTGGTCTAGCAAGAGAAGAACTAACCTAACTTGTCTACCATAAGTACACCTTTCAAATTATAACCACAACAGGTTGCCTAAAGAGCTTTGCAAGCAAAAAAGCTCAATTATGATAAACTGTTTAAAGACCATTATACATATAATATTAGGTGCAACCTTGATATTTCTGTCTTCTTGTACCTCTGACTCTGATGATTCTCTAATTATTGTCGCAGAAAACGATTACGCTCTATTTATAACAGATGGAGCCATTAGCCTTAAATCAGGGAGCAACTACCAATATACGGCAGCATTTGTTAGTTCCTCCAGCGAAGTAACTACACCCAATGTCAGTTGGAGTTTGGAAACCTTAGCCGGAGATGAATCAATTGCTAGTATCAGCAGCAATGGACAATTGACAGCAAATGCTGTAGGTGCTGCAATTGTAACCGCCACTTATGAAGTTAACGACATTACATATAGTGCATCTGTTCCATTAGATATATATACACCCGGAATACTTACTTTCATACCAGGTGCCATTATCGCTCATGTGAGTGAACCTCCATTGCAAATTGAGAATGTCTATTATGCGCTTACTGGCGAGGTACTTAATGCCTCATATAGTTCTAGTAATTCTAATATCGCATCAGTATCTGCATCTGGCCTCATCAGTTTTGTAGAAGCAGGACAATGTGTTATTACAGCTACAGCAACTAACATTGATGGGAGTCCTTCTCAAACGATTCCAGTATTGGTGTATGACGACATTGCTTCTGTGTTACCTGTAGCTCGAATCGAAGTTACACCAAAAAGTAGCACGCTTTTCCCTGGAGAGACGCTACAGTTTGAGGCTAAAATTTATGATGGAAATAACAAGGTTGTATCTGATAAACAAGTGACATGGAATGTGATTAGCAGAGATGAAGATATAGATGGTTTGGATCTTGAAGTTGGAACAATTAACTCGAATGGATTATTTAATGCCACCATTTATGGAAGAGCACAAGTTGTTGCTTCAGTAGATGGTGTAAGCGGAACTGCTGACGTATTCGTAGTTCCTGAATTTGTTATCATCACAGATCCTTTGATCGCATCAATTGCGCCGGGAAAAACAAAACAGTTTACAGCTTCAGTCCATGCAATGAATAAAGAGACAATAACATTGAATCAGACGCCAGAACCAAGTCCACCAGCCATAAAATGGGATATGCCAAGCATTGGAGGAGCATTTGACATTGGCTCAGTAGATGAAAATGGACTTGTTTCTATTAATGAAAATGCACAGCCTGGACTAGTTGGTATCCTGGATGCTTCTGCAGAAGACAAATCAAGATACTATTCAGGAGGCAGTATAATAACAGTATCAACTCCGAGCCCTGACTGTGACTGTGGTACCGCTGATGAAAATGCTAATTCTTTAGAAGTATCTCAAACAACAATAAATCTAAATCTCATTGGCAATTCCACTGCCCAAATCAATGCTCAGATACTGGATACATCGGGAAATTCTATATCTGCTACTATAGCTTACTGTTCAGATAATCTTCAAGTGGCGAAGGTGGATGATAATGGATTAGTTGTTGGTGTCCTGGCGGGTCAGGCAACAATTACAGTTTGTCATGGCAATCTTAGTAAAGACATTTCCATTAACGTCTCTCTATAAATTCAAATTGACTTAGGTCTCCAAACAATTTATAAATTAGCCTGACGTTTCTACGTTGGGCTTTTTTATTTCAACTATGACTAAATCACTAACCTGTCTAGCTAGCTTAATAGTTTGCTTCACGCTACTCGCACAAACTCCAGTTAAAACATACTATGACGAAGGTCAATTAAAGGAAGAGTACCTGATACTAAATGACGACAGTTCGCAAGTAGATGGACCCTACAAAATGTACGATATCGATGGCAATGTCATCGTAAGTGGTCAATTTGAGGCAGGAGTAAAAGATGGTATCTTCTACAATTACTATCCTGATGGAAGTATTCAGCGACAAACTGTCTACAAGGAAAATCTGCGTGAGGGACTTACACAAATTTTTGCACCATCAGGTAAAGTGATTCAAGAGTCAACTTTTCATAATGATACACTAGTAGGTGCCATCAGATTATATGATGAATATGGAAATTTAAAAGGAACAACCAACTTCCAGGGCGGAAAACCAGAAGGCCCGGTACTCTCCTACTATAAGAATGGAAAAGTAAAAGAAGAGGTTAATTATAAGAATGGTAAACCCAATGGGATTACCCGCCAATTCTATGAAAATGGTAATCTAAAGCTTGAGGCAAATTACCAGGCAGGGCTATTGGATGGTCAATACAAAACCTACTATCCCTCGGGTAAACTGGAAATGGAAGTCGTAAATAGACAAGGAGACCGGTCAGGCTCTGTAAAAATGTACTACGAGAACTCACAACTCAAAGCCGTAGGTAACTATGCAAAAGGAGCCTTACAGGGTGACTATCTGGTATACTTCGACAATGGAGATAAGAAAAGTGAGTACAAGTACAAGGACGGCTACCGAGTCGGAAAAAGTATTGACTACCACGAAAATGGCAAAGTAAGACTAGCTTCAACATTTACAAATGGCGGTCTCAATGCTTCTATAAAAGAATATAGTGATAAAAGTCAGCTCATAGCTGAGAAAGAACTTCTCAATGAATTACCACACGGAACATGGAAAACCTGGGATGCCAAAGGCAATCCACTCACCATCAACAAATTTGAAAAAGGCAAACTACATGGCCTTCAGGAGGTATTCGTAAAAGGTAGAAAACAATCAGTGACAGAGTACCGCTTTGGCAACAAATATGGTTCCTATAATGAATATTATAGTACCGGTGACTTAAAGATAGAAGCCACTTATGAGCTCAATAAGCTGCAAGGTGACTACAAAACCTATCATAAAAATGGTCAGATTGAATACCTCGGAAAATATGTAAGAAACAGGCGTCATGGAATCTGGAAGTATTACGATAAGAAGGGCAACTTGACCGAAGAAATTACCTATAAGCACGGAGAGATAATAGAAAATAACTAACACCCGGACAGTTTTTCCGTAAATGTGGTATGTCATCAAAGTTGCTTGCCACAATCCTTGGAGTACTCACGCTTTTTAGTTGCTCACAAGAAGAGATTGTACCTGAAAGATTTTATCCGAGAAATGATCACGAAGCGTATTGGTATTCGCTCAAACAAGCAAACCTGCTAAACACGGCATTAGGAAAAGAATGGCTAAATGCTGCTGACAAGCCCTTCGAAGAGCAAATTAAAATTCAACTTCCGTATCAGGAGGCCTTTGAAATTTCAAACTTAAAACCGGATGCCTTAGGCTATAGATTTGATGTAAAAAGAGGACAGAATATACTGGTGAATATCGATATAATCACATCTGATACAACGCGTGTATTTGTAGATCTGTTTCGAGTGGAAAACGATACCCTAAACCAATTCCGGCAGGTCGCCTCTGCGGACAGTGTTCTTAACCTTGCCTTTGCTCCCCGCAAAGATGCCTCCTACCTACTTCGACTTCAGCCTGAGTTGCTTCGCGGCGGTCAATTCACCATCACCATAGAAAATGTGCCTACACTCGCTTTTCCTGTGGCAGGCAAGGATGAACGTGCCATTCAAAGTTTCTTTGGTGACCCCAGAGATGGTGGAAGAAGAGATCATCACGGTGTTGATATTTTTGCTAAACGACATACGCCTATCCTAGCTCCTGTAGCCGCTGATGTGCGATTTGTAGGCACAAGAGGACTTGGAGGAAAAGTGGTGTGGCTCTATGATCGTAAGACCGGCAATCATCTCTATTTTGCTCATTTACAGGAGCAACGGGTAAAACGATACGACAGAGTGAATCCAGGCGATACAATTGGTACTGTAGGAAATACAGGTAATGCAAGATATACACCTCCGCATTTACATTTTGGCATCTACAATAATGGTCCAATCAATCCTTATTCCTTCATTGTAGAAGAATATAAAAGGCCGGAAGCTTTTGAAGCAGATACTTCGCTGCTTGGAAAAGATATTGTTCTGAATGAAAATATTTTGATTAAAGATGAAATGAAAAAATCGGCAAAAATTGCTGATACGCTACACATCGGCGACCTACTCAGAGTGGCGGCTGTCAATCATAATTATGTACGAGTAATCGCTCCATCAGGGAAAAAAGGTTTTCTAACCAAAGATGATATCCGGAAATTTTGATCGGGAATAAGTAATTTCATTGCATGATTTTCATCCGAACCATTAAGGCATTCCTGGACGATAAGGAGTACCGCGACTTATTGCTTACCAGCATAGCAATCTTAATAATAGGAACTTTTGTTTACCACGAGCTTGAAGGGTGGAGCTACCTGGATGCTTTCTATTTTTCATTTATAACCCTCACCACCATCGGTTTTGGCGATTTTGCACCTCAAACAGATGCCGGTAAACTGTTTACAATCCTTTACATAATCATTGGTGTGGGAATAATTCTATCATTTGTCAACACGCTCTATCTTCATTACAATCAAAGTAGAAGGAGAGGTAAGAAGAAAAAAGATTAATTTACCAAAAACCACAAAAACTAACCACCATGAAAAAACTAGCAAGCCTAACGCTCATTGGACTGAGCCTATTTTTGATAAACTGCGGTAAAGAAGACACATTACCAGATGCTGACATTGATGAATTAGATCCGGAACTTCTGGAACCCCTTATTGGAGATTGGACAGCAACATCGGTAACTGCATCAGGTTGTACCAACTCCAGCGATAACGGAACAAATAGTTGCGGCGACTTCCTGTTTTGCCTGTTCATTCAGATCACAGATGAAGGTTTGTATGGCCTCAGTGACAACACAGATCCTGATCTCAGTGAATCTACTTCCGGTCTGCTCAAAAATCTGACCGCTACGTCTTTCGAATTATGCGAGCCTGGATTTTTTGGTGAAGAGGAAGATTGCAGCAATACGATAACCTACAGCTTCACTAGTTCGACCACTTTGTCGATCCGATTTACTGATGATGAAGAACCTGGCTGTTCGTTTTCAGCCACATTTACAAAAGAAACCTGATTATTCGGTGTATGAAATTCGGAAGATGGTTCCGGCCAGGTCATCAGAGACAAGCATAGAGCCATCTTTTGCAAATACAATATCTACCGGTCTCGCCCAGGCAGTATTGGTTTCTTTATTCAGGAATCCAACTGCAAAATCATCGTATGCAACACCTTGGCCATTACTTTCTGCAACCATGGTTATTTTATGACCCGTATGTCCAACATCAGCATCACGATTCCAGGATCCATGCTCCGCAATGAATATCCTGTTCTTATACTCGGTAGGAAATGCCTCGCTGGTGCAAAATTTCAACCCTAATGGAGCTACATGAGGCCCAAGGTTTTGAGCCGGTTTTACAAAATCGGAACACGGGTATTTATCTCCAAACTCAGGGTCCTTTACTTCTCCAGCATGACAGTAAGGATACCCGAAATGCTGGCCTATCTCAGTGACTCTATTGAGCTCACACGCAGGGCTTTCATTACCTAGCCAGTCTCGACCATTATCCGTAAACCACATTTCTCCCGTCTCAGGATGCCAGGTAAATCCTACTGTATTTCTTACTCCGTGTGCATAAACCTCTCGATCAGAACCATCCGCATTCATCCGGGTAATACTTGCATACATTTCATTTTTGCTTTCACAAATATTACAGGGTGCTCCTACGGGGATGTACAGCTTTCCATCGGGCCCAAATGAAATGTATTTCCAACCGTGATGCGCATCTGTCGGATAATCATCATAAATCTTTACTGGTTTTGGAGGTGTTTCGAGATTCGCCTCTATATCATCAAATCTCCACAGCTTAGATACTTCAGCAACATATAATGATCCATCTTTAAATGCCACGCCATTCGGCATACGCAAGCCACTCGCAATTACGTAGCGCTCATCTGCTTTCCAATCTCCATTTGTGTCTTTGAGGGCATAAACTTTATCTCCTCCCCGATTACTCACAAACAAAGTTCCATTTTCAGTGAGTACCATTGCCCTTGCATTATTCACACGTGCAAAAACATCAATGGTAAATCCGTCTGGAAGCTTTATTGCATTTAGGTCCAAACCATCGTATGAAATAAGTGACATTTCGTCTACCGGTTCTTCTGTGCTTTTTTCATCAAGAGACTTAGATGAACAAGCTGCAAACCAACCCATTAGAATAATCAGATAAATTTTAGCCATAACATGTGAATTTTAAGTAAAGATACTAACGACAGCCGCATTGTTTGTAGATCGAAGGATTTAACGGTTAAATAGAATAATTAAGCATTCGTCCTATTTGTTCTATAGATTGAATGCCTTAAACCTAGAATTCAGCTTTTTTGATCCTAAAATCACTCATCTGTCTTTCAATTTTTATTGGAACCCTGACAAGTCATGCCCAACAAATTCCTACCCTTTTTAAAGGAGAGGAAATCACTTTAAGAGGCGACTGGAATCTGGTCATGAATTCCTTTATCTCATATCCCGAAGTTTTGGATTCCCATGAGAAGGTTGCAATTAGTGTTCCAAGCACCTGGAATGATGTAACGTGGGATGGTCAAAAAGTCGGTGCATTTGGCTATGGCTCCTATCACCGAACCATAATAATCGACAATGATATCTCTACCACACATTTAGCTATTGAAGTCCCCGAGGTGAGTATTGCATATAGGCTTTATGCCAATGATCAACTAATCGGGCAAGTTGGTAATCCTGGAAAAACACCTGAGGAAACTCAGCCAAAAATTGATTTTCAGGTATTTGATTTTAAAGGTAGTGCAGGTGATACGATAACATTCATATTCCATATCAGCAATTTCAGTAACAAGAGCGGTGGCTTATGGTATGCGCCCAAACTCGCTCTTAAAAAAGATCTTTTTGAAAAGACTGATCTAAATCGATCATTGAAACTCATTATTATCGGTTGCATTTTGATAGGCGCACTTTTCCAACTATCCATTTTCCTGAGAAGAACTAGTGAAAAATCTGCCTTATATTTTTTCCTGGTTTGTGCTTCTCTTTCAATGCTGCTGATTACACGAGGTGATTTGCCAATCATGGATCTGTTTCCCGGCACAAGCTGGGTGGTCTTGAAAAAAACACTCTATCTCTCCGTTATTCTAATTGGACCGGTAAATGCACTATTCCTGAAGGAAACATTTACCAAGTACTTCCATGAAAAAGTGGTTTGGGTAATGGCAGTCATTGCCTTCGCACTTTCACTATTTACGTTGATAGCATCTCCCAGAATTACATATTCAATTATACCATACTATCATGGCTATAATGTTTTGATCGGCCTTTATTTGTTTATTGGCTTAATCAGAGCGGCGATAGCCAATAAGTTTGGCGCACGATTTTTATTGGTTGGGTACCTGGCAGCCTTTCTTGCTGTTTTGCATGACATACTATCCAGCAATTATGTGATTCCTGGTTATTCATTTGACATGATGCATGTTGGAATTGCATTTTACATCTTACAGCTAATGCTCATGCTCACCGGAAGGTACCTTTTTGCACTGGAAGGAAAGGAACAGTTGTCAGCGCATCTTAGAAAAGTCAATAAAGAATTAGAAGAGATGGTAGATAGGAGAACCAGGGCACTTACAGATAAAAACCGGATCATTGAACTCAAAAATGCTGAACTAGAGAAGGCCATGAAGGAGAAAGACCATTTGATGGCTGTTGTGGCCCATGACCTGAAAGCGCCACTCTCCAGTATTCAGGGTATCAGTGATTTGATGAAATCAGATTTAAAAGGTCAAACCGCGGAGTTTAATGAGATGATCAAAAAGGTGACTCTGGATGGAAGAGCTATGATAGAAAATCTCACCGAGCTCAAAGTATTTGAGCAGGATGATTTTGAAATTAGCAATTCATCTTTCAACTTGACTGATTTCTTTGAGCAAAAGAAAATCGCATTTGAACAACTAGCTGGAAAGAAAGAGATTAAGTTAATTTCCTCTCTTGATTTTACAAACAAAGAGATAACAACAGACTCAAATGTATTAGGAAGAATCACTGATAATTTACTTTCTAATGCCATAAAATTTACTCCTAAAGGGGGGAGAGTTCTTTTTAACATCTCTAACAAAAACAACCTTTTGGTTCTTACAGTGGAGGATAATGGCCTTGGTTTTGACGACAAGGATAAGACTAAGATTTTTCAAAAATTTCAGCGCCTATCCGCAAGACCTACCGGTGGAGAAAGCTCAGCAGGACTCGGTCTTTCCATTGTCAAAACCCTGGTAGATAAATTGGGAGGAACAATCAATCTGCAAAGTGAAAAGGGAAAGGGATCCACATTTACGCTCTCTTTGCCGCTGACCAACAAATAGAATTTGCTTCCGCGCATCTTTTAAAAAAGTATTGAAGTTACTTTTGCGCGCATGATTGATATCACAAATCTTTCTTACTACCTGGGAGACCGGGCACTTTACGATGAAGCCTCTCTTTTCATCGGTCCAAAAGACAAAATTGGCTTGATAGGTCTAAATGGAACCGGGAAATCTACCCTCTTGAAAATGATGGTAGGAGACGTGCAGCCATCTGGTGGCAAAATATCGATGAGCAAAGAAACCACAATTGGATTCCTCAACCAGGATTTGCTTTCTTTTCAAACTCAAGATTCCATTTTAGCCGTGGCTATGACAGCCTTCGCCTCCACAATGGCCATTCAAAAGGAGATCGATAAAGTGATAAAGGAGATGGAAGAAAACTACCGCGATGAGTTGGTAGACAAACTATCCAAGCTGCAAGAAAGATTTGAAGCGCAAGAGGGATATACGTTGCAATCTAAAGCAGAAGAGATCCTGGAAGGTATAGGATTCAAGACTTCAGATTTGTCCAGACCATTAAGTGAATTTTCCGGAGGTTGGAGGATGCGTGTGATGCTGGCAAAGCTTCTCCTTGAAAAGCCCAGCTTACTCATGCTGGATGAGCCGACCAATCACCTGGATTTGCCTTCCATTCAGTGGATTGAAAATTACCTCCAATCATATGAAGGTGCTTACATTATTGTATCTCACGATAGAGAGTTTCTAAATAGGTCAGTCAATAAAATTGTGGAAGTGACACAGGCCGATTTGCATGTATACTCCGGAAACTATGATTTCTACGAGGAAGAAAAATCCCTGAGAAACGAGCTGCAACAAAATGCCTATGAAAATCAGCAAAAGAAAATAAAAGAAGCAGAGCGATTCATTGAAAGATTCAAGGCAAAAGCTACCAAGGCAAGCCAGGCACAATCCAAAATGAAGATGCTGGAGAAGATGGACCGTGTGGAAGAAGTGATTGACGAAAATATGAAGGTCAATTTCAGGTTCAACTTCAAAACACAGTCGGGAAGGCATGTAAAGCGTTTGGAAAACATTTCCAAGTCATATGGAGATCTGGATATTCTAAAGAATGCAACGATAGGTATCGAACGAGGTGATAAAATTGCACTTATTGGTGCAAACGGAAAAGGTAAATCTACTCTGCTTAGAATAGTAGCCGGAACAGAATCTCATGAAGGAAAAGTGCAGACCGGCCACAATGTGATCAATTCATTTTATGCGCAGCATCAGTTGGAATCATTGGAAGTTCAGAATGACCTTCTGGAGGAATTAAAGCAGGCTGGTACCGGAAAAACAGAGCAAGAATTAAGGAGCGTGCTCGGTTGTTTCCTATTTTCCAATGATGAAGTATTTAAGAAAATCAAAGTACTCTCCGGTGGTGAGAAATCAAGAGTTGCGCTTGCCAAAACCTTAATCTCGGAGGCAAATTTTCTCCTGCTGGATGAGCCTACCAACCACCTGGATATGATGTCCGTGAGCATATTGGTCCAGGCACTCCAACAATATGAAGGAACGCTCCTATTGGTTTCTCACGACAGACATTTCATTACTCAAGTTGCTAACAAAATCTGGTGGATCGAAGATCAGGAGGTAAAGGAATATCCGGGTACTTTCCAGGAGTTTACCTGGTGGTGGAATAAAAACAATAAAGGAGAAGAAACCTCCGCCAAGGAAGTGAAGCCTGCTAAAAAGAAGGAAAACACCAAGCAGCGAAACAACGAAGACGAGCAAAAGGCTGCCAAAGAGCTCAAACAGGTTGAGCAACAAATTGAATCACTTGAGGAGCAAATAAGTGAATTTGAAACACAATTGGCAGATCCCAAGATTTATGAAGATCCTGCTGAATACGAGAAGGTCAATATCAATTACAATAAGAAGAAATCAGAACTGGAAAAGTTGATGGAAAAATGGGAAGAGTTGGCCTAAATTAGTTGCGATGAAGACATTAATTATTGAACATCCAAAGCAACAAAAGAATCTTTACATCTTATTGGGTGTCATTTTTTTTCTTCAGGGCATCATAAACTTATCAAAAGAGGGCATGGACTTTTCCTTTTGGTTGGGTATAGTTCAGCTTCTTTCAACAGCTGTATTTATACTATATGCCACTTCAGTCCTCCGTCCAAATTCGAGGTACGCACCGCGGATATATCTTGGAGAGGATGACATCACACTTCACAACGGAAATCTATTTTCCAAGCCAAAAACTGTGACTCATCATGAGATTAAACTGATTCAACTTAAACCAGAGCGATTGACCATAATTACCAAAAGCTACGATTTTGCACATTCAATAGATTATCAAGGACTCAATCAAAAACAACTTATGGAAGAAATAGACCAGTATGCTCAAACCAAAAATCTACCGGTAGAGCATATCACTTACAGACACGTATGAGAAATTACTTGTCGAGGTACTCTTCCAGTTCGTATTTCACCTCCTCTGCCCTTTCTTTTACTTTCGAATAGAAATCATCCTTGGCTATGAATAGGTAACGGTAGCCGAATATCATATTCCTAAATTCATTCTCACTAAGAAAATCTGGGCTAATCGATTGACTCGAATTGAAACGAATGTTTTTAACGTAAAATGGTCGAATAAAATCCCTGATATGCTCATTGAGGGAAGCATCATATTCATTCGTTCCCCGATAGTATTGTTCATACAATTCCACAATCTCATTTCTGATTTCAAACGATCCGATTAAATCCATTTTACCTGACGCTTTGAGTGATTCATATGTAGTACGCTGAGGTGAGAATGGCGGATTGTACTGGATACTAAACATGTAATTCATCAACGCGGTATCGCTACCGTATGGCCGGCCGAGGCTTGCTTCAGACAAGGTGACCAAAGCTTCTGATATTCGTTCATTGAATATTCCAAGCGTATCCAGCGCTCGGATATCCGTATCCAAATCCTTAATCAGACTTTCGAGGTATTTGCGCTCTTGTGCTCGATTGCCTTCCTCCTCTTTGTAACTCTCCAGATAAAATGCGATGCTTATGCCCAGGATTACAACCAGCAAGTTGGCAATATGATCCAGCCAATTAACTTTCTTCATGAAATAAAATTAAACGGTTTTTTAGCTTAAGAAGAACTTTCCAATCGCTTCTTATGCTTTTCAAAATCAACAGGCTTAAACACCACCTTTTGGCTCGGCGGATATTTTACCAGTAGTTGGGCAGGTCTTATGGGTCTTCGCTCAAATCCACCTCCACAATTGGGGCAAACTTCTTCAAGTAATTGCACACAATCACGGCAATAAGTGCATTCGAAAGTACAAATCATAGCTTCACTACTTTCAGGAGGCAAAGGTTTATTGCAATTTTCACATGTGGGTCTTATCTCAAGCATGGTTATGATTTATGAAAGACAGATGGTAATGCTCTATTTTGGCATAAGATTCGTTGATATCCTAAGATAATTAAAATATAGCCTTCCTATCTTTGGACAAAAGATAAGAATTAAGAGTAGTTAAAAATAAACACCTCATATATGCGTAAGCTCATTTCTTTTTCAGTGATACTGGTTGCCCTGTTTTTAGTTCAATGTTCGAGTGTGCCACTAAGTGGTAGATCTCAGCTTGCACTCATAGACAATGACAAAATTTTTCCTATGAGTTTCGAGCAATATGAGCAGGTAAAAAAGGAAAGTAAAATCATCACAGGAACTGATCAATCCAGAATGGTCAAGCGAGTGGGCACACGGATACAAAGAGCCGTGGAGCAATACTTTGCAGATCAAGGAGAATCAGGATATCTGACTGATTATAACTGGGAGTTTAACCTAATTGAGAATGACAGCACAGTGAATGCGTGGTGTATGCCCGGAGGTAAAGTCGCCTTTTACACGGGAATCATGCCTATCTGCAAAGATGAATTGGGTGTTGCTGTGGTGATGGGACACGAGATAGCACATGCCATTGCCAACCACGGTCGGGAGCGTATTAGTCAAGGATATGCTGCACAATTTGGTCTGTCTGCAGTGAGTATCCTTCTCACAGGAGGTGGCGGTGGTCCATCGGTACCAGCAGAACTTATTATGCAAGGTGCGGGAGCCGCTACATCATTAGGCATTCTTGCTTTTTCTCGAAAGCATGAGTCTGAAGCTGATAAACTAGGACTCTATTTTATGGCTATGGCAGGGTATAACCCCAAAGAGGCGCCAAAATTCTGGGAAAGAATGGCGGCAAAAAGTGGCGGTGAAGCCCCTCCCGAGTTTGTATCTACTCACCCTTCTCATGACACGCGTATAGCAGACCTAAACGCTAACATGCCAAAAGCCATGGAATATTATCGCGCAAGCGGCAACTGATAAAATTGAAGTCTACTCCGATATATCGTTTTTTCAAGTCAGTTCAGCAGCTAATCGGAGGAAGAGCCAAGCGCATCAGTGATTATACTATTGCCCGATATTCAATAGAGGTTAAGGATAATGTAAACCGCTGGATAAAGGAATTGATATTCCTATCCCTCGGAATATTATCTGCTGGTTTTGGATTGCACGGTTTTTTGTTGCCCAATGATTTCATAGATGGAGGGGTTACAGGAATATCATTGCTCACACGAGTGATCACAGGCTATCCATTGCCCATTTTAATTGTCTTGATCAATATTCCATTTATCATACTTGGCTATTTTCAAATTGGAAAGTCGTTTGTAATCAAAAGTATCCTTGCAATAATTGGATTGGCATTGGCACTTAATTTCATTCACTATCCAATCATAACATCAGATAAGCTATTGATATCTGTATTTGGTGGATTTTTCCTCGGTGCAGGAATTGGACTCTCAGTTAGAGGTGGTGGTGTTCTCGACGGCACAGAAGTACTTGCTATTTATTTAGGAAAGAAAACGGGACTTACGATTGGGGACCTTATTCTTTTGTTCAATATTGTCATTTTCTCTACAGCTGCTTATCTACTCTCAATTGAGATTGCGCTATACTCTATACTCACCTATCTATCTGCCTCCAAAACGGTAGACTTTGTAATCGAAGGTGTCGAGGAATATATTGGCGTCATCATTATTTCCAAACGGAATGAAGCCATAAGGTTGATGATCACAGAAAAGATGGGGCGTGGAGTTACCATCTACAAGGGAATGAGTGGCTTTGGTAATAGAGAAGATCTACAGGAGTCAGAGATACTTTACTCAGTAATCACAAGATTGGAAATTGGCCGAATGCAAAATGCGGTCAAATCAATAGATCCACAGGCATTCATTGTGATGAACAGCGTCAGAGACCTGAAAGGTGGAATGATTAAAAAGCGACAGTTTAAAGAGCACTAGTACTACTCAAACTGACTCACTTCCAAGCCGGGGATAATTTTACACGCATTCTTGTAATACACTTTCTTCAGCACTTCGTCCGACAAACCTAATCCGTACATCCTCCAGTATGCGTGATATTTCTTGTAATATGGAAAGTATTCATCTTCAGTTTCCAGCACTCTGAAGTAGGTATAAAATTCTTCAGGATTGTAGGCATCCTTTCCAAACAAGATTCGATCCTGGTACTTCTCAAAGAAAGCTCCAGCTCGTTTAGGCTGTCGACCAAACTCAGCAATCACAGCGCCTATACCAAAGTATACATTTGGATACATGTCCAGGTGTTTTTCTGCCTTATCCAAGTTGTTGGCCATCCATCCCATGTGCGCATTGACAAAGGTGGTATTCGGATGCTTTTTAAAAATATTATGTTGCTCGGCAATGATCTGCTCAAACGGAGCTGGATTATCATCACCTCTTTTTCTTCCTGGTCTCAGTTTCAACTCAAGCCATCTCTCATTATCCGCATCCATTGGGTCCCAGAATGAAGCCGGATCTGCAGCGTGAATCAACACAGGGATTCCGAGCTCACCACATTTAGCCCAAACCGGATCAATGCGCGGGTCATCAATTGCTACTCTATTGCCATCTTTATCTTGATAACTAAGCCCGAGGCTTTTATAAATCTTCAACCCTCTGGCACCGGCAGCTACATCTTCTTCAAGCTCTTTTACCGCATTTTCTGTCCAACCTGCATCTCCAATATTTTTGAAGCTTACGTTCGTAAATACGATGATTCGATTAGGTGCTTCACCTTCTACCCTTCTCACCATTCCTGCCAAATATTCCTGAGATCCAATATCTCTTGTTTCACGATTAAATCCCCTCCCACTAAGGTTGATCATTGCGCCCATGTTTAACTCATCCATCTCAGCAACAAGACCGGCTATACGCTCTTTGGTAAGATTCCATTGATGACTATGGATATCCACAAATGGAAACTTTGCTCGCTTCACGGGATTTTCAGGCACCACTAAGGTCGAGGTGGGATCGTATTCCTCAAAGCTCATGGTTTGTTCTTCGATCTGCTCTTGTGCTAGGATGGACATGCCAATGATTGACAATAGAAAGGTTAGTGTTTTTCGCATTTCTCTAGGTTTTTTCTAAGACAATTATACAACTGTACTCCCGCATCGAACGAGTCATTTATTTATTTGGTTCTATTTCGATGTGAGCTAGTTAATTTCGCAGTATGGAGCGACCGGAGTTTGACGATATATTTATGGAGCTGGCTGTAAATCTGGCCAAGCGTTCACATTGTATAAAAAGGCATGTAGGTGCCGTATTGACCAAGGATACACGTATCATCTCGATCGGATACAATGGACCTCCCTCAGGAACTCACAACTGTGATTTGGAATGGCCAAACGAAGGTTGCCCACGCGATTCGAAAGGAAGCTGTTCGCTCGCACTTCACGCAGAGCAAAATGCCATTTTGTATGCGGTAAAGAATAAAACGGATGTAGAAGGAGCAACACTCTATGTCACTTTATCACCGTGTATTGCATGTGCTCGTATTATCTACACCATGAAAATCAAGAAAGTGATTTACTTGAAATCTTATGCCGAATACAAAGGCATTCCTAGTGACGAGGGCGTTGACTTTTTGAGGAAATTTGGAGTGGAGGCGGAAAAATATGAAGGCTCGCTAGACAATGTGAGCGAGCTGGTTTAACACATCCTATCTACCCATCTCATATATCCTCTCGTATTTGAAACTACAAAAAAGGCGTTTCCTAAAATCACTCCGTAGCTATGAATTAATGTGGCTGAGATCGCAATCCACATCAGATTCGCCACAATGAATATGATGAATCCATTCTTGTTTTTGTTGCCCAGCATCCACACTGCCACTATGCTTAGCGCCATAGCCAGCCAATCGAGTCCATAGAAATTAAATAAGTTCAACATGTTATTAGGGATTAAGGTGGTAAAAAAGGGCCGACTTTGGCCGACCCTTGTCTTCAACTACTCAACTATTAAGGTGTATTGAGGTGTGGGATTCAAAGGACAGAAGTACACGTACTCTCCTTTTTCCAAAGTCACCTCGTTTGATCTGGATGACTCACCATCAGCAATTGTGCTGTATAAATATGCGTCCTGTATGTGATACTGCTTATCTGTTTTTCCCTTTGGGGACACCACAAATCCGACCAATCTATCTACTCCACTGTTTTCAACTTCGAAATAGTACGCTTTGCCGGCTTCTAGTTTTAACTCTTTTTGCTCAAATTCTCCTGGTGTCTGTACCAGATTAACTTTTGTTGCTTCTTGTGCATTAAGTGCCAGGCTGCCTAGTACTGTAATTGCTATAAATAATACTCTTTTCATGTAATTGGAATTATCTGGTTTTTACACCGCTGCTGCTTCAAGTTCTGGAGCCGCCGGGAAATCAACCGGGATCTGCGTTGCTCCGTGAATGAAGTTGCTCACAATTTTATCTCCGATCACCACATTAATGTCAATGAGACTCTCATTTGTATATCCGGCATTGAATAGGCCTTCCAAAGCTTCCTGGCTTGGCTTGCTCCGATTAATCGTGATGTCCTTCACAAACTTTGCAAGTGCATCGATTTTTGCATCAAAACTTGCCTCTCCAGATCTAATTTCAAGAATTTGCTCGTCAGAAAAACCATTCATTTTTCCAAGCGCTGTGTGTGCTGCAAGGCAATATGCACATCCATTTACCTGACTCACCACAAGGTTGATTACTTCACGTTCCTTTGCTTTTAGTGAGGTCTTTCTATTTTGAAATGCGAGGTAATCACCTAGCGCAGTATCACTATATGCATAGGTGGCATAAAGATTTGGGACGAAACCTAAATTGGCTTCTAAATTGTCGAAGATCGCCTGATTGTTTTCAGATACTTCTTCGCGTGTTGGCACTTTGATTGTTTCCATAATTATTAGTTTTTGTGTTTTCTAAATTGTTATGGTTCAAAGAACGCGACGGAGATACCTCAGGGTAGTGTCTATTCTTCCCTAAGGATTGTCAATTTTTCCCATTAAGTCGTTTTCGCTGCTCAGCACGGTATTTAGAAGGAGCCATTTTGGTGTTTTTCTTGAAAAATCGACTAAATCCGGGAATATCCTGAAACCCCAGCTCATAGGCGATTTCCTTGGTAGTTTTATCTGTATAGATAAGCAGACGCTTCGCTTCTAAGTATATTCTCTCATGGATGGTTTGCAATGGTGACCGGTCACTATACTTTGAAAATAAGTTAGAGATGGTCTTTGGTGATTTGTGGATTAGGTCTGCATAATCCTGCACCTGATGATATTTCTTAAAATGCTGCTCTACCAATACATTGAATTTTCTAATCAAATCCATATCTGAATCATTAAGAGCATCAAGGTTTTCCTGTGACTTGTAGGTTCGGGTAAGCTTCACAATCAATCGCTTTAAGACAATCCTGAGCATTTCTGTCTTGAGGTTATCATCCTCCTCGTTAAATTCATCCAGAAACACTTGAAATAATAGTTTGTGTTTCTCCTGTTGTTCTTCGCTCAAGCAGATAATTGGATTTTCTCTTTTTCCATAAAAGAGTAAACCAGAACATGAAACTTCGTGATCATGATCCAAAATGCAATAAAAATCGCGATTGAACTGTAGAGCCACAATGTCCCGCGGATTGGTAAATCGAAATGACTGACTAAGACTTAGAATAATCACATGATTTGATCTAAGGGTAACCTCATCTTCGTCAACGGCCACTTTCTGATCTGCCCCTTTATTCCAGGCAATAGTCAAAAGTCGTTCATTGGTATCCATATAAGGATTACAATTAAAGGTATCCTCATCGTAGGTGAGCCGCATAATACCATCAAGATTGGAGTCGGTGTGGTTTAATATCATATGTGCAATTTGCCTGTTGACTTAGTCAACAATAAAATACTCATTTTGATAACAGTTATCTTTATAAAAAATTGATAATTGTCCACTAGCTTTCATTTCATGAAGACGATTTTGCTCTTGCTCTCACTCCTTCCTTCACTCGTTTTCGCTCAGAAAGCGGATGTTACCTCCAATAAAGAAATCACGCGTATTGCTTTTGGTTCCTGCAGCGTACAGGATCAACCGGAAAAGCAACTATGGTCGGAAGTTTCATCCATGAATCCAGATTTATGGATTTGGTTAGGAGATAATATTTATGGGGACACTGAGGATATGAGTGATATGAAGGCAAAGTATGACCTTCAAAAGTCACATCCTGACTATCAAAAATTAATGAAGCAAACCAATGTAATTGGGATCTGGGATGATCATGATTATGGTGTCAATGATGGCGGTAAGGAATTTCCTGCAAAAGAAGGAAGTAAAAAGCAGCTCTTTGATTTTTTAGACATTGACAAAAACCATCCAGCCCAAAAGCGACAGGGTGCTTATCAATCTTATACCTACAAAAGCAATCAGGGCAATGTGAAAATCATCTTACTGGATACGCGCTATTTTAGAGACTCACTTCAATGGAATAATCCGGGAACGAATGAAAAAGAGGCAATTATTAATCCTGACGGAGATATTTTGGGTGAAGAACAATGGACATGGTTTGAATCTCAGCTATCAGAACCGGATATAAACCTGTTCGTCGTAGCATCAGGTATTCAAGTAATTCCTTTTCAGCATCGTTGGGAAAAATGGGCAAACTTCCCTAAATCCAGAAAGAAATTGTTAGACCTGATTGCCCAAGCAAACGCTCCTTTAATTCTGCTCTCAGGTGATCGTCACCTTTCAGAAGTTTCCAAAATGGAAGTGCCGGGATATGACTACCCGCTCTATGAGTTCACATCCAGCAGTCTGACTAGTCCTGCCGGTATTGAATCAGAGGAGAATGAATACATTGTTAAAGACAAAATCTATGAGCCCAACTTTGCCGGTTTGTCTATCATGTGGATCAGAAAGTATCCTACGCTTAACCTTACTTTCAAAGGTAAAGGGAGTAAAGAGCTGGCCAAGTACAGGATTCAATATCAATAAAAAACCCTCCCGACTAACAGATCGAGGAGGGCTATCACCAACTTACTCAAAAACTATTTTAAAATTCTCCGCCACCATCTTCGTCGAATGATCGTGACTCTCCTCTTCCTGACCTTTGCTTCTTCTGGTTCAGACGATAGGTAAATGATAGTACAACCGTAGGTCCTCTTCGCCATTGAAATTCAGAGTCTGTTGTAAAAGTTTCGGTAATGGTTTCCCCTCTGTATTTGCGTGTGTTGAACAGGTCTCTAACATTTAATGCAAGGGTTCCATTGTTTTTTAACACATCTTTGGACAATCCTACATCTAAACTCTGTATTGATTTACTGGTGCCTTGCGGTCTGTTTTGTGGTGCTCGGTAAAACCATGAAAGTTGTGCGTTGAATAGTTTTCTGTTTCTATAGAAGGCTCCCATTCTGGTCGAAACTGTGGTTGCCTCTGCCGAGAATGACTCTCCACCGTCCGTTTGCGAATTGAAGAAATTAATGTTGCTGGTAAATCGAATCTTTTGGTTAAGGTCATAATTGATGTTGGTCTCTACTCCAATATCATCTCTAACGCCGAGATTCACAGGAAGTCTTTCTGTTACACCCTCACCAATAGTTCGTTGAATTCGTTGCACTACGTCTGTGGTGTATCTATAATAAACACCGACATAGATGCTCGCAGATTTTCTGTTTTGTAAAATTCCCACTTCATAGGAATCGGTAAACTGCGGCTGTAAATCCGGATTTCCTGCATAGAGACTTAGCGGATTGCTATAAGTTATAAATGGGTTTAAATTTCTAAACCTGGGTCGTGAGATCCTCCTGCTATAGCTCAATTGGATGGAGGATATTTTGCTGTATTTGTAGGTCAGGTTCGCGCTCGGGAATAAACTGAAATAGTGCTGGCTATTTGGTTCATATTCCTCACTTGAGGCCTCTTGCTGATTTCTAGGAATCAGCTGCGTATCCAGATTTGTATTTTCTGCTCTTAGCCCTATTTGCCAGGATAATTTTTCATACTTGTTACTCAGAATAGCGTAGGCAGCAAAAATTCGCTCTTCAAATGAGAAGTTATTAGTCAGAGCTACAACCTCCTCAAAATTTTGTTCAAGACCGGATGCTGAGCTATCGGATTCAACGATGTAATTATTGAAAATTGTCCTTCCATTATATCTTGTCCCTAATTCCAATTTAGCTGCCTTGCTAAATGGATGTATATAATCTATTTGCATAAGCTGCCGTTCCTCTCCGTTATCGTTTCTTGCACGCTGTACCAGGTCTACAACTGTCCCATTTGAAAAGTTGGTAACATCATCAAACAACGATTTTTCGGTCTCTTCACTGTCCTGCTGCTGTAGCGTAAAAGTTAATTTTTGTCCCTTCCTTTCAAATTCACGATTGTAATTCAATTCGTATTGCCAGTTTACATCATCTTCGTCCTCATTGTCTATTCTGAATCGATCGGAAAATTGCACTCGGTTTCGGTTAAAAAAGTCGTATCCAGTCTGTGTGGTGTTATCGCTATCCGAATTTCTATAGGATGCAGATAATGTAAGCACGTTTTTCTCAGAGAAATAAATGTCCGAACCGAAGCGTATATTCTGAGATAGACTCTTTCTTTCTCGATCGTTGTCTTGATTAATGAAGTATACGGTATCTCTTTCCGGATTATTGAAGGAATTATTAGTAAATCCTTGACCTGGAGAAGTCCTTGCGGTCACTCCATAGTTCAAAAACCAATTGATCCATCCGGTTCGGTAATTTACATTCACGCTGGCGCCATTGTTAGCAGGAAAACCTCCTTGAACCTGAAAACTACCATTAAAGCCCTTGGCTCTATCTTTCTTTAATATGATATTGATGATTCCAGCACCTCCTTCAGCATCATATCTGGCAGATGGATTTGTTACTATTTCAACACGTTCGATCAAGTTGCCTTGCAATTGTTGTAGACCACCCGTTCCGGACAGTCCTATGAGGCCCGATGGTTTGCCATCAATTAAAATTTGAACATTTTCGCTTCCTCTCAAAGACACATTACCATCTACATCCACCTCCACAGATGGGAGATTGGCTAAAAGGTCTGATGCGCTGCCTCCCAGATTGCTTAAATCTTTCCCAATATTGTAAATTTTCTTATCCAAAGTAAGCTCCATCTGGGTTCGCTCTGCCTGGACTACTACCTCATTCAAAAGTTTTTCATCTTCCCTAATGGCTATTACACCGGCATCAAAAATTTTGTTCTGCTTGGAGATTGATATATCAGATAAGGTGACATCCTGAAATCCCATAAACTGTACCCTCAGATAATATTGACCTGGCTTAATAGGAATATCGAAAATACCGTTCGCATCAGTCAAGCCTCCAGTCACAAGAGAAGAGTCTGCCGCATTAAACACACTGACAGTTGCGAACTCCAGAGGTTGCGCTGTACCATCTATATGAAGCTTGCCTTTGATTGCAAAAGGTGCGGTAGCCATTTCGTTCGGAGCGTGGCTAAACCCAACAAAAGAGATGAGTATCAGGCTGACTAATAAAAGGATTTTATTTTTCATAATGCAAGGGTAACACTGATATCTGAAGGATGTTTGAGCGAAATTTGAAGCAAATCTGAAGATTGCTAAATGTTTCTATTTGCGGTCAAAACTGGATATGAATGGTATGCAATTCGTTCTGACTATCGTAGCTCAAATCATAATCATAGAAATCGCAAATTTTCTTAACAATTGCCAATCCTAATCCTGTGGATTTAGCACTTTGATTCGACTTCTTAAATCTTTGGAATAATTCATCAGGTGAAATCTGAAGTTGAGGTCCTGTATTAATGATCTTTAGATGGTCTGACTTTAGAAAAATTTGAAGCTCTCCTCCTTCCCAATTATGTCTAATTGCGTTATTGATTAGGTTGGTTAAAAGTAGCTCAATAAGAACACGATCTGCTTGTACAGTAACTCCATGTACTATTTCATCATTTCTTTTAATTTCTTTTAGTTCGATCAGCTCCTTAAATTCCTCCAGCATTTGATTCAAGGTTGCCGAAAGATCTATTGTCGCTTCATCTACAAATTCACGATTATCAATCTTTGTTATGAGTGAAAGTGCATTGCCAAGGTGACTCAGCCTCTTGATAGTATTCTGAATAAAACTAAGTTGTTGTATTTGTTCCTCATTAAGGTTGTCCCCATCCATCAGCACCTCAAGCTTACTTTGAATTATTGCGATTGGTGTTTGAATTTCATGTGAAGCATTTTCTGAAAATTCTTTAAGCGACTGGTAGTCTGATTTCACCTTATTGGTCATATCTGTCAGAAAATCATTTAGTCGCCTAAATTCAACTACATTCGACTCTGGAAATCTAATCTTCTGGTCGGGTTTAGTTAGGGAGAAGCTTTTAATTGCAGTCAAAGTATCGTTGAATGGTCGAAGAACATAATAAGATGCCAGAAATCCTATGATCAATACTGCGGCCAGCAAAATGAGATACATGGTAACCAAAGACTCTGTCAACCCTTCTCTAATATCATCGGCTTCAACAATAATATCATAAAGGCTTATCTGGTAGCTTTTGCCATTGATGTTTCGAATTGCATCGAGACGTAAATGTGGTTCCAATCGCTCAAGCTGGCTATGCATTACCAGTGTATCAGAAAAGGAATCCCGGTCTTCCACATTATCATCCAGGGGAACGACCATCATTTTGGTCCACTTTATGGTATCATTTGGAGGTCTTCTCTCCAATCTCAATTGCATTCGATCCAGGCGCTCCATTAAGAATCTTTCTTGTTCACTATTCACCTCGCCCATCAGTATATTATAGCTTATAACTCCGCCGATCAGGAAAACAACCAGCGATACCAATACAAAAAGTATCGTAATTCTAACAATCAGATTCATGATTCGTCTTTCATTTTGTAACCTGCCCCATATACAGTTTTTAAATAGTCGTTTCCGTCGGCGCTGCTGATTTTTTTTCGAAGATTCTTAATATGCTGATAAACAAAATCGAACGAATCCATGGTATCCATGTAATCACCCCACAGATGTTCGGCTATCGCTTGCTTAGTTAAAAGTCTATTTTGGTTTACTATGAAATAGTGAAGCAACTCATACTCTTTTCTGGTCAAATCAAGCGTTGTGCCGTTAACAGTAGCTTCTTGTTGATCAAGATTAAGCTCAATCTCTTTGAAGCCAAGTGTTCGCTTGCCTTCTTGCTTTCGTCGCCTGTAAACAGCATTAGCTCGTGCGTTAAGCTCTGCTAAATGAAACGGTTTTGGAAGGTAGTCATCAGCGCCCATTTCCAGTCCATGAAGCTTATCAGTTAATGCATTCTTAGCTGAGATAATTACAACGCCCATTTCTGGCCAATTTTCTTTGACCACCTTTAACAATGACAAACCATCACCATCTGGCAGCATTAAATCAAGCAACAGTACATCATATGAAAAAGCATACAGCTTATCAGTTGCCTTAGAAAAGCTGCTGGCAACCTCGCACACATCTCCTACTTTCGAGAAGTAATTGCGTACGCCAGATGCCAATTCCTCCTGATCTTCAACAAGTAGCAATTTCATACCACAAACTTAGCGGCTCATTTTGAAGCAATTCTGAATATTGTCTGAGTAGTAAAAAATCCAGTTTCTACTCTTACACAAGCGGTTGCTAAATCCACTCATTAATTTCTAAATTCAAGTTCCAAATTATTTAAACAGCTAGGACTATGAAAAAAATGACAAACTATGCACTCTTGCTACTACTTTCTCTTGGCGTTTTTGCACAAGGAGGATTAGGATATCAAGAGCCACCCAAAGAAATTAAAGATTTAATCGATGCGCCCCTTGCACCTTCCGTTCGCATCGATACCAAAGGGGAAAATGTAATATTGCTTTATCGCAATGCCTACAAGACGATTGCAGAGCTATCGGAAGAAGAATTGCGGCTTGGAGGTCTTAGAATCAATCCGGTAACGAACATCGGTAGCCGTACCACCTTTTACAACAACATAAAGGTGAAAAAGGCATTTGATCAGAATGCAAAACAAGTTTCTGGATTACCGGAAAATCCTCGGCTCGCATACTTCAGTTGGTCACCAGATGAAAGTATGATGGCATTTACTCACACTACAGCAACAGGAGTAGAAATATGGGTCCTTGACGCAAACAAAGGATCAGCAAAAAAACTCACGAACGCAGGAGCAAACGCTAACCTTGGATGGCCAATGACGTGGTTTGCAGACAGTAAAGCCTTGCTCGTAAAGATGCTGCCAGATGATAGACAGCCGCTGATTAACACGCAAACTGCGGTCCCGACCGGACCAACTGTCAGTGTCAGCTCCGGAGAAAAAGCTCAGAATAGAACTTATCAGGACTTGCTAAAAAATCCGGTAGACGAGAAAAATTTTGAGCAATTAGCCAGATCAGAAATTCACAAAGTAAATCTGGATGGAACTAGTGCCAAGTGGATGGACACTGGCATGTACAGAGGTTTAGATTTCTCACCCGATGGAAAATACGTTCTACTCACACAAGTCAAACGACCATTTTCCTACCTCGTTCCTTATTATCGATTTGCCTCTCAAACAGCCATTTATGACCTCAATGGCAAGCAAATAAAAATGCTATTGGATAGATCAGTAGATGAAGTTCGACCCAAAGGATTTATGTCTACCACTGATCAACCAAGGGGCTTTAATTGGAGAGCGGATAAGCCCTCAACAATAGTATGGACTGTGGCTTTGGACGAAGGAGATCCTGCAAAGGAAATGGAATACCGCGACGAGGTGTTTGAATTAAACGCTCCTTTTAATGGCAAGGAAAGATCTGTGGTGAAAACCAAAAATCGGTTCTCAGGAATCACCTGGGGAACTGATAAGTTGGCAATAGCCTACGACTATTGGTTTGACAATAGAAATACCAAAACATACACCTTCGATCCCTCTGATAATTCTGTGGAGGCCAAGATTATTTTTGATAGAAACTATCAGGATGCATACAGCAATCCGGGAAACTTTGTCACTTCCAAAAACAAGCTGAATCAATATGTACTCACTATGGATGGTGGCAATGCATACTTAATGGGTGATGGATTTACCAAAGAAGGCCAGTTCCCATTTGTAGACCAGATGAACCTTGAAAGTGGAAAAACCACACGCTTATATCAGTCTGCATATACAGATAAAGTCGAAGATCTGGTAGATGCGATGGACATGAGCAAAGGAGAAATTTTAGTAAGAATAGAATCTCCAACCGAATATCCAAACTACTACTTGAGAAACATCAAAAAGAAAGTAGCACTAAAGCCGATCACTCAGTTTAAAAATCCATTTAAAGCCATGCAGGATGTTGAGAAAGAGGTAATTAGCTATAAGCGTGACGATGGTGTTGAGCTTACCGGCACGCTTTATCTGCCAGTGGGCTATGACAAGGAAAAAAAGGAGAAAATGCCAATGATCATGTGGGCATATCCGGTGGAATACAAGGACAAAGCCAGTGCGGGTCAAAATACCACAAATCCAAATGAGTTCATTTATCCATGGTACGGCTCTCCGGTATTCTGGGTCACTCGAGGCTATGTTGTACTTGACGATGCTGCCTTTCCTATCATTGGTGAAGGTGACGAACAACCGAATGATACCTTTAGAAAACAATTGGTAGCCAATGCCAAAGCAGGAATCGACGCTGTAGACGAGATGGGATACATTGATAGAAATAGAGTAGCTGTTGGAGGACACTCTTACGGGGCATTTATGGTTGCCAATCTTCTCAGTCATTCTGATCTGTTTGCAGCCGGGATTGCTAGAAGTGGTGCGTATAACCGTACACTTACACCATTCGGTTTTCAGCGAGAAGAACGCTCTTATTGGGAAGCGCCGGAGGTGTACAATACCATGTCTCCATTTATGCATGCAGATAAGATGAAGACCCCACTACTTCTTGTGCACGGAGAAGCGGATAATAATTCAGGAACCTACCCCATGCAAAGTGAGCGATACTTCAATGCCCTGAAGGGCTTAGGCGGTCCTGCCAGATTGGTAATGCTACCAAAGGAAAGCCATGGATACAGAGCCAAAGAGAGCATTATGCATGTGTTGTGGGAACAGGATCAATGGCTGGAAGAGCACGTAAAAAATCGAGACCCGATGGAAACAACCGTTCAGATGGATAAATAACGTCTGATTACCAACCTAAATGAAGTCGGGCTGCAAAGTCCGGCTTTTTTATTTCTGCTTTAAAATACCCCTCATAAAAACCTTATTCTATCCTTTTGTATACTTCATGTACACTATCAATTGATAAAGTTTAATCATTTGATAAAGAAATTGCAGTCTCGAATAAATGGGACTGATGCAATCAATAAAGGATTTCTTAACTATTGAAGACAAGGAGCTTTCACCCTACGAACAAAAAAAGGTGAATCAACTAAATGTGATCAACGCATGCTACGCGGTAATTGCATTTGTACTTGCTGCTTTCAATCTGTTCCTTCATCGATATACTCAGCTTATTATTGAGATATCACTTATCGGTACAATATTCTTACCGGCAATTTTGCTCCAAAAAAAAGGTCACTATGTATTAGGGCGAAACTACTTTACGCTATCGATGCTATTCATAATGACCACAATGTGCATAATTAATATCAGTAGTGGCGAATTTCTGCAGACACAAAATATCTATTTAACGCTGGCCCCGGCATTGGTAATCCTATATGAAAGGATACAAAAAGTAATTCTTTATGTCTCTACTATAGCTCTGTTTTTCACCATGCATGTCTACGATTACATGGCAAGAGGCATCGCACTCGATAGCAGCTTCTTTACAAACTCAATGGTGTATTTAGCAGTTTTGCTTGCCATTTATTATTTCGTAGGATCATACAAAGACGCATTCTTCAGAGTATACCTCGAGCAGTTGGAATTGATTCGAATTTTAGAAAAGCAAAAAGACGAACTAGAAGATACAAACGAAACCAAAAACAAGCTCTTTTCAATTGTCGCACATGATCTTAAACGTCCAATGCATATGCTTACCGGCTTGTTGCAAATGGAAGGGAAGATTCCCGAATCTGAACTTAAAAACTATCGTAATCAAGTAAAAGAAAGTGTCGAGGGCATAAACTCACTGATTGAAAACGTGCTCACATGGGCAAAATCACAACTCGAAGGATTTCACATAAACATTCAACAAACAGAACTAAACCAGCTGTTTTCCACAGAGATAGATGTATTTAAGGAGCAAGCTTATTTGAAGGGGATAGCTCTTACTTCAGAGATACCAAAGGATCTGAACATCTTCTCAGATCCAAATCACATTTCTTTAATCATTCGAAATATTATCAATAACAGCATAAAGTTTACACCACCAGAAGGCCAAATTTCAATTACTGCTCGTGAGTGTAGCGATCATGTAGACATCATTATAAAAGACACAGGAATCGGGATGGACGAAGAAACGATAGAAAAAATTCAAAATCAGAAATTTGTATCCTCTAAGAATGGAACTCAAGGTGAATCTGGCTCTGGGCTTGGATTAGTTCTATGCACTGAAACACTTAATAAAATTGGTGGGAAACTTCTTATCGAATCGATCATGGGAAAAGGAAGTCAATTCATCATCCATTTGCCCCTCAATTAGAGCCTATCACGTATATGGTCAAAAAATTATTTAACAATCTTCTGGAAATAAAAGACGAAAGCATATCTCCTTATGCACTTAGAAAAGTCAATCTTCTCAATAGAATCTCAGCCTTCAGCATTTTTTTGGCAATAATCCTAAATACATCAAACCTGATGCTACAACGCTATCCGCAGTTCGTCATGGTTTCTATTTTAGTAGTTTTTGTGTTTATCCCAACCATAATTCTCCAAACAAAGAGATACTACTCACTTGCAAAAAACTATTTCTGCTTAAGCCAATTGCCATATATGATCGCCGCCTGCCTTTACAATATTTCGGACGGTGAGTTTGTAAATAGCGAAAATATATTCTTAATCCTTGCTCCTGTTTTTGTCATTTTATATGATAAAGATTTAAAGATTATGCTCTATGGTCTTACATTGGCCTCATTCTTCTCAATAAGGTTATTTGAATACCATGTTCTCAATAAAGAACTTGACGATATGTTTTTCATTGCCTCTGCGGTGTATCTGGTCGTCTTCCTAGCAATTTATTATTTCATCAATTCATATATGGATGCTTTTCTTAGAATATGCCAGTATCAAAAACTTCTAATTGACCAGATGGGCATCCAAAAAAGCCGATTGGAAAAAACCAACGCCACAAAAAACAAACTATTTTCGATAGTTTCCCATGACCTCAAGCGACCTGTACATATGCTTACCGCATTGTTGCAATTGGAAGACCAACTTCCGTTAAAAGAATTAAAAAAACATCGAAAACAAGTAGAAGAAAATGTGGTGAGGATTAACACCCTAATAGAAACAGTACTGACTTGGGCCAAGTCTCAATTGGAGGGTTTTGAAATACAAATAGAAGAAGTATCAATAAATCAACTGATAGTGACCGAATTGAACGTATTTGACGAACAAATAAAACAGAAGCGCATACATATCGAATTTAATCTGGATGAAGAAGTGAAAATCAAATCTGATTCCAATCATCTGGCACTTGTACTTAGAAATATTATCAATAATTGCATCAAGTTTACACCTGGTAAAGGGAAATTAACGATTGATGTTTTTGATCATGAATACCATATCGATATCGTCATCAGTGATTCTGGTGTGGGTATGGACAAGCATACCATTCAGGAAATATTAAGAGGAAAATTTACCAATTCTACTGCAGGCACCGATGGCGAGCATGGATCAGGATTGGGATTAGCATTGTGCATTGAAACACTTGAAAAAATCGGTGGTACACTATCAATCGAATCAGAGAAAGGTGAAGGAAGTCAATTCAAAATCCAATTGTCTAAAAGCATTTCAGGCTCCTAAAAATCCGGCAACCAAAAAACCTAAATACGTACCTAGGCCCGAGCCTAAGGATCCGGCCAGAATTGCAGAGAGTATTAAGTCATTTCTATTTACACTTTTAGCCAAAGCTAGTGCCGTACTGGCTCCACCAATATTTGCTTGAGAGGCAATCGCCACAATCGCCCAATCGGCTTTGATGATAAGGGAAACGCCAATAAGAAAAGCAGCGTGCACCAACACTATTAAGGTTGTGAATATCAATATATCAAATGCATGGGCTCCTACTTCTATCAACGCTCCAATCTCACAGAACACTCCGACCACCGCCAAAAACAAATACACAGAAAACATGCCGAGCAACTTGGCTCCGGGCATTTTTTGAACCCGCCTAGATTGAGCCAAAACAAGTGCTACAGTTGTTAAAATCAGAATTGATGGAATTGACCAACCCCATTTCATCGTTGCCTCAGAAAGCGTATCGGACAAAAAGATAACTAGAGAAACCATGCCTAGCATTAATGCGAATTCTTTTGGACCCATTTTCTCTTGCTCTCGATCAGATTCATCTGAATGTTCGCCACCAGCAATTACTCTCGGATGAGGTCTTAGTTTTTGCATAAACACCGGAATGCTCAAAGTGACAATCATCCAAATTGCTGTAATAATATTATCAGCCACTACAACACCTGTAAAAATTGCGCCCTCCTTAAAAACTTCATAGTGAAGCGCTACAGCATTGAAATTGGCGCTACCTCCGGTGTAGGTGCCAGTCATCATGCCTGCAATTGCAGCATATCTTCCGCCGAAAACTTCTTCATAATTGATCGCCTGAAGCGCAACAATTACCCCAAGCATAGTGCCAATTGATCCTAATATAAATGCAACCAACATAGGCATACCGGCTTTCTTAAGCTCTTTAAGATTAACACCCAACAGCAAAAAGAAGATACTGGCAGGAGCTACATACTTGAATATAGAATCGTAAACCGGACTTGAATTTGATGCTGATGGGATTAAACCAAGGTTAGCGACTACCGCACCTAAAATAATTACCAGAAGACTGCTGCTGATGTGCTTGAGAAACGTGTATCGACAAAGCCATTCGCTTGCGAAAATCAAAAAGAAAAGAATTAAAAGAATGTAAATAGGCTGATGGATCATCTTGCGAAAATACCATTACATTAATTGAATGCTAAAAAATGAATATTAAATTGACCAAACCTTGACTAAGAATGCCAACATACAAATTGAAAAAATTGATGGTGAATCTCTGGATTCAATATTTGATTTTCTTGAGCAAATCTTTAGTAGGGAACAGCATATTCCCAGAAAACTGATTCCACTTCAAAGTGATGAGCAACATTGGTGGTGTATTCGCAAAGGTGATGCTATCGTTGGGACGGTAGCTGCCTGGAATGAAAAAGGAGAATGGCATTGGGGCAGGTTAGCCATAGATCCCGCTTTGAGAGGAGCAGGCTTAGCAAAAAAGCTGGCCATTAAGTCCTTCGAGGATTTATTTAAACAAGAAATTGAATACATACATATTGATGCCAGAGACATTACCGTCACTCTTTTGGAATCTCTTGGAGGAAGAATTATTGGTCAAACAAGCGATTTTTATGGCTTCCCGATCACACCTATGGGACTTGGTAAATCAGACTTCTTAAATTCCAATTCTTGACTAAATAACATTTACTTCTCTTTCCAACTCAATACCGTATTTCCCCTGGATTGATTTCTTAATCTCATTGGAAAGCTTGAATAGATCTTTGCCTCGACCCATTCCATGATTTACCAACACAAGCGCTTGTTGGTCGTGTACACCAATTTCTCCATCACGATATCCCTTCCACCCGGCATTTTCAATTAGCCAGCCAGCAGGAACCTTTACTTTGTCATCGTCTACTGGATAGCATTTAATACCCTCAAATTGAGCTTCTAGAGCTTCAAAGTGTAATCTTTCAATTATTGGATTTTTAAAGAAGCTTCCTGCATTTCCAATATCCATAGGATCGGGTAGCTTGGATTGACGGATATTGATAACAGCCTGACTTACATTTTTTAATGTCAATTCTTCAACTCCCATTTTTTCTAATGTCTCCTGGATTGCGCCGTAACTAATATTGAAAATTGGATTTTTTGTAAGTTTAAAAAAGACCTTAGTAATTACGAATTCGTCACGAAGCTCACCTTTGAAAACGCTGAAACGATAATCAAACTTGCAATCCTCTTTAAAGAAGGATACAGTCTTTCCACTTTTTATTTCATATGCTTCTAGAGAGTGAAAGACCTCCTTTAGTTCAACCCCATATGCACCAATATTTTGCATCGGAGCTGCACCAACTGTTCCTGGAATCAACGATAAATTTTCAATCCCTCCGTACCCTTTTTCTACACACCAAAGAACAAATTGATGCCAATTTTCTCCTGCGCCAACAGAAACAAGTACATCTTCCTCAGTTTCATTTTGAATGTGGATGCCACGAATCTCATTTTTTGCAACGATCCCTGTAAAACCTCGTGTAAATAGTACATTAGATCCGCCACCAAGAATCATTTTCTTTTGTGACCTAAAACGACCTGTTTGATAGATCTCATCAAGATCCTCAATGGAATCTACAATGGCTAAATAGCCAGCATTTTCGTCTAGTCCGAATGTGTTGTATGGTTTTAAGGATACGTTTTGTTGAACAATCACAGCAATTGCTTTGGGTAATGCACGAAATTACCTCAACAATTAATTAAATAGAATCTAGCTTTCCTATAAATCAATATTTTCAAAGTGCTTGACGGAGCACTCGCTAATAAAACCTTCCATTCCTTTTGGAATAAAGGCTTTATTCCAATCCTCACCCGCAAATTTTTTAATTGAAGCTTCCGAATCCCATCTGGATATCATTAGAAACTCATCTAAGTCTCCACCTATTGGGCCGCCAATCTCAAGGGAAAGCAATCCATCAGCACCCTTGGTTGCTGGTACGGACACCTCTTTAAATTTCACTCTAAACTCCTCTAAATGGTCTGGATATATACGCGCAGTAAAAATTCTGATAATCATTAATTAAAGATGTTTTTTTAGCCAAAGATGTGTGTCACGCCACAAATCAGAATTCGCCGATCTGAAAAAACCAAAATGTCCAATGGACGTCTTACCAAAATCCTCCGGAAACCAATGCTGATGATCTTTGTATGTGCTTCCATATTGACTATACAATCTTTCTACAGCCCGCTTTGGCGCAAGTAATTTATCATCCGAAATACTTATGAATTTTAAAGGAATGTTAATCTCCTTAAATGCTGTCGCCCTCTTCTCACAATCTTGCAATACACCATTTATATGTCTCCCCCACGTCCCCCATTCTTTAGCCGCATATTTGGGTAAATCGTGTTTCCCTCCATAGGCCCAGCTCGGAAGCTTACCCGTAAGTGAAGTTGTGGTAGGCAAAAACAAATTCCATAGGAGATTAGCTCGAAATTTTTCTTTACCATCCCAATAACTACTGCTTGCCGTTTGACTGGCAATGAAATATGCAGCCTTTACACGAGACCGATTTTTTGCTAATGGAAATATTTGGCCAGCCACACTATGTCCTACAAGATAGATATCAGGATTGGATTCATGATTGCAAAGCCAATTAATTACTGCAGTCAAATCTTTCTCCCCCCAACTCGACATTGTCACAGAGGCATCGTTCAGCTTTGCCTTAGATTCGCCGATTCCTCTGTAATCAAACGTCACCACTTGAAAATCTTCACCTACAAGCGATTGAGCAAACTTTGCGTAATAACCTCTTTTCGCTCCAACAGCTGCAGCAATGATTACAGCAGGCTTCCCTTTTTCTCCAAAGTGAGTGGCAACCAGCTGCTGCCCATCCTCACAGTCAATCATAAAATCGTTTTGCATATAATTCGACCTTTTTATTGTCGAACTAACACACGGTCAGACTGTACTTTGGTTTAAATAAACGGTGAACAAAAGGTATACAAGCCTACTTTTCGTAAACTATTTCTCCACCAATTACTGTCATCGCCACTTCAGTATCAAGAATCTGCTCCTCAGGTATGGTCATAATATCTTTATCAAGCACAGTAAGGTCTGCCCATTTTCCCACCTCAAGGCTTCCTTTTCTGTCCTCACGAAATGCAGCAAATGCAGCGTCGAGAGTGTAAGATCTCAGTGCTTGTTCGCGTGTCATCTTCTCAGCAGGTTCATAGCCTCCCTCTGGATTTCCGGCCAATGTTCTGCGACTCACAGAAGCATAAAAACTAGCTAAAGGAGTAATCGGCTCGACAGGAGCATCGGTACCATTAACTATATGAGCACCTGACTGTAACAGTGTCTGCCACATATATGCCCCCCATTCGATTCGTTGCTGTCCCAACCGATCAATCGCCCATGGACGATCAGAAGACATATGTATAGCTTGCATAGCTGGTATCACTCCCATCTCGGCAAATCGAGGAATATCATCAGGATGAAAATGCTGTGCATGCTCTATTCTAAAACGTGGTTCTTTCGGAGCTCCTTCGGGGTAAAGGTTAAATGTCCGTTCATAAATATCCAAAACTTCACGATTGGCACGATCACCGATTGCGTGGACACAAACTTGAAACCCAGCTTTATAGGCCGCTGCGGTTATAGACTCAATGTCATCCATTGGCATCACATTGTGACCATGCACTCCGGGAGCATCTGAATACTCTTCTAAAAGCCAGGCCCCACGGGAACCAAGAGCTCCATCGGCATACAACTTTACAGATCTTACTGTCAGTTGATTATCATATAGATCTTCTTCAATACCATTTTTAAAATAGGTATCCAGTAGCTCCTGATCTCTTCCATTTAGCATTACATATAGTCGCAATTTCAACTCGCCTCGTTCAGCAAATTCCTTGTAAAGGTTGATATCCTTCATTCCTGATCCAGCTTGATGAAACCCGGTAATTCCATATTTAAAGCACTGCCGCAATGCAAGTTTTAATGCCTGCTCATCACTTTCTTTTGTTTGATTGGGAATAATTCTGGTAACTAAGCCTTGAGCAGTTTCATTAAATATCCCTGTCGGCTGACCACTCACACTCATGAAAATTTCACCTCCGTCTGGCTGGTCCGATCCCCCTGAGATACCTGCTACTTCCATGGCTTTAGCATTACCAAGAGCTGCATGACCACTTGCATGTTTAAGCCAAACCGGGTGATTCGGAACAGCTTCGCTTAAAAGGTCATGGGTTGGAAATCCTTTCGTCATTTCCGGTTTCTCTATCCACTTATCCTGATGCCATCCTCTTCCGAGAATCCAGGTGCCTTCGGGCGTGTTTGCAGCTCTTTCAGCCACCATATCAACTACCTCCTGATAGCTCTTCGCTTCGCGCAAATCAACATTAAGTAAATTATACCCTACGCCCATTATGTGAGCATGTCCCTCAACCAGACCGGGTACTATCGTCTTTCCACTTAAATCAACTTTTTCAGTATCCTTTCCTATATACTCTTTGGCAGCCTCTGCACTTCCTACAAATAGGATCGTATCACTTTTTATTGCGATCACTTCTGCATTAGGATTAGAATCGTCCATAGTGTAAACTGTAGCATTTATAAAAATGCGGTCAGCTTTGACACCCTCTTTATTGTCATCCACACTACAGGATATAAGAAATAGACAAAGGATAACAGTAAGAACGTTGAATCTTTTCATAAGAATTATATATTCGCCAGTTGTAAATTTTATTTAATCACACGTAACTAAAAATGAAAAGAGCTCTAATAGTTAGTTTTTGTATAATGATAACCCTAGCATTATCTGCACAAAATCAAGAACAAACTCCTCAAAATACGCCCGGGGAAATTAATGATCCAACCTCAAACGACAAAACACGACAACCTTCTGACGTTGAAACCATAGAAATTCTTCAAGCTTCAATTCTCAGAAAAGCAGAACTAATACAGTCTCTATATTTCATAGAAGAAGAGACACCTCAAACGTATGGCGCATATGCCTCAGGAGGTGATATTGTAACCAGGCATGTGAAGAAAAAAATCTATAGTGCAGGTCAAACGTTACTAGATCATCACAATTCCAATCTCTCGAACGCTAAAAGTGAGGATAAAAAAATAGCTGAGCTGAGAGAAATTATTAGGATCAATGACAGATTAATCCAATTAGGTCAAATTGAAAACACGCGCGCGAAAGAAAAAGAACTTAAGAAACTAAAAGATGTGAATGCCATTCGACCTGTATTCTTTGCTGATTAAATCCATAATTAAGGATTTTAATATTAACTTTGCGCTCCGCTCCAAAAAGGGGCATTCTGACCCTGTCAGATGATGTTAAACAAAAATGCTAATCGATGATGGCTCCAATCGATTTAGTGTATCAAATGGAGTCAAATAATTATGGCAAAGAAAGAAGAAACTGCTAAAGCTGAGGAAAAAGAAACCAAAGCGAAAGCAACCGCTGCTAAAAAGACTACAACAAAAAAAGCAGCTACTAAAAAAGCAGACGAAAAAGAAGCGACCGAAGAGAAGAAGGCTGCAAAAACAACTGCAAAAAAAGAAACCAAAGAAAAGGCTGAGAAGAAAGAAGCTCCAAAAGCAGAAGCCAAAAAGGCTGCGCCTAAGAAAGCTGAGAAGGAAGAGGAGAAAGTAGAAGCGAAGGCAGAAGAGCCTAAAGCTGAGAAGAAGGAAGCAAAAGCTGAAAAGAAAGAGGTGAAAGCAGAGAAACCTGCAAAGGTAGCTGAGCCGGAAATTGAGCCAGCGGGTTCTTTTGATTTCGATGATGACGGTTTCGATGATGAGTACTCAGAAGCAGATCGCAAAGCGATGGAAAAGCTTTATGAGGATACACTTACAGAAATCACTGAAAAGGAACTCATCAGTGGTACAGTAGTAGGCATCACGGATAGAGAAGTAATTGTAAACATTGGCTTTAAATCAGATGGATTGGTATCACTCTCTGAATTCAGAGATATGCCGGATCTTAAGCCTGGTGATGAAGTTCAAGTATATATTGAAGAACAAGAAAATGCGAATGGGCAACTTGTTCTATCGAGAAGAAAAGCAAAAATTGTTAAAGCCTGGGAATCTATACAAGGAGCTCTTGACAATGATGAAGTAATTGAAGGTTTCGTGAAGCGAAGAACCAAAGGTGGTTTGATCGTGGATGTTTACGGAGTAGAGGCTTTCTTACCAGGTTCACAGATCGATGTGAAGCCTATTAGAGATTTTGATGTTTTCGTTGGAAAGTCAATGGAAGTGAAAGTTGTGAAGATCAACTACACCAATGATAACGTTGTAGTATCTCACAAAGTACTCATCGAGAAGGATCTAGAAGAACAAAAAGCAGAAATCCTGAACAACCTTGAGAAAGGTCAGGTACTAGAAGGCGTAATCAAAAACATGACCAACTTCGGTGTATTCATCGATCTTGGAGGTGTTGATGGTCTTCTTCACATCACAGATATTAGCTGGGGTAGAATCAACCACCCGGAAGAAGTGCTTTCACTGGATGAGAAAGTAAACGTTGTAGTGTTGGATTTTGATGACAACAAACAACGAATCTCTCTTGGCATGAAGCAGCTTACTGATCATCCTTGGGATTCACTTGAAAAAGATATCGACGTAGGATCTAAAGTGAAAGGAAAGATTGTGAATGTTGCTGACTATGGAGCATTCTTAGAAATCATTCCGGGAGTTGAAGGTCTTATACACGTTTCTGAAATGTCATGGTCTCAGCACCTGAGAAATCCATCTGACTTCATCAACGTAGGAGACGAAATCGAAGCAGTTGTGCTTACAATAGACAGAGAAGAAAGAAAAATGTCTGTTGGTATCAAGCAACTTACTGAAGATCCATGGACTAAACAAGACGTTCTTACCAATTATGCAATTGGTACTGAGCACAAAGGAACTGTTAGAAATCTAACCAACTTCGGTTTGTTTATCGAACTTGAAGAAGGAATCGACGGACTTGTTCACGTATCTGACTTATCATGGACAAGGAAAATCAAGCACCCTTCAGAATTTGTGAAAGTGGGTGAAGAGCTTGAGGTGAAAGTAATGGAGCTTGATATCGAGAACAGAAGGTTGGCGCTGAGCCATAAGCATCTTGAGGAAAACCCTTGGGATACGTTCGAAACAGTATTCACAAAAGGTTCTACTCATAAGTGTACAGTTACAAGCGTTACAGATAAAACTGCAACAGTTGAACTTCCATACGGTCTTGAAGGTCAGGTTCTTCCAAAAAACTTGAAGAAAGAAGATGGAACAACAGCTTCAGAAGGAGAGACATTAGAATTCAAAGTGCTTGAATTCTCTAAAGACGATAAGCGAATCGTTCTTTCTCACACTTCTGTCTGGGACAAAGATGCTGAGCAACCAAAAGCTACTTCTGCTAAGAAGTCTAGTGGAGGCAAGAAAGGCAACACCTTGGATAAAATCAACAAAGAAGTTGAGAAATCTACACTTGGAGACCTTGATGCACTTTCAGCCCTTAAGGACAAAATGGAAGATGCCGGAAAAGAGTCTGCCAAGAAGACGACCAAGGCAAAAGCCAAGAAGGAAGAAGAAGAAAAGTAAGTTATATTAGCGAGTCACCTATTCATATTGGGTGACTCGTTTTCTCTACTTTTGCAAAAACAATATTGGCGCTATGGCCGAGCGGCTAGGCAGAGGTCTGCAAAACCTTTTACAGCGGTTCGAATCCGCTTAGCGCCTCTAAATAGAAACGACCTTCGGGTCGTTTTTTTTATGCCTAATATTTTCAGATGAGAACCGCAGGTTCGAAACTGACCGAGAGGGAATTCATAAAGAAGTGCAGCATGGAGTGCGATTGAATAATCCGTTTAGCCTCTAGAATCATAAAGCAATTCAGGTTTTTTTTATGCTAATTCTTTGAAAATTTCTACACTAAGCATTTTACCTAACAATATTTAGGATTTTATACGAGCCTACTCAGCATATCAGTAGTCGTATCATTGTATTGTATAACAATTAGTTATGGCGACATTAATTTTCTCATTGATTTTAGTAGCCGTGTTTATAGCAACAGAACAAGCATGGTTTACGCGAAAAAGTAAACGATTAGGGTGATTATTTGTAGAAATTGTTTTCCGATCTATAATGGTCGGAAACTTTTCTGCAATATTTTTGAATCCTGATGAGAAAATTCCTCACAACATCCTTTCTTCTTTTTAGCCTAATAGCAACCTCTCAAAATTTCCTTTCTTGGCAATTCAATGATCGGTATTTCTCCTTTTCTATCGGAACCGGGGCCTCTACATACTTTGGAGAACTAAATAGCAAGAACACAATAAGTGATGATATTTCACAATTCAATCTGGGTATTGAAGCCCGCCTTCTAAATAGAATTGGTGCTCGGATTGATGCGAGTATCTTTTCCTTATCCGGGGATGATCGAAATGCAGCTGATAGTTCGTTTCAGCGTCAAAGAAACCTTTCATTCAATTCCCGTAACCTTCACTTTCAATTACACACCATCTACTACCTGAAACCTTATCAAGGAGACTACTACAAAAGGTGGTTTTTCGATCCATTCATTTTTACGGGTGTTGGATATATGAGATTTAACCCTACTGCAGACCTTGGTGGCGAAACCTATATCTTAAGAGAGGCACAGACGGAGGGTGTAGAATATAAGAAATGGGTTACCACCATTCCAGTTGGAATTGGGGCTAAAGTAAAAGCAAATGAATTTTTGAACATCAATCTTGAAATTTCATATCATTTCGCATTTACTGATTATCTGGATGACGTCTCAAACACCTATGCATCAGAGTTTTCAAATGCGACATCAGAGCTGTTGAGCGATCGCAAAGAAGAAATTGGGGTGGTTAATCCTGAATTTTATGATCAAATCCAGCCTGGCACTATGAGAGGCAATCCTGATAATAATGATAGCTTTTTACAAATCAGCATCAAAGCTGAAATCTTCTTACCACCAGATCTTTTCAGCCGGAAGAATAAGGCAATCATTAAGAAGCCATCAGCTTACTAGGTAAACCACTTCTTGATTAGGTCTATTACGCTATCCTGTTGATCTTCTGAAAGCCCAGTGCCAGATGGCAGACAAATACCACTATCAAAGAGCTTCTCGCAAACTTTAGATCCTACAAATTGAAACTCCTTGTAGGCATTATGAAGGTGTAGCGGCTTCCAAAGTCTTCTGCTTTCAACATCATTTTTATCAAGGTATTCAATTAATGCTGTCACATCCAAACTGGCATCTTTCATACATGCAATCGCCAGCCACCGATTAGAAAATCGATTTTCAGGCTCTTCCAAAAACTCAAAATAATCGCTTAGTTCACTTTCATATCTCTGATGTATTGCTCGCTTTCTTTCAATAAAAGATTGAAGTTTATCCAGTTGAGCTAAACCTAATCCGGCAAGTATATTGCTCAGTCTGTAATTATATCCAACTTCATGATGTTCATAACCAAAAGAACCGGAATTAGCTTGAGTAGCTAGATACTTACCTCTCTCCCATTCATTCTCATTGCAGATAAGCGCACCACCACCACTTGTAGTTATTATTTTGTTTCCGTTAGTAGAGATAACGCCATAATCACCGATTGAACCAACATGCGTATTTCCAATTTTACTACCAAGTGATTCTGCAGCATCTTCAATCACTTTAACGCCATATCTCCTAGCTACAGAAACAATTTTATGGATATCTGCAGGCATACCATATAAATGTGTGACAATAAGAGCTTTAGGAAGTTTCGTAGCTTCAAACAAATGTCTCTCTAAAATTTCAGGGTCAAGATTCCAACTTTCATTTTCTGAATCCATGAATATTGGAGTTGCTTTTTGATACAAAACAACATTGGCACATGCTGCAAACGTAAAACTGCTCACCAGTACGTCATCTCCTTCGGAAACCCCGGCAAGTATTAAGGCAAGATGCAATGATGAGGTTCCTGAATTAAGTGCCAAAACCCTTTTTCCTTGGTAATTTTTTTCAAGCGCCTTTTCATAATTATCAATGGCGGGCCCAACAGGAGCAATCCAGCCACTCTCAATTGCACTCCCAACTTGTGCTAATTCGGATTCTGAAACATTGGGCGGAGATAAATATATTCGTTGACTGCTCACCTCTTCGATGCGTATTCTGAGAACTTGATTGTATCACCTTTTATATATGGAGTCCTATCTCGTTTTAATAGCAAAACTGCTGTCAATGCTAAAATTTGCAAATCGAGCCAAAACGAAATGTTGTTTACATAAAAAACATCCATTTGCATCCGTTTACCCCAATCTATCTTATTTCTTCCATTTACCTGTGCCCACCCTGTAATTCCTGGTTTTACAAAATGTCTTTTCTTTTCTTCGCTGGTATAATAGGGTAAATACTCAATGAGGAGAGGTCTAGGCCCCACAAAGGACATATCCAATAGCATCACATTTACCAATTGAGGCAATTCATCCAAAGAAACCGAACGGAGAAATCTACCCAGGCGGCTAGTCGTTTTTTCATCACCATCTACTCGCATAGTCCTAAACTTAATTAGCTTAAACTTCACTTCGTCTTTTCCAATTCTGTTTTGTACAAAGATTGGGGACTTGCCAAAATCAAAAGTCACCAAAATCGTCACAAGCACAAATAATGGTAAACAAATAAAAGAAAGAATGATAGCAGCAATTACATCACAAAATGGCTTAAATGCCTTCAAATAAAATTTACCGCTTACCATCTTGATAAAAATAGGCATTACCCCATTTATTTGATATTTTTCAATTTGAAATTAGTTCTTGAATCAATCAGCATTGAAATTGCCGCTTAGGCTGTACGCATCTTATGAAAACTTTTCGTTTCGTTCTCTCTTTGAGCATCACCCTGGCCCTTGGCATTGCCTTAAATACAAAAATCGGATCGATCCCTCCACTTGGTAAATTTTTAAGTCCATTTCATGGTTTTTGGCAAAATGCTGAAAATGAAGCTATTGACATCAAGTCCACATCGATTGAAACGGGTCTTAAAGATAGCGTCAATGTTTATTTTGACGAATTACTAATTCCTCACGTTTTTGCAAATAATGAAGAAGATCTGTTCTTCACTCAGGGATATATAACAGCCTATCATCGATTGTGGCAAATGGAATTCCAATTGTACTCAGCAGCTGGAAGATTAGCCGAAATTCTTGGCCCCAAGATTGGCAACACCAGTATCGTGGACATAGATAGACAGATGAGACGAATTGGGTTAATGTACGGTGCGCAAAAGTCTGAAGAGTTATTTAAAAAAGAAGAACCTAAAGTTTTTGCCTTAATCGAATCTTATACGGCAGGTGTCAATTCATATATTGAAAACCTTTCATATGCCGACCTCCCAATAGAGTACAAACTGCTAGATTATGAGCCAGAACCCTGGACTACATTAAAATGCTTTCTGCTTATATCTAATATGAATAACATGCTCTCAAGGGGTGAACGCGATTTAGAGCATACAAATGCGTTGAAAAAGTGGGGAAGAGAAGTATTTGATGTTCTTTATCCAGAAAGGCCTGATGTAATAGATCCTGTAATTCCAGTTGGTACAGAATTTAATTTTGATCCAATAATCGTAGAAAAGCCAGATGTTACTTTTCCACTAGAGTTTACCGAACCTCTAATTGATGCTCCCAATCCTGATAATGGAAGTAACAGCTTTGTTGTAAATGGCAATAAAACTGCCAATGGAAAGGTGATATTAGCCAACGAGCCTGATTTGAGCCTAAACCTGCCAAGCATATGGTATGTTATGCAACTCAACTCACCCACCATCAACACGATGGGTGCTACCTTGCCTGGTGGCCCCGGGGTGATAATTGGATTCAATGATTCCATCGCATGGGGAAACACCAACGCAAAAAGAGATCTTGTGGACTGGTACTACATTCAGTTTAAAGATGAGTCGCGTGAAGAGTATTTGTATAACGACAACTGGGTGCCTACGCGGAAAGTTATCGAGGAAATAAAGACTAGCGGTTCCTTTAGCTATTACGATACAATCATTTACACTCATCATGGCCCTGTAGTTTATGACAGAAATTTTAAAAGCAACAAGAGTGAGATTACCAATATAGCCATGAAGTGGACTGCTCATGACGCAAGCAAAGAAATTAAAGCTTTATATCTCGGCAATAAGGCCCAAAATTATGACACTTTTGTAGAAGCTTTTAGCTATTTCAGTGGTCCGCCACAAAACTATTCCTTTGCATCAGTAAGTGGAGATATCGCTATATGGATCAATGGAAAATTTCCTGTGAAATGGGAAGAACAAGGTAAGTTCCTCATGGATGGAAGTGACATTGATCATGAATGGAAAGACTATATGCCATATGCTCACAATCTTCATGTGAAAAATCCCCCTCAAAATTTTGTGAGTTCTGCAAATCAGCATGCAGCAGATACACTTTATCCTTACTATCAATATGATTACAATTACGAGCACTATAGAGGCAGAAGAATCAACGATAGATTGAGGGTATTGGACAATATCAAAGTGAAAGACATGATGAACCTTCAGCATGACAATTTTAACTACAATGCATTTGAAGCACTGCCAATGATGTTGGATAGCCTCGATTCGGCATCTTTTACCGATATTGAATGGAGCTATTACAATAAGCTCAGAAATTGGGACTATTTCAATAACCCTGACTTACAAGCCCCATCAATTTATGAGCAGTGGTGGAGGAAGCTAAATATTAAACTATGGGATGAAATAGATAGCAGTGATGTGAAAGTATACAGGCCTAATTGGTATACTACGGTTGAAATACTAAAAACAAAACCAAATTTCATTTTCATCGACAATCAAGAAACTCAGATGAAAGAGTCTGCAGGAGATTTATTCAGGTTGACATTTAAAGAAACAATAAGCTCGCTTGAAGAATATTTATCGAATGAAGACAGATCAATTCAATGGTACGAGTATAAAAACACGACAATCAGACACCTTCTCAGAATCAATGCTTTCAGTAAGGGCAAAGTGAAAATAGGAGGTAACAGATCTATTGTAAATGCTGCATCAAGTTCGCATGGGCCCTCATGGCGAATGATCGTTGAATTGGGGGACGGTGAAGTGAATGCCTGGGGAGTCTATCCTGGCAGTCAGACGGGTAATCCTGGAAACCCATTATATGGTCACATGATAAACGATTGGGCAAGCGGAGAATATTACAAATTGATATTCAAAAAATCATTCACACCCTCTGACAAGGAGGTAAGACATAGTATTACTCTTAAATCAGACAAATGAAATTAATAGTCAGACTCATTGTAATCGGTGCATTGACCTATTTTCTATCACCATTTGCTACATGGTGGTTTGGAATGATCGTTGCGTTTGCTGTATGCTATGTATCACCCTCTTCGGGTCTCAATGCATTTGTAGCCGGATTTTTAGGCGTCGGGCTGGTGTGGATGGGACACGCCTGGAACATAGATGTTCAAAACGAATCTGCATTTAGCACCACAGTTGCTGAAATTATGCAGGTGAGCGACCCAATCTTACTTGTTTTTGCCACGGGTTTGATTGGTGGAATTGCCGGAGGCTTTGCATCACTCTCCGGCACTTCCTTTAGACAATTGTTTATTAAGCAGAAAAAAAGAAGTCTGTACAGCTAACTATCCTTCTTTTACGAGTACTCCGTGCGCTACAAATGAAATTGTGTTGCGCATGGATTCATCATACTCCTTTCCTCCATCCTCAGCGTAATGACGTGCAACATCTTCGTCTAATATCTCTTTGATGGCTACACCCTCAATGATAACCTCACTCCCGCTGATGTCTTTAGGAACAAAAAAACCATAGTCCTTAAAAGTGACTCTTACGTTTGCTCCCTGATCATTTCTCAAAGTCATCCAGCATCCCTTCATCTGACATACTTCTTCAATTATTCCTCGTACTTTGAACTTTTTCTCTTTATCATTTACTTGCGTAAGAAATTCATTCATGGAAATCGCACTTTCATAAGTGATTTCCTCGCCATGCCCACCAAATTTCTCGGCCGGAGCACTGCATGCAAATGCAATTAATGCCAATACTAAATACCTCATAGAGTTGTTGTTTTTTGGCTAAGATAATTGAGCTCATTTTATCATAATAATTTTTATTCCTATAAAAATTATTATGGCATATAACTGTCTTAACATCAAGATGTTATATGTGTAAAAATAATTAAATAAAAATCTCTATTAGTTATGTGTAAAATAAATTTTTATATATATATTTGAATCAACATTAAAAACCTTATTGAGTTATGAAAAGAAAACTATTTACAGCATTTGTGATCTTAGGATCACTAGCATTCACCGCTTGTCAAGACGAGGCAATGGACGAACTAATTCAGGACACAGAACTAAACGCCGTTGAAGGAGAAGGAGATGGTGGGGACGGTGATAACGATCCAACTGGTGGAAGTTGATATTGATATATGTTAAGCTCAATTTGAGCGAAAGATTCCTAAAAACGCTGAATTAACTCAGCGTTTTTTTTTATCATTGTTGAGCGAACAGTTATTAGGAATGACAAAGCACTTATTGCTTCTACTATTTATTACAACCAGTTTTTTTGCCAATTCATCTGAATTAACAGAAGATGAATTGAAAAATGTCTATTCCCTAACCAAAACCAACCTAGACTCTGCATATACACTATCTTACGAGCTTCTGAAGAATTGTAGCACCAATGACGACTACTTTGGGTTAGTCAAACTAAACTACTTATTGGGTTTCTTGCATAAAAAAGATGGCAACATTGGTAAATCAGTATTGCACTATTTAGAAGCCATTCGATATGCTGAAAAAGCGGATTATGATAATGTGAGACTTGACGAAATTGATATTCAGCAAAATTTAGCTAACCTTTATCGTGTTTATAAAGCCAATGAGTTAGCAATCGAATATTACACTAAAGCAATTGAAATCGCAGATTGGGTTAATAACCCAGCTAAAGTAAGAAGCTTAAAATTTAACCTTGCATTGACTTACGAACAAGCCAATCAAATTCCTCAATCTATAAGCCTTTTCAAGGAATTGCTTCCGATATCAGCTAAGGATAGGCAGAATAGGATTATAAACGAATTGGGACTTATTTATTGGAAGGAAGGCGATATTGTGACAGCTAAAAGTTACTTTTCTCAGCTACTCTCCTTAGATAAGGAAAATATTTTATATAAAGCAAAAGCTCTTCAAAACCTTGGTGAAATTGAATACGAATCAGGTAATTACGTTATGGCAATTAGTTTGATCAATGAGGCCATTGAAATAAAAAATCAAATTACTGATGTTGATTCTAGAAGCTTATTTATCTCGTATAAAATACTTGGAGATCTTCATTTCAAAGAAAGAGAGCTTGACTTAGCACAAAAGGCGTATAAATCAGCCGAGAGCTTAGTTTCTGCAGTCAAGCATGAGTCATTTTCGTTTGAATTGTATCGATCGCTTTCCCAGCTTAGTTATGAGTTTGGTAATCAGATTGAAGGAAGGTCGTATAGCCACTTATATTCCACTACTGTGGATCAGTATCTCTCTTCGCAACAAACGCTTCAAGAGACAGATCGTCAATTCAATATGGATTTGATAACCAAAAGATATTTGGATCAGGTAGCGAAGCAAGAACAAATCGCCAGCATTCTATTCTATTCTAAAATAATATCAGGATCCTTATTAGCCCTTCTCCTGTTTACTATAGGACTTAACTGGTACCAAAAAGTACAACTTAGAAAAAGTATCGTACGAGATTTGATCAATCTGAAAGTAGTAGACTAAACTTTCAGTTTTAATTTTTCTTTCAGAACATTCAGCATTCCTTCCTGACGCTCATGCAGCAATATCAGCTTATTTTTCTGCTCCGCTGTTTCTTCCATCATAAAACTCACCAACTCTTCCAACTCAAGAACCTCATGCGAATCAGGTCTTTCGACTCTCATTTTCACAAATAATTCTCGAATCCGTGCTTGCAAGTTTACATGAGTAGGAGCTATCTCTGAAGAAGTGACGATATCATCATTCCACATGGAGCCCTCCCCTTTGATTAACCACTCGGCGTTTAGCTTGTCGTAGGTCTTAAGAATGTTGAGAATTAGATCGAAGCTGGGCTTGCTTCTTCTTCCCTTTATGATGTTGAAAATAACCGTAACACTTACATCCAAACTATCGGAAAATGAGGTAGGGTTCATATCTAAAACCCTAATTAGCTTGTAAATACGATCATTTATCATGTGATAAATTTAATAAAAAGTTTGAAATGAAAAAAAAGAAGGGCCACTTGGTAGTAACCCTTCATCATTAAGAACCAGCTATGGAAAATAGATACTCACTATCTATACTCGAATTTATATGCTTTTTGATATCTATCAAAAGATTTTAAATATTTTTTTATCATTTGATAATATAAAAGAGTTATTGGAGATAATAATATTTACAGATGACTCAATCAGATTTTAACCACAATTTTGCCTACTGAATCACGTGATTCCATGAAATTATGTGAATCAGGCAAGTCAGAAAATTGAAAAACCTTGCCAACAACAGGTTTTAATTTATTATCGATTGTAAATGCATGAAGCTCTTCCCATATTGAAGCTGTTAAACTTTCATTTTCGGTTAGATAGCCTATATGAGATGCAAAAACTCCTTTACTTTCGATGGCCATATTCATCATATTTACTTTTGGCGCATCAATATATGTTCTAATCCAAGATATTGGATTCCATATTTTAAGGTTCATACTGGCAAAACCAATGACGACCAATCTCCCGAAAGTGTCCAGGAGTTTCATGCTCTTCTTGAAAACCTCACCTCCTACTGTCTCCAAAACACAGTTCACCTTTCCTCCATCATTCATGATTTTATCGTAAAAATCGTGTGTTCTATAGTTGACAGGTATTCCTCCCAATTTTTTTATCAGATCAAGCTTTTCATCCTTGCTAGCAGTACCATATACTTTGCATTTGAGTGCGCTGGCTATCTGCACCGCAGCTGTACCTACACCACCTGCGGCTGCTTGAATCAGAACACGCTCATCTTCCTCTACTCGACACAGTTTTTTTAGAGCGACCCATGCAGTCATAAAATTCACAAGGAATGCTGCATTTTCTTCGGGAGAAAATTCTGGAAATTCCGGAAAACATAAATGCTCTGGCGAACAAACAAACTCCGCATATGAGCCATACTGCTGACCAACAATTACTTTGTCTCCTACTTTAAATTTATTGGCTCCATCGCCAATCTCCACTACTTCACCGTAGCACTCCATACCCATTACGTATGGTTTTTTGGGAGCCCAACTATATTGTCCCTTTCTAGAAAGTATCTCTGCATAATTGATTCCGATAGTGATGACTCTAATTTTGAGCTCATTCTTTTTAGGTTTTGGTTCCTGAATATTTTCAATTTTCAGTACACTTGCTTTGCCGGTCTTCCTCAGGCGATATGCTTTCATTGGTAATATTTGAGACGTTTTAGTTCATTCATCTTTAGGACAGCAATTTAATATCTTAACTTCACCATACACAATAGTCTAATTAGCATTAATGAGAAGGATACGAATCGGAGGAGTTCCTGAACATTTCAATCTCCCAATACACCTTGCTGTCGAAAATGGATGGTTCAGTGAGTCAAATATCGATCTCCTATGGACAGATTTTCCCGGTGGGTCCGGAGATATGAAGGAAGCGCTAAGGAATAATGATGTGGATATGTGCATCTTGCTAACAGAGGGAATAGTCACTGACGTTATAAAGGGGAATCCATCTAAAATTGTTAGTGGTTTTGTTAAAACATCGTTGACATGGGGCATCCATACCAGTGTAGAATTTAATGAGGATCACTCACCAGTTTTCGATAAGCGAATAGCCATAAGCAGATTTGGATCTGGCTCTCACCTTATGCCCATTGTGAATGCCATGATGCATGAGCAAACAATCAAAAAAGAACAATTTGTAGAGGTGAAGGACATCAACGGTGGAATTGATTCCTTGAACGCGAATGAAACTGAAGTATTTTATTGGGAAAAATTCACAACGAAGCCCTATCTCGAGAAGGGTAAATTGAAAAAGATAGGTGAGTTTATTTCTCCTTGGCCATGCTTTATGATAGCAGCTACAAATGAAATTATTGAATCTGATCCTGCACTAATAAGCGATGTGCTCAAAATCATTCACAAGGCAAATCAAAAATTCATGGAACTTGATGATGCGCCTAAGCTTGTATCCGAAAGGTTCAACCTAAACATCAAGGATGCAGAAAGGTGGTATCATGGGACCGAATGGTTTGTGAATGGCTGGGTGAGCAATAAAATGCTTGAAGGTGTTCTTTATTCTCTAAAAGAAGCTAAGATCGTGGAACCTGATTCTACAATCGGTGGTATTATCTGGAAGAGAAATGAGAGAAAATAAAAAGCCTCAATCAAATAATTGAAAGAGGCTTAGTAAAGTCACGAGTTGGTAATCGTGTATATATGAAGAGAGATTAATTTCTGGAATCCATCAGGTAGCTGGTAAAGCTTCGCCCGTTTATTTTGGTGTATTTAGCATCAATATCGTCTCTGACATCTAGCCCTGCAATATCAAAATCGCCTCTTGCCTTCATGTATTTGATATTTAAAGATTCTTCAAAAACAGCATCCTTAAAGCTTGCACCTTCATCAAATTGGGCATACTTGAATGTAGCATCATCGTCAAAGAAAGTTCCTGAAAAATCCGCTCTTTCATCAAACTCCGCATACTTGAAAGTATTTTTCCGCTGAAACTTAGTACCAGAAAAATCTGCTTTTCCATCAAAATCTGAATATTTGAACATTGCGTTTCTTTTAAACTCACAGTTTTTGAAAATCACATCTTTATCAAAATCAGCTGTGAAAGTGTACCCTGAAGGATCATCGTGAATATATGCTAGCACATCATCTTCGAATGTACAGTTGATAAATGAGATACTCACATCAATCGATTCTTCAACAGTATTACCTCCTCCATTATTCCACCATTTGGATTTTTTTGGAAGGTCAGGCATCTTTTCGGCCATATAAGTAAAATCAAGCTCGCCGACTATTGTCACATTTTGATATGAAATTTCTTTCCCTTCTCTCACATCTTCCATAATCTGTGAAGCCGAAACTGAATTTTGCGCAAATGCCCTAAGCATGAAGATGCCGAAGAATAGAAGCATTGCAATTCTAAGTTTTGTTGAAAGTGATTCTGAGATTTCCATGTTCGTTTTTAATAGGTGTCTGTATTATAGATGCACGTCCAATAAAAAAGTTGCATCACACTATAAATACTTATCAAAAACCGGATGGTTACAAGCAAATGGAGATCGGTGAAAAAAGAAGCTTGAGTGGTTGGCTTAAAAATCCAAAAGGCGAGGGTTACTCGCCTTTGGGTTGGTGTGGCCTAAATAGTGCATGACTATCAGGTCCAATCTAACCTCCTGATGGACTTAGCTAAGAAAACTAAACCCATAATTAAGTTAATCAATTTAAAATTCAGATCAAAAGATTGAACTCACAATTATGATTCTCAAATCAGTATCAATAAAAAATCCCTACCTACCGGAAGGGATTTAGTAATTAGTATGAAGAGGATCTTTGAATCTCAGGCTGTACGCACCGAGATAATATATTTTTAGTCATAGGATTATTTCAGCGTAAGCTCGAAACAAGAAAATGCCAATCAGCAGTAGCATCCCTACTCTTATTTTTATCGATGATGATTTTGATAGTTCCATGGCGGTGGATCGTTCTTTTAGTGTTTGTAATACAAAGATGGATAGGAGATACGAAAAGTTTCAGAAAGGGTTTAATAATTCACAAATTCTTAATAATGCCATGATAGCGAAATAATCTTTTGATGCGGATGTCAAGATATTAGTTTTACAAATTTAATTTTGATTGAAAGTCTCCTCAAACGGAAAAAGCCCTGGCAATTTACCAGGGCTAACCACTCTACTAACTAGACTACCTAATTCACCTAAATCATTTTTCTAACATTGTGACTTAAATCAAGAAGAGTGCCATCAATTATTAAAAAATGTTAAATAGTAATATAGATGTGATGTCTATGGAAATGAAGGCCATAGCTGAGATTTCTATCTCTCACATATACCTCTGAAATCGCAGAAAGTACACTTCTTTAGGTCTTCTGTTTGAGTGAAAGGTTGCCTGATACTAAAGATTTCCTCCAGTAATTCTTTCATTTTTTGCTCAAATGCTGGCAAATAGGTTCGTGAATCTGAAATGGGATTTCCATTTGTTTTCAGGCGATAGTCAAAATCCGGTTGAAAGAGCTGTTTGATATTGATCAGACCTGGCACTATTGCACTCTCCTGACCATATTTAGATGCATACAACCAGGCATAGAAGAAAGTTTGATAGCCGGCCTTTCTACCTGCCTGGAATTTGTAAAAAACATCAGGGTTGAAAATGTTGTCAAACTGACCGATTTCAGTTTCATCTCGTCCTGTTTTGTAGTCTAATACCCTAACATTGCCATCTTTCCTATCCACTCTATCGATATCCGCACCGAGTTTCACTTTAATACTTTTTTCATCAGGCTGAATTTCAAAAAGGCGCTCGTACTTATCTTCTGCTTCTAGACTTACAATTTCAAACGGCACGTATTGCTTATCCATTGTTATGACATGCGAAACAAACTTCCTTATGATCTCAGCCATCACCACATTGCGATCCTTGAACTCGAAACGCTTTTTGCCTTTCATTCCGAATTCCTCTTTAAAGGCTTTTTCCATCGCTCCATCGATTGAGCTTTCCATTCGGAAAAAGTCGCTTTCATCAATGACCCTAGATCCTTTTTCTTTCATTGTGTCCAGGTAGAGATACTCCAATGTTCTATGAAGTGCATTTCCGAAATGCCGTGCATCTAAGTCATCACTCATTTCATCCCCTGAGAAAAGTCTTAGCACGTATCTGAAGTAAAACTTGAGTCGACAATCCAAATAGATATTTAGTGCTGAAGCAGACAATCTTCTTTGATCCATTTCCGGGACTGCATCGGTGTATATCGCGAGGTTATTTAAAACCTCTTGAGTAGTTTCAATCGCAATTGGTTTTATTTCAGTTACCTGGATTGAATTACTGAGTTTTTTACGCTTCACATTCAATCCGCTTTCTAATTCTATCTGACGTATAAACCTGCTTACTTCTCCGCTAAGACCAAAATCAGCAAACATATTGTAATAGAAAAAGAGCCTTTTTGAATTTTGGAATAGTCTGTAGAACAGGTATGCATAAATAGCATCTTGAGTTTCGAAGGTGGGAAGGTCAAAAGCCTTTCTGATTCGATAAGGAATGAATGAACCAAGGCGCTGCGAGGCTGGAAAAATATCTTCGTTCATGTTTAACATCAAAACATGCTTGAAATCAAGGTTACGCGTTTCCAAAACTCCCATCACCTGTAATCCCTCCACCGGTTCCCCTGTAAATGGGATTTTCACCGATCGGGTAGCTTTTCTGAAAAGGCCCTTAAAGGTTTTCGTGTCAATAGCTACTGACTGTCTCTCAAGAATCTCATTTAATCTTGACAAGAGTTGTTCGAAGTGATAGAGGTACTCTCTTTCCAACCCAAATCGCTCAATAACCAGATCGCCCAAAATGGCAATAATATCTTGTAAATATTTAGCCAAGCTTTCCTGTTCACCTACTTGCCTGAAGATGGCATTCAATATTGTTGACTGGATTCCGTGAATTTCTTGCTGAAAGATGCGGATCTGATTTTTCTTCTTAATCTCATTTATCAGCTTGTCCAGTGGATTTTTATCCTCTTTATAGAGATACGGATGACTGAGTATATCTAAAACCGGTTTGTGATAAAATGACAATCCGTTTTCCGGAGATAAGTTGGCATGCTCTTGTAGCTCCAGCGAAGCCTCAAGCAGACCAAATAATGGTGTGTCCTTCAGCGGGTAGCCCATGGTTACGTTTAGCTTGTCTACCCGTTCCGGAATTGCATTCAAGATTGGGAAGAGCATGTAATCTTGCGGTAGTACAACCACAATTTCCTCTTTTTTGGCTCCTGCATCCATGAGCCGTTCTATCTCCTCACCAATCAGCTTGGCCTGCCCTACTTCCAGTGATACGCCAGTAACTTCTACATCTTTTGGTAGAACCACTCTCTTTGGAAGTGGGGTAGGAAAACTTCCACCTAGTATTGAATCTTTTGCATATTTCCGTAAAAAATCTCCCGCTTCCTGATTAGTGTCTTCCAAATAGTATGCATCAATATCCCAAATGACTTCTGCATTATGACTGGAAACAAAATGTTTGATCAATATCTCTTCTGCTGGCGTTAGTGCATTGAATCCAGCAAAGATCAATGGTTTCCCATTATTTTTTAATTGATTCGGATTTTCTACCAGTTCTCTATAGACATGTGATGTATATCCTATTCTCTGTTCCCTGATTCTTTCCTTGAAGGTGGAATATACTGGCATCAGAATCTTCCAGGTCTCTACAAATTGCTCTTGAGTTTTAGTCGCAGTTGGAAGAAATTCCTGCCAAAACTTTTTAATAATTTTTTCTTGTTCTTCGTCCAGAAAATAGAAATCCTCTGCTAGTTGACGATCATCCTTAACATAGGTAAATAGTTGTTCGGGATTGACAAGGTAATGATCCACCTCTTCAAAATCTCGAAGCAACATTTCTCCCCAGAAATAAAAAGACTCGAATCCTTCTGCTTGTCCTTGATGTAATTTGAATGCTTCGAACAACTCAAAAATAAGTGTGAGTGGGTCTGTCTTCTTTGTAGAAGAAAAGCCGAATAGGAAATCTTCTAAGCTAAGCGTTGCGGGAGACCAAACCGGTTTTTCAACTTTTTGAGAAAGGTGTTTTTTCAGGAATAAACCGGCTCTACGGTTTGGAAATACTACCGTGCAATCTCCCAAATGATCACGATGATGGGTGAGTAAATGATCTGCTACTTCAGAGAGAAACGCCATGTGGCAACATTCTACAATTGCCACCTAAAAAGCAAGCATCCATATTAATCTTGCAGTAGTTCTACTGCTTTTAAGACCACCTGATCTTTTGTGGTATTTATGCTTTCGACATATACATCAGGTGGAATACCTTTTCCTTCGTAAAGCACCATATCTCGAGAATACGTCCGCTTATTAGAATAGTTAATTCTCCATCCATTTTTTAGTCGATCGGAAGCTACGTGTGACATAGCTCCCATCGTGGGCGTACCAACGATGGTCACATTGGGCCTGCCTTTTAAGGATAAGGTAAATACATCGCTTGCGCTGGCTGTAAAGTCGCTCGTCAACAATACAACAGGTTTCAAATATTGAAAAGGGCCTTCCGGCTCTACTTTCCATTGCCTGAGTTTCGTGTATTTATCAGTCCTGGCAATGCGTGTTTCCTTAAAGTGCGAAGTGTAAGTCTCATTGACCAGACGTCCGGCGATCTGATGCAATGTTTCATCATTGCCTCCGGGATTTAAACGAATATCCAGTATAATACCTTCCTTGTCTTTCAGGTTATCAAGTGCCTCAGCAAACCCCCGATAGGTACCTGCCATAAGATTGAGACGGATGTATCCCCACTGTTCATTGAAAGAATAGAAGACATTTGAAGCAGTGGATTGAAGTTCGCTAAATCCAATGGACATGAGTGTACTATCGGCTACTTTCCAAAATGCATCCTTGCTATCAAATGCTTTTAGAATAGCAGTTGTATTAGAATATGAGAAACTATTGCATCTTTCTCCAGCGCTATTGTCTATAAGTGAAGTATGACCATCGCCAAGTTCAGAGATCATCTGACAGCATATGTCGAACAGTTCTTTTTCGGTGCTGACATCACTCAATTGAGATTCATACTTTACTTTGATTGACTGCCAATCTACTCCTCTTGCTTCAAAAAGTGAGTAACGTTCATCCAGCAAGGTCCATAGCTCATAAAATGCCTCATTATTGGTGTCGGGCTGCTGTGCACATGACAGCATCGGAATCGAAACAAACAGGATTATGATTCTAATAATGTGTGGCATATTGTGAGATGATTAAGTACGGTTTTTGTCTACGTATAGAATCGCAATTGAGTGTCACCATTCATGGAAATGTCATCCACTTTTAAAGATTAGACTTTAATCACCTCGGCACTGAAGAGGTATAGAAGATAGCCTTCTACTTCATAATCCATCTCTTCAAGCAGTGAAATGTATTCCTTCAGCTGTCTATTGTCCTGACTTTTCTGTCGGCCACTTTTGAAGTCGATTACCGTAGCGTGTTTGCCATCAATCACTATTCGATCCATACGTTTTGTCTCACCGTCTTTCGGAAGTACAACCACTTCGGTTTTCACCAGATGTGTGCCGTCGAACCAACCTTTAACTTGTTCATCTTCCCATAGTTTGTTGATCAAACCTTCGTAACGCGTACGATCTTCCCTGGTAATCTGCATCCCCCGCTCATATCTATCCAATACATCTTCGGTATCCTGAAAATGAACAATCTCAGATAGAATCTGATGCAACAGGATTCCTTCATTCCTACTTTTCTCCACATCATCGTCATAGTAAGCTTTTCCCGTTTTTCTGACGGCCAACTTAGAACTCCATTTATTTGAGGTATAGTTGTTTAGTTTGACCATTTCATCTTCTGATTCTCGGTGCTTAATGGGCACGCTTCCAATGGTATAGATATTAGAGCCAGCATCCCATCCCTCCATTGACTGTGTTTCAAAAAAGCTCCATAGCAATTTGCTAGCTGTACTGTACATCTTATCCTTCTTTGAGGGTGGCGGTTCGCAATGAACGTATAGCGCAGTTTCGGCTCTTGTAAATGCGACGTAAAGAACATTTAGGCTTTCCAGGTGCCACTTGGCAAATTCTTTCTTGTAACTCGAAACGAATTTGGTATTCTCGAGCTCAGATTTATAATCTACCGGAAGGTTCTCTCCTTGCTGATATGGAGATTCATACCAAACAGGTTTGGCGCGGCTGTTCATATCGAAATTACAAAATGGAACAAATACGATCGGATATTGCAATCCTTTCGATTTATGAGAGGTGATGACTTCCACTGCGTCCAGCGCTCCTGTCAGCTGAACTGATCTTTTTTTACCATTATCTTCCCACCACTCAGTGAATAACCGGAGATCTGATCGGTTATTTTTGGTGAACTCAAGCACGGCATCCTGAAACGCTTGCAAATAAACAAATTCTGATTTTAGGCTATTGAGTTCAAATGTTCTGATCAGTACTTCAACCAGCTCAAGGATTGGGAGGTGAAGCAAGTGCTGCTTGTATTTTGTGAAACTTACGGGTAATCCTGAGTTGGCCAATTTTGAAAAATCAGAATGATTTGAAAAGTCACGATTCTTCACTGTTTTTTGATAGCGAAAGGTCAGGTCGGCTTTAATACTCACATCATTGGGATTAATGAGGTGAGCGAATGCCGCAAGGACGAGCTTCACGATGGCAGAATTTTCCAATAGCATTCCTTCAGCGGATATCACTTCTATTTGGGTCTCACTAGTTCTGCGATAATCCAACACATGATTGACAATGTCTGTGGCTTCTTTATTTGTTCTGACCAAAATTGCCATATCATTAAGTCTATGACCTTGCTTAAGAAGAGACTCCATTCGTTCAATGGTCTGCTCCATGGATCGGAGCTTCCATTCATTCTTTTCCGATTCTAAAAATTCCAGCTGAACAAGGCCATCAATATTCTTATTTTTTTCCGAGACCTCCTGCTCTACTCCTTCGTAGGTTTTCAGAATCATTCTTCCATCGTCATCAGAAATTGAATCTCCCATTTCGGCTATCATAATTTCAGGCAGGTTGGAAAAAAGCTGATTGTTGAATCTGACAATGTTGGTCGCGCTCCGATAGTTTGTGCTCTTTGTGGGGTCCACGATAGTCTGCGGAATGTCTTCTTCCACGACATCAAGCAACAAAGTTGGATCTCCTCCTCGCCATCCATAGATAGATTGTTTAGCGTCACCCACGATGATATTTTCATGTCCATTGGCGAGACTTTCTTCCAATAACGGCCTAAAATTATTCCATTGAAACTGCGAAGTGTCTTGAAATTCGTCGATCAAAAAGTGAGAGTACCAGGTTCCTACTTTTTCATAAATGAAAGGCGATCCGGTATCATCAATGATTTGAGATAGGAAATCCGGTAGATCTGAAATCATAATGACTTCTTCTTCCCGCTTGTAATCCTGCAGTTTTTGAGCGAGATCAGTCATCAAGCCTAAAGTGTACAGATGCTTTAGTACTGCACTGGCTGTATAGTAGTCTTGCTTATTCTCATTTATATAGGCAAGGGCTTCATTCATTAAAGGCATGAGCGAAGCTTCAGCTAATTGAATTATCTGGTCCCTCAACTTACTTGACTTGGATATCCAGGCACTGGAATCATTTCTTGCTGCCTCAACACGCTTGGTTAATAGTCCATCATATTCTTTTTTGAAAAGCTTTGGAAAAAAGCCACCCGGTCCGGAAGATTTATAATTCAGATCATCTATTGTAAGTCCTGCCGCCAGCATTGCTTGGTTATACTGATCAGCAATATTTATCAGATGATCTTCGAAAACTTTTTTTGTTTTAATCAGGTCACCTTTTAGCTGCTTGATTTTTTCCTTTATATGTTCATCTGCAAACTGACCTTGAGGTAATTTTTTGAATTCCTCCTGAAATAGCTGTTTGGCTAGTTTACTTACCTGACCTTTGGTTTCGTAACCTTCGCCTAAGGATAGCCCTTCCATAGAAAACTCGACTAACCAATCGCGAAGTTGCTTATTTGACTCAACGCCTTCATAAACATTGGAGGTGATAAACTCCGCAACTTTGTCTACGTCCAGTTCGATTCCAAAACTTCCTTGCAATCCAATTTCTCTTGAGAATGACCGTATAACCCGATGAAAAAAAGTATCAATTGTTGTGATGTTGAAATAGCCATAATGATGAAGCAAATGAGTTAAAGATTTATTAGCCGCCTCAACTATTTGATCTTCAGTTTTCCCGAGTTCATTTTGAAAAACAGGAATTAATTCATGTTTGCCTCTGGAAATTTCGATCAGAAACTCTAAGACACGCTCTTTCATTTCCTCTGCTGCCCGATTGGTGAACGTTACAGCCAGAATTTTTTGATAATAATCTTTGGAACGCAATGCCAACTTCAAATATTCCTTCGCGAGTGTGTAAGTTTTGCCTGAGCCAGCAGATGATCTATAGATAGTTAGAGACATGTTACGAAAATACTTTGATGCTAACACTAAGCCTTCAAATGGAGTCAATAGTTATCCACAAAATGCCTCGATAAACGTACCAAACGTATTTTCAATCTTAAGAGAATTTCAATGTTACCTAAATGTTAACAAAAGATTATGGAAATTTTGATTTTTCATAAACTGTAGGTAACATTACATCCTTGATAATTTAACATACAGGAAACATAAAAAAGAGAAGGAGATTATGAAGAAGCAACTACTTATACTTTCGTTGGTACTATTTGTATTTGGTGCTCAAGCCAATAATGGAAAAGGTGAAGCAGAAGGACCTAAACCAACCAATTATAAAGAAGTAATCTCACAGATCGAGTATCCTAAAGTATGTAAAGAAAAAGGTATTGAGGGGAAAGTGATCGTGACATTGAAAATTGACGAAATTGGTAATGTGATTAATCACGAATTTGGATCCTACCCTTGCACTGATTTAAGAGATGCAGTAAAGGATGCTATTAAAGATTTAAAGTTTGTTCCTGCAAAGGATGTAAATGGTAACCCAATTGTTGGTAAAATAGCGTTGCCTGTAAACTTCAAGCTTACTATCTGATTTAAAAGTCAGATCAATTTGTAGACCGCCTCGATTCGTTGAGGCGGTTTTTTATGTCTAACCTTCTCATATTATTTACGTTTAGAAATTTTATATTTAATTTACATTTAGAAATTTAACTCTAAGTAATGAAAGAATATCAGTTAGGCGAATTTGAAGAGATCGTACTATTGACAGTAGCCATATTGCATGATGATGCCTATGGCGTTTCAATTAAAGAAGACATCGAAACCAGACTGAATCGAAAGGTCAGTGTAAGCGCGTTGCAGACTGCTCTTCGAAGGATGGAGAAAAAAGAATATCTGAAATCTGAATTTGGAGAGGCGACAGCTATTCGAGGAGGTAAGAGAAAACGCTACTTCAAAGTAACCAAAACAGGTAAAGCAGCGCTGGACTACTCTAAGGAAACTCGAATGAAATTGTGGTCAGCAATTCCTGATGTGTCATTTGAATACTCAAAAGCATGGATAAGCAGCGCCCTTCTCCCCCTTCCTGGCCTACCAAATTCTTAGCATGGTTTCTCAAAGAGGACTACTACGAAGATGTGCAAGGAGATTTGGAGGAAGAATTTCAGGTAAAGGCTAACGGATCAAGTGTTGTCAACGCTAAGCGGTGGTATACATGGCAGATTATTCGGCTCTTCAAGCCCGGAATGATAAAAGAATTAGAAGCTCAAGACTCAATTGAAAAGGAAACAACTATGTTTAAAAACTACTTCAAAATCGGACTTAGAAACCTCTGGAAATATAAATCCAGCACGGTCATCAATGTAATTGGCTTATCGACAGGTATTGCTGCATTTGTGCTAATTGCACTATTTGTGAAAGATGAGATCAGCTACGATCGACATCACGAGCATGCAGATGATATCTATCGGGTCACAGTCAAGAATTATACTGTAGACGGTGATATAAGCAGGCAATGGGCATTTGCATCAGCCGGACATGCCTCCAGACTTAAAGAAGACTACTCAGAAATAGCATATGCTTCACGGTTTTATCCATGGGCATTCCCGGATATTAACTATCAAGGGCAGGATTTTCTTGGAGAACAGGTGATATTTTGTGATCCCGACGCTTTCGATATTTTCAGTTTTAAATTCATTGCCGGCAATGCAGAATCTGCCTTTCCTGATATTTATTCTCTGGTTCTTACTCGATCTAAGGCCATTAAAATATTTGGGAATGATTGGGAAGAAAAAGGAATTATTGGAGAGACAGTGACATTGTCAAGAAGCGGAAACGAAGCACCGTTCAAAGTCACGGGTGTAATTGAAGACATGCCAGATCAGCAACATTTCCATTTTGATTATTTGGCTCCTATCCGATTCGTGGAAATGATCATGGGTGAAGATGCTGCTAACAATGTAGGCGGTAATTACAATTGGCTCACATACGTTCGTATGAGTCCAGATGCAAACATTCCCAAACTTACACAACAGGCCAACGACGAATTTTGGGATAAGTATATTGGCCAATTTCAATCGGGTGCTGATGCAAGGGATTTTTACGACTTTGAATTTCAACCACTACTTGACATCCACCTTACATCCAACCTGGAAGGTGAGTATGAAACCAACGGATCTATTGAGCAAGTGTACATTTTTAGCGTTGTTGGAATTCTCCTCTTACTTGTGGCATGCGTCAACTATATGAACATTGCTACCTCGCATTATTCCAGAAGAATGAAAGAAGTGGGTGTTAGAAAAGTAATCGGAGCTTTCAAATCTTCCTTGATCAAGCAGTTTTTGTCTGAATCCTTGTTGGTAGTTGTCATTTCTGTGCCGCTTGCCATCATTCTCATTATCCTGGCTCTGCCATATTTAAATGATTTTGTAGGTAAGCAGTTAATTTTCAATCCTTTGATTCAAACAGACATCCTTGTTGGCCTTCTTGTGCTAATGTTACTTGTAAGCAGCATGGCCGGTTTATACCCGGCATTATTCCTTTCCAAAATCAACCTGGTACAGGCACTCAAAGGAGAGCAGTCGATGAATTCAAGTAAATGGAACTTTCGTTCGTTCCTCGTTACATTTCAGTATATAGTAACCATTGGTCTGATATTCGCAATAGGTGTTATTGAAAGTCAGATGAGTTTTATCCGAAACTCTGACCCGGGTTACGATCGTGAGCAAATGGTGAGCTTATCGCTGCCACGAGGTGATTATCAAAATGAGACGTTCAGAAATGAGTTATTAAAACATCCAAACATTGAAAAGGCATCGTTTTCATCTCGTATTCCTACAGGTCGTCTTGCGGATAGTTGGGGTTCCAGATTCTTTAAAGGAGACTCTGCCATCGCTACGAGCTTTAGGCTCCCTGTAGTCACCGTAGATAAATATTTTCTGGACACATATGGTATCGACATCTTGGCTGGGGAAAACTTCAGAGAAGGGATGGAAACCAACCTGCAGCAAGACACAATTGTAACCGGTTACTACATTGTTAACAGAGCAGCATCGGAAGCACTTGGATTTGATGAGCCTGACGAAGCTGTTGGTAAGAAACTTGGCTATGGTCCCTCTGCCGGTAGAATTGTTGGCGTCATGGAAAATTTCCACTTCGAATCACTTTACAGTGAGATTGTTCCGACGCTATTTCTTACACGAGACCGTTACAGAAGAATTAGCCTTAAGTTAAGACCTGAAAATATAAGAGAGACTCTGGATCATATTGAAAACGTATACGCACAATTTGATGCAGAAACAGACCCTAATTACAGATTCGTGGACGATCTATTCAACGAGCAATACCAGCAGGAGGAGCGTCTTGGGAGTATGATAAAAGTGTTTGCTGCAATTGCTATCCTCATTGGATGTCTCGGGCTTATTGGTATGGTCGGATTTATCATAGAGACCAAGCTTAAGGAAATAGGTGTGCGAAAAGTACTAGGGGCCTCTTCCGGCAGTATCTGGATGATTATCAGCAACCGGTTTTTGATACTTATCGGAATAGCATTTGTACTTGGATTGCCGCTTGCCTATTGGTTTATGAATGACTGGCTTGAAAATTTCGTCTATCGAACTTCTGTCTCACCTGCTTTAATAATTATGCCTGCAATCATTGCAATCATTTTAACCCTATTGGCGATTGCATACCAAACCTTAAAAGCTACTAAGGTCAATCCAGTGGAATGTTTGAAAGATGAATAAGATAGAAATGAAGCAGTTTACAAAACCTTATCGAATTGCTATCTATTTGATATCCTATGTCCTTATTTCTGCATCGACGATTGCCCAAATTGACTACACTACAGCAATCAAAGAATCAAGGAATTTGCTAATTGAAACTTTAAAAGAATATCCAGGTGTCTCCATTTCAGTGGTTGTTGATCAGGAGATAGTCTGGAAAGAGGGTTTGGGTTATTCAAATACAGCAACAAAAGAGAAAGTGAAACCAGACCATCGATTCTTATATTATAGTTTGTCTAAATCAATTCTTGGAGTCGCTATATATAGATTACAGAATCAAGGAATTCTTGACATTGATAATCCGATAACCAATTACTTGAAAGATCTTCCCGAACAGTATCAAAATGTTACTGCCAGGCAGCTACTAGGTCATACGGCAGGCGTAAGACATTACAAAAAAGGCGAATGGTCTATGCTTAGTCAAGAAAAATGCCTCACTACCGATGAGGCAATCCGGGTGTTTATTAATGATCCATTGGCGTTTGAACCTGGGAGTACTTACCAATACAGCTCATTTGGTTACGTTTTGCTTTCACATCTGATAGAACAAATAACCGGTGACACTTTTGATGTACACATGGACAAACTTTTCGAAAACTACTCAATCAACTCAATTGCCAGACCTGTTGATTCCACCCCAGCAGATATGCAGGCCACGAGATATGAAAAATGGAATAGCAAAAAAGAAAGAGGCATTGAAGCGGTAGTAAACAACAGTTGCAAGTTTGGGGGCGGTGGATTCATAGGTACAGCTTCTGATCTAGCCATGTTTCATGCCCGGATCCTAGAAGAAGAAAAAGGTAACCAAAAGTCCACGCTTTACTCGACATTGAATCAAGATGGTCTTACCAGCTACGGATATGGCATAGGTATCAATAAAAAAACTGAGAATGTATATTACGCGCATACCGGTAGCGGAAAAGGTGGTAGTTCAGTTCTGATCATTTATCCTAAGTACGATCTTGTCATTGTCTTACTGGGAAATATCAAAGGAGATGCATTAACAGCCAGCATCGGACAGATTGGTAACAATTTCAAAAAAGCTATTTCAAACTAAAAAATAGTCTTACTAATCAAAAGCCATTCCTTACGGATGGCTTTTTTTATTTACCTAATCGAGATAACTTCAAACCATGATTGATAAAGTAGTAGCAAACGCGGAAGAAGCAATTCGCGGAATAGAAGATAATATGACGCTAATGCTGGGAGGCTTCGGTCTATGTGGAATTCCGGAAAATTCGATTTCAGCTTTAGTAAAAGCCAATATAAAAGGGCTCACATGCATTTCGAACAATGCAGGCGTAGATGATTTTGGGCTTGGTTTATTGCTTCAAAAAAAGCAAATCAAAAAGATGATTTCCTCATACGTAGGTGAGAATGCCGAATTTGAGCGACAAATGCTGAGCGGAGAACTGGAAGTGGATCTAATCCCTCAAGGATCGCTTGCAGAGCGGTGCAGAGCAGGTGGTGCAGGTATTCCGGCCTTCTTTACTCCGGCCGGATACGGAACTGAAGTCGCAGAAGGAAAAGAAGTGCGTGAATTTAATGGCAAACCTCACATTCTGGAATCAGCTCTCACCGCAGATTTTGCAATCGTGAAAGCATGGAAGGGAGATAGAGCTGGAAACCTGGTATTTAAAGGAACGGCCAGGAATTTCAATCCTCCTATGGCAATGGCAGGGAAAATCACTATTGCTGAGGTAGAAGAATTGGTAGAGCCAGGAGAATTGGATCCTAACTTTATTCATACCCCGGGAATATTTGTACAGCGCATTTTCCAAGGAGAAGTTTATGAGAAAAGAATTGAACAACGAACTACTCGATGAGTCTATCTGAAAATGAATCAACTAATATCCAAATCATCAAATTGATATGTTAGATAAAAATGGAATAGCGAAGCGAATCGCTCAAGAACTTCAAGATCGGTGGTATGTAAACCTGGGTATCGGTATTCCTACCCTTGTTGCCAATTACATTCCTGAAGGAATAAGCGTCGAGTTTCAATCTGAAAATGGACTACTTGGTATGGGTCCATTCCCTACCGAGGAAGAAGTTGATGCGGATTTAATCAATGCGGGTAAACAGACAGTAACCACCCTGCCAGGTGCATCCATATTCGATTCATCGACATCATTTGCAATGATAAGGGGCCAGCATGTGCAACTAACTGTTTTAGGCGCGATGGAGGTGGCTGATAATGGAGACATTGCCAACTGGAAGATCCCTGGAAAAATGGTTAAGGGAATGGGTGGCGCAATGGACCTTGTAGCATCCGCTGAAAATATAATTGTGGCCATGATGCATACCAATAGAGCAGGAGAATCGAAGCTTCTGACGGAATGTACTTTACCTATAACTGGAGTGAAATGCGTTAAGAAAGTAGTAACTAACCTGGCTGTATTGGATATTACATCCCAAGGCTTCAAATTGCTAGAGCGAGCACCCGGTGTATCCGTAGAGGAAATTAAAAATGCAACTGCAGGAAGACTAGTCATAGAAGGTGATATTCCAGAAATGAAAATTTAACATGATGAGATGTATTCTTGGCCCTCTATTTTTTCTGCTAGTCTTTAATATCCAAGCTCAACCCAATCTGGAAAAAAGTAAAAACTATTTTGAAAAGCGTGCTGATGGCTCTGTAGGCCTCCTGGCCAAGAAAAAGAATATAAACAAATGCATTCGGCTCTTGAAAATTGAAAAGGAGAATCCGGAAGCAATTATGCTTCTACTTAGGGCGTATGAATATAAAGGGAGCTACACAAAACTTTCAAAGAAAAAGAAGGAACAGCTTTATAAAACTGCTGTTGATTTAGGCTTAGAAAAAATTAAAGAATATCCTGATCACGCAGGAATTCTGTTCTATTATAGCGCAAACCTTGGTAGATGGGGACAGGAAATCAGTATTCTAAAAGCTCATAAAGAAGGTATAACCGACGAATTACGAGAGACGCTAAAAATGGTAGATGCCCTCGATAGCACTTTCGCAGAATCAGGCGCCAAAAGACTTTTAGGTGGAATGCATCTAAAGATTCCAAAAATTCCATTTGTAATGACATGGCCATCCGAAGAAACCTCACTGGTGCTGCTTGAAAAAGCCTATAAAACGTCATCGGAAAATCTTGCTAATGCAAAGCTGTATGGCGAAGCGCTCATCAAAAACAATTTTGAAGACGAGGGAATGGTCCTATTGAGACAGGTCGCATCTAAAGAGCCCAGACCTCATATGTATCTGGAAGACAAGCGAGTCATCGAAGAAACGAAGAAAATAATTAATTAGCGATTGAATGGATGTAGGCACCTATCATACATTAGAAGTAGACAGAATCACCAGCCCTGGTGCCTTTCTCACCAATGGTGAAACCGATGTTTTACTACCAACCAAGTATATCCCAAATGGCACACGGGAAGGTGATGAGCTAAAGGTATTTGTATACCGAGATTCGGAAGACCGAATCATTTGTACTACTCAAACGCCATATGCGCAAGTCAATGAATTTGCTTACCTCAAAGTAAAGGATGCAAGTAATGTTGGAGCATTTTTAGATTGGGGAATTGACAAAGATCTACTTGTCCCCTTTCGAGAACAAAACAACAAACTCAGGAGAGGCCAATGGTGCCTGGTGTATCTCTTTCTGGACGAGAAGACTGATCGACTGGCGGCTACTGCCAAAGTGGTGAAGTATTTCAAAAGAGAGATTACAGTGACTGAAGGTGAAGAGGTGGATTTGCTTATCGCCAACACTACGGATCTAGGCGTAAATGTAGTAATCAACAATAGCCATAGAGGGCTGATTTACGATAGTGAGCTCTTTCATGATGTGCTGGAAGGTGACCGCATCAAAGGATATGTCAAAGCTATTCGAGAGGATGGCAAAATTGATGTTAGCCTAAGAAAAGAGGGGCTTGAAAATCTCGAAATAGGTGCACAGCAGATTTTGGATGAGCTACAGAAAAATGATGGCTTTCTTCCGCTTCACGACAAAAGCGATCCGGATGATATCCAGTCGATGATGCAAATGAGCAAAAAGAATTTCAAACGATCGGTGGGCATACTTTATAAGAAAAAACTTATCACACTATCAAATAGTGGCATTAAACTCAATACATAAAAAAACCTGCCAAATGGCAGGTTTTAACTTCTTGATCGTATAAAGCTATTTAATCATCTGATTCATCAGCCTGATCTGTTTGCTCCTCTACTAACCCATCATAGATTGCTTGATATCTTGCTTTTACATCTGGATCTGTTTTCAATGCTTTCTTTAAGCTATTGTATAATCCAGCACCAATGTCTGATTTGATTTTTCCAATATATATCTCCTTAAAGGAAGCAGTCATCGAGTCATAGTTGACTTGAATTTTTTCAAAAGCCAATACTTCGTCATTCGTAGCAGACATTTCTTGCAGCTTCAGTGAATCACCTTTTGCTGACTTTATCTCTACGAATCTTGTTGCTACAAGAATTTCATCATTATTAATCCAACCATTATAAACATCTGTCATTCTGCCTTTTTCCATCGCTGCCCATGACATAACGGTAGCATATTTGGTTAGGTCTTCATCGGTAAATTTAGCCTCATCTTGTGCGCTTACTTTGTCCACACAAACAATTAAACACAGGATTAATAGTACTTTCTTCATCTTTGTTTAAGGTTATTATTGATCACAAATCGCAAGTATATATCATTGGATTTTACAAAATCAACACCTCAAAACATCATTTTGGAATCAATGAAAAAAGCCAACAAAAATGTTGGCTTGTGGAATTATGGCGTTTAATATTTTATCAAGCAACCTGCATCAACACCCGAGCCCAATCTGCTTGATTCTTGATATGTAATTTCATCCTTATATTCTTCCGGTATCCGTCGTATGTATGAATACTCATCGCCATCTTGTCTGCAATCTCGCTCCGTGAGTAGCCTTTGCTTAGCCATCTGATCAATTGAATTTCACGGTTTGTAAGTTCATCTTCTATTTTTCTTTTGGTGACTTTCATTAGATTTTGCTTTTTGGTGTACCTCTAATTAAAGTCCCCTAATTCGGTATAGTGAAGTTTTTGTCGTGAATGACAGAAAGCCTAACGTGAAATGCACGCTATTTGGCCAGACGTTCCTCCAATTTCGACTTATAAGTTCTCGATAGTTTGAGTTCTTCACCGTCATTCAACAAGAGATAGTTGCCGAAAATGGTTTTCACATACTCTAAATTTACAATCGTGGATCGGTGGATTTGCACAAACTGTGCAGGCAAAATTTCAAGCACCGCACTCAACTTATTTCTGTCAACTTCTGGTCTTTCCTTATTGTCCAGGTAAAATTCGAGGTAATGATCATCTGATTGGATGTAGCGAATGCGATGTGGATCCACAACGGCTTTACTCTTCAATACAACATAGGCTGTCTCCTGCTCTTTCGACTCCCTTTCAAATCTATCCACCAGATTCTTCAATTGAACATTTGCAATCGCAAGTCTATTTTTTTCATTGATGATATTCATAAGAATGGCGATCATGGCATAGGACAAGACTCCCACCTCTATGAAAAAACCTGCAAAGAGCGGATCCCACGGTATAAGTGATCGATCAATGGCTCCATATTCTATTAAAATCTGGCTGAACACTCCCAGAAAAAAAACTGAATATCCGACAAGGAATATTCGAGCAGAAAATGCATCAATTCTTAAAAAATTTTCTGCACTCATATAGGCAAATAATATGATGGTCACTACGACCACATACCTCATGGAAATAAGTACAGGAGCCGCTGCAACAATAAATGATGGAAACAATAGCCACAGAAGAGAGCTCAAAACGAACAGCATCAATAAGACATTCATAACACGGTTAAACCTCGGCATGGTATGCTTTGTATCAAAGTAGCGCTGGATATACATGATGAGAAAAATCAATGCCAACTGGGTGGTGAATGGAAAAAAGTGCGTGTTTAATTTCGGATAATCAGATGTAATAAACTGATAGCCGTAACCAAGCTTTGCAAAGCACCTCAATCCAAATGTGAGTACATATAATGAATACCAAATGAATATGCTCATCTTGAGCTTTAGACCTACGATCAACGAGAGTAATACCACCAAGCCTAGAAATCCAAAGCAAAAACCATAAAAGATGGTCTCCTGATTGTACATTTTCCAAAAAGAAGACTCAGAATATAACCTTAAAGGGAAACGAACTGCTGAGTTACGTTTGTCAACATTTAATAACAGGGTGGTACTATCACCACTTTCGATTTTAACAGGAAAAACAAAGTTTCTGTACTGAACAGGACGAGTACTGAACTTAAAACGATCTCCGGATTCATAAAGGAGAACAGCCGAATCTTCTCTTATTTGAAAAAGCTGAAGGTAATCTAGTTGAGCATAATCCACTTCCAGGTAATAATCGCTTTCTTCAGACTTGTTGATTAGTGGAATCTTAATCCAAAATGCTGAATTGGTAATTCCAGGATTTGTCCTGTCATCGACTAACTCCATCTTACCATTTCTAAAATTATCCCATGCTTGTTGCCCCTTCAATGTATCAATGGTGGCACCCACTTGAACGATATCGTTAAGGTAATAGACAGAACCACCCCTGCTCAATTCGAGTTGGGCATTGCACTGGATAATTAGAAAAAAAATAAATGATAGTTGAAAAAAAGGTCTAATCACTTAATACTCACTCCTCATAAATTTCTAATATAACAAATGAATGCAGACAATGTTGACCAATTCTTTGGATGGTAGATAAAACTAGATATATGGAAGCTTGACCTAGACAGACTATTGGCAATTCAGGCTGGATATGTCAGATGCAAAAAAAAACCGACTTTAAAGTCGGCTTAAGTAAGTAGCTTATTCTTAATTCTTAAACTTGTCAAAAAGGTAAGAAAATCCATCCTTTATTCCAGTATAAGCCATTTCAGCTTCATCCCTTACCTCATCCACTTTTTGCGAGGCATCCTCTTTCACTTCATTCCATTTACTTTCACTTGTATCTTTGATCTTCTCGTATTGATTGATCAGTGCCTCTCTTTTCTGTTTTAGTAGTTCAATTTTTTCATTGAACTTGTCTTTTGCGGACTGTTCTACTTCCTCTTTTTTATCTTTTAGAAAGTTTATCCTTTCTTCTAGCTTATCAGCAAATGCTTTGATGCTCTCTTCGTATTTATTCTTATTGTCAATATTCATGTCATCTAAAATTTCTAAGTCTTTCATTATTCTAATTTTTAAGTTCTACCATTTATTTATGATGCAGCCTTCCCACTCTGGGCCATCTGCATTTTCATTTCAGAGAGTTTTTCCCCTCCTTTTATTCCAAAATCCAAAGTTCTGATTGGGTATGGAATAGTGATATCGTTTTCATTAAAAGCCTTTTTCACTGCCATGATCGCCTCACTTCGTGCATGCAAGAATCCAGGCTGATCGGGATATTCGATCCAGAAATGAAGAACAAAATTGATGGAGCTATCTCCGAAACCTGTGTAATACAGATTCACATCTCTGCCTTCCAGTAAGAAAGATTTGGATTTGATAGCCTCTAAAGCCAATTCTTTAACTTTTTCCAGGTCATCTCCATATGAAACTCCTACTTCCAGATCTATTCTTCGCTCATTGGTTTTGGTATAGTTGGTCAGTGGGTTTTGAAAAATTTCCTTGTTGGGAATGATTATGTGCAAGCCTTGGAATGTCTTTATTATGGTTACTCTCAGATTGATTTCCTGAATAATTCCCATGTATCCCTGCGATTCGATAATGTCTCCAACTTCAATTGGTTTTCTGATGGCAATGAGTACCCCTGATATGAAGTTTGCCGAAATATCTTGAAATGCAAAACCAAGAGCAAGACCGATTATTCCCGCACCGGCCAAGAGCGAGGATACCGTTTTTTCGAGATGCAGCACATCAAGTGCTACCATCAATCCGGTAATCATAACGGCTATATATATAACTGTTGTGAATAGGTTTTGAACTGCAGGCTTATCATAAAACCTTTGAAATAGTTTGTTTGCGATGAGCTTAGCCGCTTTTGCTAAGAAGAAAAACAGGATAATTACAAGCACGGCCACTGCAAAATTGGGCAGCATTGCTGTCAATGATTCAAGCCAGGTTTCTAGCTTTCCTTGTAAAATATTTAATGCTTTAGATAATCCGAAATCCATATAATGTTTATGAGTTGTTGGTATACTCTATTAAGGAAAAACCATTCCTTAGTAGAATTGTTTCAATTAATTAATTGATTATCAATATTTTATGAAAAAAAGGATTAATTAGTAGCAAGGCATATATTCTCTATATGAGAAATTGATTTTCATATAGAGAATATGCGAATCATGTATTGCTAGTTGCTGATGGTGGTCACTTTTTTCAGTTCAGCGACTTTTGTTTTTGAGCTAAATCCGCTTCGGGTCATTTCGCCCCAGCTTTTCACTCCTTTCAGAATATCTATGTTGCCCTTTACCGAAGCCCAAACCACTCTTGGGTGATAAATGAATGGCTCAAGTAGTGCTGCCGCTAAAAGTCTTAATTGATCTTTTACGCCTTTGTACTTGTAAAATGAGATTTCTTCTGCATACAAAGTGAATGATGATATGAAGATAGAAAAGCAATAAAACATGACCAGTAGCGAGAGGAAATAAGTCCATGAAACTGATCCTGTAAACAATAGAAAGATGAAATACACGGCACCACAGAACTCTAGCAAAGGAGCCATCCATTCGAAGAAGAACCAGAACGGATATCCGAATAAGCCGGTGATTTTATACTTAGAATTAAAAAATAGGTATGTGTGCTTTTGGAGCACTTCATAGGTTCCTCTTGCCCATCTGTTGCGTTGTTTCTCGAATACCTTATTGGTAGATGGAGCCTCAGTCCAACACAATGGATCCGGTATCATAGTTACTCTGAATTTTTTGCCAGCTCTTGTCATCATACTGCGCATTCTGACAACCAGCTCCATGTCCTCTCCCACAGTATCTGTGCTATATCCTCCTGCTTTCAATATGAGCTTTCTATCAAACAAGCCAAAAGCACCTGAAATCAAAAGAAGGCCATTCAATCGTGCCCATGCCATTCTACTCAGCAAGAACGCCCTTAGGTATTCCAGTACCTGAAACCTTGCCAACATATTTTTAGGCAAGTTTACGTTGATTAGTTTTCCATGCTCTATTTCACATGAATTGGCAATTCGGACTACACCACCAGAAGCTATTACGCTTGAATCTTCCATGAATGGCTTCACCATACGTTGCAAAGCATCATTTTCCAGAACACAATCCACATCAATACAGGCCACTAGTCGGCTGGATGAAACATTAATACCAGCATTGAGTGCGTCAGCTTTACCTCCATTTACTTTATTCACAATGGTCAATTTCTTGAATGACCTGTTCTGGGATTTATAGACAGATACAATCTCTTGAGTGGATACCTTTGCATTTACATGCAGAGGGACTTGTATAAGGTCAAATGCCTTTATGACCTTTTCCAATGTGTCGTCTTTGCTTCCGTCATTTACCACAATCACATCGTAATTGTTGTACTCTAATGACAACATGGATCTGATATTCTCGACTATTGTCATTCCTTCGTTATATGCGGGTGCTATGAGAGAGACCGATGGAGCCATTGGCGAACTGATAATATCATTTACACGATAGAGTGACCTCCTCCTCATGTATTTCCTAATAGCAAAAAAAGACACGCAGCTAAGGAACAAGTAGCAAATCGTGAGCGATACTGAAAAGCCCAGGACGAAAAAATCTACTATGTGTGTAAGTATGGTCCAGATATTCATGATATCAATTCATTTTGGTGGTGTAAAAGCATGCTTTCCAACTCTTCTGATGATGACTCAAATTCAATATTGAGCTTAGCTGCCATTCCTACAGCTGCCATTCTCACCTCAAAATTTTTATGCTCTATGAAAGTTTCGAATATTGACCGACAACTTTCGTCGCCTATATGTGCCAGAAAGTTGAGGCATGAGATAATGGTCTGCGGATTATTGGATTTGTGAATCAGTCTCTTAACGTATGGCAGAGCCTGGAAAGCTTCAAGTTCTTTTAGAGCATCTATTACCATGCTTCTGTTTTTGGTAGTCTTTAATAATTCTATAAGCTGTGGGATGAGTTCAAAGTAGTTGAAGCGTACGGTCATTTCCACACAAAATGCCACAGCGGAAGGCTGCTCATGATAATAGAATTTTGAGAAGTCCGGCAGTTGATCTTTGTGCTTACTTCTTAGTCGATTGTAAATTGACATCTGCTCCCATTCACTTAACTCTTCTTTTAAATGATCTAAAAAGCTGAGCGGATTTGGTGCCAATGAGGTCAAACCTAGTCTTGCAGCCATTCTCAGGTCTGTGTTTTTTGAGCCTAGAAACTTGTAAAATTTTGAAAATACATCTCGCTGCTCCATGCTTTCTAATTCATAAATACCACGTGCTACCGTGTTTGAGTTGAAGCTCTTTAGTTTTCGCAAGCTGTATGTTTTAAGATTCAAGTCACGATACACTTTGAGCATGGTCTTATTTGCCTCCCCTGTCAAGTTTGCTTTCTGCTTCATTATTTCATCCAATACCCACTGAGCTATTTTTCGTGACCTATTCCTTATTTGCATAAGAAATCGTAAACTCCTTCGGTAATCATATTTTACACCTTCATTGACCACAGACTGGATAGCTATCATAGCCAAATGCTCCTTAATATAAGGCCAATATTTTCGCTTCAGTCGTCTATCTCTAGTGCGAGAAATTTTACTAATTATAATTAGCGAAAGAAAGAAAATGATTAAACCGGTGAGCACTACGGTGACTCCGAAAATGAAAATCATTTTTGGATCCTGGTCTTCCAGAAATTGTAGTCGAGAGATCATGCTGCCTGTAATAATCGTTTAACTCTCATAGATAGCTCTCCAGGGCTGAATGGTTTAGTCAGAAAGTCAGTGACTCCCAGATCAAATGCTTCAAGAACAGTTGACTCCAGTCCTTCTGCAGAAAGGATGATAAAAGAGGTGTTTTTCTTCTGATGCGCCCTTACATGCTCAAGTAGTTGAAGACCTGAAATGAATGGCATGTGAATGTCTGAAATTATGAGGCTGTAGTCATTGGTTTCAATGGCCTCTTTGGCATCCTTACCATTATTGACACTTTCTATAAGTCCCAGTTGATCTTTGCCAAGCTTGAATTTGATCATGCTACCCAGCACTTCATCATCTTCGCATACTAATATTTTCTTTTCCATGATTATGTGTTTTAGTGTGTGGCGAGCGTACATTCTGCATGCTCTAGTATGTTTTGTAGTATTTCTATTGTTTTAGTTATAGAGGTCTCAAGCCAGGTTCCGTTTTCAAGAGCACCCAATCTCAATTGCCCCAACCCGGCAAGTATTTCATCCTGGCCTAAAATTTCTAGTGTAGGCTTAACCATATGTGTCAGGTCGGCCAATTCATCGGCGCTTCTTTTCTCCAACCCGGAAGAAACTTCAGATCTTAAGTAGAGCATATTCTCTAAGATGTTCTGGGTGAATTCAATTAAAAATTCCGCATCACCTTCCGTATACTCTTCAAGATTTAGCTTTATTGTCTCCTCTTTTAAGGAAGCACTAACTCCGATATTTTCTAGTTTATTCATTTTTGAAATCTGTCAAATGCTGTTCCGAGTAAAGTTTTCATCTCGAATACATTGGTAAAACTAGAGTCGCGAGTCTTCAGATTCTTACGTAAAAAACGTATTGTGAAAAATGCGTAATTCCCCCTCCATTCCGACTTGAGGCACTTTTAGTTTTGAATCATGAAAAAAATTAAAAGAATCATGAAAACTAAAATCACATTGTGCAAGGCATTGGTATTTATAGCTGCTCTTGCAATGATTACCTCCTGTAGTACAGATGAGGTAGACGCCTCAAGAGATATTGAAATAAACAATGATGAGGAAACACTAAGTGCGCGTATGCTTGAAAAAAATCAGGAAATTAACATTATCTCAAGCAGTTCAGGAAAGAAGTCCAAAGACCTAAAGCTTACACTTAAAGCTGAGCTAATCCCGCCTACTGTTAATGGTGAGCTTCTTCAGGCTACATCAGTAAGTCTGAGTGGAGCGAGCTTTGCGGTAAGCTATAATATGGTTGGTGAAACCTATTATGGAGGTATTGATTTGGTGGATGGTAAGTTGAAACTCAAATCTGAGATTCAATTCAGCGATGCAGATATCAATGATGTTACAATTATTGGAAATGATGCATATTTTGCCGGAGGTACTTCCAGTTTGGAGACACCTGCATTTGTAGAGAAGATCTCCATTAAAAAAGGAGTTTTTAGCTTAGAGAACAATACACGGGTAAGCGTTGGCAGCTATACGGCCACCAGCATCACTCATGCTGATAACAATGTTTATGTTACTACAGGAAACGATAAGTCATTGGGCGGAGGTGTCTATCAGCTTACTGAGGACCTTTTACTCCAAAATTATCAGGGTATAGAAGATGCCAGATGGGTAGCAGAGGCTGATGGTGTGGTTTATTGCCTGAGTGGTAATCCTGCAAGCGTTAATTCATTCGACACAAACCTTAAGGCACAATTTGATTTTGAGCATTTGGCACCTTCTACAGAGGAATCCAAGATGACGATGGATGTAGATGATGAACTCATTTTCATTGCAGGTGGTCATGAAGGGTTATTAGTGTATGATCTGGATGGGAACTTTGTTGCTCAACACACTTTTGATGATAACTCGATTACCAATGCAGTGACCTCAGATGACGGAGTAGTTTTTATTAGCAACGGTGAAGGTGGCGTACACGTCGCCTCATACGATGATGGAGAGATTGAAGTGTTAGGTAAGCTAGAATTAGAATCAAACGAATCAGTAAATCATATTCTTCACAAAGGAAACAAACTCTACGTGGCCTCAGGTTTGGGAGGTATTAAGATGATCGAAGTAAAGAAATAAACTCAAAGTAAATTCCTCATAAAGCAGGCTTTCTAAGCTTGCTTTTTTTTGTTTTTACAGTCTTTAAGTGAATCACTTAAATTTCTAAAATCAGCAAATCACGCTTACTATGAAGCTGAGAATTTCTAAACTTTATACAAGTCAATTACAAAATAAAATGAGAAAGAAAAGATTTTACTCAGTCCTCAGAATACTTGCTCTTCTTGATCGATATCTAAGTCCTCGATCTGAAAGAAAAGTAAATATTGGTAAGAGAGTTATCGGAAACTAAGCAGGAGAAAAATATTCATAGGTAGGTTACAAATAAAAAAGCCACTCAGTTGAGTGGCTTTTTGCAGTCCGTAGGAGATGGTAAGAATGCTTTTGTATCAATGTATGTGTGAAGTATGTGTGAGATAATACCCATCATAAGACCTTCTACATTTTTAATAAATCTTGATTTGCCCAATTTAGGTACTCAAGCTTTCAATTTTTCTTTAACACCTAAGTAATTTCCGGAACCAATCTTCATCATACAATAAAGCAAATTCACTATTACTCTTATTTAGAGAGTCGTTGTGAATGAACCATTGATCTGTAACTGCAACAACCTCCCCTTTTCCATAATCACTTTCTACTAAATCACCCACTTTAATATCCATAATATTAATTTTAAAATAGGGCCGAAACATCGACCCTAGTTTAGTACTCTTAATCTAAAAGTATGACGAGGATTTTAGATTAACTTGAGAAATCAATTACTCGAATCATGCTTATGAGAAAAACAGTAACCTAATCATTTGATTCTCAATTCAAGAAATTGATTTCATACATCAATAATAACGTGGATTGAGGCGGTTAGAAGTCCAAAAAACGGAAACTGAACTTTTAAATATCAAAGAGGTTACGATCCTTGATCAAGATTTCCGTAATCACTTAGGAATCCGTTTTCGCTTTGTAAACATAAAAGCCTGTGAAGAAGTCTCACAGGCTTATATTACTAATTAAAAATGACAACCTAATCTAGGTTGAATTTGCTTAACTATTATCAGTCATAATTATGGTGTAATATCCCATGCTTCTCCATCAGCTCTTGTCATGGCAACAGTAGTGACTCCACCTCCACAACCAGCTGTTAATGTCACTGTCAAAGTAGGACCAGACACATCATCAACCGTCATTGACCATGAACAACCAAAACCATCAGCTGCGGCTAAAGTAAGTTCAGTACAAGTATCATTTACAAATAATGCTGATGTACGATCTTGCTCGCAGCAGCCAAAATTAAACTGGTAAAAACCAAATGTGTAGCTTCCCCAAGTATAATTACCTGCTCCATCTCCTTCCCAATCAAAAGAACCTGTGTTCCCCACAGAACCCCAATTGGAAGACATTATCTCCCAATTCACAGTCCCGTCTAGCTCAGAAGGACATGCTGCAGAAAAAGAAATAGCTGTTCCAGATTCATAAACTCTAGTTCCGACGGTTGTCAAGAAAACTGCCCCGAAAGAATCTCCTGGCTCTAAATCATTAGGATCAATACCTAATGCGGTAGCAACATCCGATAAAGGCACAGATACCGTTGTTGGAAATGTGCTCAAAGTTGCAACAGAAGAGAAATCACCACCATCAAAATTCATGAGAACTTCTATAGAACTTGCATCCCCTACGGCATCTAATTCAAATGAAACAAATGCATTGTTAACGTCATTTAGGTTAAAAAAACCTTGCGTAATTGATGTGACTTCAGGTAGAGCTACATTACTTTCACCATCCATCCACCCTATATTCTCTTCTTCTCTATCGCATGCAATCAGCAAAATAGAAATAAAAAAACAGAGTGATATTTTATATAAATTTTTCATAATAAGTCTTTATTAAACAATTAATCATCAGTTCCATCATCCCACCACACTCCATTTGAAACTGGTGTACCAGGATTATTCTCGATATTATTATCCAGCTCTGTTTGTGCATAAGGAATTCTCAGTAGAAAATCACCGTTTGGATTTACAATTACCGGAAAGTCATTTCTCCTCAATTCTGCATATGCATCCTGTGATTGAAAAGGATAAAAACTAAGATAGAGTTGCTCATGTACATCATTTAATGTCAATGCACCAGCTCCCGGGAATACACTAGCTTGTCCTGTATAAGTGGCTATATCAGCTGCAGCAACTCCATATCGCTGTAAACTGGCTGTTACAGCCTCTTCATATGCAGTATTTGCAGGCGTGGGATTACCTAGTGCGAAATGAGCTTCTGCTTCATATAACTTAAGCTGGTCATAGGTTAAAAATTCCAATGGGCTATCTGGCATAACGTAATCGTATATTTTATCATATAGATCACCCGCTTGATCTAAAGCGGCTGTGCCATTTGGTGCAGGCCCCAAATTAGCGGCGGCATCATCAAAATATACCGCTATTCGAGGATCATTCTTTGCATTCATCATGTTAAACAACGATTCACTAGCTGCAAAATGAGCTCTATCATTTTCCTCCTGCGCCCAAGGATGCTCATTTGTGGCACCAGCGCCAAATGCATTGAAAATAAAGGCTTCAGAATTATCCACAAATGACAAAGCAACTTCATCTATTACTTCCTGCGGATCATATGCTGAGGTATTGCTTAGCCTTGTTATAAACTTGGCTTTTAACCCGTGTGCAGCTTTAATCCACAGACTCATATCTCCATTATATATGAAGTCGTTACCTGTTGGGCTTGCAGTTGAACTTCTGTTCATATTTACAATAGCTGAATCCATCAGCGCAATAAGACCCCTTTCTCCGGTATATATTTCTTCCTGCATGTCATAAGCAGGTTTTTGAAATTGACCAGTACCTGCCTCTAAATAGGGGACTCTCCCCCAAGCATCAGTAGCTATGCTTGCATTGTATGCATATAAAATTTGTCCAATGCCAACATAATGCCATGCTCCAGTCTCCCTGGCAATATTCATCATTTGGATAGAGTTTTTAATTCCTCCAGTATAAATCGTATTCCAAGTACTATTAAAAGTAGATGGAGAATAAATCAGTCGATCAAACTGATGCAATTGGGCATGTACTCCAGTCACCAGTTGAGTATGAACTGCTAAATACAACGACATGTCTCCACCAACTGCAGAATAAGCCGTGTTGGTTTCAATAAAAGGTAGCAATACATCTACTGGGACGCTACTTGGGTTATCTCTATCTCTATTTATATCTGCCAAAGTTTCATCTGAGCAACCTGCCATTATTATAGCCGGAAATGCTAGGATGAGTGACCATTTATATATTAATTTTTTCATCTCATTTTTTATTATAATCCTACATTTACTCCAAAACCAAAACTTCTAGTCTGGGGAAGGTTCACATATTCAAGTCCTTGAAAATTCCCTGCTCCTCCGACACTAGTCTCGGGATCAAAATTTGGATACTTCGTTTTAAGCAATAAATTTCTGGCAACAACGAACACGTTTAAACTCTTAATAAACGTATCCTGATAAAGAGATTTTGGAATATCGTATGCTAGATGAACCTCTCTAAGTCGAAAGAAATCTGTACTGTATACATTAGATTCGTCAATCGCATCCATCACCACATTCCAGAATCTTTGACCTCTTACAATCGCAATATCGTTTTCACCTTCTACTTCAACATTCACGTTCCCGCTTGCGTCCTGAGTGAAGTAACCTTTTACACCACTGAGAACAGTAGGTGTTGTTCTGTCTTCTGTCACCTCATCTTGTCCGTATAGTTTCTGTAGACGGGTATTTCCCGCATATGCATTTCCTCCTTTTCTTATATCGATATGGACATTAAGTGTCAATCCCTTATATGAAAAGGTATTGGTCAGACCTAGCTCGAAATCAGGATTAACTTGACCTATTGGACCATTATTAGGATCCTGAACTGGCAAACCATAGCTTGCGTTGGCAGTACCATTAACAAACTGACGATTATCTATTACAATATTGCCATTATCATCTCTCAGGAATCTAGAACCAAAAATTACCGGATATGATTGCCCCGCAAACGCTCTCACATTTGGCTCAGTAAAACCTCCTAGAAAAATATTGTCTACTCCGGGAGCTAATGATACTACTTCATTATTGTATGAGGTAAAGTTTGCAATTACATCCCATCTAAAATCAGAAATATTCAATGGATTGGCACTTAAAGTAATTTCATAACCTTCATTTCTAAGTTCACCGGCATTTCTTAAAATAGAGGTATATCCAGAAGAACCAGCTAAAGGAACAGTGAATATCTGATCAGTGGCTGTTTCATTGAAATAAGAACCATCAAGTTCAACTCTACCATTTAAAAAAGCTACATTCAAACCAACCTCCCAAGTTTTATTGTTTTGAGGTCTTAAGTTTGGATCTCTTAAGATATTGCTTTGCCTAAAAGCTGTTTGGTTATTAAATGAGGGGAAAGCAATTCCATCAGATGTGAATCCAGTACCTACGGTCGCTCCTAAAAACGGAATAGTTAGTGAATTAGCTGGTGCTGTTTGACCTACTTCAGCATAAGAACCTCTGATTTTACCAAATGAAAGGATTGAACTGTTAATATTCAAAATTTCTGTAAAAACAAAAGTTAAACCCGCTGATGGATAGAAGAAAGTATTATTGCTTGAAGGCAATGTGGAGTTATAGTCTTGTCTCCCTGTAAGGTTCAAATAAAGCATTTCTTGAAATGCGAAAGTTGCGTTTCCAAAAAAGCCTACCGTTCTGGAAGAGGATGTACCAGTCGAAGGCGCTTGTGACCCAGCATTGGATAAATCATTGAATCCACCTAAAGTCAATGATGTTCCTACGTTTGTCAATGATGAACTTCTTATATCGATATATTCATTTCCAACTAAAAAGTCTACAACCAAATCTTCAGTAAGATTCCAATTCATGGCAACATTAAAATTTGAATTAATTTGCCTATTCTGGAAGAAGGTATCGGTAATCTGACCACCGGATGGAGGGCTTGTTCTACCGCCGGTTTCTCCTGATCCAAGTGCAAATACTTCTTTTCTCTTCTCAGTGAAAGCATCCACACCAACTCTGTAATTCACGGTCATCCAATCTAATGGTTGATACTTTAAGAAGATGTTTCCGAAAGATCGTGTGATATTTTCATTAAAATCATTATTTGCAAGACTCCAACGTGGATTATCCATGGCCCCACGGTAGTGGATTTGTTGATAAGGGTTGTCTTCCGTAGCAAATGGCGTACCCCATAAATCATAGGATCTAGGTGCCCAATAAGTAGTAAAAAACACGTTAGAAAGGTTACTTCCCCCAACGATTTTATCTATATCAGTGAAGATAAAATTTAAGCTCCCACCAGTTGATATCTTTTCGTTCAATTTGAACTCTCCTGCGATTTTACTGTTGAATTTCCTCATTCCTGTAGTTGGAACAATTCCTTTCTGATCAGTATAACCAAATCCTGCGGCGTAATTACCACTGCTTGTTGCTCCAGAAAAATCAACATTAGTGACTGATGTTCTCCCCTTTTCGAACATAGGATTTATATTATCATAAATCTGAGGGGTCACTGTTTCACCAACATTATTGACATAGGTACTTCCATCACCTGTTGCAAATGGATTTACGCTAGGATCAGCCAGTTGATCAATTCTTGGGCCCCATGAAGTAGAAGCTGATGGGCTAAATACTCCATTCGAACCTTGTGCATATACATCTTGAACATCTGGTACACGAGTGACCTCATCAATCAAATAAGATTGAGAAACATTTACTCTGAAAGCACCCTCTTCAAGATTTCTTCCATTCTTGGTAGTTATTAATACTACACCGTTACTCGCTCTTAATCCGTACAATGCAGCAGCTGTAGCACCTTTTAGTACTGAAATGGATTCAATATCTGCAGGATTCAAGTCAAGAGATCTACTTGAATAGTCAACACCAGAAACTCCACCTGAACTTGAAGGAGTACTTGTAATAGGTAGTCCGTCAACCACAAAAAGTGGCTGGTTATTTGAATTAAAAGAATTACTTCCTCTTACCCTGATAAATGAGGATGAACCTGGCATTCCACTAGATTGATTTACTTGAACACCTGCAACCTTACCTTGCAATGCATTAACTGTATTAGGTGTTGAAGCCTTGACCAGCGTTTGATTTCCTACCTCTTGCACAGAGTAACTTAAAGCTTTCTTTTCGCGCTCTATACCAAAGGCAGTAACAACAACTTCCTGCAATTCAGTTGCTCCCCCCATCGAAACATCAATAACTGATCGTGATCCTACCTGTACTTCCTGTGTAGTAAAACCGACAAATGAAAAAACCAGAATATCACTATCATTAGTTGATAGTTGATAATTTCCATCGATATCAGTTGTAGTTCCAGTAGAGGTGCCTTTAATCACCACATTCACTCCTGGTAATCCTTCACCAGAATCATCTGTTACTTTGCCGGATACTGTCCGCTGTGTCCATCCAGATAAGGATAGTCCTAGCAACAGAACGGCAAAGCCAAAACGTAAACATTTTCTCATATTCACTTGATTTATAAGTTAAACATGAGTTGAAGAAAGAGGGTAGCTGAAGGATGTAGGTACAATTAAGGGATATTGAACTTTTTTTATCTATGGTGCTGGCTACATAGAATCGTGAATTTGTTCAGTTCCGTTTAATTGAACTCCCCTATTTAAGAGCTTCTCTATTTTTATTTATGATTTAACAAATTCGAGGGTGTTCCTGACATTTCATCATTAGTAGAGTAAGTTGATAATTTTAGGGAGCGCCCTTTTTTTAACAAAATTCGGAGTAGGCTGCACGAAACGCTTATTCGTTTCGGAAAAGAAGTTGTTTAATTTAAATTTTCATTTGAGATATAATCTAGCTGATTGGAGTTGATTCCATTAGATAGCTCTTTAGTAAAATCAGCAGCTTGTTGATAACTAACATTCACTCAATATGTCTTTCTACCTTTATGATTGCAAAATCATCAGCTTTACTAATTGTAACAATTATTGAAATTTTAGGATCTTGCGAGTTATTAGGATTCCACTCCCCAACTAAATTCAACCTACTAGGATCTTCTTCATTCTTAATGATTGAAAAATTAAAACCGTCTCCATAAAATGACTCAGGAATTACAAACTCATTGTATTTCGCATTGGTATTTGCTCCCAAGCGACTATTATAATCTTCAAGCGCATGAGCAGCAATATCAAATAGTTTCTCTTTAAGTTTTTTTTCTGCTGACTCATTATCTAAAATGAGTTGATCATTTTTTATTCCATAAAATGGATTTTCGGCACCTATCTTCTTCCTTCTTAAAAATTCCTCATAATAGGGATTTGCTCTATCAAATGGGGCTGGGATTTCCTTAACCAATTCGCCCATAAATATGATAGCATCTATTTCAGCCTTGAGTTTTACTAATGGATTTAAATCTGAAACACTCATATTTCCAACTTCAGGAATGCTAACTGGTAGCATACTTGGTTCTGGATAACCCATGTCAAAAAGCTGCTTGTCTACTCTTACATTAACTACGTAAACCTTATTTGGATATATATCTTTGATTTTCTTGGTAATGCAATATTCAGACGAACTATATGTGCTCGGATAAAAGTGTCCAGCTCCCATAATTAAAAAAGCTCTTTTATTCTTGGCCAAGACCTCATTAAAAACCAATTCTCCATAGTGCCTATCACGGTCTTCCATAAATGGACTTAAGTCTTCCCTAGTCTTAACATGAGACCAATCTATTGGGGGATCCCCGGCAAGGACTTTTAATCTTTCTTCAGGAGGCGAACTTTTATTTACCTCCCTAATGGCTTTAAAAAAGTCAATAAAAAGTTGAGGGTCGCCAATCTGACTTCCACTATTAGATGCGTCTCTCCAAACCTTGCTTAATTCTTCTATAGATACATTTGCACCATCAACATACCGATCAATCAAATTCTGATGAATAGAGTTTGCTACCTCAAATACTATAATGTCAACTTTTTCTCTAAAGCTCTGATTATTTATTAATTCATTATACAAGCTGAAAATTTTAGGGGAGTCATGATACTCCCCAAAAGCAACTACATCATAGGTATCAAACAGGTCAATAATACCACTAACAGGATCATAGATATCTCTCTTTTCTTTGTTAGTATTAGTTGTCTGGCTACATCCAGAACTTGATAGTAACAAAAAAATGATCACTAGCTTTATATATCTGTTAATAACCACAATTAACTATTAAAACTAATTTTCTTCTTCAAAGTAGAAAGTTGTTTCATAGGCTTCGAATCTTGACACCCCTGTCATAAACAAGTTTACATTTTCCTTAAAAGCATCACTGCTGATGTATGAAGCATGTGCTTCAGAAGTAGGCCATTCAATGATCCACGCCTGATCTGGCACATTAGAAGGCTCAATAAAACTGTGATAATAGTCTACTTTATTCCACTGAATGACATACCTAGCTCCCAATTCCTCACGTGTGGATTTCATGGCTTTTTGATAGCGATTCAAGTTATCTGGGTTTTCATCGTTAAGCCATACAAAAACAATTCGGTAGATCTTATCGGAGCGAAAATTAAGTTCAGTTTTTTTCATTACTGTCATCCTTACAATCCTCAGCTCTTCCCAAATGTCCTTTCTGCTTTTTTCCAGTTCTGACCAGTTTGGTGTTTCCCGTCTAAATTCTTCCACTGCTCCACCATTCGGCCATGTAAAAAAACTCATAAGATTACCCTCTCCTACATGAGGTTCCATTTTTGCACCATGCAGTTTCGTTGATTTTATCATAAACATACCCTCAGACTTATACCCCAGGGCCTGAGCCGGAGGGAAAACCTTTTGAAAGTATTCGCTTCGCAATTCATCAGTGCCTGAAAGTGGTTTTGATGTAATAAGGCTGACAACCTGTCCTTTTTTAAGTTCAATGCTTCCGGTTCTAAGCTCTTGCCCAAGGGCTGCTGAGCTTGATATAAAAAAAGAGAGCATAAGAAGAAGTATCGATTTCGAATTCATGATTTATAAAATTTATAGACTTGAAATTTTTAATAATTGCAACGTCTAATCAATTGAAACGATTGGGTAAAAAGGTAACAGAACATCTTGCGAAACCATTTTAGTATATGTCACTCAGAACTAATTTATCTATTCCAAGCAAATGGATGGTTCACAAACAGTTTTTTGAACTTTTATGTGATAGTAATTTCATTTAACGTACAGAGGCGACCCGGACAGGCCCAACGCTGAAGGTTAAATTAAGATTATTTAGATGTGTATTTAAGAAAGTCAGTTGCAATGTGAGTCATGAAGTACAATCGCAATTAAAACCATCCGGTTTTAATGGTAATTTTAGAAAAATGTTCAATTAAGAGTCATATACAAATATGGCCTTTTTCAAAAAGGTCTAGCTAAAGATCAATTGAAGGTAAGTGTTTCCTAAAATATGAAGAAAAGTAGCATAAATAAAGCCATATTTTAATCTCACATAGCTAAATATTGAAGCAGAAACCAACTGAGGTAATATAATTAATGGAATAATAATGTAGTGCTCAACAAGTCCAAAATTTTGGTACCTTTCTAGATGAATCATAGCAAAACTAACTATCATTAACCAATAGATCCATTTGAAGTTTTTCTGGAAAAATCCTTGTACAGTATCTAGTACTTTATTAACTGAAAGTGTGAAGTAACTAACTGTAGCAACCAACCATGCCAGCATAATTCTGGTATAAAATTCAGCAAAAAGATTTGTTACACCATGTTCCGATATTAATAATCCCAATATATAAAAGGACATGAAGCCCGATGATAAAGCTAGATTTATACGAGTAAAATGAAGATTAAGTCTCCACGCCATTTCTTCAAAAACAGGAGCCATCAAACCACCAATCAACAGTAATTTCCATTGGCGCCAAGTGCTTTGATATAAACCAAGTATATTATTCAGATCTTCTACTACGTCATACTCTTCCAGAATAGCTTTTGGGAGGACCGCTACTACTGATAAAACCTCTCCAATAAAGAATAGTACAATCAAATCCTTTACCCAAATTTTATCAGGTGTCTTACTCTCTAATGGATGTGGCTTACATGTGAAATAGAAAACTTCTCCAATTTTCCTAAAGTAATAAGAGGGATTCAAAAAGTCTTTGACGTGTTGCATACTTCTATTTAGCTATTAAGCTTAAGTAAGTTTAAACGTCGAGATAAATGGTACATTAACATCTTACGAAACCATTAAAATTCATCGGCAAACAACTTGATTTTACCGATGGCCAATTGAAAATGGTACAACATCAGGTTATCGAACCTTTTTTAAGATACATATCCCTAAGATTACTAAGGTTATTTACTCTGAATTCTAACGTAAAAGGACACTCAAATGATTAAAAACTTCATACTAATTGCATATCGAAACCTTATAAGAAATAAACTATATTCTCTTATAAACATCATTGGACTATCTGTTGGAATAGTCTTTACCATCTTAATTGCTCTTTGGGTCAATAATGAATGGTCTTTTGATAAATTCATACCCAAAGCAGATAGACTTTATCAAGTGTGGGTCTCCTCAAAGTTCGAAGAGCAAACAGTCAATTGGCGTTCTGTACCCCTTCCGATTTATGATGCACTGAAAACTGACAATAGTAATATTAAGCATTCGGCAGTCACAGGATGGGGTGGCGAAAGGTTGTTGTCGGCAGGTGATATGAGAATCAAAAGAAACGGATACTATGTCAGCGAAGAATTTCTCGAGATGTTCGAATTTCCAATGGTTAAGGGTTCAAACAAGAATGCCTTAAATGACCCCATGTCCATCGTTCTATCTGAATCCTTGGCCAAAGTTTTGTTTGGTGAGAAAGATCCTATTGGACAATTGGTGAAAGTAGAAAATGAAGGAACGCTCAAGGTGACAGGAATCGTGGCGGATATTCCTGAACATTCATCTTTTCAGTTTGATTATTTACTTACTTGGAAATATTATGAATCCACGAGTGACTGGGTAATACAAAGCAGAACTAATTGGGGAAACTATTCATTTCAAGTCTTTGCTGAGCTAAATGATCCTTCGGATCAAGCAGTAGTAGAAACTTCCATTGCAAATATGCTTACAGAAAATGGACAAGTCGATGTTGAGCGTTCATTGTTCCTATATCCCATGCTCAGGTGGCGACTCTATTCCATTTTTGATGAGGATGGTAATGAAGCCGGAGGAAGAATTTACTATGTAAAACTTTTTACCATTATTGCAATAGTTATTTTGGCTATTGCCTGTATCAACTTTATGAACATGGTCACTGCCAAGTCAGAAAAAAGGGCTCGCGAGGTAGGGATTAGAAAGAGTTTCGGATCCAGCAAAACTGAGCTTATTTCTCAGTTTATTGCTGAGGCAATTTTAATGACTTGCATTTCCTATATTCTCGCGATTCTTATTACTATAATAGTTCTTCCATCATTTAATGAAATGGTGTTCAGAAATCTTTCAATTGATTTTAGTTCTCCATTTTTCTGGATTACTTCTCTTGGTTTTATTTTGACGGTAGGTGTCTTTGCGGGCAGCTATCCTGCATTTTATTTATCATCGTTCAAACCTTCTCAAACACTGAAAGGAACCACCAGTGAAGGCAAGAGCTCTTCGATACTTAGAAAAGTATTAGTGATTTTACAATTTGGCTTCTCGATTATTCTATTGCTAAGTACCATTGTATTTTTTCAACAAATCGATCTGATAAAAAAGAGAGACATAGGGTACAATCAGGAAAATCTAATTTCAATTGAGTTAACCAATGATTTAAGAAGCAACTACAAAGTTTTAAAACAAGAACTTCTACAATCAGGATATGTAGCGTCTGTAACTAAGTCCAGTAGTTCTATAAATTCAATTGTCTCACAAAATTTTCTAGGATGGCCAGGTAAACCAGAGTCTGAAAAGGTACTATTTGCAACTGTTGCTGCTGATTATGATTACGCAAAGACAATGGGTATAGAAGTGTTAATGGGACGAGATTTCTCCAAAGAGTTGGCAAGTGACTCAAATGCTATAATTATAAACAAAGCAGCACTTGAAATGATGGGGTTAGAGGATCCGATTGGGACGAAATTAGATTTATGGAATGAAAAAAGAACATTGATTGGTGTCATTGATAACGTACTTATGGGATCACCTTATGAACCTGTAGGACCTATGTTCGCCATTTTAGCCGATTGGGGCGGGTACATTTCATTAAGGACTAAAGGTGAAGCTGATATGAAATCAGTTTTAGATGAAATTGCACCACTATTTGAAAAGCATAACCCTGCTTATCCATTTGAATATTCTTTTGCCGATGCTGAATACAAAAGAAAATTTATAGGCATTACAGTAGTGAAAAATTTAGCAAATCTATTTGCAATGCTTGCAATTATAATTTCCGGATTAGGGCTATTAGGCCTTGCTTCGTTTATGGCCGAAAGGCGAGTAAAAGAGATCGGTATCAGGAAAGTTCTTGGAGCTACGGTTCTAAACATAACTCAACTCATGTCGAAAGATTTTGCCAAGCTAATTCTAATTTCCTTCGTCCTTTCAGCACCTGTTGGATGGTATCTTTTGAATCAATACCTGGATCAATTTAAGATTAGAGTAAATATAGAATGGTGGATATTCCCAACTGTAGGACTGGCCGTATTTGTATTTGCAGTTGTAATAGTTTCTTTCCAGTCAAGAAAAGCAGCCACAGCAAATCCGGTTAAGTCTTTAAGAAACCAATAGCATGATAAGCTTGTGTTTAGGGGCAGAAAATAAGTAAAATCAGTAGTTATGAAGTATTTAATGTATGTTTTATTTCAAGTATCGATCATTCACGCCTTTGCTCAAAAAGAGCAATGGCTGGTTGATTATACTGATCAGTATAAAAGCCAATGGGTAAATCAAGAGATATCTGATGTTACGTTATGGAGCATAGATGGTGAGAAAATCACAGAAAATGAACTAAAAAATGGAGTGACTGTCTTTAACTTTTGGTTTGCATCATGCAAACCATGCATAAAAGAACTTCCGGTCTTGAATTCAATTGCTGCCAATCCCAAATTCAAAGATGTTCTCTTTGTTGGTGCAACATTTGATTCTCAAGAGACGGTTACAAAGTTTCTTAAGAAGCGAACATTTGATTATAAATTGGTTGCCTCTGAAGAATTCACAAAGCAGACGATGAATGTGAAAGTCTTTCCAACTCACTTGGTGTTAAAAGACGGGGTAATCCTTGATTTGATTATAGGTTATGAAGAGGATATTGAGAGTACTTTGAGTGATATAATAAAATCTGCTATTGCTAAATAATCTATGGATATTTGATATATCGGTAGTTAGAATCAAGCTTTTCTCATTACTCTAGATAATTTACAAAAACAGACTTTAGCTTAATCAAGAGCCCTTCACACCCCAATAGGATAAATAATTCGAATAGCTCCATTACGATGACCAAAAGAATCACTGATGGAGCGATAAGGATAGAGCAAAGAATACCATAAGTATATATCGTAATACTACAGTTTGAATCCTCAGTTGAGAGATTTATGGATTCAGTTTCAACGCTATTTTCGATTGCTTGTCCCATGCTATAATTAAGGTATGAGGTAGCTATCAAAATTGGTCGTTGGGTACTAATGGAGAGTTCAATATCAGTTAAATGAACTTTATATAATTCAATAATGACTAATCTTATCTAATCCCAACAATCACGTGCTCATGTTGTAAAGTGTTCTTGGATTAGTTCTAATATCTATCGAATGGAAATGACTACTTTCTGAGACGAACTTTGTAGACAGCGATCTTTAAATGCAGATAATAATCACTTATTAAAGAGATCAATTAAAATGAAAAATACTCGAAATTCAATATTTCAAAAACAAAGAATATTCAATCAAGACTCAGGGCAAAGACAATTAAATGGTGTTGTCATTTGCTTAATGGCTGTATTGTTTTTAACAATTGCTCAATTAGTAACTCTAATACCCGTTTTTGCGGCCGAATGGATTGATGAAAAAGATTTAGAAAAATATCCCAATATCCTCTATTATCTACTTGTGACATTCAGTTTCGTCATACTCATAACTATGTTATGGGTTAAACTATTTGAGGGTAGGTCAGCCGCAAGTTCTGGAATGAAGTTAGAAGGACTTTCTCTTAACAAGTTTACCAAATGGTTCGCAATTGGTTTATTAATGTCTTCTTTTATTGTATGCTTTATCTGGGTATTTGGAGGCTACAAAAAAGATGAAATTTCAGTTTTTTACCTCACTGATATAGCCCCTTTATCAGCACTATTATTGGGATTTATCATTCAGTCCTTAGCTGAAGAATATTTGTTTAGAGGATGGTTGCTAAGTCGCCTAGCTGAGAAGTATAGTCTCTTTGCTAGTATAATCATTAGCTCTGGAATTTTTTCTTTGATGCACCTCCCACTTTCAAATTTTTCTCAAACATCTCATGTGATGATGATTATCGGGATATGCGTTACTTTCCTATTCTCCATATTTCTAAGTTTAATAGTGATAAAATCAGGCTCTGTGTGGGAAGCTACAGCCTGGCATGCTGCCTGGAATTGGTGCTTTATAGGCGGTTTCGGATTAGCCACCACCGGATTAGATCTAGGACTGAATCCAGTATTTTATAGTCTGACAATTAAAGAAGATTCACCACATTGGTTATCTGGTGGAAACTTTGGACCAGAGTGGTCTATAATAGCCATGTTTAGTTTGGTGGCAGGCAGTGCTGTAATGTGGAGAAAGATGACAAAGGCACCAGGAATCGAAATTAGATCTCAGAAATAACACATCATAATAATTGATAAAGCAGTTCTTACTTTCCGTTACTTATGAGAAAACAATCAAAAATCTTATTAGTAATCTGCCCATTACTTTTTATTGGGGCAGGATGTGATGAATCCTCAATTGCTTGTGAATCTGAGAGCAGTAGCACTTCAATTTCATTTGTATCCATTTCTGAAGACGATGATTTTAGTCAATGTAAGCTAGGAGAATATGACGAAGATCATCAATGGATTTTGAACTCAGCTGATGAATATGAAAAGCTTGGCAAGCTACTACAAACTGCAATTCATTAACATTTGATGAGGAAATTGATTTTGAAAAAAGAACGGTTTTAGTAGGATTTATTTCTCATCCGGACACAGGAATTATGATTGAGAGTGAAGAAGTCGTTCAAAACTGTTCCAATAATGAAGTGACATATAAAATCAATTTTATCACCACACCAGAATCATTCGCAGTTCTTACAATAATCAATTACGGTGTTGTGATTCCAAAGGGAGATTCTAATTCTGTGACATTTGATATTAATAAAGAACAGAAATATTAAATAAAGAAAATTGATAACGAATGACAATATAAGCTATGTATCAATTATCAAAAATTCTCTTGGTTAGCTGCCTGATTATAGGTGTTGGCACAAGATGCAAACAGGATGAACTTTCCGAATGTGAGAAATACGAAGTGATTTTCTCAGTCACTAATCAAGAAGGTGAGCTTGATTTCGATACTCATTCAAATCAACATTTTATAATCTTCACACCAAAGAATACCATCGACAGTCAAGCGAAAGGATTTATTTGCGGTAGTTTCAAAAACTTTGAAGCATTTCAAGGACAAGTCGTCTTTGATGGAGTGTTGAGAGATAGCCAAGACGAATTCGAACCTATACCAGGAATTGATTTTTACTATTTGGAGATAGAAAAAATTGACATTAAATAAGTAAGCTGATCTGTAATGCGAATAACATTACTAGGGACCCAACTAGTTAGTAGATTTTAGACTACACTTTTCCAACCAGCATCCTCTGGCTTAACTATTAAAGCTTCTCTCCTCTTTATTCCATTTTACAATGGTTCAATATCAGGCAATTGTACCTTATTCAACCATCTATTAATAATCTTACACTTAATTGATTTGCTAAAGTTTGTAGCTATGAGAAAATTATCAAAAACCTTATTAGTAATCTGCCCGCTGCTTTTTATTGGGGCTGGGTGTAGTGAGGAACAACCAGTGAAAAATTGTCTGGAGGTAAAAGGAGAAGTTATTCTAGATCCAAAATGCTTCGGAGTGCTTGTACAAGTGAAAGATAGTGTTATTACTAATCAGATTGTTGAAGTTGAAGAAGTAATGTATGAAAACGTTATTCAGGTTCTTGGTATGGATTCTAGTTTGGTGGATTCAAGCCTTTTTGCTTCTGCAATGCAAGTTGGTAATACCATTTGCTTTGATTTTCGGGAATTTGACTTACCGGCTGAAAATCCAAGATTTTGTACCACTGAAGTAATTCCTTATTCACTTAAGAAAAAAGTAATAGTCACATCCATTTCTATTCATTAGCTCAATCTAAAAATCCACATACCATTAAAATCCAACTAGTATGAAAAAACTATCCAAAATCTTTTTCATATTATGTTCATTGTTCCTCTTCTTTATTATGGGCTGTGATAACGATGATGAACCTACAACCATCACTTCAGAAGGCTATGTTGTGGGATTTGATCCATGTGCTACAACCGGAGCTCCTTATGAAATGGGTGAAGGTCTACTAATTTGGACTGAGCATGACTCATTACTTACTTATAACTTCCCAAAAGACATATTTAATTTCTCAAATGAACTCTTTACCAGTCGTATTACAAGCTATTATTTCCCTTTAAATCATTTTGATGAATATAAAATTAGAGTCACCTACCGTAGAGCGAGGGAAGAGGAAAAACTAGGTGGAAGCTTTCTTTGCCAAGCCATTATTAATCTCGGAGGGTTTAAAAAATACATTGACAATGAGATGATCATTCTACAAGTAGAAAGTATATCAGACTGAAACTCCTTACAAACAATTTAAATCTCTCCCACTCATGAAAAGAACCATTTTTTGGTTATTGTTCTGACAATCGCCTACTTACTACAATTTCCTTGATGATACTGAAATAAGAAAATTTACAAGTTTTTATTATGAAAAATATTTTGTTACTAGTTGCCCTCTTTTTTGTGTCATGCAATGAAGATGAAGAAAGTTTGATACCTCAAGTCGATTTTAATTTCCAGCTTCTTGATATGAATGGAAATCCTTCAACTGTTTTCAATGAAGGAGAAAATTTCATCTTCAGTTTTTTGATAATAAATAGAAGTGATAGGCAAATTCAATTTGATCAATCTGAAATGCAGACTCAAGATTTTTTTAGAGTTATCAGGTTAGTTGACTCCCAAGAGGAAGTCTCTACTGTGGATATGGGTAGACCGTATAATGGTGTTTTTTGCTTATATATGGCTAGTCATACCATTTCAGCAAAAGATACTCTTTCACTTCGAATTCCTTGGAAGCCTGATGAAAATTGGGATACGGGTACCGGTAAATATTTTAGTCCCTTTTTTTGTGATGTTAACAGTGATAATCAACTACTAGGTAAAGGAAACTATCAAACTAAATTTTCATCCAGATTCGAGTTTTCTGTTAATGGAAATGCGTTTTCGCTTCCCTCTCAGGATTTCAACATAGGCTTCACAATACAGTGATGAATATTTAAACCATTTTGTAAACCTATGGCCAAAATAAACCCCTATCATTAGCAGATTTTAGACTGCCTCTTAAACAACCAGCATCCTCTGGCTTAACTATTAAAGCTTCTCCCCTTTTTAGTACACTGTACAATGGTTCAATATCAGATAACTGAACCTTATTCAGTCAGTTTTATCTTAATATTAGATTGTAAGGGGATAAGTCTAGAACAATGAGAGTAACACTTCTAATTTCAACGATTTCATTTCTTCTAATTATTGGCTGCAAGTCTGATTATATTGAAGTAGATGAGAGGAAATTCGTGCCCGGTGAAGTTTCAGTAGGGATCAAAGGCGGAACCAATATCGAATCAGTATTTGACTTTATAAATCAATTTGATTTAGAAATTGATAGAATCAACTCTTTAACTTTTGAATCCAGTTTGCCCTCTGCTCAATTACAAACCATCCTAGACGAACTGAACCAAAAAGAGTACACAAATGATGGAGAAATTTGGTTTGTAACTGGATATCTACATTATCAAACAAACAAGATCACAGTTTTTCCGCAACTTTTCGAAATTCACAACTTAGCCTATCAAAATGATTGGCTTGAATCGATGGCTAAATTCAAATTGGCCCAAAAGGCAAGTGGAATAATCCGATTCTATGTCCCAGAAGGAACGGAGAGGAAATGGGAAATGAGATTTGAAAACTTTAACATCGTCGATTGGGCAGAGTTAAACTACATTGGAGGATTTGAACACCACAGCAACTGAAAACTCGCTACAACAACACTTCTCCGTTTACCATAGCGAAAACAGTGACCAATCGGAGCATTCACCGGCCAGAAGCCATCTTTCCATTCAAGTATTTAACAGTGTAAACAAGAAGGTCATTCATAGTGATTTGTTTGAGAAAAGCCTTGATGTGGATGTAACTCAATGGCCCAGAGGGCCAAGAAGAAAGTGTGACTTATAGGTTAGTTGTTGAGTAAGTCTCTCCCCTGGCTTAACTATTAAAGCTTCTCTCTTTTTTAATCCACTGTATAATGGTTCAATATCAGGTTATTGAACCACATCCAGTCAGTTATATCTTAATATTGGATATAATGAGATGATTTGTTATGAAGATACTATATAAAATAACCTTGGTAATCTGGTTTGTATTTTTTACTGGGGTAAGTTGTGAGAGTACATCTAGCGAGAGATGTAATCGAATTTATTGCGAAAAATGGTCTCTAATTCAGATTATTCAGGGATTTGCAGAACCAGAAATATTTGCAGAAAATGAAATTGTGTGGAAGTTCACAAGTGATTCAATTCTAACCATTCAAATAAACACAGATTTAACTGATAAATCAATAAATCCATTCTCTAACGGTGAGTACAACTATTATCTTAGTCAAGAGACGATAACAATTGACAATGAAATTTTTAAATACGTTTTAACAGATGATACTTTATTTATTTCTCAAGATGTAGCATCAGACGGTCCGGAGTTCAATTTTAAGAGAATTTAGTTATGAAAAAACTATCGACAACAATTTTGATTATTTGGCTAGTAACACTCATTGGAATAGGTTGTGAAGATCAATCCAAAATGCAAAAATTACCAAAGATTACCATTGAATCTTTAGATAAATTAGATATTGATAACAACAGTGACAATTGCTATTATAATCCGATTGGAGTTCTTGAACCAACTGATGGAATTCTTTCTTATGATTCCACTAAGTCTGTTTATTTAATCTTATTAGTTGTTGAAGGTACTATTGATAGCCAAATAGTTCTTGTCGATTGCTTCAACTCATTTGAGGGTGAGATAGAAACTAAGATCGAAGTAAGTGGTGTAATTGCTCAAACAAGCTCTGACTTCCTGTCTCCTATAGTAGGTGTTAAGTTTTTTTCAATAAAATCTGAATTAACCGATGAATAGGTTCAAAACCACTCTTTTAATTATTTTAGTACTACTATACTTCAAGGGTAAATCTCAAATATATTATGATGACGGGGCAATTAAAGAAACAAATCCACAAGGTTTTGTAATTGCTGGTACAGAGTGGGATTGTCCAGTGATATCCTATATGTTTATAAATGGAACATCTGATATTTCCAGCAGCCAAGAAAACCAAGCAATAAAAGATGCTTTTGAGATTTGGAAACAAAGCGCATTTTTAGAGTTCATAGAAGTATTTGATCAGAATGAAGCCGACATAAGAATTAGTTGGGAAACTGGAAGTCATGGTGATCCCTGTCAGCCGGCTTCTCTTTGCTCTTTTGATGGAGTTAACGGAGTTTTGGCCCACGCTTTTTTTCCTCCTCCTAATTTAAACGAATTTGCTGGAGATATACATTTTGATGAATCAGAAAATTGGACTTTAGATCAGAGAGGTTCAAGTTCCCAACCAATAGATTTAATTACCGTTGCTGCTCATGAGATTGGACACTCACTAGGACTTGATCATACAAGTGTACAAGGTTCACTTATGCAGGCGGTGTATACAGGTTCTCATAGATTTTTAGGAAATGACGATATTTTAGGTATACAATCAATATATGGTATTCGGCCATCAACCTCCGGCCCCACCCTTCTCTGCAGCAATGCCACTGCTACTTATTCGGTAAACAATGTACCTGCTGGCACAAACGTCACCTGGAGTCTAAGCCCGCAAGTAAGTATTGTTTCTCAAGGCACTAATTCTGTTACCGTTTCCGGTACGGGTGCCGCGGGAGCATGGGTGAGGCCTACCATTACAAGCGCCTGTGGAAATGTTGAGTTGGATCAATATGATTTTTGGGTAGGGTCCGGCTGGATACAACAAACAAACCCTTCGAGCTTTCAAACCCACACTATGTGCCTGGCATCCCAGGATGATTTTGCGGTCACTTCAGTAAAAGGAGTAACTGGAAGTGCCATGTACAATTGGAGTATCTCTCCGCCCAGCCCGTATGTTACTGTCCAAAATTTTGGTTCGTCTTGCAGAGTCTATGCTGGGGCCACTGGAAACTACACCTTGAAAGTACGCGTAAACAATGGATGTGGCTGGGGGCCATTTACAAATATCCCGCTTTCCATTGTGACGGGGGGTGGTTGCGGTGGAGCGGCCCAATTTAGCGTTTACCCTAACCCAACCACTTCTTCGTTTACCATCGAAAAAGTACCCCAAATGGACATTGAAAGTTATGAAGCTGAAACCTTGACAAGTGTCCAGGTTTTTAATAGTGTAAATAGCTTGATTACATCTGTTTATATGAATGAAAAAGTTGATCTTAATACTCAGGATTGGCCAAAGGGAATTTACTATGTAAAAATTAAGAGTGGAGATCATACCCAGACCACCCGTTTGGTTGTAAAGTAACTTTACATTAGAAGAGTTACTACGATTTCAAAAGTGTGTCTATTAATTATCCATTGCACATTGTATCAAAAAAATACTTCTTATTGAGATATTGTAGAGTGGAAAAACGATTAATAGAAACGCCATCAAATCAACCAATCTGTATTACCAAATACAAATCTGCTTCGGCTTCCTTTAATTATGTAATCATCGCGCCAGCCACTGGCGTAAAGCAAGCGTTTTATGCCCATTTTGCTGAATTTTTAAGTGAACAAGGCTATACGGTTTACACTTTTGACTATCAAGGAATAGGAGAATCCAAAACAGTCCCGCTTGGCAAATTCGACACCACAGCGCTCAATTGGGCTCAAAACGATTTGGAATCTGTCATCCAATACGTATTGAGGGAAAAGCCAGATTCAAAACTCACGATTATTGGGCATAGTATTGGCGGACAGCTGATTGGACTGGCACCTTCTTCCAAACTTGCAAGCAAAGTTCTTCTGATTGCGGCACAATCCGGCTATTGGAAATTCTGGGACGGAATGTCAAAATATAAAATGCTTGGAACATGGTCCATCTTATTCCCAATTCTTACCAAAATCTTCGGATATTTTCCGGGGAAAAAGTTCAGTAGAATGGAAGACCTGCCAAAAGGTGTAGCACTCGAATGGAGTAAGTGGTGTTTAAGTCCGAATTACCTATTCGATCATGTGGAGAAAGAAAATCTCTTCCATGAGCAAATAACCTGTCCATTATATTCCTACAGCGTAGAAGATGATGACTATGCACCCAAAGCCGCAGTAGATTGGATGACATCCAAATATCACAATGCACAGGTTAACAGGAAACATTGGAAACTGGGGGACTTAGGAGTCAAGAAAGTCGGGCACTTTGGGTTCTTTAGTAAGAAAAACGCTGAAGTGATTTGGAGTAGGATTTTAAGAGATACAAATGCATAAAGCATCAAATGCCTTAATCTCCAAACTAAATTAGTGAGCCCATTTTGATAACTTCTTGTAAGATTCCTCTTTTGAGAAGAGGCTCAAATTCTTGTCATTAATCAACGCATGACTTAGTAAATGCGATATGGTTACAGGGACTGAAGAATTTTTGACACTTCCACTCGGAAAATAGTCTTGAATTGGACGATAAATATCAACACTTCCTTCTGAGTGCATTTTAACTGCCAAAGTGGAAATAACAGGTTTAGTAAGTGAACTTTGAAAACCTGTACCAGGTAAAATTGGAGAGTTAAGCTGTTTATCAGCATATCCGGAAGAAATAAAATATTCGAGGGAATCATTAACTACAACTCCGATTGCTACTCCCGGTACTCCCTCAAAGACTATTTGATCAATGATATTTTTAATAGCCTTTTCAATTAAGGAATAGTGAAATTGTGAAAAGGAATAAAACGATACTAAAATATTAAATGTTAAAAAAAATCCTTCATTTTCATATTTCTATTACCTTCATATGCCTTTACGTATGCTCATAAATGATCTAAGTATTTTCAACTATCGATCATTATACTATTCCAAGTTCACTCAAAGGGAGTTTGTATACCCTACTACCAGTTGCCCGATACACCGCATTGCATAGTGCAGGAAATAAAACCGGATAGGATGGCTCACCAAGCCCTTGCGGGGAGTCATCGCTTTTTATAAAATGTACATCCACATGAGGGGCATCTGCATTTCGTAGTTTTCTGTATCGATCAAAGTTGCGCTCTACCAGCTTACCATTTTTTATGGATATGGCTTCATAAAATGCTACACTTAAAGCATCAATAATTCCTCCGGAAATCTGTGCCTCTGCTCCAACCGGATTGATCACCAATCCACAATCAATTGCAGCAGTAACGCGAACGACTTTTATTTTTCCATTACTATAAGTAAGCTCGACTACCTCTGCCACATACGTCCCAAACACCATTTGAGCAGCAAATCCATAGTAGTGCTTATTTTTCCGTTTACCCCAATCAGATTTGGTCTTTACCAAATCAATGACTCCTTTCAATTTGCCTGTGTCATACATTGGCCCACCATGATCACTATAAGGCAATTTGCGATTAGCACCGATCAGCTCTTTGTGAAATTCAATTGAGTCTTTACCAACCTTTTCTGCTACTTCATCCAGAAAACATTGGTACCCAAAAGTGGTGGCATTTACCCCCGGGGTACGAAGGGCACCTAATGGTATATTAGAGCTATGAGGTGCATAAGTAATTTTAAAATTGGGTACCATACCTGCAGGCTGCTGATCAGGAAATGCTTCTGTCTTATGGGACGGGCCATTTCGTTTCGCATATTTATATCTGCTTGTGGTAGCTACATTTACTTCCATGGCAGCAAGCTTCCCTTCCTTAATTCCTGCTTTGAATTTGTAGCAACCATAAGGTCTATAATAGTCACCCAGAAAGTCATCTTCTCTTTGCCAAACTACCTTCACCGGCTTTTTCAATTGCTGAGATAGGGTTACTGCCTCTGCTACATAATCGTTAAGCAACCTTCTTCCAAATCCTCCACCTATTCGTGTCAAATCAACCTGAATCATATCCTGACTTATCCCGGTGATCGAACTAGCTAGTTGCCTTGCAGCAACGGGCATTTGGGTGGGACCTAATAACCGAACACTGTTTTCTTTTACATCCGCGATAAAATTCATTGGCTCCATTTGAGAATGGCTTATGAATGGAACCTCGTACATGGATTCTACAACTTTGTCTGCTTTTTGAAATACAGCATCCACATCTCCGTCAGACCTTAAGGTATTTCCAGAAGATATTTTCTCTTTCAGAGTGCTACTAAGTTGTTCAATACTTTGTAGATAGTTCGGTGGTATTGACCATTCAACCTTAACTAACTTTTTTGCTTTAAAAACTGTCCAGGTATCCTTTCCTACAACGGCAATACCTTCTTGAAGCATCGTTGGATTTGACATTCCATTGATCTTAATTACACCAATAACTCCTTGATGCTTTTTAGCTTCATCGGCATTGAATGAACTCACTGATGATCCAAATATCTCAGGTTTTATAATGGAGGCATATACCATACCCTTTACTTCCTGATCCAGGCCAAAAAGTGGCTTTCCTTTTATTATTGCCTGGATATCTACATCCTTTTTGGAAGTACCGATGATATCAAAATCATTACTGCTTTTTAGTGTTGGATTGGTTGGCAAATTAAGTTTTCTGGCCTCTTCAACCAGATCACCATAGTTAACTTCCTTTGAACCAGAATATATTTTCCCATTTCTTGCCTTACAAGACGAGACAGACACTCCCCATTTCTTGGCTGCAGTCATTTCAAGCAACTCACGAACTGCAGCTCCAGACTTTCTTAGGAGATCATAATTCGTGCTTACACTCATGCTGCCTCCTGCATGCTGGTATCCCATTTCCGGATCTACACCTTTTTGCTCCACCTTTACCTGATTCCAATCTACACATAGCTCTTCTGCTAAAATCATAGGCAATGAAGTTTTTACTCCCTGTCCTATTTCAGGATTTTTGGCATACAAAATAATCTCTCCTGAAGGTTTGATTGAAATAAAAGCGTTAAAAGACTGAGCAACTTCCTGAACAGTAACATTAGCAGTTTTCGAACGAAACAAATTAAGACCTACAAGCAAGCCAACTCCGGAAATTGTTGAAATTTTTAAGAAGTCTCGTCTAGTTTGTTTTGTGTTCATACTAAATAATTTGGAATAGTTATTTTGATAAAATTTTTCTTTCCAATGTTTCTCAATCCAAGTCTAATTATGCATTCTAGTTCCATTATAAAGTTCCTATCTCACGGCCATTGTTATATAAAATGAGCTTTTTGTCCATAAATAATTGAATGGACTTCCTTCCCTTTTTAGTGAGGTAAAATATTCTCTTTGATTTACCTCCTCTTTTATGCTCAACAGGACTCATGTGATAGGTCAAATACTCTTTTTTCAATAGCCTTATGATTGCAATCTGAACTGAACTAATATTTAGTTTTCTATTGAAATGGTTGCTAATTTCATCAGCTATTTGCTTGCTGTACGCCTCTGAAAGACTAGCAACTGTTAGAAGAACAACTTCCTCCATCTCACCAAGCATCGAATCTCCAAATTTCATTCTATCTCCCCCTTCTAATTTTCAGCAATGATCCAGTGACAATTGTCTGAAGTTGAAAAATTTCAGTGATTGATGTACCCAGGTTAGTAATTGATAAAGCCCTTAAATAACACTTCTTCATAAAGCAAAATTTTCTACCTTAAAGTACGGTTGGGTTTCTTGGGGAATGTACTTAAACATGATTCTAAACCTTTCTCCGCTAACAATTGATCCATTGACATTTGATTATTGATTGGAAATCTTATTCAAAAGATTAATGGTTTTCTTAGAAGAAGGGAGCAAGGCATTCTGCTCAATAAACTTCCCAACACTATCGATTAGAATTGCTCTTGGTATAGCTCGAATCTTATATTCTCTTGCAAAATCCGATTGTAATCCATCGACCGCCCTTAGGTAGATTACATTATCCACATTTTCTTTTAATGCGTTTACCTTATCAATCCAAGATTCTCTCTTTTCATCAATAGAAATAGAGATGAAAAGTATATTATTAAAGGTGTTGCTCAATTCTATAAATGATTTGGATTCTTTAAGGCATGGCTTGCACCAAGTAGCCCAGACCTCTATATAAAGTGGCTTACCTTCAAACTTCCGTAAGTCCATTGCTTTACCTGAAGTAGTTTCCAAAATGGCGTTTGGAGCCATTTTTCCATATCCAAGCATATCATAATTAGCTATTATTTTATTTAATGATTCAACATAACTTTTTGAAATGGGTTGTGATAAATACTCATCAACAAGGTTCATTATACCTTCAAAACCAAACCTCTTAATGTGGCTAGCTAATGAAACATATTTGAAATAATCATTGAGTTGTTTTTCTTCAAATAAGAAGTCAATAAGCTCTAATTGCTTAATCAATAATAATGTGAAATCTTCTCTCCCTTCTAGCTTCCTTTCGAGGGCAATTTCTTTAGATGATTTTATCCTTAAGTAATTCAGCATAACCGACTTATAGCTATTAGATCCTATAAGCGATAAATCATTAAAGTCAAGGAGTTCTTGGTAGTTTAAAAAGTCGTGGGACGTAGTGGATTCATTTGTAAAAAATCGATATTCTATTGGATAGACCATGTATGATTCCAATCGATTGTATTTAATATTATTCATTTCAGTTTCTACCCACAGTTTGTCATTTCCATAGCTATAGCTGTACAGCAGCTGCTCATATGCATTGCTTACGGAATCAATTTTTGATTTGTATGCAATAGCTGGAAGTGTGTAAATTTCTCTGACATCTTTCCAGAATTCTTTTGCTATTGCGCTTTTTTGTTCCTTATATGAAACGTAATCATATTTTTCTCCATTTATTTTAAAACTTTCTGCCAAGAAGTTTGAATCAAATTCTATTGAAAGTATATCTCCGGCATTCGCCATAAACATGACGCTTTGATTGTTATAATCCAATGAGTAAGTTGATGAATTATGGATTGGCAAAAATTCAATTTGAACTAAACCGCCATTATCAAATGTGTCAATTGATATTATTTCATCATAGTCCGATAGAGACAAATACCCTGATATTGGCTGATCAATTCTAATTTCAATTTTAATTTGACGCTGATAGTGTTCTTGACAAGAAAATAGGACTGATGTGAAAATTGTCACTAATAAAAATATATTCTTCCCCATCATTGTAAAATATTGATCTTTATAATAGGCATAGATTTGTAATCTAAAATGAGGGTTTACTACTTAGGTTCATTATTACGATTCTTCACATTTTCTAAACAAACCCAGTGATCATCCGCAATATGATTTAGACCTAAGATTATTGTTCAATTATTATTTTATCCAGTATGGCTGAACATCATCAAAAGAATCGTTGGTCATTTGAACCAATTCTTTAGTATGAAAACTGTATATGAACAACTCATAATCAGATCCGTCATAGACAGAAAACACTATTCTTGTTCCTGTATTATTCCACGAGGTTCTCATAAAGAATTGGTCTTCTCCACCAGGGTAAAGTCCTACATCCATGGCAAGAACCTGAAAGCTCCTATCAGCCCTGTCCATAATTCTCAACGAAACTCTTTTCTTATCATTTACAGTTAGCAGAGCGACTTTGGATCCGTCTGGAGAATATGATGGTGCAAAAGCGAGTTCTGATAAATTCTTTGTAAGACAATAATTTGATCCACTTTCAAGATCATGTTCAATCAAATCTGCCACCTTGCTTCCAGATGAATTATAATCGTATTGCTCAAATAGTACTTTTGAATCGTACGGTGAGAATACTGGCTTGACTTGGTGAAAATTTGCTTCTGTCAGTTTCCTTAAAAAGTTACCTTCTGAATCGGCTAAAAAGATTTTTGTGAATCCCCGACCTGGACCGTCTATTTTAGAGTAAACGACATGTTTGCCATTATTTGACCAGCTAGCACTAGTTTCGTATCCTCCCCCCTTACTGAACCTTCTTATATCGTCACCAAACTGGTTTGATATTCCTAGTTTCCAGCCCCCAAATCTATAAGTAGCAAAAAGCAATTTTTTTCCATCAGGAGAAAGTGCAACCATATTATCTCCTCTTATTGCATTCTTGGTAAGTTGCTTTATTTCTACACTAGATGGGTTCATTTTGTGAATAGACCTACCTCCTCCAGATCTGTTAGAGCTAAATAATATTTCTCCAGATTCTAAAAGTGAGTTTTCATATTTAATTCGTGGTGAACGTAATCCGACAGTAACAACAGAAACTACCAATAGTAGCGTAGCGATCTCCCATGATTTAGAAATGTACATAAATTAAGCATCATTTAAGTCGCTTAATTATACGAATCATTAAAACAGTCGAAGTACTTTATCATGTTTGCCAACCACTTAACCAACATTGGAAGTCATGCCAGCATCACTAAGTACCTTATTGCGATATTCGGTTGGAGTCTGGCCTGTAATTCGTTTGAAAGAGGTATTAAATGAAGATTTACTGTTAAATCCTACTTCGTACATAACTTCAAAAATTCGGATATCCCTTTTGGCATCATTCAAAATTTCAATTGCATGATCCACACGATATGAATTAACATATTCATTGAAATTCTGCTTTTCTCGTTCATTGATTGCCTGAGAGATAAATCTCTTGTTTATACCAATTTCATTTGACAGCACACTTAATTTCAATTCAGAGTCTAGATAAGGCATCTCTTCAGTCATGTATAGATTTACCTTCTCAATGATTTTAATGGTTTCTTCCTCGCTTAAACCATTGTATACATATTTATTTGGATGAAGGATCACATCTTTTATACTCTTCAGATCTACGAACATTGATGGATGAGACATTGCTGTATATACCATACCTGTCACAAAAAATAAGATATAGAGAGATTCGAATATATTCAGGAGTTGGGCAATTAGCGTTTTTCCAGAAGAATAGCTAAAGAGAACAATTAGATGAAAGCTCGTAATTACCAGAAAGGAGAATATCAAATAATACAACCACCTCGAATTCGATGAATTTTTGTGGTTTTTAATAGAAAGTAATGAAAGTATAAGTAGTACCAGTAATGAACCATATATAGGCAATGATGCCCATGTATCTATGTAGGTGTCAGCAGATGATTCTCGATGAAGCTTATCTGTAAAGACCCACAATATAAGAGGGTATAAGGGTACGATTAGATAAAACCAATAACCTGTTTTGAATCTTCCTGTAAAGAACTTAGTGTATAAAAATATAAGAGGACCATATGACGCTAGAAGAATCCAGCTAAGCACATATCCTTCATAATTATTAATAATTCTACCTAAAATAAGGTTGATAAAATGTAAGCCTAAAACAACGGTGAAAGCTATCAGCGTTTTGGTTTTAGCGTCTTTCATTCCTTTTGACAGAAGGAAATAAGCAAAAAGAAAACTCTGAATTGACACCATCGCCAAGATTGCAACTATGACGCTGTTTATCATTTGGTCGATTCTATTTTAAATCATATACGAATAAAAGGATAAAAGTTCTAAGGTTCAAAAACATCTTTTTATACCTCTCATAAGTTTCATACCTGTAATTTGAAGTCATATTAAATTTCAATTATGTGTCCATGCAATTACTCAAAAAAATTATACTATTATCAATTGTACCAATTCTTTGCAATTCAACTACCGCACAAACTTCCTGGATAGATCCCAGCGTCATCCAATCTAATTTCGAATCTTGTTCTTACAAGTTCGACATGCTTAACAACCAGGGGGAAACCGTCGGAACATGGAGACTAGCGCTATACCTTGAAGACGGCCTTATCACAATATCAGATACATCATTAATGACCAATGTGCTTGAAGAAGTACTCGTCCAAAAAACAGACCTAAAGACACTTCAGTTGATATCCATTGATCTTGAGATGGCAAGCAGTGTATCCAGACTAACTACTAATTTCAAATGGAATAACGATAAATATAACGGTCAGTATAATTTAGAAAGAGGCGACTCAACCATTACTATTCCATTGACTAATAATCTTGTAGACGCAGAAATAACTAGGTTGGAAGTATTTGCTTATATCAATTTACTTCCGATTGAAAAGGTAGAAACTGATAATCTTAAAGTCTTTTCTGCTACTTCGAATAAGGTTTTAGACATGAAAATATCACTTCTTGGAGAAGAAGATATTTCTGTTCCTGCAGGCGATTTTCAAACACATAAGATAGAAATGAGGACTGAGTCATTAACCAATATTGTTTATGTAAGTAAGGAGAATCCAAGGATTGTTCGAGTAGATGTTGAAGGCATGGATTTAAGAATGGAGTTGGTGGCATTTAGAGCCCAATAGTCAATATGGCCAATGGAACTAAAAATGGTCATGAATCATCTTTGAAAACCACCTGAACTTACAGCTCACGTTAATGTCTCGAAACAAGTCATTATGAAAGTAAAAATCAATCTCCATGCAATTCTAATCACCTTGATTGCATTGGGCTGCTCTAAAAAATCAGAACAAGATGTGGAAGAAATCAAACCGTGGGATTACAAACCATTATATAGAAGTACGGAAGATGCTGCTCCACGATGGACTGAAGATGGTAGAATCCTATTTTACTCCTATCGATTTAATCATTCTGCAGAAATTATGTCAATGAGCGCAGACGGCTCAAGGTTAGAACGGATTACAAATGATGAGACGGATCAATGGTGGCCTGACATGTCACCAACTGATCAGTCGATTGTTTTTACTTCCGATCAGGACATTACTAAAAAATTTAACGGTGGTAATCTGTATTTGCTAAATCTAGAAACAAAAGAAAAAAAGCAGTTGACACATACTGGTGAGGGGATATGGAATACCAATCCAATTTTTTCTCCAGATGGACATTGGATTGTTTACAATCATGACTGGAGAGGACGTGATGGGGATGCCGAGATTTTCAAAATAAATCCTGACGGAACAGAAAACATAAATCTTACTGATAATGCGTATAATGACTCATATCCATCATGGTCTCCAAATGGGGATAGAATTGCCTATGTAACAACTGTCGAAGAAACTGCACAGTTGATGCTAATGAAAAGTGATGGTACAGGTAAGGAATTGGCGTATTCATTTGAAAAAGGTAGCATTTACAGTACTAGTTGGGTCGCCGATGATGAACTAATCATTACACTTGAGTATCCTGATATCCCAGCTCAGGTGGTTTCGGTTAACCTTGGAACAAAAGAATTAAAAACATTAACCACCAATGCACATGGAGATTATTTTGCTGATTACTCTTCTATACATCAAAAAATAGTCTTTACGTCTCGGAGGAACGGGCAAAACGATGTTTTCACAATCGACGCTGATGGTAGCAATCCAACAAACCTAACGCTATTGGCTTCTTATAATCAAAAGCCGTCTGCTTCAGAAGATGGTAAAATCGTGCTATTTGTTTCTAGAAGAGATGGAAATCAAGATATTTTTCAAATGACAGAAGATGCATCTGACATTCAAAACATAACTTCTTCAAAGGCTATTGAAAACTATCCAAAAATATCTCCTGATGAATCAAGTGTGCTCTTTTCTAAACTTAACAAAGAGCAGAATAATGAAATTTGGATCAAAGAACTTAAGACAGGTGACTCTTATTCCTTGATTGCAGACAACTTTGACAATGATGAACCATGTTGGAGTACGGGTGCAAATAAAATTGCATTTAGATCTAATCGAGATGGAAACGATGAAATCTATGAATACAATTTGGAAACTTCTGAACTGACCCGCTTGACAAACACACCAAATGTGTCGGAATCTAATCCATCTTATTCCCCTGATAAAGAATCCATAGCTTTTATCAGCTCTGGAGCCAAAACAGGTATTGTAGTTCTAAATCGAAATAGTCTCGAAACTAATTACCTGACACCTGAGGAATCAACAGATGTGTTTCCGGCCTGGAGTCCAAAAGGTGACAAAATTGTTTTTTCGTCCAGAGTAGAAAATGGATTTGACTTATACATCATGAACAAAGATGGATCGGAAAGAAAACAAATAACTGATTTAAAAGAATACAACAACTTTTATCCTGTTTGGGCTGCAAATGATGTCATTTATTTTGAATCCAATATGGATACTCGATATCAAATTTTCTCAATCAATATCGAAGGTGATAAGTTGAGACGAATTAGTCATTTGGGTCAAATGAATAGAAAACTTTGAATCGAAAAATAGTGGCATAGGTCGTTCATTAAAATTATTGAGTAATTATTGAGTTTTGATTTCTGCTTTTTTTGATATGAAAATGATTAAATGTATACTGACGATTTTTTCCCTTTTATATCTCAACTGTCAGCCATTTGCTCAAACAGACGAGGAAGTTTTCCAAATGTATTGGACTTCTAAAGATCAAAACGTACGAAAAAGTCTGGAGCCTAAAATCCAAGGACTAGGGTTCAGTTTTGACAGTCTTTATTCTAAACTAAAAAATGGACGCAAGTATTCTGATAATGTGCCCAAGGGAAAATTGATTCGAACTCACAAAATTCAAGGAAAAAATCATCATTACATGATTTTTGTTCCTTCAAACTACAACCCGAAATACCGTTATCCAATTCTCTGGGATTTGCACGGTGGTATGGGGCAGCCTGAATGGAAGAAGCCGGACGGGAGCTGGTCTGGTTATGGTAAAGTTACAACAGAAGAATATCGATCCAATTTGATCACTGTCGTCCCCGCGGGTTGGTGGGGATCTATGTGGTGGGAGAATAGTCAGGTGGAGAATTTTAGGAAAATACTAGACGAAGTAAAAAGCACCTGGAACATTAACGAAAATCGAGTTTTTATAAATGGTAATTCAGATGGTGCAATAGCTACGTGGTTCTATGCTTTTAGATATCCCGATCCATGGGCTTTCTATTTTGGTTATGTAGGGTTTCCAGCACGATTAACGAATAACTACTTGAGGCCAGACGGGCAAATGCATCTTTCCAATTTAGAAGGCCAAAATTTCCGTCTTATCAACGGGGTTAAAGATCAGATAGTCAACATTGATGTGATGAGAAAGTACCTGAAGCTATTTGAAAATATTGACGTGAACATAGACTATGATGAGCACGCAAATGATGGGCATGACCTGAGACTAACAAAAGATGAGAAAGAGGATTTTGGTATCTGGCTTAGAAGATATGTTAGGGATCCCTTACCAGACAAACTATCTTGGGCAACTGAAAGAACAGATAGGTATAATCGACATTACTGGATAATCATTGAGGAATTATTTCCGAGTCACCCAATAGACAAATCCAATATTCTACCTAGAATTTATGGAAAAAATGTTCACTCCTCACCTCCCCCACCTGCTAAATCGTGGGGTCAACTAAAGGTTAACAGAAAGGGTAATACCATAGAAGTTAAAGCAACTGGAGTGAAGCAGTTCAAGTTACTACTCTCTCCAGAAGATTTTGATCTTGATTCATCAATTTCAATCATTGTTAATGGCAAGAATATTGTAAATAAGAAAGTAGAAAAAAGTATTGAAACCTTACTAAAATGGCACACCATAGACAATGATAGGGAAATGCTTTTTGCTGCTGAAATGGTCATTAATGTAGTCAGAGATAACTAGACAGCACTAGCTCCTAAAAATTTTTTTAATAAAAAAAGGGCCGACTTCTCGGCCCTTAACTTCTAGGTTTAACTAAAAGTATGAAGAGGATCTTTAAAATGACTTACTAAGAACGACTTTTTTAGATATTCAACTCCAGTTCATTCATTGCTCCAGCTCATTCATATTTTGATGAAACAAGTTTATAATCAAATCAAATCATTAAGGTTCATTTGAAGAATATTGAACTAAAAGATCGGCTATACAGAATTGACAAATTATTGAACAAAAACCTTAAAAGGTTCAATTACATGATTATGAACCTTTTACACAGCCCAATGATCAGGGTACCCGTTCAAGATCTGTTATACAAATGAATTTAACCTGTAAATCTATAAATGAGTCGTTCCGGAATTCTTGAAATACTTGAAATTATAGTGAGCTCCCACTTACTCCTTTTAGGTGGGTATTTGATTAGAGAAAAGAATCGTCGAAATGTTGGCGTCAAATATCTTGGCGTATTTCTTTTACTTTTTGGGATTCATTACCTCTTTATTTCATTAAATAAGAATGAATTCTTCAGATCTATTTCAATAATTGAGCTCTGGTTTGATTTAAAACTATGGGCAGTGGTCACCTTCTCACTAGGCCCAATACTTCTCATAACAACCCAATCATATGCATACGAAGATTTTAAATTATCAAAATGGCATCTTTTGCACTTCGCAGGGTACACAATTCCGCTATTTCATTATACAAATCCAGAATTTATGGCTGGTAAAACTTTAACCGACTGGACTTACCTAGGAATAACATCTGAACTACACAACTTGTCTTATTCTATTATATCTCTGGTACTCACAATAAAACTTAAAAAAGATGAATTCCAAAATCAAAGGAGATTGTTACTTCATCTCAATCTCACCTATCTAATACTTGTTACAGCCTGGATCACCTTTGAATTGGTTCGATTTCACGGATGGACAAACAATATAATGATCGAAATCACATTCATAATACTATTACTTTTCCTTGCTGATGGCCTTATCATCATTTGCTGGAAATATCCGGACACCATAGTAAATAGTAAATACATAAGATCCCGTTTAAAGGAATGGACTTCAGAAAAATATCAGGATTCTCGTGTGGAAGACAACTATGCGAGCATTATACTTGACTCCCTTAAAAAACATATTGAGTATGAAAAACTCTACACAAATTCAGAGTTGAAATTGAATTCCGTCTCAGAAGTATTAGGTTTTCCGTCTAAAGATATTTCTCAGGTTGTAAATGTGCACCTATCAAAGTCATTCAATGAATATTTAAATAATTTGAGAATTAGGGAAGCTTCTCGTTTACTCACGGAAAAGAGTGAGTTAAACGTTATGGAGGTGATGTATCAGATTGGTTTTAATTCCAAATCACTATTCTTCAAATACTTTAAGCAAGAATATGGAATGACTCCATTCCAATATAAAAAACTCGTTAATACATTGGAAGAAAGATAGCTGTTTCACTAAGCATAGTATTAAGTCCTTCCATGTTGATTCCTTCAATTAAAGTAACTCGATATATTAAACAAAAAAAAGCCACTCAGTTGAGTGGCTTTTTGCAGTCCGTAGGGGAATAGTAAAGTACAATCCTATTTTACAAAATATTACTCAATTTAACTGAAATAGCATTTTTTAAAAATGCCTTATTGGTATAATACAATATATTATACTATTTTACGACAGTAATAGCGACAGTAATGTCTACTTTAAATTTTTTTATAGAGCAACATCTAGATAGGTTAACCTACCCTATTTACGTAAGGTATGATCATGCCAGCAAGAAAGCCTTGTTTTCCACAAACATCAAAGCTTCAATTGATCAAATAAATTGGGTCATGGATGGAGCGAGGAAAAGAATTAAGTCTAGTGAACCGCTCAATAGAAAATTTATCGGATATCTAAGAGCCAACAAGGAGTTGATGGGTAATTATAAGGAAATACAAGACCTTGTGTTCGACGCAAGAGATCTCGGAGATCCTTCAGTTTATAAAGTCAAAGAATTGTACAACCGGAGTAAGAATCAAAGTGAGGTTCAAACTATCATTCAGGGCATAGATTTTATAGTTGACAAACTAGAAGGATCAGGAGTCAGTGAGAGAACTTTGATCAACTATGATAAGAACTTAAGAAAGCATATTGAAGGCTTCAATGATTATAAAAACCATGACTACCTGCTAACGGAACTGGATAAATCGTTCGAATATGAATTTAAGAAATATCTATATAATAAAGATCAGCCGCTAAGCGATGGCTCAGTAGACAATCAGATAAAATACTTGAAAAGTCTTTGTTCCAAGCTGAATGAATTAGAAATACCTTGTAACAAACAAGTTCAAAGTTTTAAAAGAATTCCTATTAGATATGACATGGTCTACTTGACAGAAGATGAACTAGTGAGATTAATAGACTCACAGGTTCATAGCTCTGAAGCATTGAATAGGAAGAAAGATGTTTTTGTCTTCCAATGTTTAACCGGTGTTCGGGTTAGCGATTTAATGAGGTTCAGCGAAGATTTGGTGGATGACAAGAATAGATTAATAACTAGATCCGAAAAGACTGGTTCTCCGATAAGAATTCCATTGGTTCCACAAGCCTTAGAGATCGCTCAAAAATACAAATACAAACTCCCACTTGAATCAGAACAGAAATATAATAAAGCAATACACGAGTTCATGAAGGAGCTAGGCTTTGACCGAAAAATCGAAAGTAAAGACTTTAAGCCACTGCATGAAGTTTGTACCTCACATACGGCTCGCAAGACTTTTATCTCACAAGCTCTTAACAAAATGGGGTTAAGTGTAGCTGAAGTTTCTAAAATCACCGGCACATCTCAGGATACAATCCAGAAGCATTATGCCGGTGCAAATATTTCAGAAATTGAGAAGAAGCTATTCAGCAATGCCAAGTAAAATATGCAACTCACCACCCGCAATATCATCGTAGTACAACTCGATATAGTCTTGAGGATTTTCATTTAAGTAATCAATTTCAAAATCAATCATTCGATTAATCAGTTTTCTATAGATGGATAAATCAACAAGCGATCCGCTTAGATTATCATTACTTATCCAAGTCGGTAGAACTGAATTGATTTTATCTCTTAGCCATTCAAGTCTATCCGACTCGTCTTTAATAAAATGTTCCATTTAATTTTTGTTTTTTTTAAACATACCAAAAAACCACATACAGATCGCATGATGATAAATTAGCGACAGTATTTCTAAATAATGCTACTTCAATTATTTTTATTCAACATTTTACAGTCCTTTTTCGGATTAGTTAGAACCTTGCGATTCATGTTTCTTTTTTTTGTATTTTTAAAAAACTGGTATTGGCGGTCACTGTTGTACGCTGAGGGTACTAGATAGATTAATCCTGAAACTCGGGCAACCACAGCACATCAGGAAAGGTTGAAACGAAAGGAGAAGACCTGCTGAAGCATCTGCTACATAGATGAATATTCTCCGAGCGAGGTAACTGTAGATAAGTCCTCCACCCCATACTCATCAAAGAGTCGGGTAGAGTCTCTTAACAGGATTAGAGATAATTCTGCTAAGGGAAACTCTACCCCAGCCTATCAAAGAAGGGAGAGTAATTAAGTAATATTATATAGAAGTTATTAATAAGTATAATAATAATATATATGGTAGGAAAAGTATAGAGATACTTACGGAGTTATATAGAGAGTATAGATAAGACTGAGAATGTATTTGTCATAAGGAATTGTGGGAGAAGCATAAAATACATGTAAACCAATAAATGTTGAGACTATCTCTGAAATCTACAAAAGCATAAAGCTTACAACTATTCTTAAGTAGCTATTGATAAATCTGAAATTCTGAGGAGATATAAAGAGAGGAAGAAATAGGAGATTAGCATAGTCATTAATTAGATATATCAATCTGAGATTGAGTATTCTTTCCAAGAAAGTGATTATGAAAATGAACGTGATGGTAATCAATGGAAACCACTATTCTTTAAAAGGCTTTTGAGGTGCTACTAATAATTATGAAATAATCTGTTGGCAGCAGGAAATAACATGTTAAGCTAAGAAGGCATTGATGATCACATTTGATGCATTTTTTAATTTAGAAATCCATTAATTCCTTCTTATCAACTCCTAATGTTTGAGCGATCTTGACAATGGTGCATAATGTAGTATTGATGTTACCAGCCTCAATCCTTGCAACTGAGCTGAAAGCTATATCCGACTTAAAAGCCAAATCTTCCTGAGTCATACCTTGAGCTAACCTCACCTTTTTCAAGTGAGCACCAAAGGCTTTCATGATTTTTTCGTCCCTAACCCTATGCACACATCAAAAGTGCCAGAATGAGGTTTGTCATAGTATAGCAACTATGCTATATTAGTCATCAATATTCAGGTCATGCGAATTCTCATTTTTCTAATAATAGCTATATCAATTAATGTCCTTAGCAATGCACAATTCGAAAGGCTTGATGTAACAGACACCATTGAAGGATTGAGCGACGAGTACGAGAAGAAGTTTAGAACATATGTATTTGAAGTTCCAGAACTGCTTAACAAATACGAAGTGTCTACGACAATAAAGCCGGTCAAACTACATGTTTTTTACAGTGAAGAGACAAGTTTTATTAGAATTACTGCAAATTTTGATAGCGAAGAGATCTTCGCGGAGTCAAAGTACAAACAGCATCAAGTGAGTATCAACAGGTATCATGAGAATGTTATCAGCGTATATCTGATCAACGAATTGATGTCAGTAATATCCGAATACAAAATGAAGGTGTCGAAACCTGGGTTTAGTATTGATATGGATATAATGAATTTTATAAATGCTGTAAGGCTCGTAAAAGAAAACGGTGATTGGGTTCAATTCCATTCTTACAATGAAATCGAAGCGCATGGTTATTTCCCTTTTTATTACTATTCGAAAGTATTTTTTCAAATAGATGGAGAGTCTTACGATCTAGATGCACTTGATATTAATGCATTGAATCAGCTGAGAATATTTGGTGGCCACAAGTTGGTTGGCATGGATGGGAAGAACACTTCATATTACCACTTACTAAAGTTCTTTGGACTTGAAAAAGATCATGATTAAACCCTACTAGTAAAACAGTTAATTGACCATTTTCATAATGGTAAAATAGTCCACAGATAAAGGGTCAATGCACTTCAAAAAGTATGTTTTGTTTTAATTCCCGTATGGTAAAATAGTCAAATATAGGGTTCGTTTTGTGAGACAATTATTGAATGAGTCTAGCATTCAACAGCTATTTCTGTAGCACTCTTCTATAGCTTTGGCTTACGAATTGGCTAACTTAGTTCAATGAGTAAATCCAAAACTCCGAAGAAATTCGGGGTTAAGGTCATAGACCTTTTAATTCGGCTTTTGCCAGAACTCACCAAATTCATTCTTGCAATGGTCAGTCTTATAGCCATTATTAAGGCTTAACAATTCTCAAGCCCTTACTATAATTGTGAGGGCTTCTTTAGTTTTTCAAGGTTATCACCTCTTTAGCTTTAAGTTGCTAGTAATTTGTGTGTGAGATTTTAAATCACTTCTTTTATCTACCCTCCTACCAAAAAAACACACAAGTTCCTTTGTATAAGTCGCGAACGCCTATCAATAATTCTTTTGTATCGTTATCGTAGCTCTTATCAATCTGCCAGTGTATTATGCTCCCTACAAACTCGCAATCTGATTCCTCAATCAAACCCGCCTCATATATTTCTTTCAGTGCAAGTCCATATGTATAGATAGTAAAATTATGTTTCGTCCGAGTAAATGAATTATAAAGAAATTGAATATCCTCTTTTTTAGGATTTCTAACTATTGAATATGCTAAGCCTGAAAGGATTCCTTGATTTTCGTCAGTGCAAAGATCGATAACCTCTTGTAGTGGGATTTTGTGCTTTTCTATATACAATGAAATTCGATCTCTAGCAGCTTCTTTAGCTTTTACTCTGAGTTCTTTGGTATTAGATTGATCGGCATTTTTATAAAGATCTTCCAAGCGAGTCAACTCCGCAATAACACGATCCAAATTATCACCATTAGTTTTCTTTTTGTTTCTAAAGATCCTAGTAACAGTTATCTCCAACAATGGGGATTGACTTGCAATAACTATTTCCTCATGGTCAGAGATAATTCCATTGCCTTCATAAAGTAATAGTGCTATCGAATTCTCTTGAACTTTCTTATGACTAAAATCAAATCCAAATACTCCACTTCTATTGCTCGGAGCAGTTGAAGCAATTGTATCACCATTAATTACAATATTTAACTGAACTCCTTTGACACCAACTCCAGATTTGTCAATCACTTTACCGGATAATCTTCTTATATATTCTTCTTTAGATGATGGTTTAGCTTCTTCATTTGTTTCGGCTGACATTGTAATCAACGGCTTAATATAAAGTAAAATTATGGCGACAATCACCCCTATGATAATTCCGGTAATGATTCTCCCTATATATTTTTTGATCCAAGCAAGAAACCTAAAAAAGATTCTGATTCGACCATCATTACGTAATCGGTAAGGGGACTTCAACAGTGTGACTCCAACAGGATCGGTGATTTCAAAGGTAAAAGGTTCACCCTCCTTTATTCTGACTGACTTTAATGAGAGAAGTTGCTCCTTGATCTTGATTTGGAGTGCATCCTTCAATCCTTGCTCCTTCCATAGGGATTCTTTAACATTAATATAGCCTTGATTGTTAATCCATCTCAATGTCTTTAGAATAAGCTCTTTAAGAGAGTCTTTTACAATTTTCTCAGTCGATGAATCCATGCCTTCGGCTTTAAAAATGGTTTCAAGAATTTCTTTGTTCTCATCTCTTTTTCTTACGTTGGACTCACTCGATGTGACAGTTTTTTTGATTCCAGCAATCCAACTTTGAAGAACACCAAAACAATTTTCAAATCCTCTTTCCGATGTTTGATGAGAGCCATCTGTGAACAACAACTCACGCTTTATTTTGACACCATTTTCCTCGACTGGTACTAATTCAAAAAAATGGTCAGGATTAAAATAGCTTATGAATCTTATTCTGTGCTTGGTAATAATTTGAAGTCGACAATAATCTTCATTTTCTTCTCCTACTAACCTGAATCGTGACATATGATAGTCAGTAAAACTCTCGCTTCGTTCCGGTTGGAATTTCACAAACCAATGTTTAAGTGATTGAATTGCAGATTCATAGCTGAGTGTAATCATTCGAGTATCATTTCGAACGATTTCAACCTGATTGTTACTTAGTGATTTGAATTTGAAGAACTCTTTCGAATATTGCTTTGATTTAAAAGTGTAATACTCAACCCCATTATCGCCAGCTATACATTCTTTGCAATAATATGAGTCATATTCTGAGAAAAGTTCCTCTAGCTCGACTACTTGATGGTCATTTAGTGACATCTATAATGCTTTTAAAATTCAATTCGAGTTAAACCTTCACACCCTCATTCCTTAAATATTGATACAATGTAGATCTACTAATTTTCAGTGAACCAGTTATTTCAGAAATGGGTAATTCCCTTTTGTATAAAGTTACTGCAGCAGCGGCTTTATTTTTATCATAAGAACCTTTTGGCCTTCCTCCTTTTCTGCCTCTAGCTCTTGCCGCTTCAAGTCCGTGCTTTGTACGTTCACTCAGTACCTGAACCTCCATAGCCTTCAAGACTGCAATGATCTGAAATACAGCCTCACCCATTGGTGATGTTGTATCAAAGATTCCTTCTTGGAGGCTTTTGAATTGAATTCCTTTTTCTTTGAAATCGGAAAGAAGTGAGATCAACTCCTTTGAGGTTCTACCTAGTCTGTCTAAGCTATAAACCACAACAACATCACCGTCTCTGAGCTTGCTAAGAAGTTCCTCAAGCTTTGGCTTTTTCTCGCTCCTTCCAGATATCTTCTCAGAGAAAACATCATCACATCCTTCTTTCAGAAGAGCGTCTACTTGAAGATCCAAATTTTGATCTTTCGTGGAAACCCTAGCGTATCCAAATATCATAATAGTTCGATTTAACCCAATAAATATAATTAATCAAACATAGATTAATCCAACTAGTTTTTCGAACTATTGATTAATTGTAGGTTTATTAATTTAGTTAAGTGTAATTAGAGTTCGATTAAACGAACGATTTATCAAACTAACTGGTAACCTTATTTAGGTTCTCAAATTTTTCTGTGCATTTAATCCTAAAGAAACTCGACAAACTTGATACATTCAATCCAGTTGACTGAGATGTCGGAGAGAATTTATGGAATATGCTGATGAAGCAGAGGATACAAAAGTTTAATAATGAGAAGGTAGAGAAATTAAATTTAGCAATTGGTGTTGTTGAACATATTCAAAGACACAATTCCAGAATTTCCAGATAGGTGCTGGGCTAGGTCAAACTTAATCTTAATATCAACCTTTTGTTTTTTCCTAATTAAATTCTAGAATGAATCAAATAAAAGGTTTTGATTGTTAGCCTAGGGACTCCAATGATTGGAATCTAATCTGATTTGATAAAAAACATTGTTGCTCCTTTCACTAACAAGCCAAGACATGCTTGCGCTGCATTTTCCACTTCATCCTTCAAAGCCTCTTTGGCTATATCCATTATTGCATCCCTTAATAGTTCTGACGACCACTTTGTAATTGAAGTGCTAAGTAAGTCTTTTACTTTCTCCTTAAACTGATTTTTAGCTAGTTTATCAACAAAATTGAGGTTAATTTGACTATTAAAATTGGAAACAAAGTAGTCGATCACTCTCATCCTTTGGCCCCTGTTTAATTTGCTTATTGCGAGGATAAAGATGAGATCTAATTTTGCATCCATTTGTTTTATTCTGGATAATCCGATCTCCAGTATTTGAACCTGCTTGGACAATTCGTTAATGCTATCCCTTACATCGAGTGTCTTTGATTTATAGAAGATCTCATTTGCTACCAGCCAGGGCCTTACATATGTTTTGATATAGCTAGTCATCAATTTTGGGAAGTTTGAGCCAGGTTTTTTAATTGCCCAGATTCCTGAACTTATGGCTTGATACTCTAGCAATTTTTCGGGATGATTTCCGCTTATGATCACTATTGGTATTATTTCCTTGAAAACTTGTCGGACTTCCTTAATGATATCTACTCCGAACTCTTTTTCTTTTTCATCAAGAATATCGAGTGCAATCATGTCCGGTTCTGCTTGCTCGATTGCATTAAGTATTTCCGTATAATTAGATTGTTTAATACAATCATGAAGAGTTGGTATGGGGATAATAGAAACATTAAACCCTGACTTGATAAAAGCCTCGGATATAATTTGTAATTGATCGGCTTGATCCTCAATAATTATCACGTTCTTTTTCATAATTCTTCAATAAATGTGAGCTCAACTTTATAACCAGATTCCTTGGATGGGAATGGTTTATATTCTCCCTTGATAGCGTTGCTAAAAAGGTACTTAAGTACCGTGGATCCAACTTGAGTTGACTTTGAATTAGCTCTTGTTCCTATATTATCGTTTTCTATCACTACTCTCATTATCCCGTCCCCACCTTTTGCTATCGAGGTAGCAATATGTAATCGAGACACAAATTTTCCGTTCGAATCAGCATGCTTATAAACGTTCGTGATGAGCTCAAATAATATTGCTCTGAAGGTCTTAATTGAAAATCCAAAAACAATATCATGTTTCAAATCAAAGGTCAATTCAAATGAGCCGCTACTCTTCATCATCTTAAATGAATTAAAAGCTTCAACAATCTGTTCAAGCTCTTCTTTCAGCTTGAAAGCACTAAACTGCTCTTCTAAATCTGGATTATAGAGAATTTGATCCTGGATGTCTTGTTTAATTTTCTTTGGTTCCAAACCAGATTTTATGGCTGAATATAGATTTCCAAAATGAACATTCGATGCTGCAAGTTGCAAGTTGATATAACTTTCCTTTGGGTTAAGAAGAATCTCATTTTTCAGATCAAACGAATTTGCAATGTTTACCAGAGGTATTTCCGCATTGTGTCTCGCACGCTGAATTATGTGTATGTGTCGAATCGATTCAATTCGTTGTTCAACCGTTGAATTAAACTGGTCGTTTTCAAAATTCTTTCTTAACAATTCAACCAGGGAGTCCTTGAGAAAGAAAAAATATTTTAACCGTTCTTTGAATTCTGCATTAAACATCTCACCTGGCAATTTTTCATCTTTTGGCAAATGTGAGAAGTACTTTCCGTGGTCACCCTCTCCATATAGGAATGTTATAGCACCAATATACTTTGCACTATCATGATCGCTATGGCCATGTCTATAATTAAGAAATCGAACAATGACAGTATCTTCATAGGGCTGATCCCTTTCTATTTTACCCTTTGCGAGATCTTTCTTCCCATCTTCATTAATCGGATGAAAAAAAATATAGGTGTCATCTTCATGCTTGATGCAATGGTAAGTATGATACTGATCGTCTACTTCAAACATGTTTGGAGGTAAGTCACCTTTTTTACCAACCACATATGAATTCAAGCCTGGATCATCGAGTCCAATTCTTTTGAGTGAAAGAAACGCATTTGAACATCCCATTATTTCGGCACATAGTCCTACAATTTGATCAAAATATTGGAGCGGCTTTCCTTTGTCTGTCCTCCGAAGCCTCTTATCTAGTAAGAACTCTAAATATTTTGACACAATGTAGGTTATTGAATAATGATGAATGGCTATATCTCCTGATTGGGTATCGCACTCATATTGACTTTTCAAGAAGCTTAAAATATACTGGTTATGAGGGTCAGTTGTCAGTGATTGATGAACGAGTTTTTTAAAATCTCTGTAGAATTGACTAGAAAGAATCTGAAGATTTTCTAAGTCATCAAAATTTGTTTTTAGTAGGGATCTAATTTCATATGAGTTATCAAGATTTTGGAATGACTTTCTCATAAGTGTATTGTTATCCAAATTCACCAGAATACACCACTTGAAATAGTAATCACGCACATTCTTTCTTAAGAAAATGTTGAATTTTGATTTGTTACTGGTACTTCCAAAACCGTAGAAATCATTCTTGTATCTTACCTTGTATTCGGGGAGTTTGATAGAATTATTAACGTCTTCCGAAATTTCAAAACCAACTCCAATTAAGAAACTCAACCAATAGCTTTTCATTTCATCATTGAAAATCACTTTTTTTATCTGGGAAGCATACAAATATGGGAACAGACCTATATTTCTGAGTACCCCCATTTTGTCCTCCAAATTGAATTCAGCGATGGAGTCCAGATCGCTCATGAATTTGGTGAACAGATTTACCGAGAAAGGTGAAGCATCTGTATCGTCAAATTTCGACTCACCATTTGAAAGTATTAGCTTGTGATTGTTCTTTATTGCAGCCTTAGAATCATCCCATTTCTTTGCTATATCTACTTCTGATTTATTATATACTGTTGTAATGATGCTTTTAAAAGAAGAGTATTTTGGATTGTTAAGGTCTCTGAAGAAGCGTATTAAGTTATCATCGATTCCATACTTTAATAGAATGGATTCAAACAAAATCCATAGATTCTTTATGACTTCATGCCGTATAACTAATGTGGATCTTAATTCTACTAACTGGTTGATTAGGACTATAATTAAATTAATGTCAAGGACTGATAAATCTTCATTCTTTCTACTTGGATCAATTATTTTTAAAAATTCCTTACTTAGGATATCACATGTTTCTTTCCTGAGAATGTGGTAATAAATCAACGGTGGACTGGAAATTGTCTTCACCATATCAATTTTTTCTAGTGTGTTAAGTGCTTTGTATTTGTTGAAATATGAGGTTCCGTATTTAAAGAATTTAGTTAATTCGGTCCTTTTAATACTCACAGGAACCGATTGTGTATCGGACAATAAGCCTATTCCGTTCTTTTCCGAATAAGGTGTGTTAAGGAGAAAGTATAACGAGTGAGTGTATTCTAGTCTTCTAAAATGCCTGGGCTTACAGTAGCCTAAGTCTTTTAAGCTTCTTGCCCTGTTCCTTCTTTGCTTATTTATCCAAACCATTCGGATGGGATCAAAAGACGTCTGTTCTGATATGCCACTTATGGAATCAGTATCCTTACATAAGAAACAAGGCGTATCCGGATACTTTATGGGAGGAAAATAAAGATCAATGAAACTAAAAAAATTCTTAGAAGCACCTGTTCTCAATGAATCTCTAAGGGCATCTGCCTTCCGAAACTTGGAAAGCCGATTTATAAGTGTTATTACTCCTGTAAAAGGTGCTTTGAAATTTGTTGAATCTTCATCATTGGATAATTCAGATACAGACTGGCCATTGTCCAACATTGACTTCAAATAGCTTGAGGCCATATTTAATGTATTACCAGTAGCCAGGACGTCATCAACATAGAAGAAGCAGATCTCATCTAAACCCTCACGGCTCAGATAGGAGAATTTTGATAATACATTATCTCGAAAATCGTCCCGAAAGTCAATAGTAATTATGAAAGCCGAGCCGCTAAAAACAACATCATTTACCAATTGAACAAAATTGACATTGGATGGATGTTGAGAATTTATGATAACAATATTCTTATCATAAATTTCTTCAGATATATTATCGTGGACATCTTTTAACCAACCACTGACCAGGTCAATATTGACTTTTGGTCTTAAAAAATTTTTAGAATCTATGTAATAAAGATGATGTGTATGATCCACTCGAATGTGACCATATTGCACGTAGCTCTTAAGGTATTTAATCCTGTCTAATTCCTCAAGAAAAGATTGGTAAGTTTTGTTTTCAATTACAGGAAGTCCTAAAATGTGATTTGGGACAACAGAAACTTTATTTGTTTCAATTAGTGGTTGATGGGCAGAAGAAACGGAAACTTCAGGAAAACATGTTTTACAATAAATAGGAACTGACCAATCCGTTGATTTAAGAATTCCATATTGCACCTCGAGTTGCGTTCCTTGGTTTACGCTGATAACCCTACTTTCAACGTCAATCGATTTCCAGCCATAGAAAGCCTCTTTTCGAGTAATTGAATTGATATCATCACCAAAATCATCTCGTACTACCACCAAACTAATGGTCGTATCAAGAAACAAAGAATCCTCTGAGCGTCCATTCCGGTTGTTAAGGATAGATTTCCAAATTCTAGTAAACGTGGATAGACTACTTGCTATCGGTACCACTATCACAAAGTGATAGGCAGTATTTTCTCTTAATAATTCATTAAATGGTTTTGACGGCTGCAAACTTTCTGAGTCTCTAATGACAGTACTACCAATGAGTTTAGCCCCGCCATCAGAAAGGACCCTAGTAAGAATGCTTTCAACGTTAGAAATGGTTAATTCGGAATACTTGCCATAACCTACCAGAATAAAGTTTTTCTTTTCTGATAAAGCCGAATTAAGAATTTGATCAGCTATCAAATAGCTAAACCTATTAATGTTAAAGCTATTTAGGAAAAGAGTTGTTGCATCATAGAAATCTCTTATGTGCAGTTTCGATCCGAGTCTTACGTGTGTTTCATTGATTTGAAATCCGTAATCCAGATAGATATTTCTATCCAAATAATTAGAAGTTTTATGTTCAAATAGTGTAACCGGTCGATTAGATTCATTGCTTACAGGGATAATAATATCAAATGGAGTAGTGCTTAAGAATTCAGAATCATCATTAATGCCTTCACTATTAACCCCCTCTCCAGTCTCTTTAATGGAATACAGCTTATCAAAAAACCTGTGTTTCCTTCCATAGAGGCGAGTGGATTGGCTATTTGCACTTAAAAGTCTGGACTTGGAGGACCCGGTTAGGATTATCGGTGTAAATGAATTACTATCATCGAACAGATAAAGGAATGAATCGTTACTCCATATTATCCCAAGCTTTGAGATATTTCTTATTACAGCAATAAGTTGGTCTAATTCCCTTTCAGAGACGTTATAGATATATAGCTGTTTAACCTTGACTTCCAATTGGGAATAGGCCAATATTTTAAAAAGTGTGCTAAACGAATCTCTCGTTCCGATAGCATCATATACGTCTTTGGAATCAATAGAAACAGAGGTAATGTTTGAATTTTTTATGTATTTTGAAATTCGCAGGCTTACATCAACGATGTAGTCATATATTCCCTCCCTATTAAATTTTTTAAATGGATTATCACCATGAATGGTGAAATCCTCGAATTTCTTTATTTGATGATAAAGGCTCTTGCCCTTTTTATTCCTTTTCTCATTTAGCCATTTGACAATTTGCTCGTTGATTGATTCCTTCTCAAAATCTATTTTATAAGTTACGGGTTCGTCAAATGAAATCAACGGTACTAGTCCCTGGAATTCAGTACCAGGCATATGGCTTTTGACCAATCGGCTTTTGCTAGGATATGTATCTTTATAGATGAACCAAGTATCCTTTTGCTCCTTCGATCTATTTGATTTTATTTCGAAATAACCAAGTCGATCTTGAATTATTGAGGTGAATGTTTTTAGACCCAGATGGGCAAAATGTCGGAATTCAGGATATTCAATTTTAGTCGAGATGTTCTTGGGAGGTCTTGGAGTGAAGTAATCAATAAATGTTAAACCATCACTTTTTGGCTGGCTCTTTTTAATTGTTTTCGCAATACCATTTACCTCGTAATCAAATATTGAAAACTCGAGAAACCTATGAAATCCATTTTCGTAGATTTTAAATTCATCACCAGATTCCTCAATATTATCAACATAGCTTTTGAAATCTTCGAAGTATAATTCGGACGAATTAATGACTTCATCAATTGGCTTTAGATGGAAGAAGAAATATCCTTTTCTATCTGAAGTATGATAAACAATGTTCTCTGCGAGTTCACGAACACCGGATAGAAATAATTCAATAAAACGAAATAAATTCTCCAATTCAGAAATATCCTGAATGACTCGTTTGGTCCAAGCCTGTGTATAGTATGTCCTTGTTGATTTTGATAGCAGGCCATATTCACATATAATACTATAGGCCAAAAACTGGACTAGAATCGGCTTTTCATTTATTGTGGTTATTACATCTAAAACATTTGTCGCATTTTCTATCAATGCCTTTTGAGTATTTGACTTAAGTGCCTTTTTTTTCCACTTCCCACTCCATTTTTCAATGCAATCAACAATTTCTCTGTTTAGTTGATTAACAGATTTAGTAAGGTAGTTTTTTATATACCTGCTATCCTTAGTTGTTACATTAAAGCTTTTGCTGAAGTAGAATTCAAAAAGATCTGTAGTTATTGGAAGAAGTGGGGTAAACAGCCTGCTGACAAGAATAGAATCCGCCTTTGTTATCTGTTCAAGACGCTTGGGCTTGCTGAATTGTCTTGTCAAGACAAACAAGTTTCGTAACTTGAGCTTGTTGAAGTTGTTTATTAGAAAAAAGAACTTTGAGACTTTGAATAAAAAGCGATCCGACTTTCCTCGGTCTGGGAACCCTCTAAGGTCAATGCCAAAGTTGATTTCTGGGAACTTGTCATTAAATCTTAGAATACTTATGAGTTCTGTGTAATGGATGTCTTTATGAGCAGGAATAAACAATACAGAAACTGCAGCCGGGATGAATTCTAAGTCAGCAAGTTTAATGCCCTTTAGGTCATCGGGCTTGACATCAATACCTTCTTTATCGGTTAAGAAATACCGGAAAGATTCAGTATCAAAATCAAAATCATTCTCGATTTCACCATTTTCAATCAGGTTGCAAATGGTGAAAAGTTCAGACCACTTGGATTCATTGAATGATCTCGCTATAATGACTAATCTCAAATTGCTGGGGGACTTATTTTACAAATACGATTAAATTAATTTAACATTTGTTTAGGATAATGACGAATTCTTAGATGCCGCATGGCTAAAATTGCTGGGATTGATTCTAATGCCGACATGTTACGTAGATTAAGGTAAAAATATTATTTGTAATCTGTTTAAAGATCAATAACCGTGTCTAAAAAACCCATACCCATTTTTAGGTATTTTTCAGTTGTTTGTGTAACTAAATAAAGAAAGATTATAACGTAGTAAAGACTACATGAATAAACTCGTCGTATGACTACAATTCTTGAACCCTTTTATTTGGTATAGTATGAAGAGTTTAGATTAACTTAACTTCCCTTCTTATCGAACATTCATTAGACTTTTTGAGTTTTGCCAAACAATGGTTTTGTGAGTCTCACGAACCAAATCCCTTTGATGAGACTTTGACAGACTTTCGGGATTTTTGTGATCTTAGTTCATTGAGTGGCCAGATCAATCCACCGTTTCACTATACTTACAAATCAGCCATAAAGCGAAATAGTTGAAAATATAAGAAAAACGGAAATACTACTTTCATGATACTTATTCAATTGGTTCTACGATCCAAGTACCTGTGGCCGTACCTAGTGTGTCAACCCATCCTCCTTCGTAAATATCAAATGGAGCACAGGTCCATCTTCCCTCAATTGTTCCATTCTCCAATAATTTGCCTTTCCAGAACTCCGTTTCATCATAAAATCTGCTTCCGGTAGTTGGGAAATTACTCACGTCCATTACTATTGAATCACCAAATACCTTAACCTCTACATAAGGGAAGTATAAGTCAGGTATTAATGCAATTCCTTCTTCGTTTTCATCTAATGACTTTCTTGAGATATGACCTCCTCCGGTTCCACGATAAATTACGGTGTCTTTTCTCAGTGAGTAATTTGAGTCTATTTCAAAAATTAATTCACAAACACATTCGATGTACCTTCCCTCCGAATCACCAGCTGCATTACCTATTACCCAAAAATGGAGTGGCAAATCAAATTCTGTAGAATTTACTTTTTTTGAATTAGGAACCTTTTCTAAATCTTCATTGCATCCCATCATCCAGATGAACACAATAACTAACAATCCAATCTTTTTCATTTTTAATAGTATTCGAACCAAATCAAGGACACTCTTTTCGAGAAAAATAAACGGCCGTAAATAACTATTAAAATTGAATGGTCAATTTTTTCCATTGAATGGGTGTTCTTTATAATAAATAAAAGTGGGAGCGTACATTCAATGTGCCATTAGATTTTAAAAATAAACCCTTGCCTATAAAGTCTCGATTACTCTTGACGAAGAAAAATAGTCTTACGTTACATTCATTTTATTAATGAATTATTCCAGAAAAGTGAAAAGGACGATTAACTAAGTTTTATGCTCACATAACATTAAAGCCTTACATCAGATTAGAAAAGGAAGCGTATAACACTTGACGGAATTATAATTAATTGATGACGTTGAGAATGCTTGAGTAATTAAGCTATATCACAAATTTGGTTTTGAGGTGGTACAGAAAGAAGCTTATATATTAAAACTGGATAATGATACACGGATGCAACATGATTCTTGAGGTTTAAAATAAGAAACACTAATTACAATTACTATGAAAATTATATCACTATGTACGATTTTACTGGCGGGCTTGCTTTCTTTAGGGCAAGCTCAGGAACTACCAACTGTTAGTCCAAAAGCTTCAGTCTCGCAAAGAGTAGGCATAACGGAAATCTCAATAACTTACTCTAGGCCAAGTGTCAATCAAAGAACAATATGGGGCGGCGTCGTTTCTTATGGATACAACTCTCCTGCAGCAGACAGGACAAGAACTGCTCCATGGCGAACTGGAGCGAACGAAAACACTATTATCGAAACAAGTCATGAGATACAAATTGGAGAAAACACTTTACCTGCAGGTAAATATGGACTCTTTATGGCAGTGTTTGAAGATGATTCTGCAGATGTTATTTTCAGCACTAATTATCAAGGTTTTGGAACTCTTAATTTTCAACCTGAGCACGTACTGTTCAAGCTCAAGGTATATACATTAAACTCCGAGAATTTTAAAGAACAATTAGAATTTTACTTTACCGATATAACCGCACAATCTGTTACTACAAACTTACATTGGGGAAATAAAGTTATTCCTTTTAATATGAGTGTCAATACCAATGAAATAGTTTATGAAAATCTTTTAGCGACTCAAGGTTCTTTCCAAGCTGTCAATGGTGCAACAACCGGTGGGTGGAATCAAGCCGCAGCTGTATTTTGTATGAATAATAAAATCCATTTAGATCAGGCACTTCTGTGGTCCGAAAATGCTGTTAATCCGAATTTTGGTGGATTGGCAAATTTCGCAACTCTTACGACCAATGCAAACATCCGGAAATTGTTAGGTGAAGAGAAATCTGCTGATAGCATTTTAAACGAAGCGTTCAATTTAGAAGGCATATCCCTAGGTGCATTTGTTTTTTATGGTCGACAAGTTATCAACTTAGAGCTTTATGATTTTGCCATTAAAACTTATGAAATTTCAGCCAAAAAATTTCCAGACCAGGTATGGGTGTCAAAAAATGGTATGGCTAACATTTATAAACGAAAAGGAGAAACAAAAAAGGCATTTAAACTTCTAGATGAAGCCATAAAAATAGCTCCCGCGAACAGGAAAGAAAGATTAATTAGTAAAAAGGAAAATTGGGAAAAGGAGAATCGTTGAGGTGGTCTTTATCAAATGTTAACAAAGACTGTTTAAAGAATAGGAGGTGTAAGTCACAGAAAAAAATTAATCAAAGCGAAAATTGACGATTTGACAAAATCAATTGAGTAGGTCTTTCATTTTTTGTTAAATATCTATTGATTTAAGCAACTTGAAAGTGATTGAACCATTCTTCGGAAGAAATCCTGTCAGCCCTTCTAAAGTTACACTGTGGACTTATTAAATATGGTAAGACTAATTTCTTAATTAAAAGTTATTTTGCCTTAAGTGAGATCGACATACTTTATTGGTAACCCAAATTTACAACTTAATAGGACTCAACCTTTAGCATTCAGAATGTATAACTGTAGATTTCGTCTCTAAAGAAGCTCCTAATAGCATTTTAAAATTAAACATGCTTGCACTGCATCGTTGAGAGTGACAAATAGAGATATTTATCCATATTTATCCTATAACGTTAATGCAATACAAGCATGTAGTTCAACTTGAAATAATTAATTTATTAATTTGGAATATCGAATGGTCTTATTTGAATCCGCATTGGATTAATTAATGGACATTCTTGAGCTATTGAAGTCGCCTCAGCGATGTCTTTAGCTTTTAAATGTACATACCCTCCGACAATTGTATCGGCATTCAGGAATGCACCATTGTCTGCTACATTTCCATTTTCATCAATATGTCTACCCACTGGTTTAAATGGGGCTCCACTAATGTAATTCTCAGAATACTTGGCTTGCCATTCGGCATACGCTCCAAATTTTTTCATCATTTCTTCCTCAGAGCAGTTCCTGCCATCCCCCTCAACTATTAACATAAATTCTATCATTGCTTTTGTTTTATTATTAAAAATATTGTTCAGTTATTTAGTTATTAATACGACTGGAAATCTATTGATCCCACCAAAATCTAGTTTGAAGATTAGGAGTCTTGATGGGTAAATTGTCAAGATTCAGCAATCTCTCCTCCTGAGGATATGGAAGTCTTCTAGGAATTTCCCCGTTAGCATTAAATGCATTTTGTCCTTGAGGATTAGGTGTAAGTACAGGCAAGCCAGTCCTTCTGTAATCGTTCCAGGAAATTATTCCATGTGAATAGCAGCCTATGAACTTTTCATCTATTAAAATTTCGAGTCGTTCTGAATTGGTTGTTGCTGCCGCCCACCTTGAATCTAAATCAGCCTGATAAGCAACAGGTGTTGTTGTATTAGTTATCTTGAGGAATGATGCTTCAACAGCTGCATCAAGAGCTGATTTCGATGCTGCTAAATCGGATGCTGATTGCATCAATTCAGCTTCAGCTTCGATGAATTTTAATTCAACGTAGCTCATAAGAATTACAGGAGAAGCACTTACACTGTAATAACCACTGTTTTCTTCTCCAGTCTCGAAATCAGGATTAATGATCAAAGGTTCTCGTGTATCGGACGCTATAAACTTAGTAGCAAAGGTAGCATCCATCCTTATGTTTCCAGCCCGATCCTGTGAAAACTGAAACTGAGGGTTTACCTCATTTCCACTGTTCCCAAATATCATCTCAAAGTCACCTGAGTTATCAGAGATTGCATTAGGAAGAAATGAGAGAGCATCAGTATAAGCTGCATCTCCGTTGCGTTTTGACGTTTGAATTGCTAATCTCACACGAAGGGAGTTAGCTGCTGCTATCCAATTATCAAGATTTCCTCCAAAAATAAGATCATCTGTACTAGGCGAGCCTCCAATACTTGTTGTTTCACTAAGATTGCTAATCGCATCAGAAATCAACGCAGGTAAAATTGTACCATACAAATCTTCTTGAGAATCGTACTGCGGAGCAAAATTGCCATCTATAGCACCAAACGCATCTGAATAAGGCACATCGCCAAATGCATCTGCGAGCACACTAATTCCGTATGCCATCATAACTTGAGCAACACCCTGATAATGTGGAGCATCCGCTTCTATTGCCTGTCTAATAATCTGATCGGAAGAAGTGAGAGCATTAAAGTAGGTTCTTTGCCATACTCCATCAGTATCAGCTTCTCTAATTAAGTATTGATAATTATCTTCTTGCTGAGCATTAATACCTTCAAATTGCTGCATAAGTAAGCCACCCATTCTGACAAACTCACCTCCTATAGCCCAACTAAGAGACACTTCTGCATTTGGTAGAAGAGCGGACATTGCCACTTCTTCTGGTTGAGCAGGATTGATATTAGTATCTCCAAAATCGCAAGACGAAACTACCCCAGCTATCATAAAAGTGGCAATCCAAATCTTTTTATTGATATATTGTTTCATATTAATATTATTATTTTAATTAAAAGGTCAGATTAACATTAACACCATAACTTTTTGTGTTAGGGTTGTTGAAATAATCGTATCCAAATACATTACTAGAATCACCAGTAAGGTTAGTTTCAGGATCAATACCTGAGTAATCTGTTATTAAAAACAGATTCCTAGCATTTACTGTGATAGAAGCATTACTAAATGGAGTTTTAGTTAGAAGGTCCGTTGGTAGATTATAACTCACCGAAATATCTCTCATTCGAATCCACGAACCATCTTCTACAGTTAATTCTGTTAGGTTGACAAAACCATAGTTCGAATAGAAATTGGTACTGCCAATTGGCCCTCCGCCATCTTGTCCTCCTTTAACAACTTCAATATTATTAGGTGTTGATGTCGGAATGATATTTCCATCGCCATCGGTTGATCCAAGAACTCCTGGGAACACCACCCGTTCTTCTCTATCTAGAGTTTCAGCTCCTATTCCAAAGTTGTTTAATACACCTTTTGTTCCATTGTAAATATCTCCACCTTCTCTAATATCCAAAAGGAAGCTTAATGTGAATCCTTTGTAAGAAAAGCTATTTCTGAAACCAAGTAAGAAATCTGGATTTGGATCACCTACAACTCCCTCTGTTGCGTCCTCATATGGCATCCCGTCTGCAGGGTTAATAACCATGTTTCCATTATCATCTCTTAGAAATCGAGTCCCAAAGAAAGTTCCGAACGCGAATCCCGCAACTACTCTCTGAGTACCAAATGGGTCAATGGTTAAAACATCAATTCCATCAGCTAGTGATATTACCTCATTTCGAATACGAGTGAAGTTCAAACCAACATTGTAAGAAAATCCTCCCACTTTTAATATCGAGGCACTTAATGCGGCTTCAATTCCCTTATTGGAAATCTCGGCTGAATTCACCGCCCTTTCCTGAAATCCGCTGGTACTAGGGAGAGTAATATTCAAAATTGCATCGGTGGTTTTCGCAACAAAATAAGTAACGTCAAGACCAATTCGACCGTCCAAAAACTGAAAATCGCCACCAAACTCAGTTGTTGTAGTTATCTCTGCGACTAAATCCTGATTTCCCAAAAGTCCGTTAGAATTAAACGAATTCACTCCAAAAGCCGGAAACAATACTCCATTGGGAGTAGTCCATCCATCGTCAACGACAGATTGCTCAAAGCCATTTGAAGTAACTGCAAACCCTGGATCATTACCTACTTGCCCCCATGAAGCTCTTAACTTACCGTAATTAAGAATTGGACTGTTGATATCGAAAGTTTGAGTAAAATCCCATCCTAAACTAGCAGCAGAATAAAAAAACGAGTTATTTGATTTTGGAAGAGTAGATGACCAATCGTTTCTTCCACTTAAGTTCACGAAAAGTTGATTATCATAATTAACAGTTAGTGTACCATAAAGTCCAAATAGCTGCCTTTCCTCCGTCCTTTCAGAAGCATTAACAGATTGTGCTGATGCAATATTGAAAAAATTTGGGGACGCTAAACCTCTACCATCAATTCTGTTCAGATTGATATTCTTTTTATAATAATTGTGCCCTACCGTGAAACTTGTATTCAATTTCTCTCCGAAATCTTTCTGTACAGTCGCAAGTAAATCCGAATTCAAATCAGTACTTTGAATAGTCTGATTAATAACTTGCCCATCACGTAGAGTAGAGGAATTTATAGAGTTTCTAAAAATACGATCATCACCATAAGTATCAGTTCCTATTCTGTAAGTCATATTCAACCATGGTAATGGGTCATAAGACAGCTGAGTATAGCCTATGAAACGATTGACCTCATCAGTTGCAAAGTTCTTATTAACAGTAAAAAAAGGATTGTCGTAAATACTTCCGCCTCTGTACGCTCTTTGAGATCCATCCGGAAACTCATATCCAGCACTATTATCAAAATTAGGAGACGTTCGAAGTAGTCCAAGCATCACACCAGAAGTGTTTGAGCCATTTTGCACTTTCCTTCCCCCTGATTTAATATAAGTTGCAGAAAGTGTAGCATTTAAGTTTTTTGCTACTTCAGTGGAAGAAGTAAATTTCAAACTTGTTCTTCCAAAATCACTATTAGGCATAATTCCTGTTTGATCAAGTCTACCCACAGAAAAATAATAAGACGTCTTCTCTGTCCCTCCTTGAACACTTACATTATGCGTGAAAGTTGATCCATTTTCAAAAAATAAATCTGGGTTATCATATGAACTTGGAGTAACACCTGTCGCCGATGGGTCATTGATCGGTACAATAAGACCATTTGTATCCCAAATAGAAGGTATAGAGGAGTAGCTTAATTCTGAAAATCTTGGACCCCAACTTGTTCTAGCAGTAGAGCCTGTCATCGCTGCGAGGAAAGTAATTGAGTTGTCAGGATACCTAGGATTTCCTAAAATTGTTCCATCATCGTCGACCTGATCCGTCACAAACCCTCCTTGAGCATAGGTTCTTTGTAGTTCGGGTAGCTTATTAACCTTATCAAGTGTATAACCGAACGCATAACTTACCTTTGCTGTACTATTTCTGGAGCCTTTTTTTGTCGTAATTACGACAGCACCATTTGCAGCTCTGATACCGTATAAAACGGTGGCAGCTGGTCCTTTCAGAACAGTGAGAGATTCTACATCATTGGGATTAATATCAATTGCTCTGTTCGAATTAGTTACTCCTCCAGAACCTCGATCAGATGGGGAATCATCAGGTGCATCATCGGTATTAAAGGTAGAATTATCTATCGGAACTCCGTCAATCACAAATAAAGGAGCATTGCTTCCCTGTACGGTTTTATTTCCTCTAATTCGTATTTGGGCTGCAGCACCAGGACTACCACCTGAACTCGTTACCTGAACTCCGGCTACCTTACCACTTAAAGCAGAAACAAAATTTGTTTCGTTTGCTTGACGAACTTCATCTGCGTCAATATTTTGAATTGAATAACCTAACTCTCGTTTGTTCGCTTCAATTCCAGCTGCGGTTACCACCACTTCCTGGAGCTCTGTAAAATTTGGGGCCAAAGAAACATCAATTGTCGAACGTGTACCAATTGGTATTTCTTGGCTTTCAAAGCCAACAAAAGAGATCACTAATATATCTCCATCAGAAACATTTAGGCTATAGCTCCCGTCAACATTGGTTACAATCCCGTTACTTGTTCCCTTAATGAGAACAGTTGCACCAGGAATTCCTTCGCCAACATCATCAGTAACCTTACCTGTTACTGTTCTTTGAGCCATTACATTAGCAACCACCAAAAAGAACAATAAAATCAATGAGTAATTCTTTTTCATATGCATTATTTTGATTGAACATTTAATTAATGCGCAACCTTATCATATGCCTCTCAATAAGAAATGGTAAAAGGAAGTAATGAGATTGAATGGTATCAAAAATTGTTTGATTGGTATAATTCTTACTGAATCTTTACAGATAGTCTTCAATAGTTCGAACGGACATTCTCAATGTATCACCCTCTCTTTGCTAAAACTGTTCGTGATTTCATTGATCAAGCAATAGTGATAGAATTGGTTGTGCCGATTATTCTTAAAAGAGACACACCAAATTCTAATTAACTAACTCTTACTTGGCCGACTGAAACAAAAGACTTAAAACCTCAATCTGATTGAGATATCATCATTTTGAGAATATAATGAATTCTATTAGCTACTCTCTTGAACGGTACTTAGTGACCGTTCTTTTCTTTTCCAAAAGCCAATTAGAGAAGGTTTACATAGCTATAATAAAAAAAGACCAGACAATGCTGGTCTTTAAAGCTTACCTATTTTATTTTATTCAACTAATTAAATCAGATAAGCGGGAATGATTGCATTAGTAACACATTCTAAATAGCACTACTAATAACATTTGCAGTCGCAACTTAGCTATATAAGATACTTTAGAAGTTTCTTCAAAAACTGGAATAAATTGAATGGTATTAAAAATTGTTTGACTGGCGCATTTGGAGCTAAATCTTTACAAGCAGTACATTCTAAAAAGAAAGTATTGATTTTCATTAAATTGCTTTAAGTAGTTTATTCCTTGAATCCAATTGTCTCCATTCTCAAAAAGGTCATCTACTATCGAATCCGGTAACCTATTATTGCTTTGAGAGACTATTCCTCAAGTCCGTTCTCAGTTTACTTTCTGTCTTTCTTCTTATCGGTCTATGGTAATGACCATTATCCAACTACATTAACTACATAAAACGATTAAGGATTTTTTTTGACGAACATGTAGGCTTGACCAATTATGTTTATTCTAATGATAGAAGAGTTTTTAATTAGAGTTTCAGAAATCCAAATTTTAACTATTTCTTCCTATAAACCTCCAGAGTTTTTGTCTCCCAACCATTGGTTTCCTGATTCATTATTTCATAATGCCTATGCATATCACCATTGTTTTGAATTTCCCATGAAGTCCGTCCAAGGATTTTTTTTCCATCCCTTTCAGTTTCATTTAAGAAGTACCAAATGTTATCTACTTTTTCAGAATTGGAAATTCTAGTTATCCCTGGTCCAAACCAATATAATTTCCACATTTCTTCCTCTTCTTCCCATATTCTCACTGCAATAGATTTAAAAACCCTAACTCCGATATCGAACGTCCATTTTTCTTCATAAACTCCAGAATGCAGGGAGCTTTTTATTTCTAGATTAAACCCTGAATCTAATTGGTTATCGGAAACCAGAAACCAATTTCCTGTGAGGGTATTGTAATAGTCTTTATCATCAACCAATTTAACTTGGGAGAAGGTAGAAACGCTAAGTATAAACCCTAGCAAAAACAGATAAGTACTTTTTGAAAAATTTTTCATGAAATTAAATTTTTTGAAAAGTAATATTCGATAAGCTCCTGCAAACCTGAAAACAGACAATAAGAATTCAAATGGTCATTTTTTAACATCCAATGTCCAACTATATCAAAATCACTAATTCAATTAGTGGGATTTTTGGACAATGCTTTTGACTTTAAAGCATCTATTCAATTTGATTTTCTTCAATTTGTTACTATCAAACCACTGTCCTCAGGATCTTTTAAACAAGTATCAATTAGTCTGTTAATCAACCTTTTCTTTAAAATCTATTTATGCCTTAAATGAAATTATTAGTTCTCAAGTGTACACTCATTCAGAAAACCATACCACTCAATAATTTCCTATTGAAGTAATTAACAAATAAGCCCAACAATTGAATTAATTGAGTTTCTATATTATTTGGATCTATCAAGAATATTATGTCATATCTACTTAAGGTGAAAAATGAATAGTACGGCAGAAAACTTGCAGCAGATCTAAATAACCTAAATCAGCAATATTCAGAGATATGTCAAAATCATCAAATATACTAAATGCCTCCTCTATACTCCTGAGCTTCAAGTTTATGTTCAGAAAAAGAAATAGAGCTACACTAATACAACATCTAATTGGGATGACTGTCGGGATTTTAGTTTGTACTGTCACATTTTATTACAGTCAATATGAATTAAACTATGACAGTTATCATGCTAAAAAAGATCGATTGTTCAGAGTTAGAAATCATACAGTCATAGTTGAAACCGGTGAGGAACAGAATAAAAGAGCGACCTCTTATTTTGGAGTGGCTGAGGCTTTAAAGCAAGAAATTCCGCAAGTTTTAAATGCTACAAATATTTATAGCGAATCCGCTACAATTATTAGTCAGTTAGAGAATTATAGAATTAACAAGGTTTTATTCTCAAACTCCTCATTCTTTAATATGTTTTCGATTCAAATATTATTAGGCAATGTCCAAGATATGGATTCCCCTAACGGCATTTTTATCTCATCTACACTTGCTAAAACTCTATTTGGTAACGAAAATCCTATTGGAAAACCACTCAAATATCTGGGTTTAAGAACGGAAGGACAATTTGATCTGATCATTAAAGGAGTTTTTGAAGATGTCCCAGAAAACAGCTACTTCAAAAACACAGAAATATTCGTTCCCATGAAAATATTCAGAAATTTCCATAGTCCTACTCTTCATTGGGCATCACTAACATTGAAACAGGTAAACTGGCGTTGGTCCGACTTTTATACTTTTATTGAACTTCAAGAGGATTTCGAACGAGAAGTTGTTTCTGAAAAAATCCAGAATCTGTTTGACAGAAACCGAAAGGAGTTGGACAACCAATCAGGAAGACAGCAATTGTCAATTATTGAACCCATTAATGAAATTCATTTAGTTACAGGACTGAACAACGAGTTAGAAGATAGTGTTAACAGAAGCACCTTAAACCTGTTCTTTGGTATTGGCATTCTCGTAATGATGATTGCTTGGATTAATTTTGTAAATATTTCCACTGCGACAGCAATAAATCGATCGAAAGAAATAGGAATAAAAAAAGTAGTTGGAGCTTTCCATGGTCAGCTTATTGGGCAATTCTTGCTTGAATCTTTAATCTTAACGTTTATAACTTTTGTTTCTTCAATAATAATATTATTTATTTTTTCGAATCAAATTTCCTACTTGTTAGGACTTCAACTATCAATTGATGTTAGAGATATCAAATTCTTTGTAATTCTGCTTTCATTCCTTCTATTAGGATCGACAATAGCTAGCTTTTATCCTGCAATCGTTTTGTCGTCTATCAATACTATTGATGTATTAAAAAACTATTCAAAGAACAATACGAGAAGATTTGTAATAAGAAAATTTTTAGTTGTCCTACAATTTGCGATAGTTGGTTTTTTGATTACTTGTTTATTAGCAGCTAATAGTCAGTTCAATTACATGTTAAATAAGAATCTAGGTATCAATATTGATCAGAAAGTCGGAGTTAGATTACCTTCTTCAGTTTTTAGAGAAAGTAATTTTAAATTAAAAGCAAATCGATTTGCTGAGAACATAAACAAGCTAAAACAAGTATCAAGTATCTCAAGTAGTACTGTATTACCTGGAGACATCAATAGATGGAGGCAAACTATAACTCTTAAGGGATATGAAGACAGAGCTCTTCATTTTAATCGAATAGCTGTGAGCATAGATTATATAAAAAGTCTTGATTTACAATTGAATGATGGACGATGGTTCGACATATCGCTAACTTCTGACTACTCTACGGCATTAATCATTAATCAAGAGGGGATGAAACAACTTGGTTTCAATATTCCAAATGACATCATTGGCAAAAGAGTAAGCTTTCCTGCAGAACAAGAAGACTATGAGATAATTGGTGTTGTTGAGGATTTTCATCATAGTAGTCTGCATTCTACAATTGAACCTATAGCTTTTCAATTGGACTCTTTATATCAGGGAAATTCCTATATTATACAATTTTCGGGCGATCCTTCTAAATTAATTGAAGTTATTGAGCAAAGATTTGTCGAAGCCTTTCCTCAAGAGCCTTTTAACTATATTTTTTTGAATGATCACTTCAAAAAGCAATATGATGATGACATTAGGTTTAGAAACCTTTTCCAATTTTTCACTTTTGTCGCGCTTTTACTTGCCATTCTTGGACTGATTGCCTTGTCTAACTATGCTTTGAAGCTACAAATCAAATCAGTAGGAATTAAACTTGTTTTGGGTGCTGGTAAATGGTCAATATCGAGGGAACTCTTCAAAGAATATTTAGTATTGAGTGCCTTATCTTGTCTTGTCAGCATCCCCATTGCTTATTTCAACATAAATAACTGGCTCGATAGCTTTGAGTACCAAACAACTTTAAGTCCAATTATTTATTTAATACCTCTGTTTTCTTTGACTTTCATAGTCTTACTCACTGTTTCAAGACATATTTCAAAAGTTGTAAATACTAGCCCAACTAAGACTTTAAGAAGTGAATGAGAGGTATAAAGAATTTTAACTATTAGGATTAATTAAAGAATAAAATGCTAGTTCGAAACGATAATTTACTTAGGTTGATTACAAAATTTAGTTGTGAATAAAGATGCGCTTATGAAAAACGTCTTTTCATTTTGCTTTTTAATCCTTTTTTCAGAGGTATTTTGTCAAGAGAACCATAAACTTATTTGGTTTGAGGATTTCGATTTAGCACTGGAAAAAGCGCAGGAGACCAAAAAGCCAATCCTTTTAAGATTTCAAGGTTCTGATTGGTGTGCCAATTGCTTAAGATTGGACACAGTACTGTTTGAAACAAAACAGTTTAGTTATTTCGCAAAGAATAAGTTTGTTTTGTTGGTTTTAGATTTTCCGTCAAAACCTGAAAATCAATTATCTGAGAAAAGGGCCACCCGTAATAAAGAAATCTTTAACAAATATAAACCTCAAGGATTCCCTGCTATATACATTTTAGATTCTAATGGCCGGCAAGTTGAACAACTTGCAGTTACTCCAAATCCAACCCAGTGGTATATAGACCAATTAAAAAATTCCAATGAAATATTTCAAAATTAACCTTGATTTCTTTTGTCGAATCTTTTTAGGGCTTCTTTTTTTTTCTACTTATTGTAGAATATATCCACAATTCTTAAATGCTCCACCTGATGGGAATAATCAACGAGTTGTTATAACACAAGGAGTTGGATTAGCTTCCGTGAAAATTGATTATCATAGCCCCGATGTTAATGGAAGAGAGGGTGAAATATGGGGACACCTTGTTCAATATAATGAAATTTGGAGGGTAGGAGCAAATGAAAACACAACAATAACTTTTTCACATCAAGCTCTGGTAGAAAATAGAATAATCGATGCTGGAACGTATGGTCTTTTTATCATTCCCACCGAAGAGGAATTTACTTTCATCTTTTCTAAAGATATCAGTTCCTGGGGTTCATTTTCTTATGAAGCCGGTAATGATGCCCTTCGGATCAGTGTAAAGCCAGAAAAATCATCATACAAGGAATGGCTCACATTTGACTTTGATGAACGCCTTCCCGATAAGACTGTATCTACTTTAAAATGGGAAAACCTTAAGGTTTCTTTTGAGATATCTTTTGATGTCCATCAAATCGCTATAAAAAGTTTTGAAAACCAGCTAAAAGGAAGAATTGGACTTTTCTATTATGAAGGTCCATTCCAAGCCGGGAAGTATTGTTTAGAAAACGATATCTATCTTGAGAAAGGACTGGACTGGGCTAACGAGTCTATTATTATAAACTCGAATTTCGAAAACAACTTACTTAAAGCACGTATTCTTGAAAAAATTGGAAATGTAAACGAATCAAACGCAGCTGAAGACTTGGCGGTTTCTTTAGGAACACCACAAGAATTATACTATTATGGACGAGAATTAATATCCATTAATGAGCATAGTAAGGCTTTAAAAATATTAAGATTCAATTTTGATAAATATGGAGGTGAGGTGTGGCCAACTCACTTCGGTTTGGGTAGATGGTATGATGCAATGGGTGATAAGAAAAAGGCTTTATTTCATTATAAAGAAGCTTTAAAAACTACAAGAACTGAGCGTCAAACAAAGTCGTTAAATGAGTTAATTAACTCTCTGAGCAAAAAAAAACAGGATTAAACAACCAATAGAAGATGATAGTAACAAGAAAATAGTAATTAATTTTCGTGATTTGTCCCCCCTCTAAGAACCAAAGATCCTGAAACTATGTCAAACGTATCCATCTAACCAACTTCGTAAATATCAAAAGGAAAACAATACTAAATATCACTAATTGATCTATCTCTATTAATTTTTTCATCACACTCTTCTATGTTAGAAGAGAACATCGATAAAATCAATACGAGTACTAATTGTTTCATTACTTGATTACAATTCGTCTTGAGAAAAATAATAAGCATTTTCCCTAGTCCATTCTGCGAAATCTATAAGTTCCAAAAGGGAAGATTCCAAAACAGTTATTCTACCATTAGGCTCCTTTCTGCCAAGCAGCAGTCCATTTTTAATCATTAACATTAAAAAATCAGGACTCCAATTAAACTTCTTAAAGTGTATGTTGTATTTTTCTTTTGCAAAAGAAACTTCTATAGAATTTAACATTAAATCATTATTTAATTTTATCCTTTATCCAGAGTTCTTAAAACTGCTAATAATAATTCCGCTGAAATGCGCTTCTTGTAATCTGGAGCTATATACTCAAATACAATAGTTCCATCTTGATTAACAATGAAAACAGAAGGGACTGGTAAAATTGAAGTAGGTTTTCCTTCAGATCTACTGCTTATAAATTTGCTCGTGACCTCATCAGTATAAAAAGCAATACCCATACCCTCTATGAGATCACCGTTTAAGTCCGAGTAAAGCTTATATCGTAAGTCATGTCTATCGTCCGTTGGTATTAGATTTTTAGGATCGTCTGGACTTATAGCAATAATTTGATAGCCTAGCTCACTTATACTATCTTGAATTCCATTTATTTCTGATAGTTGCATATTACAAAACGGACACCAGCCTCCACGGTAGAATATCAATACTGAAGGTTTATTCTTTAAGTCGTCTAATAGATTAATACTATGACCTTTTGAGTTGAGAACTTCCAAGTCTGGAACAATCTCTCCGATCAAAAGAGGGCTGATATTTTCAGGAAGTTCAGAAACCTGAGCAAATCCAGAAACTTCTATAAGAAGGAGGACTATTATATTAATAATGTACTTTTTCATTTTACTACTTTTGATTTTTATTCCATTTATAAAATAATTCTCTAAGAGATATTCCACTTAAATTCTTTACTACTGATCCGATTTGTCCTAAATGATAACTTTCATGCCACGAATAAAAAGCGATATACCCAAGTATATGTCTTGTGCCTGTAGGTAAAGGATTAAGATTTTCATTGAGCAAGACCGCTTCTTCCAAATTCTCGAAGGATAAGTATAAAAGATCAGTAGCGTTTTTGAATTGATATAGAACTTTCGTAGGATGTGGATACTCTACGGATGAGCTGTAAGCTTGATCCGTCCCATAATATTCCTTCAAGAAGTTTACTGCAGCAATTCGATCATTTCCCAGAACTTCGAGAAGAATATTTCTATAAAGTGTAATATGTCCAAGAGAGTATCCTATTGGATTCAAAAATTTGTTATTTATTCTTTCATGATAAATGTTTGGTTCCAGAAGATTTAAACAAGCTTCAATCATCTCTTCGTTGAACTTGTATATCTCATAAAATGAGGAAATATGTCTATTCATTTTTCCAAGTTTGATTTATTCAAACTAATTATAATTTTGCTTGCATATTATTAAGAATTAGCTATGAAAAAATCGAATGGATTACAAATCGAATCAATAGGTTGATATTTAACCTCGTTTTAAAATAGAAACTTTGCAATTAGAAGTTTTGGGAAAAATATTTAAAAAATCGAAGGTTGGATATTTGATCTAATTAATAGTCCTGTTTGGCAGATAGATTCATATTTCAGAATTCAATTAGACTATTAAAAAGACATGGATTTCTTTTTTAATTGCCATTCAAAAATGTGCCCATCGTCAAGATCAAAAAAAGAACCTACAAGGTTAAATCCGTTCTTTTTGAGAACCCAGACTAAGCATTTAATTTGCTTATGGTATACGTATTGAGTTAGAAGTAGATGTTGTCACAAAAGCCTTTATTTCTTAATAGAAACAAAGGGACTAATTAGTATCCAAAGTGGATTGTTAACCCGTGAATCTCGTACCTCATTCAGGCCGAGTTCCATTATTTTTTGTGTCTCCACCTCCTTGGTTTTAAATGTTCCAAAAATCAGGTCCCAAAAAGGGAATACAGCACCAAAGTTACTGTCCGTTTCTGGCTGAAAACTGCTGTGGTGGACTCTGTGAAGATTAGGAGTAACAATTAGGTACCTTATGTACTTATCGAATTTTTCAGGTACTATAATGTTAGAATGTGAAAATAGTGTAATAATTATATCAAATAACTCATATAAAAGTAGTCCCCATATTGGTAATCCAAATAATAAAACAACAGGCACTCCGATCAACAAATTGATCACAAATTCTAACGGATGAAACCTTACGGTTGTAGAAACATCCATTTCTAAATCTAGATGATGGACACGATGAACTCTCCAGAAAATCGGTACTTTGTGAGCTAAGTAATGGGTAAGAAATGAAATGAAGCTTCGAATGAACATAGTGATTAGGAATACAAATATAAAATCGATCTCAAGGGAGTTTAACAAACCCCATCCTATTTTAGCCGCGATTTCAGAGGCACTAAAGAAAGAAAATGGAATACCAATCAAAACGAACAAGGATAATAGAGTGAATAAATAATTCACCCACATTCTTCTACCTCGATTTATTTTTCTGAAGTGTTTGACGTTTTCAAGAAAAAAAAATGTGATAACTAAGGAAAAAAAAAGAATAATCTGTAAATCTTCAGAACTCTTAACAAGCCATTTAATTAGGTCTCCCATCATTGGTGAAAATTTTATATGATTTATAGGAAAGTCTTATGATGATAGCTATTGCTAAATATTTTCTTAATTCCGTATTCATAGAAAAATCAATATCTTCATTTAAAGCTACTAAAATCACGAAAAGTAACATTTTCCAAATAATCAGGATTGTTATTAGGTTCCAAAATAAAGTTGACACCAACCATTTCAAAAGTCCCATTTTGTTATTCAAACTCAGTACTTTATTGTCAAATGTCAACAGAATCTAAAAAATCCATTTTGGTATGAACCAATAAATTGACAGCATTAACAATTAAAATGAAGCAAAAACCTGATGAGTTAATTAGAGATTACAAACTTTCGCTGAAAGGAATGTCCTTGTGAACTGATGAAAAGTATATAGTGACCACTTTTAATTTCGTCCAAAGAAATAGATACTTCCCTGCTTAGATTATTGATGGTGAACTTCTTAATAATTTTGCCTGAAAGTGATTGAATTTTAAATGAAAGAGGATAATCGTGAAGTTCAAAACCAATTAATTCAAGATTAATTTTAGAGTTATATCTGGTCGGGTTAGGGTATGGAGTTAAGTCGAAAATCGCCAAATCGTTTCGAAGGTAAATCGAATTAAAAGTTTCTGATCGTCCATCATAATCAAATTGGACCAACCTATAATATGTCTTGTCTAAGTAAGGATTATCGTCAAGGTAGACATACTTTTTTAAGCCGGAGTGATTACCTGCTCCCTTGATTCTTATTACTTCATTAAAAGTGACACCGTCCGCAGATCTTTCTATAATAAAGTGGCTATTATTAATTTCGCTTAAGGTTTCAAACCAAAGTTCAACTTGGCCCCTATTATTGTACTTACCGCTAAATGTATGCAAAGTTATAGGTAATGGATTTTCGCCGTTGACGGTTCCAAATGAAAATAATCCAAAATTTTGAACAGAGGATATCTCCACATAACCAGGATTATCATCAATATATGTGTACACGCCACCATCATAATCATTCCAATTACCACTACCAAAATTTGCTATTGAGAGGGCCTGAGATGAAACCGAATCAATTCCGCTCCAACTTTTGTTCTGCCACTGAAATCTTAAGGTGACTCCATTAGTTCCACTCACTCTTGATATATCCCAATATTCAAGACCACTTACTCTTTTCAAGTTACCAATACCATCAAGGCTCTCATCTAAAGATTGATTATTTGGAGATTTATCTCTATTGTAGCGAGCCCTAAAATGTGAAGGTGTTGTCACATCTTTAATCTCAAGTATTCCTAAGGTGTCTTTGTTTGATAAAGGAAATTCAAAAGAAGTTTCAGTCGTAAAAATCTTCTCCACGTATCCATCTATATAATTCAAATTGGAACTTCCTAGGCCATCATAGGTGGCAAGGTCATTAAAAATGACAGCATTGTTTGAAGCTGATGTGATTGAACCATTAATAAAGCTTATGTGATCGTTTATCTGCAAAGGGCTCTCCAGAATTATAATGCCTGGATCATCTTTATTAATAGTGACATCTATATTATCGAAGACAGTTTTTGCAGCAGCACCTGATAAGGTCTGATTTTGAGAGCTATTAAAACTTATATTTCTCTTTTGGAACGATGACTTGAATGCTCCGTCACTATTAATTGAATTATTGATCAAATCTCCATGTAAAGTTAGATCAAAGGATTGTGTCACGTTTTGAGATAGTTCTATGCTTGCATTCCCGTCTATGGTTAAATCTCCTGTAACTATTAGGTCATGATAGCTTCTTAGTTCTCTATCAGCTCCTGAGCTATTTACTCTAAGATTTTTTAAGCTTAGAACGCCGTTATTTTGTATAAATCTATCACCAGACATATCAAATATCAAAGAACCATTCGACGAATCAAATAAGCTTCCGACATTTCGTGTGAAATTCCCACGCAAGCTTAAAGAACCATCACCTGAAAAAGTAGTTACTCCTCCATCGAGCTGCAAATGTCTAGTTAATACTAACGATCCAGTACCGATATCTATAAAACCGTCGTTAAAAATCAAATCTCTCATCCTAATTCCTCCACCATTAACATTCAAAGTACCATCTTGAATTTCAAAGTCACCTTCAATTATAGTGGTTCCGGTAGGCGTCGAGTTAATGGTTACATTATTTCCCATTTTCATTATTACGTCGGGAAGTCGACCATCTGCCAACTGAATAATTTGGTTAGAATTTCCTTCTATGAGTAGGTAACTATCTGCAGTAACTGATTCACCATCAAAATTAGAATTGTGAAAAACATTGTTACGGGCAACTATTGCCAAATTCCTAAGAGATCCATTAGATAAAGTAAGGTCGTTGAGCACCTTTAATGTATCAAGCATATCTAGATTGCCTGGTCCTATTGAGTTTTGTAAATCGAATTCTAAATTATAAAAATCAACCAGCTCGGAAGTTAAAGTTGACCCTAATTCTAGATTTGTAAAACTTGAAGAATTAAATACTAAAGTGCCATTATTATGACTAAATGAAGTGGATCCATTAAGCTTAAATTCTTGTCCTCCTATGAATGCCGTTCCAGATGTAGATTGAAAAACTCCGGCCTGTAAAATGAAATTACCACCGAAATCGATACTATTAGAGCCGCCATAAAAAAAACCACCTGTTTGCAGAAAATCGTTAATGATTAAAAGAGTGTTGTCCGGAGCTGTGAATTCGGCAGACCCATCAAGACTGAAATCTCCATTGATTGTGATTGTTGCAGACTCAGAGAAAAATTGAAACGTACCCAATAATGATAAATTTGCCTGTGTAGAGAATACGCTTGATCCAGCATGAAATTCACCTCCCGAACCTGAGAATTCCCCAACATTAATTGAGCCATTGACCTTATTGATAATTCCACCACTTTGTATTAAAGAGCCTTCTACGGCTAATTCACAAGCAGTGCTGTGATAATCAGAATTAGAATCTATTATTAGATCGCCCGAAATATTAATCTTATCAGTACCAATTTCCTCAACAACTAAGTTACTGTCGCGGATTTCTATTCCAGGATAATACATTCCTGACTCAAGGTTCAAAGTTCGTGGGCTGGGAAACTGTTCTACTATAAGACCAGCTAAACTGTTACCTCCACCGAAACTTGGTTCTATAGACAAGAATGAAGTTGATCCTATTAATTTTATATGTCCATCATGAAATTCTCCATCGGTTAATGTTAACAAGCCGTTAACATTAAGTGTATCATCTACGCTGACAATAATATCATCTTGGTTATTTAGAACCGAACTTAAGTCAATTGATAGATTATGAAAATCTACTTCTTGATTAACATCAATATTAATGGAATTCAACCCATTGAATCTAACAGTACCATTATTATGGTAAAAGTTGTTTCCTTCAATTGTTAGCTCGGTTCCCCTCACTTCTAATTCTTGCGAGGAGGATATAAGGTTTCCTTGATTTGAAATATAAATGTTTCCTAAAACGGAAACAAAAGCGTTGCTTAGATCAACAGTCCCATCAATAATTGTTAAGTCTCCACCTATACTAGTAGAAAGAGCATCATTTTGAGCAGTAACGAGTGCTAAACTATTTTCTAAAGTAATTCCGATAAAAAAGGTATCCGAAAGTTCTAAAGAATATGGAACACTGATATGAAGGGTAGAATTTCCTCCAGAAAATTGCGAGTTATGTATTACTTGAGTTAACTCGTTGCCGATTACAATAACCCCATTATCTAATATCCCATTAAGAAAATTTACAGAAGAATTAACGTGTAGGGTATCATTTAAATTGAGAGATATCAATTTGTTGCTTTCAACTGTAGAAGTATTATTAAAAACGATATTCTCAAAAACTTGATTATTCTTAAAATCAACGGATCTTGACAGGGTTCCTTCAAGAACGATAGTACCAGAGTTATTTACAAAATCAGAGATTTCACTTACTAAAATATCTGAGTTTATGAAAATTGAATCTGAAGTAGATCTAAATAAACCTGCTGAAACGTTAAACTGTCCATTGACTACTATTTTAGAGTTCGCCCCTTCAAAAGAAGATCCATTTTGGATATAATCGTTAACTGTAATACTGTTTCCATTTCCTTGAACTATTTTACCACCAAAGACATTGTCTATAAATATGTTGTTAACTGAAATTGACTCATCGATGAAGCAGTCATTAACAGGAGCTACTTCAACGAAATAAACATCTTCATCAATTGGTTTTCCAGCTCCAGGGCTTCCTCCATCACTATTTGCCCAATTATTTGGATCGCTAAAACTATTACTACTGCCACCAATCCAATATTTTTGAGCTGAAGAAAGATGAAAAAGTAAGACAAAGCTTAGAAAAAAAAATTTGTGCATATATGTAGGCTTATTGATCGAAGACTACAATTTATTGAGTTGTTTTTGTATAAATTTTGGTCTAAACCAACAATAGATATTACTTTCGATTTTAAAAAAAAAGAAGGGAGGACCTTCGCGAGTCCTCCCATACCACCATAGCTCCAGTAAGACACCCAGAGTTAGTTTTAAATATTTTCAGTGGATAATCTGATTAAAAGTAATTCTCAAAAATGCCGCCAGAGCTAAGCTTTGAGAAAACTTCCATTCCGATATGCCTTCAATATTATTTGAATTCAGTATATAATGAATCAAAATTGAGCTACATATAATTATTAAGATTTCTAATAGGATAATTTTATTTTTTCCATGGTGATTTTTTTGTGAAATATTTTCCATAAATAAGATTGTTTAATCGTTTCAAAATATGTCATTAAAAGAAATAGCATATTGGTTTAGACCAACTATTTAATTTTCTTATACTAGAACGTGCACAGCTTGAAGAAATAATCATATCTCTACAAAATAGATATTTAGTTGATTGTCAGAAAAAATAAGAGGACGACTCTCGACGCCCTCTAACTACCATGAACTCTAGTCTTCACTAGAGTTGAGAAAAATAAGTATCCGCTTATTTATTAGCTTCTCTGAAGGCAAAACAATGCTAAATCGGAGAATTGCATCTTGGTCTATACCAACCTCTTATATTTTGACGCTGTTAATGAGCTTGGAAAAGTTAGTAGGATCCATTTTTAGATAATTTGCCAGATCCTTCTGCGAAATGTTATTTATCAAATTCGGACTATTATTCATAAGATCCTGAAATCTTTCCTCAATTGAAAAAGCAATAAGTCTATGATATTTATTAACTAACCCATTAATAGTAGTAATTAATTGCTTGATTATAAGAACATTAAATTCCGGATTTTGTCTCATAAAAGAAGTGAAACTAGTGTTTGGAATTCTTAAGAATGAGCTGTCAGTTACACATTCCAGATTATATTTAGAGGGAGTTTGAACTAAAAAGGATTCAGGGACACAAGTATAGGAATATGGATATGAAAAGGCTATAATATGTTGCATACCATCACTGAAGTAATATGCTTTTTGGTAGCCCTTAACTATAAAGTATAAGTACTGATCGGTCTTATCAACATATGAGACCAAATCTCCCTTCTTACTTTCAAAGGTGGACCATAAATTAAGAAAATCTTCTATGAGGTCAACATTAGATTTATCGAGTTTTAAAAGCTGATCTTTAAGGTGTTCTATCATACCAATATTAATTAACAATTATTATCTATTGATAAATTATCTTAAACTAAACCCCATAAAAAGTAGCTATTCTTTAAAAGAAATATATCTACAATCTAAGGGCGTTGGGTTAAATGTATGATAGAAAAAGGGCTTTAGAAATCAAGGGGGTATTTGAAATATTTAGAGGATAAAATTCATTATCGAATGGAATAAATTATCAATTGATAAAAAATTAAAGATTGCGTTTATTTCGTGGGAACTCAACTCACTTTCAAATAGAGTAAAAGTAACTATATTCTACTACTGATAATGAGGTATTTAGGTTTGTCGTGTGTCTTCCGACAATTAAAATTGATAAAATCACCTCCTGGATCAAGTCATCATAAACCACAATCAACCTCAGTTTCAACTAACCAATCGGGGTCAATAAATCTACTCACTTCCATAAAAGTGCAAACAGGACGTATGCTATGGAAAATTTCTCCATGAGCTTTGGCCGCTTCTTTCCAACGACTGATGTCAGTCAAGAAAATTCTCGTTCGAAAAACATTGTTCCAATTGCCCCCTACATCTTCAACTGCCTTTTTTGAAATTTCGAAACACTTTTTCGTTTGCTCATAAACGTCATCAATACCTACTATCTTATTATTGTCACCAATTGGGGCTGTGCCAGATATCGCGATTTGGTACTTTGTTTTAACAGCTCTAGAAAATCCAATATATTCTTCAAAGGGAGAATTACTACCTATCCTTTTCATAATTGAAGAGCTTTAACACTTTGATTTGTCACCAATTTTTCACGGTTTGTCAAAATGAGTTCATTAGCTTTTTCTCTCATCTTAAACTTGTCAAATAATAAAGCCTTCATATTTGTTACAATCGTCGTTTCAATAAAGTTTCTCACCTTACTTACTACTTCAGTATAATTAAGATCTCCATTAAGCAGTTTCTCTCGGTATCTCCACTCTAAATAGCAGCCTATCATTCCCCCACAATTAACTATAAAATCTGGAAGAACCAGTACACCTATTTCTTCCGCGTATTTCTCCGCTTTGTAAGTTAAGGGGTGATTGGCTGCTTCAACGATAACCTTCGTCTCTGAATCGTGCAGGAATCTCTCTATACTGTAAACATTAGGGTTTTCGTGTTTTAGCATATAAATTTCGTCTTGACAGGCAAATGAGGTAGTTCGAGCTGCGGGAATAAAAATGTCAGTATTTATCTTAAACAGTCTATTTGGGGAGTCGTAGTATGAACCACTTACATCATTTCCTTGCATTAGGTAGTGACGAAGGCAGTCTTCTTTTGATCTATCGTAGAATTTTCGTAATTCTGCTATATTGATTCCGTCCAGTTGAATTAAAGTTCCTAGGATATTACTTAATCCTATAACTGAATACTTCTCTTCAAATAGTATATCAGACAGATAGGAACCAACCTCCCCGTAACCTTGTATGGAAACTTTATATGGACCTATACTTTCAAGCTGAAGCTGACGAATTGTTTGCCAAACTCCATAAGCTGTGAATCCATTCTTGTCAATATCCAGACCTCCAACTTCATTGGGCAAACCTGTGATATTTTTGTAATCCATTCCTAACTCAACCAACGCTACCTTCATTACTGATTCTGGACTTCCCATATCAGGGCCAAATATCAAGTCCGGCTCGTGAGAAACACATTTTTTTATATGATAAGCCAAAAGTTTTGCGCGGAGTTTCTCATCAGGAATACCATCTGGAGTAATTACAAGAGTCTTAAAACCATCAACTGGAACAAAACATGCCAGACACTTCTCACTCATCCCTTTAGCTAAATGAAAAGTCTCCTCAATAGAACCTTGCGTAACGAATCTTGTCCCACCTAACGCAGGTCCGAAATCACGTTTATGCCTAATTGAAATAATTTCGCAGTTTTGATCACGACTAATCATAACTGCTTCAGCTGTCTCGGTTCCAATGGTTACATTCCTTTTTATCTCAAAATTCATATTAACAAAATTTTATGAACACTTTAGAATACTTATTTAGGCCCAAGTCCAACAGGAGCCCACCATGGATTTAGCACCATTTTCAACACTCCTGCCTTTACTTTTGGATCTTGACTCATTAAGCTGTCAGCTTCTTGGATGTTTCTTGTATTAAAAATGGTTATTCCCTTCACTTCCCCACCAATTGAAAAAGGACCAGAGCCCATTGTTAGACCTTTGTCATATAAATGCCACAAATAAGCTTCATGCAACTGTTGCAAAGTATCCATACGGCTCTTAGACAGGATGCGTATGTTACCAGCAAGTAAAAAAGCGACATAGTATTCTTGCATGATAACTGTGTCTTTAGAAAATGGCTTGGTATAGTTTATTACATTATATCCTTGCTCAAGAAGACTTTCATAAGAATACATGGAACTCTCATAGAGACTAAATTTTCTATCTTCCCCTCTCTTTTCACAACAGCCTAGAAGAGCGACTATAAAAAAAGAAAGTGTTAAAATTTTAAATTCTGATCGAAACACCCCGAAATTCATCATCTTCAAAACCGTCGCCATCATAATCCATTAATGAAGTGAATGTAGCTCTGTTATTATCAATCTTAAAATGGTACTTCTGGACACTTTGATTCGTGAGTGGTTTATAAATCGACATAATAACGGTATCACCTTTAATAAACCAATAGCCACTCTGAGAAAATTTAACAGTACCATCTGGACCAATATACTTTTCTGTGTAGTCGTGATCCTTACCGTATTCAATAATCGAAGTTTTTAATCCGGTTTTTTCTAAGTAGTTCTCCGGATTCACATCCAGCACCGCTGTGCTATCAGTCCCTTTGAATGTGTTTTTTTTCACGTAAAGAATCTCTGACTGCCATTGACCAATTAAATCATCTTTGAATTCATGCTTTGAACAGCTAGACAGTATTGAAAAAGCCATGGGGCCCATCAGGATTGAGAGTTTCAGTATTCTATTTAACAATATAATTTTCATTTAAATTGATTTTAAATTGGATTTGTTCATTACTAAGAAACGATAAAATTTTAGCTGCTAAATGTTCATATGAATCGCTCGCATCTGGATGGGTCGGTCCATTAAAATTACTTACCCTCCTATTTATTAGAGTGCCAGATGTAAAATCAGCATGTCTAAGATTATTATAAATCAATGTCTCGAACTCAGACGAAGAGGCGTTTGCATGAAACGAATTATTTAATCCATCGACATTTCGATATACTAAAAGAGTTGGAATATCCAACAATGGTAATTTGTAATTGCTGATAAACTGTTTCATAATAGCGTAAGAAATTGAGCCATCGAGTGAAACAAAAGTTGATGCTTTGAAATCCATTGTGGCTAGTACCTCGTAAGATGCCAATGCTCCAGAGCTTATACCTATATAGTGTAATTCCTGAAGTTGTTCTGAATAATTACGTTTTAAAAAATCAAGTATGAATCTAATATCAGCGGTTTGACATTTCAAACTTGACGACAGATCATCTGTAAATTTAATGGTATGGTTTATTTGTCTTGTTGGGAAAGAAACCACAACATATCCGTAACTAGCTAATAATTCAAATAAGGGGGTATTATTTATCGGAGTTCCAGTCGCTCCTTGTGAGAACAAAATAAGTTTTGCAATTTTCTTAGGCAGGGAGTTTGATTCATGAGCCAACATTCTTGTTTCGAGTAGCTCTAACAAATTAGTCGAATCAGCTTCAAAATGTCTTGCTGGAAATAAATGGATTTTCTCTCCAAAAGCTTCTGGATCTACTACTTCTCTATAGTTATCTTGTTTGCCAAGGTATTTCAAATAGTCCCTATACTTCATTCTGCTTTCTTTTTTTTGCTTTTCAACAGGGTACCATATTTGCAATTGAACATTTCTATGTATCCCTTCATCCTTATTCCAGAATCGATTTTTATCTATTTGAATTTCTGAATAAAAGGACACAGAACTTTCGCCGTAAGGAATATGCTTAAACAGAGGTTGACAATACAATTTGTTGGAAAAGTAAATAAACTGTATTGTCAATAAACTGCTTAAATAAATCATTTTATACATATGGATAATAAGATTTTGATTCCTCCCAGTTAATCCGGAAATTGAGAAATGAGTGTCAAAATTTACCCTTGTTGACAAACCTAAACACTTGTCCTCCTGGAGCATGGAAATAGTAAAATGTACTTTGGTCTCCATTCTTGATGTAAGGAGGATAATGCTCTTTAATTCCGAACTTTTTCATCCTATTTTTTGCTTCCTCATAATCAGATCCATCTACCAATAAACCAACCTGCATCGCATTTATAAACTGCTCCTCATTCAAAAGATTATTTTCATTATCTGTGTAAACGAATGCAACAAAGCCTCCTCCATTAAAGTGAACTCTATCATATCTTTCAGCCTTTTCAATTTTCAGACCTAATACCTCTCCAAAGACTTTGTTCAGATCTTCTCGATATTTGGCGTGGCAGTTAACTTTTGTTCTTCCGCCAAATTCAATTGCCAGTGCATTCTTTGTTTGTTCCATTTTGTTATTTGTTTTTGTTGTGAATGAAAAGCTTAGCATAGATATTATTGCCAGCGGGAGTAATAATTTATTTTTCATGATTGTTAGTTTAAATTCAAAGTTTTTTTTGTTTTCCATCATAGATTTCATTTCGGATTCCATCTTCATTCCAATCAATTATTCCGACAAATCGTCCAATATTTTTATCCATTGAAAATTTGTAAGTTGAAACTGATCCATTGGAGAAAAGAGACAGGCTATCATTTTTAATATACCAAGTTCCGGAGGAGGTGAATAATGGCGATCCATCCAACTTAAAGTATTCAGATAGAAAGGACGAATCTTTTAAATAGGTAGTTCTTATTGGCTTAATTCTCAAAATCTCCTCCCATTGCCCCTCTGGAACATTGAAAACTGAATCTGAATTGAGATATGTTACTTTCATAGACAGATTGCACCAACTACCCACGATATCATTTGCAGAGTATTTTCCAGCATCTTCAGAGTTCTCTTGATCCGCAATTGAACAGGCCCCCATTATTATAAATAGCAGTATTTTAACTATTTCTTTCATACGCGATTCTTAAATATTTTACTAGATCCATTTTTAATTGTGACGAATCAATCAATTTAAGCGTATGGGCCATTCGTGAAGAATAGCCAATACCTTCCCTCTCTTTAAAGGGGAAAGAAGGTTCATCTTCTAAATCTATTACAAGTCTAATTTCATTTGAGATTATCTTAATAGCTGCGTATTCCCTTTTAGCACTCAGAGAGATGTAGGATTTTTTTACCATAACATTTGTACTTGGTATATGAGTTAAAATAAATTCGATAAGCGATTGGTAAAGCGTTTTAAGATGTTCTTTATTAATAAATTGATCTGCTAATAATCCTACTTCATTAACATAAACTGGCTGACCTCCATTCATAATTACTCCAGCTAATAAGGACGCATCGATGTGTTGAAAGCCGTATTCAGATTTAAGATGAGAAACAAGGTCACTTCTCACCGAAAGGCTACAATTCCTTAGAATTTTCATCCAATTATCCAATGATCTCCCATGTTTTACTATTAGGTTATCAAGAAACTTCTTCTCGATTTCAAATGATGTTTTAGTCATGTATTACCTCCAGACTCCAATGATGAGACCAATAAGCGTGAAATAAATTATTATAAAACCTGCGTTTACAAGTGCATACTTCCATGATTTTTGTTCAAAAATTGCCACAACGGTGAATATGCCTGCTGCCCAGAAACCTGTTAATAATCCTGCAATCATTCCCCATAATAAATCAGTTGATGGATCATCGAGAAAGAAAGCAAGATTATAACACATTAGAATGGCAAGAATCAGCGTGGTGGAGTATATTCTTCCCGATTTCCTCTTTTTAATATCCTTAATATCGAACGTCTTTTGTTCAAGCAATACACTGTAAAACAAAGTTGGTGAATACCATAAGGCACCCAAGACTAGAATAAAAAAAGAGGCTGAGATAACTGCTAAATGATTGATTCCGTCCATCACAATCTTTTGATAGCAAAATTCGATAATCAAATATGATTTCTATTGTAAAAAATTGACGTTGCTCTCCTGAAACTTAACGAACGATAAATTTTGGACATATCCAACTAAGGTCAGATTAATTGAACGTCCGCATAATACCTCATTCAACCATTGTATATCTATTGATAATTTTATAAAGCTGGATCAAAATTAATGTACACAATTTTCTATAGTACAGCCACTTCCGGCATAATGTAAAATAGACTTATTGAAATTGATTGTCGAATCTTTATTGATAACTTTCTTGATCAATCGTATTTCAACATTATCATCATAATACATATGATAGGTTATAGAAATTAGTAATTCATTATTATCCTTAAATCTATAATTTTCTACTCTTTCTTTCCTTCCAGTTTTGTCAAACAAAGTTTTAGATCTTGAACTTTTTTTCTTTGATTTACTGCCGATAGTATATCCGGTCAAAAGTTCTAAATCCTCAAAATGCTCGTAGCTACTTTCGTAAGATGCATTCCACGTACCATCCATTATTTGAAAACTTTTCTCAGACATTAATTTTTCATTGGAATAGTTAAGCAAGGTGGCTGAACTTAACTTCCAAGAACCAGAATCACTTACAATACCAATCATAATCGATTTTTTATCTGCATTGTAATATGATAAATACCTGTACGAATCCATCCAAACAGAGTCTTGCCAAATCTTGCCAAGGTATTCTATTTCGCGACCCGTACTATCATTATCATATTCAATTTTATAATCATTCTTCCATTCAGTTCCGTTGTTGAATTCAAATAGAACTTCGATCAAATGATTTGACTCATTATATCTATTAGTAATTCTTTTATGATCAGACCATTTGCCGTCATCCCAACGTTTTTGCAATACCCATATCAAATCATCTTCGTTGAGTCTATTTTTCTTCTCAGTACAACCCAACAAACTCAAAGTCAGAACTAGAGTAATTATGATTATCCTTCTTATATTCATTGTCGTCTTTTCTTTAAACATTTAGAATAAAAACGATTAATTAGAATTTTAAACCGATAACAAAAAGTTAAAACAGTTAACCAAAAGTTAAATTTGTAGTAATTATTTGAAGAGACGGACAGTCCATGATATTAACAATCATGCGAAGCTAACTTTGTGAGTCAATTGGGACATAATTTGAATACTCTCCCTTCTCTATAAGGTATTCCTTAGGATTCAATCCTGAAAAGCTCTTAAACTCTTTGACGAAATGAGCTTGATCGTAATAACCACACTCCAACGAAAGTTTAGCCCAGTTGATACATTCTCCTCTATTAATTGACTCTAACACTTTATTGAATCGGACTATTCTTTGGTATTGTTTAGGGGAAATTCCAACAAATCTCTTAAACAGCTGAACAAAGTGACGATGGGAATATCCTATCTTTTTTATTAGCAGTTCTATATTAATCTCGGAAGGATTTTGAAGCGTTTGTTCAACAGCATATTGAACTACTGATTCTGGAATTGATTGCTCCGTCACCCTACCCAATAACCAATTTTCAGCCAAGTCGATCCTCTTTCCAATCGATGGTTCTTCCAGCATTCGATCCCTCAATTCATAGATAGAATCACCTAAAATCAATCCTGCATCTACGACTAAATTACTTAGTTCCTTCACTGGAATGTGTAATATTGGATGTGCCCCTGAAGGATGGAATTGAATTACTATCATTCCTCTGTTAGCAGAACTTATTGATAGATACTCAGTCTGAATCCCAGATAACCAAACGCCGGTATGTTTACTTTTTTCCGACAGATCATCATTATCATAAATATATTGAGGTAACTCACCAAGCTCAATGATAAGATTAACTGTTCCATCTGGTATTAGTCTATCTATTTCGTGCGGAGGCTTGTACTCAGAATAGACTATAAATTGAACATATGTTCTTAACAATACCACAGGTTGATGAAACAAAACCATAAATTCAATTTAGAATATATTTAGAACAAAATCCCAAATCTTGAATAATCCTAGTAACAATTAACTATCCATGTCTGACAAAAAAGAATTGCAGACGTTAATTAAAATAGTTTACGATTCGAAAAACTTCAATATCAACAACGCTTTGTTGTATCATACTTTCTTTTATGATTTCCAGTACTGGGTTAATGTCATCTAATTCAACAATTATGTATGCAAAAGTTTTATGTGGAAATAAAAATTGTTCTATTTCGCTCATTTTCATGCCATCTTCAATCGCTTTTTTTACTTTCAAAACGCCACGATCTTCAAGGATTCTTATATATCTAATTTGATCCTTTAAGGAGTGCTCCAATTCATTTGGTGAAGGAGGAATCTCTCCTTCTTTGAAAAGAACAATAAATTTCTCCACTACAATTTTGTGAAATAGGATTCCATTGGTTCAAAATACTGTTTAACCCAACCTTGAACATATCTATAATCCAACTCGGTTAAGTTGCTGTGACTTAATACTAGTTTTGTACAACCATCCTCAAGGGATACCAATTTGATTTCCAAAATAGAATCTTCTTGATCTTCGCTAAAATCTTTCGTTCGCCAAGATAGCTTTATAAACTCGTTGGATCTTAATTCAATTATATTTCCCCAGATGTATCCATCGTAAAAAGAAAATTTTGATCCTATTTCTGCTTTAATACTTGCAGTTTTATTACCGGTCATGGCAGTATGACCATCACTGCTAAGAAATGTGTTGTAGATCTTTGAAGCAGGTTGATGAAAAACATTGGTTAGTGAAAACTCTAATTTCGCAAGGGCAAAATCTTCATCACTTTGCCCATAAGAAGTTGCTGAAAACAGAAGGATTGAAAAATATATAAATAACTTCATTTTGAATTTATTTTGACTTGTTAAAAATGAAGGCTCCGATATTTTCGGAACCTTCTGGAAACCCAACTCGAAATCATACTCTACTATGAATTATCAATTAGTTGGATAATCTTGATTCTCCATTACCTCTTTTATCTGGTAAGTATGTCTTGAACTATGAGCGGCCATAAATACGGTCCATAGATAACTATTCATTTCACCTAACTGAGGTATTAAAGGATTATAGTGAGCTAAAAGAGGCGCGTCCGTATTTTTAATAAAATCAATATTTTCATCTCTCTTTTTCTTAAAGTCTGAAACAAATTCTTTTGGTCCAGACCATCTTATGTTTGAGGGTTCTTCAGGTTCAGTACCTGGAGCAACCGGAATTTTCCTGGTTTTCCTATTTTTCTCAGAAATAAAATCAACTACAGACGCTACTCTGGCATCAATATCAATATCCTTTTCAAAATCTGGAGGTGATTGAAGCAGTCCTTTTGTTCTACCTGACAAATTTTCTTCAGCATTCATTAGGTGATCACATATCTGCGCTATCGACCAAACATCGTCTGATGGCTTATAAGTCCACTGCTCCTGACTAACTCCTTTTAATGTTTTAAATAGATTTTTTTCAGTATCCTTTAAATAGCTAACTAAATAATCTCTTTGCTCTTTTGTCATTTTGCCATCTCCTCCATCATAATTGAGAGAAAAGGTCATAACTATTGTGACTAATAGTGTTTTCATCGTTCGTTAAACTTTTAAATTAAAATTTTTCAATGAAAGCGAATCTTAATGGAGGTTAGTTACGTTTTTGCAACTAATTCAATCTAATGGACTAATTATATTATCGAATGGCACTTTTTCGACGTAAATAAAAAATTATGGAATCAATATTATTGAAGAGCGATCTTTCATTGATACTGAATAAATCAAAAAAAAGTACGCTTGCTAACTGGATGAGATTTTGCATTATACCACTGTTAGCACTAATATTAACACACTTTGTATCTTATGGAAAGCTCCCATACGATAACTCCTATGAGTTCCCCACCTTAACATTTCTTATTGTATTAACATATGGGTCTGTTATTTGCGAGGTAACTAGATTTTTCTATTATCAGAGCTTAGAAAAAAACTCATTGAATGATGGTATTCTTAGTTTTATTAAAAAATCATATTTTCTCACAATTGGGACCACTACCATAACATACACCTTGCTATTCTTCCTAGACAATATAATTTTTCCAAGTACGCCTTCAGTTCAAGGATATTTATCTTATTTAATGATACTAATTGGCATTTCTAGTTTAGGTACTGGTGCTTATCTATTTCGAGATATAAACAATTTTATCAAATCAAAGAATAAACCCGTCTTGGATAGAATTTATTTACTTAAGGCTGGTATATCCGAACTTAAAGTAATGGAGAAAGATATTTCATTTTTTGAATGGAGAAATGGATTGGCAGTAATGGTTACAAAGAATGGAGACTCGGTAACAACAAATTATCTTTCATTGAACGAGGTTGAAAGGCTACTCAACACAAATAAATTCTTTAGAATTAGCCGTAGGTTTTTAGTCTCACCAGAAGCTGTAACATCCTTTAAAAAGGAAGAAAAAGGCAAACTTAAAGTCAACCTAACCTGCAACGGTAAGGATATAACTGTGTTTGTCAGTAGGCATAAAAATAAAAATTTCAGAGAGTGGCTGAAAGCAAATGCTTCCTAGTTTAAAATCCTAAAGCATCATATACCATTTTATTAAATTCCCAAGGCAATGTGAATTTCCCAAAACCCTGAAACTGAGAAAAGGCTATGCCTATCAATTCGTTTGTTGGGTCAATGAAGAAGTAGGTATGACTTGCACCTATCCAACCTATTGTACCCGGAACTTTACCCATAGCATTCTCTTCGTACGAAACTGAGAAACCATAGCTAAAGCCTAAACCTGCCCATTCAACTGACCCTACTTTTAGTGGGACAAGTTTGGTGGGTAACTGATTTTTAAACAATTTTTCCATCAGATTTTGTGATATCAATTGTGTGTCTCCAATTTTACCTTTTTTCAATATAAATTGAGCAAATTTTAAATAATCCTTAACCGTTGAAATCATTCCTGTACTTCCTCTTGGATAATTTCTTTCAGACATATATAATGATTCAGAATTAAGCTCCACCAACTTTAAACTGTCGTTATTTTGTTCATATAATGAAGCAAAATCAGACTTACGATTCTGAGGTACTCTATAGAAAGTATCATTCATTCCTAGTGGGACGAAAATTTCTTCGGCAAGGAATTCATCCAATGGCATGAAAGAAATTAATTCTATGATTCGAGCTAAAACGTCAGTGCTATACCCATAAGAAAACCTTTCATCTACTTTATGAGCAAGGGGTATTTGGGATATACCATCAACTAAATTTTTTAGTGAATTACCGTTATCTTCATGTAACTTCAAATAAAGTTTACTTTGCTCGTCACCCATCAAAGGTGATGAAATGCCACTTGTATGAGTAAGTAAATGTTTGATTAGTATTTCAGTTGAATTGCCTCCATTGTGTTGATAATATTTTGCTGAATTAAATTGAGGTAGATAATCCACAACTTTATCTTCAATGGATATTTTGTTTTGATCTATTAGTTTTAATATCGCAACTGAAATAATAGGTTTGGTTAGAGATGCTAGTCTAAAAAGCGTTTCACCGTTTATTTTATCACCAGTTTCAAGGTTTTTCACTCCAAGGTATGTTTCAAAAACAATTTCATCTTTATGCTTAATTATTGTTCCTATACAAGCAGTTTTTTTTTCCTTTAAATAGATTTGAAGCTCGTTTTCCAGCTGGCTAAATCCAGTTTGACCAAATAGAATTTTTGGTACAAATAATGAAATAATTACCAAGAAAATCTTTACTAGTAATTCTTTATGTGTGAAGTAAATCATGATTAATATTCTAGTTAGTTTACTTCAAATTGCTTCAGATTTTCTTTTCTCCGCTTCTTAAGTGCATCAAGTAAATCGAAAGGATTAATATAGTTATCAAATGGTGTGTCTAAAAAATGAATATTGTTGCTATGATTATAGAGCCATTCAATTCGCAATTAATGCCTTTGAATAAAATCGGATAATTACCCGAGGTTACTGAATTGTAGACTCCGTACATTATATGAAGAATAGATAATCATTTAAACATATTGCATGCTACAAGTAATTCTTCAATTGGCTAAATGTCATCTTGTAAAAGAAAGATTGCATTCGAGCCTAAATATCTTGGGACTATCGCTTGGACTCACATCCTACCTTCTTATTAGTTTCTATATAAATAGCGAGAAAGAATTCGATCAATTTCACTCAAAAATTGATCGTACCTTTCGATTGATATCCTCAGTAGAAGGACAGAAAAGGGCAATAGTACCATATACTTGGGGTGAAAAATTAAAGAGTGTTTGGCCTCAAGTGGATCAGCTGGCCACTGTTCACAACATTACTACATCTTTGTCAGTTTTTCACAAAGAGGAAGTTTTTGCTCAGCATGGTATTATGGCAGTAGATTCTGCCTTTCTTGATATTTTCGATTTTCCAATCATAGAGGGAGATAGAAAGACGTTGTTTAAAAAACCTAATGGTATAGCTATAACATCAAGTACAGCTAGTAAATACTTTGGTAATGAGGATCCTTTGGGGAAGCAGCTGAGTGTTAATTTATGGGGTGAGAAGATTATGTATGAAGTTGAGGGTATCATTGAATGCCCAATCAACTCTCATTTACAATTTGAAATGTTGTTACCAATATTTCATGTAAGAAATAACTTCTTTAATCCTCGCGTTTTTAGCTCCTGGAAAGCTCATTTTACGTACACCTATGTTACCCTTGTAGATGGATCAATCGTTAAGGAAAACTATTCATCTGTCAGAGATTATTTAGAGTCTTTTCTCACTACCTATGGTGGAGTGGAGGTTAGCGATAAGTATGATCCGCATTTAGAATCGGTGAAAAATTTATACTTAAATTCTGATATTTTATTTGATTTCGAACCAAGAGGAAGTAGTTCACAGCTTGAAACGTTGAAACTAATTGCTTTTGGTATCCTATTAATGTCAATGATTAATTTCACTAATATTAATTCTGCTCAAATCCTGAAAAGAAATCATTCACTAGGCATTCAAAAAATTCTTGGCTCTTCAAAAAAAAATCTATTGTCTCAAGTTTTTATTGAGTCTCTATTTCTCATAATAATAAGCGTTTTAATATCAATAATTTTGATCCTTATGGTGATTCCATTTTTTAATGAGATTACTGATAAATCATTCAAAATCATAGATTTTCTTACAATAAGCAACTTATGGTTAGTGATTTTATTGACTTTTGCTCTCAGTTTCCTTTTAAGCCTTTACCCATCTATATTGGCAATCAAATCTAGAGCCTCTGTTGTTGGAGGTAACAACTATTCGGTTCGGAAAAGAAGTGTAATAAGTAGAAAAGCTCTGGTTACCATTCAGTTTTCAGTTGTCATTATGCTGTTGTTTGGTTTGGGAGTAGTGTATCTCCAGGTACATTATATGGAAAGTAAAGAACTTGGTTTTGAGAAAGATCAAGTACTTGTTTTACCAAATGCTCGAGAAGTAGCATCCAACCCTTCTAAGACCGAGCTTTTTAAGAAGACCCTCTCTGGTCTTGCAGGAATTCAGTCAATTACTTCTAGTTCATCATATCCGGGAATTGCCACATGGTCATCAAGATACAGACCCGAAGGGTATCAGGTTGGCGAATCAGGCCTCACAATATCAACATTTTATGCAGACTTTGACTGGCCTTCTACATATTCTCTAGAATTCACAGATGGTCGCAATTTCGATAGGACAATGTTTAGCGATTCAACAGGAATTATGATTAACGAAGCAGCTCAAAGACTATTTGCGAGTGCTGATACTTCATGGCTCTCCGAACCTCTTCAGAAAAATGTTTACAACATACCAGCCAAGAAAGATCTGCACGTAATAGGTGTTGTGAAAGACTTTCACTTTGAGAATTTTGAAAGTGATATAAATCCAGCTATTATATCAAATGATCCCAGTAAGTTCTTCAGTCTTCAGATAAAAATAAATTCAAGTAACGTCCAAGAAACAATAAAGAAGGTTGAAGATTCATGGAAGGCTTTATTTCCTGAGATTCCATTTGAATACAGTTTTCTTGATTCTGAATTTGACAAACTATTTCAAGTTCATAAAAGGTTAAAAGATATACTGTTAGTTTTTGCGGTAATTGCAATTGTAATCTCAATCATGGGTTTATTTGGACTTACCAATTTCTTGGCTCAGGAGAAATCTAAAGAGATGGGTATAAGAAAAATTGTCGGAGCTAACGAAAATCAACTCTTGTTGTTATTGACAAAAAGCTTTCTAGTGTTAATCTGCCTAGCCTTGGTACTTTCAATACCTACTTCATATCTTCTTATGGATGTTTGGCTGGACCAGTTCGCCTTCAGAATAGATATTCCATTCTCACTAATTACTTTAGTAATCCTAACAATTGTATGCGTTGCCTTCAGCACAATTTTGCATCATATGGTTAAACTGACGAAAACTAACCCTATAGAAGTTATTAGAGATGAGTAATCAGTAATTAGAAAGATTTTTTTTGTTGGTGAAAGCTACAGCTCTTTTTATTAGATCTTACTTTCGATAACATGTTCTTCCTGTCCTTGTTATCTGATGATAATTTATTTTGCCTGCTTTTGTCCAGTCATTTAAAGTTGGTAATGATATACATTGAAATTCAGCATCCTTCTGCTTTCTATATAATTGCTCTTCTACTTTTGAGGGTGATTATAGTTCATCTCCCATTGTCTTTCTTAACTCTTCAAGAGTATAAATTGATACATCCATTGTGATGTTAACTCATTTGTTCCATTGTAATAAATCCAAAAAAACAATCGACCATAGTGGTAGGTGAGAAGAATAGCGACAGTTATATATCAGAAAAATCGGGATTTAATCCATACCTCCACTAGCTGATTTAAACAGGTTAAAACTTTAATTTTTTATATACGTACCTTGCTATACGATGTATTATTCCCTGACAAAGAAACAGGTTCAAAGAATTGAAAAAATGATCCTTGACCAAAGGATTCATTACCAACCCTTCATAGATGAGATGGTGGATCACTTATCAGTTAAGGTAGAGGGTCTTATGAATGAAGGTCACTCCTTTGATGAGTCATTAAAAATCGTATTGAGTAAAGCCCAGCTTCAGGAAGTTAAAAAATTAGAATACACAACCAAACGTCATTTAAACTTCAATTACATGCTTAAGAATTACTTCAAGTTGGCCTATAGAGCCTTGAAAAAATATCCAGGTACGAGTTTCATTAATCTTGTTGGTCTTTCATTAGGTTTCACTGTGGCAATTCTCACTTTTCTATACGTGAGCAACGAGTATTCATATGATAATTTTCATCACGATCCTGATAATATCCAACGTGTGGCCACCAGTATTCAATTTGATAATGGTGATCTTTATGAAACTGCTTTTTCAGGAGCTCCATGGGGGCCGGCTTTTGTAAGCGATGTGCCTGAAGTGGAAGAAATGTGCAGGTTGATGAAATATCGTTTGCCGGTTATGATGGGAATATCCAACATGGATGTGAAGTTTTACGAGAAAAACATGATATGGGCAGACTCCACCTTCTTTTCACTGTTTAATTACAAGTTAATAGAAGGTGACCCGAAAAGCGCCTTGGGTATGAGTAATCAGGTGGTGGTCACTGAAAGTACAGCAAAAAGGTATTTTGGAGATGAAAGCCCATTGGGTAAGGTTATTACCTATGAAAATAATCAGGAATTATTAATTACAGGGGTGATCGAAGATTTCCCTGAAAACACGCATTTTAATGCGGACTTGATTGGCTCCTTTGCCACGCTACCAAAATTCTGGAGGATTCTCGATCGCTGGGGTGTAGTTTATTATTACACCTATTTACGCATGAATAACAGTGTTCAGGAAGCAGAGATTATTGATAAGCTGGAAGATGTTTTATCGGCCAACATGGGTGAAGATGCTTCTGATTACACCTTGTCGTTGAAGGCAATCAATGACATTCATACCTCTGGAAATCTTGAGAATGAACTAACCAATAATAGTTCTACAAGGTATTTGAATCTGGTCGTGCTAATTGCTTTAGTGGTGTTGGCTGCCTCGGTCATCAACTACATAAACCTGGCTACTGCCAGATCATTGAAGAGAGTAAAGGAGGTGGGTATCACCAAGGTGATGGGAAGCGGAAAGATCCTAGTAATTACCAAGTTTATCGCAGAGGCGTTTATTGTAACTTCTCTGGCATTTTTTCTTAGCCTCATCGCAACAGGCTTATTGGCAAATGGTGTTTCTCAACTATTTGATGCTACTATCCGACTCAGATGGTCACCCGGAATAGTGTTATTCTCATTTGTTCTCATTCTGGTTTGCACATTCCTTTCAGGAGGGTACATGGCCATGAAAATGTCAGGGATTTCCCCTCTGAAAGCACTCAACGGACAGTTAAATTTAAAAACCGGAAGAGGGGTTGATCTGAAAAAGGTGTTGGTTACCTTCCAATTCATGTCATGCATTGGATTGATAGCAGCCAATCTTATCATTCAAAAGCAGGTGAAATTTTTGTTTACCAGGGAACTTGGTTATGACAAAAGCCATGTTGTAAGCATTCCTGTGTACAGTACCCAGTTGGTACCAATTGACAAGTTTCCCGTGCTTAAAAATGATTTCACCGAATTAGCTTCGGTCAAAGATGTAGCGATATCCAGTCACAACCTTATCGGAGACCAGCCTTACAATGCTGCTTATGCAGTTGACCGATATGACACCCTGATCATGGGTAGGTTGCACGTGGATCATGATTTTGTGGACGTGTTTGATATTGATGTATTGGCAGGCAGAAACCTATTGAAGACGGTTACCAACGACACATCAAATTTCTTAATCAACGAAAGTGCGGTGAAAGCCATAGGGATAAAAAGTCCTGAAGAAGCCATTGGCCATACCATGAGCTACACTGCACAAAACAGAAATGGGTCGTATCGCAGAACGGGAACAATCGTAGGAGTGGTGAAAGACTTTAACTTTCGCTCCCTACATTCCGATATTGGCCCCATAGTCATGGACATTCAGCCTTCCCGAACTCATTTCATCAATGTCAAACTCTCAACGAATGATTATACGAATACTATTGATCAGCTACGAACCAAATGGAACGATATATTCCAACACGGGCCGTTTGAGTACGTTTTTCTGGAAGATAAATTTGATACAGCCTACAAGTTTGAAAGCAGTTTAAAACAACTCTCTTTTTGGTTTGTGACCATCTCGGTTGTAATCGCTATATTGGGTTTGATAGGACTCACACATTTTGACACCTCCATTCGGTTGAAAGAGATCAGCATTAGAAAAGTACTAGGCAGTTCTACCACAGCTCTACTCATTCTTTTTTGGAAGGATTACATCAAAATGATCGCCATCGGTGCATTGATCGCATTACCGGCAGTTTGGTATATCCTTAATAAATGGCTTAGTGGTTATGCATTCAGAGCGGAGATGTCATTTCTTCAATTTGGATATTCCATTTCACTTACAGTTGTTCTTGTCACCGTTAGCACTGCGATTATCATTTTCAGAGCTTCCAACACCAAACTAACAGAGATACTGAGAAATGAGTAAGAAAAACAATTACGATAAAGAATTGCTAAGAGGATTGTATCCTCTTTTGATACTCAAACTACTGAAAGGGTACTCACCCCAATACGGTTATCAGATTGAAAAGAATGTGCGGATTTTAAGCAATTCGAATTTTGTGATCACTGAAGGTAGTCTTTACCCCATCCTGCATAAGTTGGAGGAAAAAGGCCTGATAAAATCGCATCATAAAGAAATTAACAATCGAATCAGGAAATATTACTCAATCACGAAAAAAGGCATTAATGAATTTGAGAGCCAATCTTCAATCGCTATTGATGTGATTGAGAATTTTAAGGCTTTTATTAAACTTGAAACATCGTAAAACAGGTCGTGGATCAACCAACTACTTGATGATGAGTCTGCAGAATTATCATTTTGATGAGGTCGAGCACTCAACCAAGCTATTTATTAAATCAGACTTCAAATAGTAAACACGAACCGTATTTGGGATGCGATAACATTTTAGCTTACCAGATTTTGTCCAGTCATTTAAAGTTGGCAATGATATACTTAAAAATTCAGCTGCTTGCTCTCTAGTCAGTAATTGTTCATCCTCTTTTGATAAAATTCGAAATTCATCCCTCATTGCCTCTTTGAACTCTTCAAGAGTATATATTGATGCATCCATTGTAATATTTATTCATTTAGCCCATTGTAATAATACCCAAAAAAACAATTGACCGTAGTGGGGTAAGAAGAATAACGACAGTTATAGCGACAGCAATAAAACAAAAAAGCCTGTAAATCAATGACTTACAGGCTTAAAAAGCAGTCCGTAGGGGAATCGAACCCCTGTTACCAGGATGAAAACCTGGCGTCCTAACCCCTAGACGAACGGACCGTGTTTCAATAAATTCCAAAAGCCAAACATCAAGGTTTTAGCTTACGGTAAGCCAGGTTTTTAAAAACCTGTCGCCCTGACCGGGCCGTGCCTAACACCTAGACGAACGGACCGTGTTTGTTTTGGGAGTGCAAATATAGAATCTCGTCTCAGTTTTACAAAGAACAGAATAAAAAAAGCGAAGAAAATTCTTCGCTTTTTTAAAGTATCGATTTTAAAGGGATTACATCACCCCTGCTTCTTTGCCATATCTATCTACAAGTACTGGATCCCCTGGCCCGTCTACTCGCAATTGATCAAACTGTGTGGCTTTATCTCCCACAATGACGAATATGTACTTGCTCAAGTCAAAATACTCATCTGCCGTAGCCTGAATACTTTCAATGGTAGCAGCTGTAACAGTTTTTTGTTCCTGATCTATATAATCCATTGGTAGATTATATGTACTGATATTTTGAAGAATGCCCAAAAGATTAAACAATGTCTCAAAGTTTCTTGCATTCTCTTTGATCATCGCTGTTTGGGTTTTCTCAAGATCTTCGTCTGTATACGTTCCTGAATAATTACCTATCACCTCCTTGAAAGTGTCAAGCGCATCTTTAGTTGTAGAGGACTTCACACTCGAGAACGCTGTAAAGGTTCCTGGTGCCATCACATTTCTTCCAGGGAATGCGTAAGCTCCATAGGTAAACTGCTTCTCTTCTCGAAGGACCTGGAAAAGTCGTCCTGAAGATCCGTCACCCAGCCTGTCATTTGCTACCATGATTTCATTGTAGATAGGATCATCTGCTGGCACTGTCAATCGTGCAATTCTTATCACAGATTGCTTAGCATCCGGTACATCTACAAAATATACTTCAGGCTCAGATGGAACCGGAGGCACATCGTAAGATGGCATAGTCACTTCCTTCTGCGACCATTCTGTAGTAAGTCTTCCCAGCGCCTTGATCGCTCTTGATTTTGAAACATTGCCCGCTACATGATAATTAGTAATATTAGGAGCGAAGTTGTTATTGTAAAAAGACTTCAAATCATCAATTGTGATGCTCTGAACATGATCTTCGTAGCCTATTGCCGGATGACTTAGGATATGATCATCGCCATACAGCTTTTTATTCATTACAACAGTGGCAATTGAATTAGGATTTGTCTCGCGCTGCTTGATTGTCTGTAGCGTTTGATTAATAATTCGATCAAACTCTTTTTCATCCCATCTTGGTTCAAGTAAAATCTCCTGAACTAATTCCATCGTTGCTTCAAAGTTTCTAGAAAGACAGTTGCCTGAAACCTGAATGTATTCATTAGATGTAAACATGTTCAAGTTGGCTCCCAGCTGACCAATAGCATCTTCCAACTCCTCTGGAGTCTTATTGGCAGTGCCTTCCATCATGATGTCAGTCATCAAATTGGCAACTCCTACTTTATCCGGATTATCCAGATAATGTCCACCCATTATTCTCATAGAGAAGTTAACAAGTGGAAGTTCGTTTGCTTCTACTCCGTATACACTAATTCCATTAGCTGTTTTATCGGTCCAAATGGTAGGAGGAGTTACAAGTGGTTTTTCACCGAAATCAGGCTCCTTCGATCTGTCAAACGAAGATTCTGTTTTAACGATAGTAAAGTCGCCTTCTTCTTCAATCACTTCACTCTGACCAAACTCATTGATACCCTCTTCTTTGATGTCAGCCATCTGTGCTCCTTCCATCGCTAAATCTGCAGCTCCTTTTGGAACGAAGTTGGTAACAATCATATTCTGATTTAGGACGTACTTCCTGAAGACTCTCATTACATCTTCCTGTGTAACAGCCTTGATGTTTGCAATGTCTTGCTCAATGAATCCCGGGTCGCCCGCATACTCATTGTATGATGCTAGCTGAAATGATTTTCCAAAAACACTGCTAATGCCATTATAAAAATTAGTTTCGAGTCCGGCTTTGATTCGGTTTAAGTCTTTAATATCGAAGCCTTCGGTATCAAAATCAGCTAAACTTTGATTTATAACTGCTCTTACAGAATCTAAGTCTGTCCCAGCATTTGCTCTTACTCTGATTGTAAATGTTCCTGCTAACTCATTTGAGTTGTTAAATGATGAAACACCGGGCGCAACTTTTGCTTCTTCTACGATGGACTTATACAATGGTGCTCTCTTTCCGTCGGAAAGAATTTGGCCCAATGCATCGAGCGCCCATTGATCAGGATGATATTGCTCCACTGTTGGGAAAGTCATCCTTAGCTCTGGTAGTTGTGCGAAGTTGTCTTCGTAATAGAAAACTTTAGTCTCGTCTAATGTTACCGGCTGAGGATTCATAGGTGTATCTATTCCTCTCGAAGGAATTTCACCAAAGTACTTCTCAACCATCGCAGTAACTTCTTCTTTGTTAATGTCACCAGCAATAACGAGGGTAGCATTATTAGGTCCGTACCATTGCTCATAGAATTCTTTTACATCATCCAATGTAGCATTTTGAAGATCTTCAAGTTCTCCAATCACTGTCCAATTGTATGGATGACCTTCTGGATAAAGGGCTTTTAGGATCACACTCTGAGTATGTCCGTATGGCTGATTATCAACTCTTTGTCTTTTCTCATTTTGCACTACAGGCTTTTCTCCTTCAAGACTTGCCAAAGAAACCGCGTTGATGAAGAATCCCATTCGATCTGATTCCATCCATAAGACTTTCTCAAGTGCATCTTTAGGTACTACTTCAAAGTAAATGGTTCCGTCAGTCCAGGTTCCACCGTTGAAGGTTCCTCCCCACTCATCGATGTTTTTGAAAAAACCACCATCTGGTACATTTTCAGATCTTTGGAATAGCATATGCTCGAAGAAATGAGCAAATCCTGTTCTTCCTGGTTTTTCTCTGTTCGATCCTACATGTACAAGTATCGATACTGCTACAATCGGATCTGAATCGTCCTGATGTAGAACCACATCCAATCCATTGTCTAAAGTGAATTTCTCATAATCCAGCGAGAGTTTATCACTGCTTTCACCATCTCCTGGTGCACAAGCCGTAACGAATACCATCAAGGCAAGCATGATGGCAGCTAAACTTTTAATGTTTTTCATATTTTGGTAAGTATTTATTTGTATCCGCTATTTAATTAAAGAAATGTCCAGATGAAAGTTTTTTTGGTATGAAAGGCCATCTTATGGACTTTATTGGTCTCATTTGGAATAAAATTGATTAGCTCGAAAAGTGGTTTTACTTTTGCACCTCAAAAATCAAAGCAAGATCACATGTCAACGAAAATTGGTATTAACGGATTTGGACGTATCGGAAGGCTAAGTTTCCGTGCGCTCCTTGAAAAGAAAAATGTAGAGGTAGTAGCTATCAATGACCTTACGGATACTCATACGTTAGCGCATCTTTTAAAATATGATTCAAATCACGGAAGATTTCCCGGAACTGTAGAGGCAGACGATAACAATATTATAGTGAATGGTAAGGCTATTCCTGTGACTGCAGAACGCGATCCAAAAAACCTACCATGGTCTAAACTTGGTGTAGAAATTGTGCTTGAATCAACTGGATTTTTCGTTGACGAAGCTGGAGCTGGTGGTCACCTGGAAGCTGGTGCAAAAAAGGTGGTTATCTCCGCACCTGCAAAAGGTAATATCCCTACAGTCGTTTTAGGTGTAAATGAAGATTCACTTACCGGTGATGAAACCATTCTTTCAAATGCTTCATGTACTACCAACTGCCTTGCCCCTATGGCAAAAGTGCTGGATGATAGTTTTGGAATAGAGAAAGGCTACATAACTACGGTACATGCCTACACGTCAGATCAGCGAATCCAAGATGCTCCTCACAAGGATCTAAGAAGGGCAAGAGCAGCTGCAGTATCTATCATACCTACTTCTACTGGAGCTGCTAAAGCTGTGGGCTTGGTTCTTCCTCATTTGAATGGAAAATTAGACGGTATTGCTATGAGAGTGCCTACTCCTACTGGCTCGTTGACTGATCTTACATGTGTGGTAAGTAAAGATGTAACAGCTGAGCAAGTAAATGCTGCTATGAAAGCTGCTGCTGAAGGTCCTATGAAGGGGATTTTAGAATACACTGAAGATCCTATCGTTTCAATAGATATTGTAGGAAATCCTCATTCAAACATCTTCGATGCAAAACTCACATCTTGTCAAGGCAACCTGGTGAAGGTTGTTGGCTGGTATGATAATGAAGCTGGTTACTCTGCCAGAGCAGCGGATTTGATCAGCAAGATTGCTTAAGGACAGCACAACATTGAAAAAACAAAAAAGGGAGCAAATGCTCCCTTTTTATTTTGCTAATCTTCAGTTCTTATTTTTCTGCCTTGGTATAAATTATGATAAATCGTTCTGCCCACTCACTACCAACTCCAGTCCATATCATCTTATTTTCCTTTATTTCAATGCTCCATGTGGAGTCGTCCTCTTCTCCTGCATCACTATCAAGCCTAAGACTTGCTTTGCTTTCATCTACAAAATATTTCCCAGTGTTCCTTCCATAAGGCTCTCCTCCAGACTCGAATGAACCATCTTTTTTAAAGACAATGTACCGGTTACTTTGAGGGTTATGCTCGCCACTTACATCATTTCCATCCTGAACCACCTTTTCCATCATCCACTTAGCCTGGATAGACTTTGACAGATCCTCCTGAGCTTGAAGAGAAACAGAAATTGCAATAAGTGAAAGAGAGATGAATTTCTTCATAATATAGTTTATGCAATGTTTGTATAAACCGCTTGCACATCGTCATCATCCTCAATCTTGTCCAGCATCTTTTCTATTTCCTCCAGCTGCTCATCTGTAAATTCAACTGGGTTGTTGGAAATTCTCTTCAAATTGGCCTTTTTCACATCTATGGACAAGTCCTCCAAGACTTTGCTCATCTCTCCAAATTGAGTGTAATCAGCATACGCATAGATCATCCCATCGTTTTCCTCGATCTCTTCCAGGCCACCATCAATAAGTGACAGCTCTAATTCTTCGATATCCATTTCCTCAGTTTTCTCAAATTCAAACACTGCCTTTCTGTCAAACATAAATTCCAGTGATCCATTTGGGACAAAGCTTCCTCCGGCTTTATTGAAATATGACTTCACGTTGGCTACAGTCCGGGTCGTATTATCGGTGGCGCACTCTACGAAAACAAGTACTCCATGTGGTCCCTTTCCCTCATAGGTCACCTCAGATATTTCATCTACATCTTTACCAGCGGCACGTTTTATTGCATTTTCAATATTGTCCTTAGGCATATTTTCAGCCTTGGCATTTTGAATTGCTGTCCTGAGCTTGGCGTTCATTTCCGGATCTTCGCCACCTTCTCTGGCAGCTACGGTGATTGCTTTGGCAAGCTTCGGAAATACTTTGCTCATTTTATCCCACCGCTTCTCTTTGGCGGCTCTTCGGTACTCAAACGCTCTTCCCATAGAATTAAATTTTAAAAAGCTGCAAATTAAAGTGAAGGTCGTTTTAAATCAACTGCTTGATCTTCTTTGAAGCGTAATAAACTAACTTTCCTGAGGTACCATGTAGAAATCAAGCCATTCCATGGCTTTTGGCTGATCTGTAAAAATCTTTGTTGGATTTTTTGGTTTGCTAACAGAGATAAAGAAGTTCCCTATCATTTTAGTTACTGATGAATTAATAAGGAGTGCACTTGCAATCACAAGATCGTTTCCCTCATTGGCCATAAAATCCCTCGCATCTTTAGAGGTAGACTTTACTTCTCTTATATCAAATAGGCTTGGATAGGAAATCCCATCTTTAAACGCTACCCGCTCCCGCACAATCTCTCGTGCTATTTCTATTGTCAGGAGATCCAGCGGCTTATATACCATATGGAAAACTCCATCTTCAACTCTCATATCAACATACGCTGTGCTTTTATCCTTCTCCATAGTCATAGTATTTAGTGCCTACGTGAAATACGTAATTGTCAAATTAGGTATTTCCCTCTGCATTACGGTATAAGCCAAAGATACTTTTGAATTATCAACAACAACAACTAAATCATTCTTATCATGGCAAAAATTATTCACAACAACATTTTAGACACCGTAGATTCTGTATTCTCAGTCTCTAAGGAAAAAGGATCACTTCATTTGCATGCGGATGACGAAACGCTGGACGGAAGACATTTAACTATAAATGGGAAAAAGGCGTTGCATTTTGGTACATGTGGTTATCTGGGCCTGGAACAGCATCCCGCTCTAAAGAAGGGAGCAATGGATGCAATAGAAAAATATGGAGTCCAGTTTCCCATGTCACGTACATATATATCAAATCCGTTGTACAAAAAACTGGAGCAAAAAATTCACGAGATGTACAATGCACCTGTTGTGATTTCTAAGAATTGCACGCTCGCTCATCTGACAACCATTCCAATTATCATTAGGCAAAACGATCTCATTATTCTGGATCACCTTGTGCACACGAGCGTTCAAGAGGCATCTAAGAAGATGCTTTCTCAAGGAGTAACCATAGAAATGGTGCGTCATAATAACCTCGAAATGCTTGAGGAATTGATTAAAAAGAATCGAAGTAAATATGATAGAATATGGTACATGGCCGATGGTGTTTATTCTATGTACGGAGATTATGCGCCAATCAAAGAAATGATCGCCCTGGCTGAAAAATACGAGCAGCTTCACTTATATGTAGATGATGCACACGGTACAAGCTGGATAGGTGAAAAAGGCACAGGATACGTGATGAGCCAAATGGATCATAAACTTTATAGAAAGATGATCCTCACATCTAATCTCGGCAAAGCTTTTGGTGCATGTGGCGGACTTACACTTTTTCCGAACGAAGAATTCCAAAGAAAGGTCAATGTATTTGGTGGTCCATTAAGTTTTTCTGTTCAAATAGAACCGCCAACACTTGGCGCAGCACTGGCCTCTGCAGACTTACACCTCAGTGATGAAATCTACGATTTGCAAGATGATTTAAGAACAAAGATCAACTACTTCAACTCACTGCTAAAGAAAACCAGCTTACCGTTAGTTGAAGAAAATGATAGCCCCATCTTCTTCATTGGCGTAGGCACAATGGATATGGGCAACTACATCGTCAGAGAAATGGTGAAAGATGGAGTCTATGTGAATATTGGTCCTTATCCTGCTGTTCCTGCTAAAAATATTGGAATAAGGATTACAATGTCTACTCACAATACTTTGGAGGATATTGAAATATTGGTAGATAAGCTGGAATACCATTTTGATAGAGCACTTCAAGCTACAGGACAAACGCTGGTTAAAATTCATAAAGCTTTTAGGATGAAAGCCCCTGAAGCTGTACTTGTAGATACTACCGAAAACACTGAAAATATAGAGAGTAGACCTTTCACAGTATCGAAATACGACAGTATTAACCAAATTGATCAAAAAGAATGGGATGCCCATTTAGGCAAGAGAGGAATGTTTGATTGGAACGGAATAAGCCTTCTTGAGCGCTCTTTCAAAAACAACGATCATGAAGCAAACAATTGGAATTTTCAATATTTCATCGCCCGGGACAAGCACGACGAAGTTGTATTGATGACTTTCTACATCAGCGCACTTTACAAGGAAGACATTTTTTCACGTGCTTCCATCTCTATTGCGCTCGAAAAAGAAAGAGAGTTAAATCCAAATTACCTCGTATCAAAAGGTGTGTTCATCGGAAGTTTATTTACTGAAGGCAACCACATTTATATAAACAAGCAAAGTGACCAGTGGAAGCCTGCCATGCGTAGACTCTTTGACGACCTGTATGAATTTCAAGAAAAAGAAGAAGCAAGTAACATTATGTTCAGGGATCTTGAATCAGGAGATAAAGAATTGGATGAATTCATGATTGAAAACGGATTCGTGAAGGTTGACCTACCTGAATCATGCATAGTCGAAAACTTAGGCTGGGATACCGAAGAGGAATTTATGGCCGGAATGACGAAGGAAACCAAGAAAAACTTCAAGAGATATATCAAAAAGTATGAGCACCTCTGCGATGTAGAGTTCAGAGATAAAATTTCACCGGAAGAAATGAAGCATGCTTTAAAGCTTCACAAGGCAGTGAATGAGAAAAATATGGCGATAAATTCATTCCTCTTTCCGGATAGTGTTTTCGAGGAAATGGTAGATGATCCGAACTGGGAGTTTGTGGTAGTTAAAGTAAAGCCGGAATATCAGGCTCAAGCCACTGACAAGCCTATTGTCGTATGCTTCTGCCATAAAAATACACATCAGGTATACAGCTTCATGCTTACAGCAATTGACTATGAGTATGTATATGAATATTCAGCATACCGCCTGGCTCTCTGGGCCATGGTAAAGCGAGCAAAAGAACTAGGGTGCAAGCAGGCAAATTTTGGCATCTCGGCTACAGTAGAAAAGAAAAGAGTTGGTGCAAGGCCATATCAACGAGTAGGGTACTTCCAGGCAAAAGATAATTATGCCATGGAGGTGATGGAGACAACCATTGCAAAAGAACGTGATTAGTTGATGCCAGATTGTCCACAGTCTTGTTGTTGAGGCTGTGGACTTATTATCTTTAAACTCCACACATAATGGAAACTCTAGTGAAAAAAACCCTGCAAGAACGAATTGAAGAGATAAGCGAACTAATCTTCGAGGTGGCCAACGGCAACTTTGACTATACCATCGAACCTTCCAGTGAAGATGATGAATTAGACGCTATCATTTCCGGTGTAAATATGCTCGGACAAGAGCTTAAAATTTCCACCGTTTCCCGAGACCATATCCAAAGCATGTACGAAAGTGTAATTGACTTAATCATAGTCATGGATCTTGAGATGAATGTAAAACAAGTCAATAGTGCTTTTTCACAAACTCTTGAGATTGAAGAAGGATATGTCATTGGAAAAAACATAGAAGAGCTGCTCGATCTGAACAATAATCAAACACTCTTACCATCCATTTCCGAACAGCTTGCAAAGGAAGGCAGATGCAAAAATGCTGAGCTACATTTCAGATCAAGTGATACAAACCCATTGCCCACATCAGCATCCTTTTCGTATCTAAAGAATTCCCGAAATGAAAATGAGGGAATTATGATGGTTGCCAAGGATATAACAAAAATCAAAGAAACAGAACAAAATCTGATTGAAGCAAAAGAAGCAGCTGAAGAGGCAAACCAGGCAAAGGGACGCTTCCTTTCTAACATGAGCCATGAAATTCGTACGCCTCTCAATGGGATCATTGGATTCACCGACCTTTTAAAATCTACAGATACCAATGACGCTCAAAAAGAATACATCGATATGATTAGTAATGCCAGTACAAATTTGGCTAAGCTTCTAAATGATGTTTTGGACTTAAATAAAATAGATCTTGATCGAATTGAGCTTGAAGAAGTACCCTATGATTTTAGAGCAACATTCACATCCAATCTAAACCCATACACTTACACAGCAAGAGATAATGGAATTGAATTATCCTATTCATTTGATGAAAGTGTTCCCAAAGTTATCAATGGAGATCCGACCAGATTAAATCAAATCTTGCTCAATCTGGTTAGCAATGCCATTAAATTCACTAAAATAGGATTCGTAGACGTCTCCTTCTCCTCTTTTGAGGAAGCAGGCCATCATTATCTTACATGTGAGGTCGCTGACACAGGAATTGGAATTCCGGAAGGCAAACAAAAAGACATATTTAAAGCATTCACACAGTCTGACAATTCAATTACACGAAAGTATGGAGGATCCGGACTCGGTCTTGCAATATGTAAGCAGCTAGTTGATCTTATGGGGGGAGACATTGAAGTTATCAGTCCCTCAATTAAAAAAAGTCATGGTACAACATTCAAATTCACTATCCCGGTTAAAATCGCTGAAGAACAAATAATTCATCATGAATCAAGTCAGGAAGATCACAATTTCAAAAATCTGAAAGTGCTTGCAGTAGATGACAATAATGTAAACCTGGTACTCATTAAAAGAATCCTTCAAAAAACCGGGGTAGACGTATCAACAGCAATCAACGGGAAAGATGCCATACAAAAGGCTAAGAGAGAACCATATAATTTGATTTTAATGGACATTCAAATGCCTGTACTCGATGGCCTTTCTGCGGCTAAGATTTTAAGAGAAGATGGATTTAAAAGTCCTATTCTGGCTTTAAGTGCCAACGTGGATAAAGAAAATATCCGGGCAATCAAGGAAGTAGGAATGGAAGACTTTTTGCAAAAGCCGTTTCACAAATCGCAATTGCTCAAGTTATTGAAGAAGTGGAGTGTTACTGATTAAGTTTTTTTCCACATCACATTCAACACAACACCAGATAACACTAGTGCCATTCCTCCGTAGGTGAATAAATTATATGTTTCATCAAAAATGAAGAATCCGAATGCCAACGAGTAAATGATACCAATGTAAGTAAGAATCGAGACCTTATTTAGCTCTTCTTTTTGATATGCTTTTGTCATCAGAAATTGAGCTATCTGAGTAGTAATACCTACAAGTACCAATACGAGCCAATCATAGCCATGAGGTCGAACCCATACGAATGATGTCCAAATACCTGAGATAGGAAGCATGATCAATGGGAAATAGAAAATGATCACCAGCGGATGCTCGCTGGTTTTTAGCTTTCTTATAAAATTGTAGGCCAGCCCCATAAACAATGACGCCACTATTCCCATGACCACATGTATAAAGGAGATGCGAGGATCAAATCCCTGAATCACAAGAATGCCAGCAAAACTCATAGCGAAAAACAACCATTGAATATTTTTGACTTTTTCACCCACGAGAAAAATTCCCAATACCGCAGTAAAAATGGGAGCCAAATATTGTAATGTAGATGCAGTAGCTAAAGGAATCTGCTGAAGGAGGCTGAAATAAATAACCAAAGCAGTGGCTCCGGCTACACCCCTTCCAACCAGAACAAGCTTATTGTTTCCCCATATTGGTACCCTTTGCCGAGTGAGAAAAAAAAGGCTAATCGCCATCGAGATAACCGATCTGAACAATATAATTTCAATTGCTGGGATGTGAGGAACCAGCTTAACACACACTTTCATTAGAGTGAAAGTGAATGAAGCAAACAGCATGTATTTAACTCCTTGACTCAAATGCTCAAGTAGTTATTATTCCGTCTTTTATTTCAAGCTTTCTATCAGCCATACCTGCCAATTGCATGTTGTGGGTGACTATGACAAAAGTTTGGCCCATTTTGTTTCTCAGGTCAAAGAAAAGTTTATGCAGATCATCCGCACTTTGTGAATCAAGATTTCCACTGGGCTCATCAGCAAATAAAATCGAAGGTTCATTGATCAAAGCGCGAGCTACTGAAACACGCTGCTGTTCACCACCGGAAAGCTCCGAGGGCTTATGATCTTCACGCCCAGAAAGCCCCAATATCTTTAATAATTCTTTCGCACGACCTTCAGCTTCAGAGTCTCCTTTAATAAATGCAGGAATACAAACATTTTCCAATGCGGTAAATTCTGGAAACAGGTTATGAAACTGGAAAATAAATCCAATCTCCTCATTTCTAAACCTGGCCATCTTTTTAGGATTCAATGAGGAGATTTCAATATCATTGAAATATACCACTCCTTTATCTGGCAAGTCAAGTGTACCCAAAATGTGTAGTAGTGTACTCTTTCCTGCACCAGAGGCACCTACAATGCTCACAATCTCTTCTTTATTTATTGATAGGTCAATACCCCTCAATACGTTTAATCCATTGTATGACTTATGAATATTATTGGCCTTGAGCATGGCGGCAAAGATATGTTTATAAACTTCAATTGAACCAACTCATTGGTCTTCAATCTTGGTTATACGTCTGCTATGATTTAGCTTCGCAGAAAATTTATTTCCAATGAATATTCACGAATACCAAGCCAAAGAAATTCTAAAATCATACGGAGTTACCATCCAGGAGGGTGTAGTTGCCGATACACCTGATAAAGCGGTAGAAGCTGCTAAGGAATTGAACCGCGAAACGGGAACAGAGTGGTACGTAATAAAAGCTCAAATTCATGCAGGAGGCAGAGGAAAAGGTAAGGTTAACGAGACCGGATCAAACGGTGTTGTCTTAGCGAAAAGCCTTGATGAGGTTGCTCCAAAAGCTAAAGATATTCTGGGAGGCACTCTGGTAACCCATCAGACAGGCGCAGAAGGAAAAAAAGTAAATAAGGTCTTAATCGCACAGGACGTCTACTATCCCGGCGAATCAGATCCTAAAGAATATTATCTATCTATACTCTTAGATAGAGGAACTGGCAAAAATGTGATCATGGCATCTACAGAAGGTGGTATGGATATTGAGACAGTTGCAGAAGAAACTCCTGATAAAATTGTAAAAGAGTGGATCGATCCGGCAGTTGGCCTTCAAGGTTTTCAGGCACGGAAAGTAGCTTTTGCTCTTGGCCTTGAAGGAGAAGCCTTCAAAGGAATGGTGAAGTTCATCTTTGCTCTTTATAAGGCATATGAAGGAACAGACGCTTCTCAGTTTGAAATTAACCCTGTTCTGAAAACATCAGACAATAAGATTTTGGCGGTAGATGCTAAAGTGAATATTGATGACAATGCACTTTACAGACATAAAGATATTGCTGAACTAAGAGACCTCACTGAAGAGGATCCTTTGGAAGTGGAAGCTGGAAAATCAGGATTGAACTATGTGAAGTTGGATGGTAATGTGGGATGTATGGTGAACGGAGCAGGTCTTGCAATGGCTACCATGGATATCATTAAACTTTCAGGTGGTGAGCCTGCTAACTTCCTGGATGTGGGAGGTGGAGCAAATGCGCAAACTGTTGAAGCTGGTTTCAGAATCATTTTGAAAGATCCTAATGTAAAAGCAATCTTAATCAACATTTTTGGCGGTATCGTACGATGTGATCGAGTAGCCAACGGTGTGGTTGAGGCTTACAAAAACATTGGAGATATCAACGTACCAATTATCGTGAGACTTCAAGGTACCAATGCAGAAGAAGGAGCGAAAATCATTGAAGATTCCGGTTTGAAAGTAACGTCAGCAATAGTATTGAAAGATGCTGCGGACAAGGTAAAAGAGGTACTTTCCTAAAGTAGAAATAACTAGACTCTTAGGGGTCAATTAAGAAAAGCTTGCCATAGTTGTAAATCACACAACTATGGCTTTTTTACGTTTAACCCTATTATCTCTAATAATTTTTAGCTGTACAGAAAGTAGCACCCGGCCCGACAGTCGCTCAGATTTGTTTTCTGGGAGTGACTCATTTGGGAAGACCTGGCAAATTCAGGAAATTGAGATTGAGCTAGGAACTTTGCAACCAAAGTCGTGCGTAATGGATAATTACATCACCTACTTTCCCAACGGAACCTATGAAATCAACGAAGGTGCCACAAAATGCGATCCAAGCGACCCTCCGGGAGCGATAGGAAAATGGTATCTGGATGATGCCGAGGAAACATTGTTTGTTGAGATTGGGGGCGAAACTCAGGTATGGGATATAGATGAGACAAAAACTGATTCTCATAGAATCACCTCCAATTTTCAAGAAGGTGATCGTACATATACCTTCGTTTTATCGAATTAATTGACCTATTCAAAGAATCAATTGGGGGTATCTAAGATAATACTAGACTTACTAGTGACAACAAAACAAAATCAATTATGAGTTACGTAAGATTTTTTCTATCAGTATTAACGGTGATTTTTTTGCTTGTCATGCTGAGCTAATTGAAAGAAATTAAACATACAATCACCGCTAATAAAGCCCTCTCAATAGATGAGAGGGCTTTTTTTTGGGTGTCCGAAAATTATTTGAAATACAATTCCATTTCAATCAAATAAAAAAACACCCACATGATACTATAGGTGTTTGATGTGCACTCGGAAGGATTCGAACCCTCAACCCCCAGAGCCGAAATCTGGTATTCTATCCAGTTGAACTACGAGTGCAGTTTTAAGGATCGCAAATATAGAATTCTCAAGACTAAAACGAAATCTTATCAACAGAACTAAAATTCATTGACTCCTTTTTGCCGGACTTTCCAATGCCTTCAAGCTTTACTAAATCGATTTCAACTTCGAGCTTGCTGTTATCTGCTTTAACCAGAATAACACGGTAAGTAGTTATTCTTTTATTTCGCTTAACAGTCTCTTTAAAGCTAATTCGCTTTATATCCTGGAATGTAATTGTTGAATTTTCACCACGATAAGAATAATTGATTGAATTTGAAGATCCGCTTGTCTCATTCTGAAATATCATAACGTTAGATAAATCAACCTGGTCGCCATTATTCTTAACGACACTTACAGGATCTTGAGCAAGAGATAAAACAAGTATGATTAGAAGTGTTTTCATAGATTAATACAATTCTAAATAAGTAAGTTACTAAAACCAATACATAGTTACTTTTTAGCGTGCTATATTTATGCCAAAAAAAGAATGGAAGAGAACGAATCGATGAATTTTTCTGAATGGTTGGACACCCTTACAATCACAGATGCAGTAAACATATTCTTAATGACTGCTTTCACCATCGTAATACTCTGGCTGGTTGTTCGAACTTTCAGAGGTAAATCATCTGCCTAAAGCTTAGCTGAACAGTTCTTACAAAAAATAGCATCCTTGTCGTGGCCAGTCTTTCCGCAAGCCACACACTTTCTCGCTGCTGATTCTGATTTCTTTTGCTGTTTCTCAGCATGGGCTATTTCTGTTGTCACAATACCGGTAGGTACCGCAATTATTGCATAGCCCATGAGCATAAGCATTGAAGCTACGGCCTGGCCAAATACAGTTTGTGGAGCAATATCTCCGTATCCAACGGTTGTAATTGTAACAATAGCCCAGTAAATACTTCGAGGAATACTTGTAAAACCACTCTCCCCTCCCTCTATCATATACATAAGCGTACCCATGATCATAGCCAATGTGAATACAGCGCCGAGAAAGACTAAGATTTTGTGCCTGCTTGCTGCCAATGCGTTGGACAATACTGAAGCCTCTCTTAGATACCTGCCCAATTTCAAGATTCGGAAAATCCTTAAAAGGCGAATGGATCGAATGACTACCAAATAACTTCCCCCGGCAACAAATAAGGTGAGGTATGTCGGCAATGTTGCCAATAGGTCTATTATACCAAAAAAGCTAAAAGCGTATTTTTTTGGTTCAGCTGTAATAAACAATCTAAGCAAGTACTCGATTGTAAAAAGAATAGTGAAAAACCACTCTGATACAAAAAATATTGAATCATATGATTCCCTTATCTCTTTCACACTTTCAAGCATCACACTGAGTACGCTCAGCACAATAGCCCATAGCAGGATTATATCAAATAATTTTCCAGCACGAGTCTCTGTTCCGAATACAATTTCGAAGAGTTGCTTGCGCAAATGGGGAAAGTATTTGACATCTGGATGAGACATAGGTTAAAAATACGATTAAATAAAAAACCCCACCAAAATGGTGGGGTTTAATTCAATGATTTGAAAATATTTTATTAGCCACCGCCAAAAGGTGCATTGATTGGTGCATAATCCAGAGGATTAACTTCCGGAATCGTTGCATCATAAGTAGTATTAATGGCTTTAATTACTTCATTAGCAATTAATGCTGCACCTCTAGCATTTGGATGTACTCCGTCTGTAGACCAAACACTATTGTAAAGCTCTTCTTGAGATAAACTCAGAGGTACCAAGTTGATACCTCCAACCTCGATCCCCAATTCACCATCTGCTGCAGCCTCAGCAGCTGCACCTAAGTTGAGACCAAGTGGACCAGCTTGCGCGGCTGTTAAGCCATACATGTCAGCAAAAAGAGGCCTAACATCTACCAAGGTTACATTTGGATTTGCGTCCACTATTCCATCGATTATCACATTATAAGTCGCATAAGCAGTGATTGCCTGTACTTGTTCATCCATTGTGAATGTGAATGAATCCGGAACCGGCTCGCCTACTCCATATACTGAATTAGGATCGTTTTCATCGGCTAGTGTACCAATCACCGAGAGAGCAGTCAGTGGGAACAAATCGCTTTGGCCTGTGGCTGCAACTACCTGAGCTTGTCTAATACTTTCCAATCCAAAAGCCGAAAGGTCAGTTAGTGACTCATCTGTGATAACAGGCGAATTTGCAACATCTCCAGTGAAAGAGATATATCGGAAGTCAGCCTCCTCTTGTGTAATATTGGACAAGGCTACCATTTGGTCCAATCCTGCATTGTACTGACCATACGCGGCTAAACTATTCAAAAAAGCAGCTGTAGGTTCATCAATAGATCCTGCGGGAAGAACTTTCACGCCTCCATTCAAACTTGTAACTGTTTGAAAGAATGGAATAATCGTTACAGGAGGAACATTCAATACTATTCCCTGCGCACCATCAGCTGTCAGACTCGCTAAAACGGTTGCATATTCGGTTTGAAAATCAGCTGCGCTAGTAATTGTAGCGATATCCTCATCTCCACCTGCAGTAGCATAACCAAGCACGTCATTTGACCCAATCCATAGTGTAAAGAATGAAGCATCGGCACTTACAGCATCATTCAAAATTGAAGATGATGAAGGGTCCGAAGCAAATGCATTGTAAAATGGATTGCCCACATCTGGGAATCCATATCCAGGAGTTGTTAAATCAACCACCCTTGCTCCTGGAACTCCGAAGTTATTTAACGAGGATCCTGTATTGGATGATTGAGTAAGAAAGGTCCCTTCGGTAAATTGAATGACATCACCAAAACTACCTGTACCTGCAATTGCTGCCAAGGCTGCTTCTAAGTCTATAAATGACTTACCTCTAGCAGCACTTCCACTTAGTCCACCAAATCCATTACCGCTGCTGATATCCGGTTGTACAAATGCACCTCCGCCAGCGCTTAAGAATTGAGTGGCTAAGATGTTTGGAAAAGATGCTTCTTGCCCTTCTGGATAGAGTGCACCGTCAGCAAACCCGGCCGTTAGTGAATTTCCTACCGCAACGTAATTGGATAGATCTAAATCTCCAGTGCTAGGAGCTGTAGGCTCATTTACCTCAATCCAGTCTTCGACTAATTCATCTTCACTGCTGCATGCGAACAAAACAGCAGTAAAAAGTAATAATGTGAGTTTATTATATAAGTTTTTCATTGTCTTCAATTTTAGAAGTTGCTTAGAATATTGTCAAGATTCAACTGCACATAGTAGAGTGCTCCAATGCTTGGGTTACCATGAGAGGTTGTATACCGTTCGTTCAGAATATTTGAACCTCCTAGTTTGATTCTACCATTGATGCCTGGAAGCTGATAGGTAACCTGTGCATCCAGTGTAGCAAAATCGGAGATCACGCTTGATCCGATTGCTGACTGCCACAAGAAGGCATCTTGCCATCTATACGTAAGTCCAAACCCAATTCTTTCTGTAATCTTTCTGTTGCCAAATGTGATGTTATATCTCCATTCCGGGGTATTGAAAGCCACGTTATAGGTTCTTGCTGTTAAATCATCAAGATCTTCAAGTTTATTGTATGAAGCATTTGCACCAAAGTTGAACCCGTCAAGGAAGGTGTATTCACCACCCAGACCAAATCCATAAGTCTTGATATCCTGATCGATGTTCGTGTCATAGCCATATCGCTGTAGGCTTACACCTGCGGAACCACCATCAACAAAAGTTTGCAACTCTGAATCGCCATGGCGTGCGCCTGCCGAACCTACAGTATATCCGTTCGGTACAGATTGAATATCTCCAGTAACAACTGCCTGAGTTATATCAATCTCAGCACCAAAATCTTGGTAAGTACTATTGTAGTAGAAAGCATCAATTAGCAATCTACCATCTAACAGAAGCCCCTTATACCCAACTTCCCAGGTGCTTACTTTTTCAGTTTCAAATGGTTTGTATGCATCAGCAGCCACCACAAGATCAGCGGTATTACCACTTGCTTGAGCAGCCATTACACTTTCTGTGGTATAAACTGTATTTCTGTTGATGTTGTAGTTATTAGTAAGAATCTCATTTCTACCGATCAACCTTCTGGTCACAACATCAAGGTCAATGTACTGATCTTGGGTAGTTGGTATTCTAAATCCTCTTTGGAATGAGGCTCTAAAATTTTGATCTGCAAGGAATTCCCATACCCCAGAAATTCTGGGTGATAGCTGTCCGTCAAAATTCTCATTCTTATCAAAACGAAGAGAACCTTGTAGCTTGACATTGTCAATAATATTTTTCGAGATCTGAACATATCCTCCAAACTCATTGAAAGAAACCTCATCTCCACTTTCATCAAGTGTAAATAAAGTTCCTTCTGAATTGAGAGCATAGGTTCTGAAATTGGCACCTACAACAACATCAGCAAAATCAATTTCATTCTTGAAATTGTAGCTTCCTTCATAGTGCCAAAGAGCTGAATTATCTAAAAACTTAGCACCGCCTTCTGCAATCGAAAGATTTCTAAATTCATCAAAATCTGACTGGAATGTTTCTGAATTTACACCTGGCTGAGCTGCATCCGCAGCGGCTCTGGCAGCAGCATGAAGCGCGGCATAGTCGGTCGGTTGGATTGCTCCGGTTGATATTGCACCGGCATAAGTTTGGAAGTAAGTTGGCAAGTATCTTCTTTGATTGATCAATGAAGCAACTGTATTTGCCGCATATGTATCACCTGAGTTCTCCTGAGTGGTATAACCTCTTATGAAAAAGTTATCTCCTCTTAACTCTAGCTTTCCAGTCCATATTGAGAAGTTATCAAGTATAAACCTGTCATTTGCAGTGTATACTGAGCTTCCTCTACCCCAATTCATTTGAGCTAAAGCTTCAATTTTATCGTTCAGCCTGTAGTGAAACGCGCCTCCCAGCTTCAAACTTTCAGTCGTATTATCAACAAAGCTTGATTCAGTGTAGCCTGTAGGTGAGAATGCACCATTCGGACCATTTGGAAGTAAGCTTCTAATAGCCGCGACGCTTGGGCCATTTACCGGATCTGTCGCTATTACAATATCAGCAACTGTTCCAATATCAACTAAAAAGTCTCCATAAGTATTAATACCATCATAGATTCTGTTATTTGATCTATTGGCGGCCAGGTTTCCTTCGACAGTCGCACCACTTTGATCTCTTTGATCTACGCCAATGAAATCCTGAGCTCGTAACCATGAAGCATTGATCTTAAATGCCATTTTATTGTTGAATGCTTTTGCATATCTCAGTCCCATATCAGTGTAAGGAGACATTTCGTGATCTCTTTCATCTGCATGAGTAACTCCTACTTTAGAGTAGAAATCCAATCCTTGGTAGTCAAATGGGCTTTTACTATTCATCAACAGAATGCCTTGAATAGCATTTGGTCCGTAAAGTGCTGATGCAGCTCCTGGGATTAGCTCAACACTCTCCAGGTCCAATTCACTAATACCAACAACGTTTCCTACCGGGAAATTTAGACCGGGAGCCTGGTTGTCGATTCCATCAATAAGTTGTACAAATCGAGTGTTTCCATTCGCTCCAAATCCTCTTGCGTTAACGGATTTAAACGTCAAACTCTGAGTACTAAAATCAACACCGTTCATGTTTCTTATCGCAGTGTAAAAATCTGGTGAAGGAGCATTTTGGATATCTAAAATATCCATTCGTTCAATACTCACCGGGGATTTAAGCGAGCTTTCCTCTACTCTTGAAGCAGATACCACTACTTCTTGTCCCAGAAGTGTTGATTCTTCCAATTGAATGTCTACTTGTGTCGTGCTAGAGGTAACCTCTATTCGCTGGGTTTCATATCCAACATATGAAATCACAAGGTTAAATGGAGGTTGAGATTGCACGGTTAGTGAGAAATTTCCGTCAATGTCTGTAATGGTACCAAGTACAGTACCTTCTACAAGGACGTTAACACCGATTAATGCTTCACCATCGCTATCTACGATGTTTCCACTTATCGTGGTTTGAGCATAGGCTGTGACCGACAGGACGGTCAAGACTAACCCAAAAATCATCTTTGTCAAATTCCTAATCATAAGGTTGATGTTTTGTGAATTAAAATTTTGATATTAATAATACTTAAAAAAGCCTACAAACAAGCATTTAAAGCCAACTTATTGAGGTAGGCTTTGCAAATATTTCATACTTGAAATATTATGCATGCATAATATTAGTGATTTTTCATGAAATGGAGGAATATCTACGGAAATGAAAATCCGCTTTTATCCTTCATTTTTTACATGTTCTACCAGTTTATCGCACAGTGAGGATATTTCCTGATTCATATATTCGTCACCTGTAGCATTTAGAACACTTTGCGCCAACCCTCCTAAACAGTCGATGTAGAAGTGCTTCATTTCATCCATTGGCATGTCTTTGGACCAAAGATCTATGCGCATGGTGTTTTTGTTTTCGTGATCCCATAAAGACAAGCTAATCGACTTAGTTTCTGAGAGACCGGATTGTTCCTTTTCATCCGCATCCCACATAATTCTCTCTGGAATATTTTCCTTATCTAACTCAACTACGAATTTGATCTCTGACTTTTTCATTAGGTATTTAACTATTAAGATTGGTACAACCGATTTTATCTCGGTAAAGAATTTCTAAATGATTGATATCGTGATGCAGACTGGTCATCCACCTGTGTGTCGCAACCATTTGCGATTACTACTTGGCTTATGTCTTCGATCCTTGTTTGATCCAAACGATGAGCTGCTATAATCTGTGACTGCTGATTAGACTGTACATTTAAAGTTTTTGTGAAAAACAAACCAACTGCATCGCAAGATTGTGCTGTTTCCGCCAGCATGGTAATAGCCAAGGTATCAGCTTGAAGTTCATTCCCTCTCGTGAATGATAAGAACTCATTGGACAGTTCCAGGTCATTAATTATGCTTTTTAAATCTGATTCAGAGCCTGAGTTCGCGATTCTCTTTAATCCATTGACACCATATTTAAAAAACAAAGTTTCAGTAATATGCGATTGATCAATGTGGGCAACCAGATGCGCAATCAATCCTGAAAACTGATCTTCATTATCAAGGAAAAATATCATTCCTGAGGAAATGTAAATATTTCCGCCCGGAAAGGCGAAAGCTTGTCTATTGTCATCATCTAGCAGATAGATATTCCAGTTAAATTCTTCGCCCTTTGAAATCACAGATGTAGAAGTTATTTCCGCCAAACGGGATTTCGCATAGCCATAGGGTATGCTATTTCCTTCCTCTGCTATTATGTTGAATTCTTCATCCTCTACTATTGCTTCGGCTAATTTGTCTCCAAGCAAAATCTCCTCCTCTTCAGTGAAATCAGCTAATTCATCCGTTTTCTTACAAGAATATAAGAAGACTATTAGAGCCCCCAAAAACCATATGGATGAAAATTTGATTCTCATGATGCTAAAATGCTTAACGCTGCTTCTTTGTCTTTATTTAATTGCTGTTTCAATGCATCCAAACTTTCAAACTTCATTTCTTTTCGAAGAGCTTTTACAAACTCCACTGTTATCTCTTGCCCATATATATCAGCATCAAAGTTAAATAAATGAGCTTCTATCGTTCTTTCTTTACCGCTTACTGTTGGCTTAAATCCAATATTGAGCATACCTGGATAGGTAGCTCCATTCGTTTTTGCTTTTATGGCGTACGCACCATCTCCCGGTAATAGCTTATATGATTCGTCAACCTTAATATTTGCTGTTGGGAAGCCAAGGGATTTACCTTTCTTATTTCCGTCAACCACTTGACCGGAAATGGAATAGTTTCGACCAAGCAAGGAATTCGCTAAGTGAATTTCTCCACTCTCAAGGGTATTTCTGATCTTTGTAGAGCTGACACCGATACTATCTATTTCTTGTTTTGATATCTCGTTTACCTCAAAACCATATTTCGAGGAATGCGCTTTCAAAAATTGAATATTTCCTTCACGATTGTTTCCAAAGTGATGGTCGTATCCTATTAAAAGTTTTTTAGTGCCTACGCTATCGACTAAAATTTGCTTCACAAACTCATCGGCGCTTAGGTTAGAAAATTCAGGTGTAAAAGCAATTTTCAGGATATAATCCACACCGAGATCTGCCACCATTTCTACCTTTTCATCAAAGGTTGATAGTAACCTTAGTTTATCTGCGTCTTTATTCAAAATAAATCGTGGATGAGGCCAAAATGTAATGAGCACACTGTGCCCATCGTTCTTTTTTGCTTCTTTGACCAAACGCTTCAAAATGGTTTGATGTCCTATATGAACGCCATCAAACGTTCCTATTGTGACTACAGCAAAGTCAGGTTTCTCGAAATCCTTTAAGTGATCAACTACTCTCATTGTGCTGACGGATAAAATCATCCAAATCTACTGCATCTGACAACTGATAATCCCCTACGCTGGTTCGTACTAATTTTTTTAAGTATCCTCCCACACCAAGTTTTTGTCCAAAATCATGAGCTAAACTTCTTATGTATGTTCCTTTTGAACAGGCAACTTTGAACTTAACTTCTGGTAAATGAGCATAATCAATTTCAAATGCTCGTATTGTCAATATCCGTGGTTCAAGTTTAACTGCTTTATTTTTTCGTGCTTTTTTGTAGGCTCTTTCACCATCAACTTTTACTGCCGAATGAGCCGGAGGTACTTGCGATATTTCACCTAAAAATTGACTTCTGGCTTCTTCAAGTTCTTTATCGGTTATATGATTCCATTGGGTTTCAGAATCAAATTCTGTCTCTAAATCATATGAAGGGGTGGTCTTCCCTATTTCGATAACACCCTCATATGTTTTATCTAATCCTTGAAGTTCATTTAGCTTTTTTGTGAACTTTCCTGTTCCAATAATTAAAAGGCCTGTGGCTAACGGATCCAAAGTGCCCGCATGACCAATCTTTTTTACCTTGAGCGTATATCTGAGCTTTTTGACAACATCGAAAGAGGTCCAATCAACTGGCTTGTTAATGAGCAATAATCTTCCTTCTTCGTAGGTGTTTTCCATTAGGCTGAAATAATTGCAATAGCTCCTACTATAAAACAATAGATTGCAAAGTATGTGAGTTTACCTTTTTTGACGATTTTAATCATCCATTTACATGCGATATAGCCAGATACAAATGCTGCCAGAAATCCGACTATTAAGCTCACCGCGTCAATAGTATGTAAAGATGGATTTTCTGCATAATCCATCATCTCAAGAAGACTTGCACCCAAAATTGGGATTAGCACCATTAAAAATGAAAACCTTGCGGCTTTAGACCTTTCTACTCCAAGTATTAGCGCTGTTGCTATGGTAGACCCCGATCGTGAAATACCAGGTAAGACTGCAAAAGCTTGTGCTATACCAATAATTATAGCACTAATAAATCCTACTGGCTTTGATCCGTCTTTTTTGTAATGCGCAAAAAGTAACAAGCCACCCGTAATCAGGAGCATAGAACCAACCAGCATTAAATTGCCAACAAATAGCTCTTCTATTTGATCTTTAAAGAAAACAGCGACTATAAAAACCGGTATCATGGAAACAAGAATCTTAGCCACAAACTGTGTGGATTCATTCCATTGGATTTTGAGCAGATCTTTCAAAAGGTTCAAAATATCCTTCTTGAAAACCACCATTGTTGCAAGTGCTGTTGCTAGATGAACTATTACCGCAAAAAGCAAATTATCAGAACTTTGAGCATCTAAAAGCACAGATCCTATTTCAAGATGCCCACTACTGCTGACTGGCAAAAATTCAGTAAGTCCCTGAATTATTCCCAGAATCAGTGCTTCTATCCAACTCATTCAGAATCAGACTTTGTTTTGGGCTTATAGAAAATCGCCACGAATTGAATGATAAATCCGAGCATTACGACAATTGGTCCCAGCGTCAATCCCAGGAAGCCAAATCCGTAAGGTTCTGAATCCATTGTCATTAGTATGAAACCAAGAGCCAATACAATTACACCGGCAATCATGATCATATAGTTAGCTTTTGAGAAAGCAAGTTTTCTTTTATCTGACATTCTTAATAGAGTTCGTCCAAAGACATTTTTAAATATTTTCTAATGGCCCTTAATGAGCTTAAATATCCTACGATAATTCCCATGATCAGGATTAGTGAAAACAATAGAATGAATCCATTGGTGTCCTGAAGGTCATCTAGACCTTCTATAATACTGTTCATATAAACCGTGAATCCATAAATGATTCCACATGATAAAACACCAGCAAAAAATCCATACATCATGGAACGGTAAAGGAATGGTCGTTGAATAAATGAACTTGTAGCACCAACCAACTGCATACTGCGGATGAGGAATCGCTGAGAAAATAGTGCAAGCTTAATGGTGTTGTTTATCAGGATAATAACAACAATCAATGCGAAAATAGCTACACCCAATAGGATAAAGCCGATCTTGGTAAGATTCTCATTAATGCTCTCAATCAGGCTTTCTTCATATTCCACTTCAAAAACCCCTCTAATTCCTTCTATTTCTGCTTTAATTCTATTTAGGCTATCCAGCGACTGGTAGCTGCCTTTTACCTTGAGTGCAAACAGGTCTCGGAGAGGATTATCACCCAGGAAGTCCTTAAAATCTTCACCAGTAGCTTCAACGAACTGTTGTGCTGCTTCTTCTTTGGTTACCATTGTGATTTGAGGAACTTCTTTTACGAGAATATAGGGCTTTGAAGCTATTGCTGTTCTGATTTTGGTGATATCAGATTGGCTGATGTTCTTGTTGAGATAAACCTGAACTTCTACACTCTCCTGAATTCGTGTACCTAACCTCGTACTGTGAAGTAAAAGCCATCCAAAAAGTCCTAGAACCAGTAATGCAACCGTAATACTAAATACTACGCTTGCAAATGGATAGCTCCCTAGTTTCCGTTTTTTTCTGGTTTTCTTATCTTCCATTAAGCCACGAATTTAGACAAAATGGAATTGCTTTGGAATCCTATTGTAGCTACTTATTTTCCCGAAGCAGCTTGAGCTCGTTCAATGTCTCGGTATTGGTAACTTTCGGAAGCTCTGTTAGCTTATCAGCCATTCCTACTCTGTAGTAACTACCTAAATAGAATACGTAGATACGTCTGCCATTTGAACTGTTGATCTCTAATATCTCATATGGTGCTTTATTGAAATCACCATTTAGGAATAGTTTACCATCATAATATTTGTATTTAATGATGGAGCTCTTAGAGATTTCAGTTTCAACATCAATTGGTTGTTCAGACGAATTTTCGGTTGTATTCGGAATTTCATCTAACCCTGTGGTTGTAAAATCTGAATCTTCTTCGATCGACTCTGCATTTGGAGCTTCAAAAGAAGGTGTGAAGACTTCTTTTGTGGTGGCTACTTCCACTGTTTCATTTTCATCTCTACTTTCTGCCACTTCTAAAACTTGAACTTGGTCTATGTTCTCAACACTTTTTGGCTTGGCAGGTCTCTCCAACTTAGTAGAGACTTGAGCTTCTTCCTGACCTAAATTCCACATAAATTCTATAGACTCAATTTCCTGAGCTTGAACTGTAGCTGGAAGATCTGATTTTTGAATCTCTGGTCTTTCACCATAAAAATAGATTCCTGTACCAATGATTGAGGCAACGATGACACCACCCATCGACTTCATCAATGCAGACTGTTGCGCAAATTCAATCCAAGTTGGACCGACATTAATAGCGTCCAGTCTGGATTTCAACTCAAGTTTTCTGTACTCTTTAAGTCCACTTACAATGTCAGATTGAAAGTCACTTTCAGCTTTGAGAGCTGGATCTGACTCCAAAATGTTTTCAAAGTCAGTCATTTCTGACTCACTCATCCTACCTGAGTGGTAATTATCGATTTGATCCTTGGTTAGTTTCGTCATGGCTAATCAAAAAAGTCTTCTGTGGTGTATTTACTTTTTATTAAACTATCTAGCTTCTTCTTACACTTATATTTCTTCGTTTTGGCTGTGTCGGTATTTGCAAAGTTCATCTTCTTGGCTATTTCCTGCATGCCTAAACCATCGAAATAATAATAGGTCAGTACATTCTTACACACATCACCCAACTGCCCGATACATTCCATCACTATCTTAAGTCGCTCCTTGGCATCATGTGTCTGATGCTCTTCTCCATCTACCTCTTCCGAACTAAGACGGCTCTTTCTGTCCAGTTCCTTTCTCCACTGATTGAGACAGATGCTATACAGGTAGGTGCTGATCTTAGATGTTAAAATCAGTTTTCCACTAGCAGCTTTCTGCCAAAAAGCGAGTAAGGCCTCTTGATATACGTCTTTCGCCTCATCCTCAGTGCCATTATTGGATAGCACAATCTTGGTCATCATTCTATAATATTTCTTATAGAGATGATCAAGCACGCGCTCGTCTCCACGACCAATTCGCTCCAATATCTCACTGTCCTTCATACACCAAGCCAGTTTTTAATACGATTATAACCAAAAAAGTAACCCATCTCTGGTGATTAGTTGGGTTGTAATTGTAAAATACGACAAATCTCACGTTAATTCAATGACTTGTCCTTCTGCTATTCCAAATACCTGATCTTCCTTCTTTGGACGAATTTTTTTCACCCCAGTAAATTGTCCAAAAGCAGGAAGGAGTGCATGCTCTTTGGAGAAGAAAAAGCATGGGAGGGTTATACTTTGCCTTGCCTTGCCTCTAACGGAAATACCTGGATGGAGGTGTCCCGAGAGGTTATAGTGCTCAGATTTTTCTTTTATATGAGTAAATGAAAATGGTGGAAGCTCTAACAATGGTGTAACCTTCAAGGCACTTGGATATTCATCTAAAATGTCATGATTTCCTTCAATCAGCGTAAATTCTAGATGATCATAGATTTCAATAAATCTTAGAAAATCCTGCCATTCGTTGTTTTCAAAACTGTGGAAAAGATCTCCCAGTAGTATAACCTTCTTTGGTTTTTGATTGATGATCAGGGACTCGAGGATTTGCAGGTCTGTAAGATGGATTTTTCGCGAAATTGGTATTCCATGCTTTCTGAAATGTGCCGCCTTTCCCAAATGCAGGTCTGATACTACTAGTATTTTTTTAGAATTCCAGAAAACTGCTCTTTCCGGAAGCAACGTCAAATGCTCTCCTTTGATTGAAATGGTAGCGCTACTCACCTGTGTATGGCAGCCAGGTTTGTGTTCGATAAAAGAATAGCAAATAGCCCCTTACCTTCAGGTTTCCATCCTCTCCCACCCACAATTTACAATCGTAGATATTACCATTTTCTGGATCCATGATTTCACCTTTGTGATATTCATTATCTTTTTTGTTGAACTTCATATCACTGATGATCTCCATCCCAATGATTCTTTTACCTTTTCTATGGTCCTCACATTCATCACAAATTGGGTCAGGATCTTCTCCTTCCTCACGGAAAAGCTGCAAAATCTTACCGTAGTATTTTCCCTCTTTCTCATAAATCTCTACGATTGATCTTGCTTTGGCAGTTTCATCGTCTATGGTTTTCCATTTGCCTACAATAGACTGACTCAGGGCAACTGAAATCATCATCAGCATGGAGGTGAATAATATGATTCTTTTCATGAGTTCAAATTTAGTCTTGCGCAACTGACCTTTCAAGTTGCATCTGCATTTTTAATATTCTGTCTGTGACATCTTCAGAGCTAAGGCGTTCGCGTCTTATCATATCTACTAAAATAGGAAATGCAAAAGGTGTCGGCTTTTCTGTTTCTTTCAAAATTATTTTTTGCTTGTTGATTCTGCGAATGGCTTCCATAAACCTGGATTGGTCAAGCTGCAAAGTCATTACCTCTTCCATCGATTGCTTTAAAAGTAGATTTTCTTCATCATATTCTTTGAATGCTTTGAAGAGTATTCCTGAAGAGGCTTGTAGGTGTCTTGCTTTAATATTTTTTCCGGGATACCCCTGAAATATCAGACCTGCAATAGTAGCTACGTCGCGAAATTTTCGCTGCGCCATTTCTGTCATATTAATTGATTCATTGATGTGCTGATAAATATTTTCTTCTGAAAATAGGTCAAGTTCTAATGCCTCCTCGATTGCAATTTCCTGATCAGATAAAAGCTCAAAGCCATAATCATTCATTGAGATGGAAAAAGTGATTTTTTGGAGTTTGCTCATCCGGTATGCTACTAATCCAGCTAAGACTTCATGCACAAACATACCTTCGAAGGTGAAAAAGAAAAGATGGTGACCATGTTCAGTTTCGACCTTCTCAATCAAGAGTGATTTGCTATCAGGAATCACCGACATCCTGTTTTGTAAATCCAGAATCGGTCTGATTTTCTGAAGTTCTATATCTTCATAATTTCCATCTATCGCTTGCTGTAATTTGTTTCGAATTTGATCTGAAAGAAGTGATGAAAGTGGTAATCGTCCTCCTCCCCAGGATGGTGTGAGTCCACTCTTGCGCTTTGATTTTTTAACCAAAACTGTTAGATCCTTGATCATCATGAATTCTAAATTCTGACCTGCAAACCAGAACGTGTCGCCTGGATTTAGTTTTGACACAAAGCTTTCTTCAACTGTTCCTAAATGACCCCCAGTAATAAATTTCACACTCATGGCTGGGTCCCCCACAATTGTGCCTATTGACAACTTATGTCTTTGAGCTGCTTTGCTGTTAATGATCTTATAAACTCCATCCTCATTATACACTCGAGAAAACTCATCATATTCTCCAAGTGTACTTCCTCCGGTTGTGATAAACTCAAGTGCCCAATTCCATTCATCTGCTGTTAATAATCTATAACAATACGTCTGTTTTATTTCTTCCAGAATTTCGAGTGGACGAAAGCCACCGCTTACCGAAAGAGTGACTAAATACTGAACAAGTACATCCAAACATTTTTCCAACGGCTTTCTTTGTTCGAATTTGCCTTCTTCTATAGCTGTTCGCAGGGCGGCTCCTTCTATCAATTCGAGTGAATGAGTGGGGACAAAAAATATTCTGCTCAATTCTCCCGGACCGTGTCCACTCCTACCGGCACGTTGCTGAAAGCGAGATACTCCTTTCGGGCCACCAATTTGAATGACCGTATCAACAGGCCTGAAATCGACACCTAAATCCAGGCTTGAAGTACACACAACAAGCTTTAATTTTCCTTCATGCAAGGCGTCCTCGACCCAATTCCGAATGTGCTGATCCATGGAGCCGTGATGCATTGCAATCACACCAGCTAAATCAGGTGCTTCTTTTAATATGGCCTGGTACCAAAGTTCTGTTTGTGATCGGGTGTTGGTAAATAGTAAAGTAGTATTGCTTTGCTCTATAATTGGCAGAACCTTATTGATTAGTTTCACACCTAGATATCCTGACCATGGAAATTTTTCAACTTCATCAGGCATGATGGACGAGACTTCAATCCTTTTCTCGACGTTCGATTTGATTGACACTGCCTCTTTGTAAAGATCTTCTCCCATCAATACTCGCTTGGCCTGAGGTAGATTTCCTATAGTAGCTGAAATTCCCCAGACCTTAAGTTTGTTTTCTGTGAGTTTCTTAAGTCTGGATATCGCAAGCTCAGTAGCTACTCCTCGTTTGGTTCCAATCAGTTCATGCCATTCATCGACAATTACACTTTTGACATTTTTAAGATAGTTGGGATAATCACTTTGGCTCAGTAGGACATGCAGACTCTCTGGTGTAATTACGAGTGCCTGTGGTGCAGTTTTCTTTTGCTTCTGACGTTCGGTTGTGGTAGTATCCCCTGTACGTAAACCAATTTGCCATCGAACATCCAGATCATCACAAAAAAGCTGCATTGCACTTTGAATATCCTTGGCCAATGCACGGAGCGGAGTAATCCAAAGTATTTGAACTTCCGGTTTTACATCATAGGGTTCGTTGAGCTTAAGAAACTCAAGAACACAGGGAATCCAAAGAGCATACGTCTTTCCCGATCCAGTGGGCGCATTGAGCAAACCGCTTTTTCCAGACAAATAGGCTTCCCATGTCTCCCGCTGAAAGTCGAAAGACTGCCATTCTTTGGATTTGAACCAATCTTCTGCGATTCGATAAAGCTGTTCGTTAGACACAATCGGAAGTTAGTAAAGGCATAAAAAAACCCCGACCATTGGGTCGGGGTTTTGCAATATATTTTATGTAGCAACTACTGCTTCATTGCATCGATTTGCGCTCTCACTGCCGCTTTATCACCAACAAGCGTATCTATTTTTGTAGTTGTCTCACCATTTTCAGTAAGTGTGTAAGTCACTACTGCTTGCACCTGTCCATCTTCTAAAGACTCCATTTCTACCTTAAATTCTTTAGAAACATTCATTTGCATTGGCTCAGCTTCTTCTACCACTATGATTGCAGCTTCTTCTCCTGTTCCATGACCTGATCCATATACTTCACCTAAAATTGGTGCAATAACTAGTCCAACAAGACACGTCAATTTGATCAAAATATTCATGGATGGTCCAGAAGTATCTTTGAATGGATCACCGACAGTATCGCCTGTCACAGCAGCCTTGTGGGCTTCTGAACCTTTATACGTCATTTCACCATCGATCTCGATTCCTGCCTCGAAAGATTTCTTAGCATTATCCCACGCTCCACCTGCGTTGTTTTGGAAGATTGCCCAGAGTACGCCAGAAACAGCAACTCCCGCCATGTAGCTACCAAGAGCTTCAGGTCCCATAAGGAACCCGATTAAGATCGGAGCGATGATTGTGATTGCGCCTGGCAGCATCATCTCCCTAAGAGCTGCTTTTGTAGAAATATCTACACATTTTCCATATTCAGGTTGGCCTGTACCTTCCATGATACCAGGTATCTCCCTGAATTGTCTTCTTACTTCCTTCACCATTTCCATGGCTGCTTTACCAACTGAACGCATGGCTAGCGCTGAGAATACTACAGGAACCATACCTCCAATGAACAATGCCGCAAGCACGTCTGCTTTAAAGATGTTGATTCCATCAATTCCTGTAAATGTTACGTATGCTGCAAAAAGTGCTAATGCTGTCAGTGCTGCTGAGGCAATCGCGAATCCTTTTCCAATTGCTGCAGTGGTATTACCTACTGAATCAAGAATATCTGTTTTTTCTCTTACATCATCAGGTAGTTCACTCATCTCTGCAATTCCTCCTGCATTATCTGCGATCGGTCCGAATGCATCGATTGCCAACTGCATGGCTGTGGTTGCCATCATTGCAGATGCTGCAATACCAACACCGTAGAAACCAGCAAGTTCGTAAGCTCCCCAGATCGCACCAGCGAAAAGAAGGATTGGAGCAAACGTCGAGATCATTCCTGTAGAAAGACCAGCGATAATGTTTGTGGCTGCTCCAGTTGCAGAGTTTTGCACAATATCAATAACGGGCTTTTTTCCAAGACCGGTGTAGTATTCTGTGAAGTACGATATAAGTCCACCTACTGCGAGTCCTACTAGAACAGCTCCAAATACACTTCCGGATGTCACAGTTAAGTTTCCTTCACCAAAGAAGGCCATCGTCATTTCGGCAGGAAGAATTAAATCGATTAAAAAGTAACACGCTATAGCTGTTAAGATGATTGATCCCCAGTTTCCTTTGTTAAGTGCTGCCTGAACCTGAGATTCTTTCGCATCATTTCCTGATACCTTGATTAATAGTGTACCAAATAATGAAAATACAATTCCGAGACCTGCAATTACCAATGGCAATAGAATTGGGCCAATACCATTGAACTCATCTGTGATAGATCCGCCCATGTCTCTGATTACATAGTTACCAAGCACCATAGATGCCAGTACAGTTGCTACATAAGAACCGAAAAGATCCGCTCCCATTCCAGCAACGTCACCCACGTTATCACCAACATTATCTGCTATAGTTGCAGGGTTTCTAGGATCGTCTTCAGGAATTCCAGCTTCTACTTTTCCAACAAGGTCAGCACCAACATCGGCGGCTTTGGTGTAGATACCTCCACCTACTCTTGCAAAAAGTGCAATTGATTCTGCTCCAAGTGAAAATCCTGCTAATGCTTCAAGCACTATTGTCATATCCTCAACTCCATTGACAGTCCACTGCCCTCCCATGAAGAATTGGAAAAGGAATATAAATAAGATACTAAGTCCGAAAACTGCGAGACCTGCTACGCCAAGTCCCATCACTGTACCACCAGTAAAAGATACTTTTAACGCCTGTGGAAGGCTTGTTCGTGCTGCTTGCGTGGTTCTGACATTTGCAGCGGTCGCAATACGCATTCCTATATTTCCAGCCCAAGCTGAGAAGAAAGCTCCAATAACGAATGCAACAATGATAAACCAGTGCGTGGTTTCGACCATCATTGAGATTACACCAAGAAGAGCTCCGGCGATTACAACGAAAATGGCCAGTATTCTATATTCTGCGCTAAGAAATGCCAACGCCCCTTCTCTGATGTAATTTGCAAGTGTCTGCATCTTTTCATCACCAGCATCCTGCTTGTATACCCAGCGAGATTTGATGATCATCACAAGAAGCCCTAAAAGACCCAGGGCAGGCACTAAATAGATTAATTTATCCATGATTTTTTAAATGGTTTTCAAAAACAGTGCGCAAAGATAGGTCAACAGGGTTTTATAGAAAACCCTAATATCAAGAAGAAATGAGGTTTTTTTCGGCTTAGTCTTTGGTCTCTGTATTGATGTAGTTCAGGAACTCATTTTTAATCTCCTGATTTTTGAATTTACCATCAAAAAAAGCGGTTCCGGTTCTGCTATTTGTATCATTTACACCACGAGACGAAACACACATATGTGATGCATCCATAACCACTGCTACATCATCGGTCTGGAGGATAGATTTGAGTTCATTACCTATTTGAACGGTTAGTCGCTCTTGGACTTGAGGTCTTTTGGCAAAATACTGTACAATGCGATTGATCTTAGATAGTCCAATTACCTTTCCACTAGAAAAATATGCTACATGTGCTTTCCCGTAGATGGGAACAAAGTGGTGCTCGCAGTGAGAATAGAAGGTAATGTCCTTCTCTACCAGCATCTGATTGTAATTATACTTATTATCAAAAAGGCGGATTTTTGGCTTGTTGGCAGGGTTCAATCCCGAAAAGACCTCTTCTACAAACATTTTGGCTACACGTTTTGGTGTACCTGCGAGAGAATCATCTTCCAAATCAAGACCTAAAATTTGCATGATTTCCTTGAAGTGCTTCGAAATAAGCTCAATTTTCAACTCATCATCCTGCTCAAAAGCGTCTGGTCGCAGTGGGGTATCATAAGATGTGCCCACATGATCATCTCCAAATTCATCAACCTCAGGCTGGATATTCAACGAAGTTTCTTTCTGTTTCATAAAGTTTTATTTTCATCTCGTACCGATCTTCTATCTCAGGCCTCAAAAGGTCATAGATGACTTTGACGATGTTTTCTGCTGTTGGATTCAAGTTTTTAAATTCGGTTACATCCAAATTCAAATTTTTGTGATCAAATCGATGGAGTATACGCTCTTTGATAAGATCACTTAATTTTTTCATATCATAAACGTATCCGGTTTCTGAATCAACCTCCCCAGTTAAGCTTACAATGATTTCGTAATTATGTCCATGCCAGTTTGGGTTATTACATTTTCCAAAGGTCTCATCATTTCTTTCATTACTCCAGCTTGGATTGTATAACCGGTGCGCTGCATTAAAATGTTCCTTACGGTTGATTGTAACTCTGTGCATGTTGCAAAATTACCAGAACCTATAACAACCCTATTTATAAAGATGTTTCGTCTTACTATGAATTTATTTTGTTCTGACATTGTTTTGCCTTGAACTTCATCCTATGGAAATATCAGCAATCGCAAAAAAAATTGAAGCATACAAGTCTAAAGGGAAGCGACTTTTTACTACCTCTTCCTTTCAAACGCACAGCATTCCTATGCTTCACATCATAAGTCAGATAGATAATAGTATTCCTGTCTACTTCATAAATACTGGGTACTTATTTCCTGAAACTGTTTCATTTAGAGATGAGATTACAGAAAGATTGAAACTTACCATTGTTGATTTAAAGCCTAATACTCCAAAGTTTATGCAGCGAGAAAGTAATGGCAAGTTGATGTTTACCACTGATCCTGATCATTGTTGCTACCTAAATAAAACCCAACCTATGGAAGCTGTCCTTGCCACTCATGATGTGTGGATCAATGGAGTTCGTGGCGATCAAAGTGCAGTGAGAAAAGCAATGAAAGTAGAACAACCTGCTCCATTCGACAGTATTCGTTTTCATCCTATGCTGGATTGGGACAATCGTAAAATATTTGCATACATAAAGGAATATGATCTTCCAAAGCACCCTCTTGACGCAAAAGGGTATATCAGTATTGGATGTGAGCCATGCACCAGAAAGATGGATCTGGACATGCAGGAACGTGAAGCCAGATGGTTTGGCCTCAACAAAGTGGAATGTGGTCTTCATACAGACTTGGTTAATAGTTGATTAGTTTTTTTAAGACTATTGATTATCACGCTCACCAATTAACTCATTACAAATTCACTACATAATGAAAGTACTTATCACCGGAGGAACCGGTTACATTGGAACAAAACTGGTAAAACACCTCGTCGGCCAACCAGAAATTGAAAAAATTATTGTTTATGATAATCTAAGCAAAGGCCATCATAATTTCTTTCTGGGTAGGACTTATGAGCATAAAGAGAAAATTAAGTCGGTTCGTGGGGATATCCTGGACACAAGGCAACTGAAGAAATTGATGAAGGATGTGGATGTAGTTGTTCACTTGGCAGCTATCGTAACCACACCCTTTGCAAATACTGATCCCCATTTCTATGAGCAGGTCAATCATTGGGGAACTGCAGAGGTCGTTTATTGTGCAGAGGAATCTGACATTTCAAAGTTCATTTACTTGAGTAGTACATCGGTTTATGGCGCAAGTGAACAGACAGCTAATGAAGAAACTACTCCAGCCCCTTCTACTTTCTACGGTATTTCCAAGTTGAGAGGAGAAGAGCATGTAAATAGGCTGGCGGAAAAGAAAAATGCAATCAGTATACGAGGGGGTAATGTATACGGCTACAGTAAGTCGATGAGATTTGATGCCGTGATTAATCGTTTCATGTTTGATGCCAACTTTACCAACCGTATCCAGATTAATGGAAATGGAAAACAGTCGCGTGCTTTTATTCACGTGGACGCACTCTGTCATTCACTGACGCAAGTTGTGATCAGGGAAGTGAAAAGCGGAACATACAATCTGGTTGATAAAAATCTTCAAATCCTTGATTTAGTAGATGTTTTGAAAGAAATCTATCCAAACTTAGAATTTCTATTCACCAATCAACATATGAATTTGCGTGAATTGAAAATTAGTCCTGAGAGTAAGCTTTTTAATCAGATTAACAAATTTGAAAGTAAAGATTTGAAAGAAGAGTTGGAGGAATTTAAAGAGCGATTTGCATTTTGAAATCTTTTTCAGTAAAATTACGTGTATATTTATGTAATTTTACAAAATGAATAAGGGGTATAATATTGAAAACCATAGTCCATCCTTAGTGCAAGAGGCCGCTTCAGCTTATGGTATGACCAAAGATGAAATGGCTGGAATACTTGGAGTTTCTGAAAAGACCTACTACAATATGATGAAAAAGCCTCTTCTTGACCAAGAACGGTCAGATCGCTTCTCATTCATTCATCAAATCCTGAAATCTGGTGAAGAAGCATTTGGCTCCAAAGGTAATTTCACTCAATGGCTGAAAACTCCACAGGGTGTACTGGATGGATATATTCCATTAGACATGATGTCAACGATTACAGGGGCCAACCGTGTGCTACAAATAATTGGTAGAATCAAATTCGGTCTCACAGCTTGATTGTATATCGCCTAACTCTTCCAAAATATGCCGGCGATCTAAGTGGAATGGGAGCAGCAATGTATGGTGGTAGATGGAATTCCATAGGAAATTTCGTGCTTTATACTGCCCAAACCAGCTCACTGAGCATTTTAGAACATTTGGTGCACATTACAGGGGCCTCTTCAGTAGAATACACTCTATCACAAATTGATCTCAAAAACAGTAAGGTTATAAATCTTGAAAAAGATTTACCAAAGGAATGGGTTAATGATGAGGTGCTAAGCAGCTCGATTGGAAATGAGTGGATAATGCAAAAAAAGACACCTGTACTCAAGGTACCATCAGCTATCAACCCATTAGAAAGTAATTATCTGGTCAATCCTAATCATCCTGAACTTGAAATCGAAATAGTCGATCAAGAGTGGTTCATATATGATCGCAGGTTGGTGACAAAATGAAAATCTAAATCGTCGATTTACCTGCTTTCATAAAAATTGGGAATGTCACTTTACATGCTGGTTCTTCCCAGGCTTCAGAAAGCTTGTGTTTTAGCTTATCGACCGGATGATATCCCTTCGCTTTTTTGTAATGTTGAACCGCAGACCATGTACCAATGTATCCTGTCAGCTCATCAAGAGTCATTTCAGCTTCAATATTGAAGTTTTCGTTCACCTCAATTTCCTTGAATGGAAAAGGAATGGTTTCATAGCGTGCCTCAATGTGATTTCGCTCCGGATCCCAGTAAGGCTTCGTTACATTCCAATAGAAATCTTTAATTAACTGGTCTATCTCTCCTTCTACTTGTACCAGGCCATAGCCAAAAAGTACAATGGCACCAGCCGGCTTCAATAAGCGCTTAACTTCTCTGTTAAATTTTTGGTGATCAAACCAATGAGCGGCTTGCGCGACTGTGATTAAGTCAAAGTGCTGATCGGGAAAGTTAGTTTCTTCTGCGGGCTGTTTTGAGTATTCAATATTGGATCGTTGAGTGGCATTATTTAATTGCTTTTCGCTGATGTCTGTGCCATATACTTTCTGAAATTTTTCTGCTAACGCGACTGCCAACTGTCCATTTCCTGTACCACAATCCCAGCAGTTTTCATGGGTATCTGTCAGTGAAAGTAGGTAATCAATCAGCTTTTGTGGATAGACCGGACGAAACTTTGCATAGTCGTCTGATTGCGTGGAAAAGTTGTCTTTCATTGATTAGGTGATTAGTCAATCAGTGTGGATGGTAAAATTGGAAATTAGCATAACCTAATTCCAGATATACTAATTAACCTGGTTAACTAATTACATCATCAATACTTTCCAGGCGGTATCTACTTCTCCTTCATTAAGAAGATCTGCGGCTAGCTTATGTAACTCCAATTGAATGTTTTCGTCATCATCGAATGAGTCAAGGATTGACCGAACTTCAGGTTCGTTTTCAAAATCCCTTACTTCTTCTTCTGTTGGTAAAGCTTCTACATTTCCTAGCTGCCCAAGGTGGTTTCCTGTGAGGACAGTGCTTGTTCTAATTCTATCAGGTATTTGGTCAACGCCTATTCCCATAGTTGTCAAAGGTTTGGTTACTTCAAATATAGCATCTCCTTTAGCTCTGGAATACCAGTTTCCACCCATTCTCGCTACCAAGTCAATTTTGTTCGGGTCGATCTTCCCATTTTCATCCAATATACGATCTGCAATGTGCATCAAAAGGACATCACAAATTACGAGCTGCCCAGCTCCACCCTGCTCTCCTAATGACTTCACCTCTATGACTTTACATTCAAAGGAAACCGGAGCTTCTTTCACTCGTGGTGGCGCCACTCGCTCCGACTTCACTTCGGTAAAACCTGCTTTTACAAACTCATTGATCCCTTTTTCATACTCCGTGCTGCTAAGCGACATCTGCTGCACCATGTCATAAGAAACTACATTCACCACCACCTCTGCATGTTCCTTCACATTTTCCAAGGTATGTTTTGTCGTATTATCTCTTCCTCTTCTGGCAGGCGAGAAAATCATCACCGGAGGATTGGCGCTAAATACGTTGAAGAAGCTAAACGGACTCAGGTTAACATTACCTTCTTTGTCTACCGTGCTGGCAAATGCAATGGGACGTGGAGCTACTGCGCTAAGCAGGTGGCTGTGCAGTTGCGGGACTGGGATTTCTTTTGGATCAATGGTCATTTCAATTTCAGTCTGTGAATGAGATTCCTCGCTGTGCTCAGAATGACATCCTAATTAAGTCGTTACTTCGCAGGAAGTACTTTAGTTGATACCTCTCCAAAACCAATTCGCACGCCATTATGTTCGCCGTGTCCACGCATGATCACTGTATCTCCGTCCTGAATAAACTTACGCTCCGTGCCATCAGGCATTGAGACCGGTTTGGTGCCTCTCCAGGTAATTTCCAGCATCGACCCGAACTGACTTGCGTCTGGTCCGGAGATGGTTCCGCTCCCATACATATCTCCGGTTCGAATGTTACATCCATTTACCGTCTGGTGAGCCAGTTGCTGCGCCATGTTCCAATACATGTACTTGAAGTTGGAATTGCCAACCACTTTCTCCTCTCCTCCATCTGGCTGGATTGCCACCTCAAGATTGATATCAAAATGCTTGTTTCCTTCATATTGTAAATAAGGAAGCACCGGAGGATCTTGTTTTGGACCAGGAATTCTAAACGGCTCCAAGGCATCCAAAGTCACAATCCATGGTGAAATACATGAAGCAAAATTCTTAGCCAGAAATGGACCTAAAGGTACATATTCCCACTTTTGGATATCTCTGGCTGACCAATCATTAAACAGTACCATTCCAAAAATGTGATCTTCGGCTTCTTCTACCGGTATAGCTTCGCCCAATTCATTTGCACCACATGTGATGAAGGCCGTCTCCAATTCAAAATCCAACAGCTTACAAGGACCAAACACAGGAGGTTCATCATCATTTGGTCGTTGCTGCCCTTTCGGTCGGTGAATTGGCACACCCGATTCGATAATGGAAGAGGATCGACCGTGATAACCTACCGGAATGTGTTTCCAGTTGGGCATGAGCGCATTGTCCGGGTCTCTGAACATGCACCCAACATTATAGGCGTGCTGCTCACTTGAATAAAAATCCGTGTAATCGCCGATGTGTACAGGCAGGCACATCTTCACTTTATCCTGATCAAATAAGATCGATCCCAGCGCATAATGACTCTTCAGCTCTTCACTTCCCTCCTTCAGCAGCTCTGAAATTCGGTTTCTTACCGTCCGACCCATCGGCTTTCCCAAATTGAGGAAATCATTCAATACTTCTTTATCAAAAATGCCTTGAGGTAACCCCAATCCCTCCAACAGGCCATGTTCCTGTAGTCCGGCCAAACTAACAACCTTATCTCCGATAGCCACTCCGGCTCGTTTTTTACCACTTTCTTTGAAAATACCGAAGGGCAGGTTTTGAATTGGGAAGTCAGAATTGGCGGGTACTTCAACCCATGATTTCAGGTTGGGATTATTTGCTGGTATTTCCATTTTGATTTTTTTATTCTGTTACTGCAAATATGCACGCCATTATTACATCCGCAAAGCGGTAAAGAAGCAAGAGAGCTACTAACTTTGCGGCTTCAATTTTTTTTAAAGAGACGATAGCGCATTCATGAGCATTTCCGCACAATACGACCCGACACAAGTTGAGGATAAATGGTACGAGTACTGGATGGATCAGAACTTCTTTCACGCCACGCCTAAAACCGGCAAAGAAGCTTACACCATAGTCATCCCTCCGCCAAACGTCACCGGTGTCCTGCACATGGGTCACATGCTCAACAACACCATTCAGGATATACTCACCCGGAAGGCACGAATGGAGGGCAAAGAAGCGTGTTGGGTTCCAGGCACAGATCATGCGTCTATCGCTACAGAAGCGAAGGTGGTGCGCATGCTGCGTGAGCAAGGCATTAAGAAATCTGATCTTTCACGAGAAGAATTTATGAAGCACGCCTGGGAGTGGAAAGAAAAGTATGGAGGAATCATCCTGAAGCAACTCAAAAAATTGGGAGCTTCCTGTGATTGGAACCGCACCAGCTTCACGATGGATCCAGATTACCACGATGCAGTAATCAAGCAGTTTGTAGATCTATATAAGAAAGGCTACATCTATCGCGGCTTGCGCATGGTGAACTGGGATACAGAAGCACAAACCACCATCTCCAACGAAGAGGTGATCTATAAGGAAGATGGCGAGCAGGCGGTTCTTTATCATGTAAAGTATCAGATCAAAGACTCGGATGAATTCGTGACGATAGCTACCCAACGACCGGAGACGATCATGGGTGACACAGGTATTGCGGTAAATCCAAGCGATGAGCGATTCAAGCACTTAATCGGAAAGAAAGCCTTGGTTCCATTTATCAATCGTGAGATTCCAATTATAGGTGACGACTATGTGGAGTTGGATTTTGGTACCGGTTGCTTGAAAGTGACACCTGCACACGACCCGAACGATTACGAAATAGGGCAACGACACAATCTGGAAACAATAGATACCATAAATCTGGATGGCACGCTAAACGAGAAGTGTGAGATAGATAAGTACGTTGGAGAAGACAGATTCAAGGTGCGCAAGATGATTGTAAAAGATCTGAAGGCGGCTGACATCCTGGTGAAAGAAGAAGAATTCACCACAAAGATTGGGCGCTCCGAGCGCACCAATTCCGTAGTAGAGCCAAAGCTTTCTTTGCAGTGGTTCATCAAAATGAAAGACATCTCCAGAACCGCACACAAAGCCGTGATGGATGATGAGATACAATTGTTTCCTGCGAAGTTTAAAAATACCTACAACCACTGGATGGAGAACGTTCGCGACTGGTGTATATCCCGCCAGCTGTGGTGGGGTCAGCGTATTCCAGCATACTACTATGGCGAGGGAGAAAATGACTTTGTGGTTGCGCACAACATTGAGGAAGCCATTGAGCAAGCACGAAAAGCAACCGGAAACAGTAGCCTGACTGCAAATGACCTGAGACAAGACGAAGATGTACTGGATACCTGGGCCTCTTCGAACCTTTGGCCAATAGCCGTATTTGATGGGTTCAATGACAAATGTTTTGATAAAGAGACCGGAAAAATTGACAAGAGCAAAAACGAGGAACTGAGCTTCTTCTATCCTACGCAGACCTTGGTGACAGCTCCTGAGATTCTTTTCTTCTGGGTGGCTAGAATGGTGATAGCCGGATACGAATACCTTGATGAAAAACCTTTTGAAAATGTATACCTGACAGGAATTGTTCGGGACAAGCAACGACGCAAGATGTCTAAGTCATTGGGCAACTCTCCTGATCCTTTAGATCTGATCAAGCAGTACGGTGCAGATGGTGTACGAACAGGTATGTTGTTCAGCTCCCCGGCAGGTAACGACTTGCTATTCGATGAAAAACTGGTAGAACAAGGACGTAATTTTTCCAACAAGATCTGGAATGCTTTCAGATTGGTGAAAGGCTGGGAAACGACGGATGATGCACAACCTGCGGTGAATGCACAGGCCATTACCTGGTTTGAAAACAAGCTTAACAAGGCGCTGACAGAACTGGAAGATCACTTCTCCAAGTTCCGAATGTCTGACGCATTAATGACCGCCTACAAGCTGATCTGGAACGACTTCTGTAGCTGGTATCTGGAGTGGATCAAACCGGAATATGGAAAACCAATTGACAAGAAAACACATGCAGCTACTATTGAGCTGTTTGAAAAAGTATTGAAGCTATTGCACCCATTCATGCCGTTTATCACGGAAGAGCTGTGGCATGAGTTGAAAGAGCGAAAAGAAGGTGAAGCGATCATCGTGGCAGCATGGCCGAAAGCTGAAGGCTTTGATGATGCCGTACTGAAGGAAACTGATCTCTTGTTTGAGATTACTTCTGGCGTTCGAAATATCCGAAACTCCAAAGGCATCTCTCCCAAGGAAGCTTTGGAGCTCACAACTGATTCAAAAGCCATTGATACGATTGGAGAATCATTGCAAAAGCTTGGTAATCTATCTGAAATCAAAAGTGGAGATAAGCCTGAGAATGCCTTCAGTTTTGTGATTGGTTCGGATGAATTCTTCATTCCTGCTACAGAGAACATTGACATTGAGGCGGAGAAGAAGAAGATCGAAGAAGAGCTTAACTACACCAAGGGCTTTATGAAATCGGTGGAGAAGAAGCTATCCAATGAGAAGTTTGTAAATGGCGCACCAGAACAGGTGGTAGCCATGGAGCGCAAAAAGCTGGCGGACGCTGAGGCGAAGGTGAAGACGTTGGAAGAGAGCTTGGCTTCTTTGTAGCCTGTCATCCTGAGCCTGTCTGCGGTAGGCAGGCCTGTCGAAGGGGGAGAACCTCAGTGCTTTGCTCTAGGTGTCATTCCGAGGAACGAGGAATCTTTGCGTCTTTTTTTGAAGGCTTCTAGTTTATAAATAATACAGAATACCTATAGATAGATTGAGATCAAACGGTAATGCTAACACTGATTTGTCTTCATCCCTTAAATGTTGCTCTATTGGAATTGCTGGGTTTTGTAATTCATATTTAAAATCACGAAAGTCTGCTGAAGAAAGGCCAGGCGATATTGAAGTAGTAAGTTTTTTAGTCAGACTATAATTAAAATTGAGTGTCAGATCTATTTTAAATCCCTTGTATTTTTCAAGGTAAGGTACCATTGAACTTGTCAGAATTGATGAGAAGGCAGATTCACCTCTATATCCAACAATTCCGACGTTTGGTCTAAACTCTAAATTCTCAGATTTAAAAGGAATCCTTTTTCCGATATAATAACCAATAGAGAAATAGCTGATCTTTTGATTCAAATCAGAAACTCGAACTCTTCTTTTCAACGGAATAGTCTTTTGAGAAAATGAAACTTCAATCTGATGAACAAACTTTTTTGAATCATACCCAAACCTAAATGATAGCCTATCAAAACTGATTTGAACTTTATCGTCTTCAACATATCTCCATTCATCTTCCAAAAAGACTAGTTTTCTTTGCTCAACTTTTATGAAATCTGAGTTTTGTACTATTCCAACCCAGAATTGAGCGTCGCTCTTGGGTACTAATCCAAATACCACAGCTGAGCAAAATAGTGTTTTGAGTAGGTTCATAGTTTAAAGAAACACACTAAGATCATATTAACAAAAAGTTGTAATCCTACTTGGATTTAGCCATTGAACAAAATGAAGATGCCGGATCAAGTCCGGCATGACACCAGAAATAAAAGCACCTATCTCGCTCATCCTGAACCTGCCTTCCGCAGGCAAGGCTTGTTTCAGGATCTATACTAGGCTGCTATTTTTGAAGGAGATGGAGAGAAGAGTTTCCGGCATTCGTTCTTCAGCGGGAAGGACGTCTGATTTTTGGTCGTCATTCCTAATGAAATGCAGTGGAATTCAGGAATCTTGGGCTAAACCAAATCTTTCGGTTCAATACCTAGACCTTTACAGATATTCCAGAGTGTTCCTATTGTGATGTTCTTACCTCCTTTAGCAATCTTAACAAGATTGGATTTTTCTATAGTCGCGCGATTGGCCAATTCCTGAAAAGACAAGCCTTTTTCCTGCCTGATTTCATCTATGCGCTTACCAACTTGTTTAAAGAATTCTTCTTTAGAGGACATGATGGTAATAATGGCTGATATATTTCATAATTTCGGTGGTATAAATACCACCAATCAAATCTTTTAAAATGGAATCCATTGGAAACTGTCAATCAAGCGCAATTACTCTCGTCTTTAGAAACCCTCTTCGAGTCTGTATCCCCAAAGGACCTGCACCGCAGTATCGAAGACTTATTCTTCAGCTACTTATCGGAAAATGAAATAGTCTACCCTTCTCATGAGATGGTAAGGCACATCTATTATTTATTGTTGTTTTTGAGGGAGGTGGAAGATGCCGGATCAAGTCCGGCATGACACCAGAAATAAAAGCACCTATTTAGCTAGACCGTCAACTTGAACCTGCCTTCCGCAGGCAAGGCTTGTTTCAGGGTCCAGATGCTGAAACTTGTTAGGTATGACAAAAGAATAAAAGAGGCTTTGCCTCAAATTCTGGCCGCCATAAACAAACTAATATCCTTAAAGGCCATATTGAAGCGTTTTGCAAGCCCAAGGTTTGTGAGGCTGCCTTTGTAGGAATAGACACCTTTTTGCAGCCATGGGTGTGTATAGATCATCTCATCAAAACCTCCACAATCACCAGCTTCCTGCAGGATTGGCGTGAAGATGTTGGAAATTGCCAGTGAAGCGGTCCGAGCTACACGTGAGGCAATATTCGGTACACAATAATGCGTCACATCGTGTTTGACAAAGACTGGCTTCTTGTGGTTGGTAAGCACTGAAGTTTCAATGCATCCGCCTTGATCGATGCTGACATCTATGATTACCGAACCAGGCTTCATATTCATCACCATATCTTCTGTTACCAGCATCTTATTTCTTCCTTTTTCAAAGCGTACCGCTCCAATAAGTACATCTGCTTCCTTTATTTCTTTTTCGAGAAGCGCTTCATCGTAGGTTGAAGTATATATTTCCTGCCCGATTACATGTTTCAACCGACGCATTTTGTAGATCTGATTGTCAAAAACACGGACTTCAGCTCCATGTCCTAAGGCTGCTCGTGCAGCAAATTCTGCAACTGTACCCGCACCAATAATCACTACTCGTGTTGGCGGCACACCTGTAATTCCTCCCAAAATCACACCTCTGCCATCGTTAGAGCTACTCAGATATTCTGCTGCGATCACCATTACTGTGCTTCCGGCTACCTCACTCATTGCCCTCACAAGCGGTAGGCCGCCTACTTTGTCCTGTATAAATTCATAGCCAATTGCGATTAGCTTCTTTTTGTTGATGGCCTCTAGATACTCTGCATTTTGTTTTCCAGCCTGAAATGCAGATATCAAGGTGCTTCCAGGTTTCATTAATTCAATCTCTTTGAGCGTTGGTGGTTCCACTTTAAGTACCACATGGCATTCAAAGACCTCCTTGGCACTGTAGGCAATCTTAGCGCCAGCCTCGCTGTATTCTTTATCTGAAAAGTTGGCCGAGTCTCCTGCCCCGGATTCAATTAAAACTTCGTGTCCATTGGCAACCAAAACACCTACAGATGACGGCTTGATAGGCATCCGTTTTTCCTGATCTGCCACCTCCTGTGGCACGCCAATCTGCAAAGACTGATGCTTTTTAGAAATCTTGGCAGGTGCTTCCTGCGGATACAGGGTCTGTTCCTGTGCCAGCTTCGCAAATCCAGATTTGGACGTTTCGTTCATTTCGGTTGTGCAGTTAGTGATCGGGTGTTATCACCTACTAATTTAATGCTTATTTGGAGGTATTCATCAGACAAAAGCGGCTCAATGATCGCTGGCCACTCCAGCAAACAAAGATTTCCTGAGTACAAATAGTCTTCGACACCAATATCTATGGCTTCTTCCAAATCTTTTAAGCGATAAAAATCGAAATGATAAATATCGCTACCATCTTGCGTTTGATATTCATTGACGATGGAAAAGGTTGGAGAACTCATTTCATCTATAACACCAAGTTCTTCACATATCTTTTTGGTTAAAGTCGTCTTCCCGGCACCCATTTCTGCATCGAAGCACCATACTTTGATGTGACCGAAATTGCTGACCAACTTCCGAGCCACTTCCTGCAGCTCACCTTCATTGTAGTTCGCAATTGTCATTTGTTTGCAAGTGTTATGAATGGGATCATGATTTCTTCCATGGATATACCTCCATGCTGAAAGGTGTCCTTATACATGCGAACATAGTGATTGAAGTTATTGGGATACGCAAAAAAGTGATCGTCCTTGGTGAAGACAAATGCGCTGCTCACGTGCTCCTTCGGTAGTCCAAATTTTTCCGGCTCACGTGTAAAAAAGACTGATTTCTCATCGAAAGCCAGGTTGCGCCCCACTTTGTACCTCAAATTGGTATTTGTATTGCGGTCACCCACAATTTTTTGAGCCTTGTTTACGCGAATGGTCCCATGATCCGTAGTGATCATCACCTTAACTTTCCTGTTTGATAGCTCTTTCAGAGTATCGTATAATGAGGAGTGTGTAAACCAGGATTTAGTTAATGACCTGTAAGCCGATTCATCCGGTGCAAGCTCACGAATCATTTGCATGTCAGTGCGGGCATGCGAGAGCATATCCACAAAGTTGAAAACAATGGCGTTGAGCTTGTTATTCATCAGGTTCGGGATGTTTTCACTCAGCTGCTTTCCTTCATCTGCTCGCAATATTTTGTGGTAGCTGAAACGTTCTTTGACTTGATTTCGAGCCATATTAGCTTCCAATAGCTCCTTCTCCTTCATATTCTTACCTTCATCATTTTCTTCTCCAACCCACAAATCCGGGTATCTTCGAGCGATCTCAAGCGGTGTTAGTCCTGCAAACAATGCATTACGTGCATATGAGGTTGTGGTCGGTAAAATTGAGAAATACATTTCCTCTGTGTCTATGCTAAATAGCTCGGCAACTTCCGGCTCGATTACCTTCCACTGGTCGTATCTTAAATTATCTATGACAATAAGAAATACCGGTTCGTCTCCTACCTCCGGGAAGACTCTGTGCTTTAATAGATTATGAGAAAGCAATGGTCGCTCAATATCAGGGTCCGTGATCCAATCTTCGTAGTTGGAAGTTACAAACTCGGAAAAGTTGCCGTCAGCCTCCACTTTTTGAGCATTGAGTACTTCTACCATACTTCGGTCCTGCGTTTCATCCAATTCCAACTCCCAATAGACAAGCTTTCGATAAATCTCCATCCAGTCGTTGTGATCCTGTGCATCCATCACACCCATGGAAAGTTGCTGAAAGTCTTTCTGATAGCTTTGATTGGTCTTTTCGGAAATGATTCGCTTATTATCTAGTATCTTCTTAACAGATAGCAAAATCTGATTGGGATTAAGTGGCTTGATTAAATAGTCAGCAATCTTAGCACCAATTGCTTCCTCCATGATCTCCTCAGCTTCATTTTTAGTGATCATGACTACCGGAAGGTTTGGATGGGTAGATTTGATGTAATTCAACGTTTCCAATCCACTCATGCCAGGCATATTTTCGTCCAGAAAGACAATATCAAAGTAGTTATGGTCAATTTCTTCAAGTGCGTCAGCACCGCTATTTACAGGAGTGAGTTGATATCCCTTTTGCTCGAGAAATAAAATATGAGGCTTTAACAGCTCAATTTCATCGTCCGCCCATAAGATTTTAAATTGCTGCATGAATTCAGTTTTGGCATTGGATTGCTAAGTAAATCACAAACGCTGTTGAACAAAAAGAAAATTCTCAATGATCCGGTTTACGGATTCATCAATATACCCAACGATCTCATTTTTGACATCATTGAGCATCGTTATTTTCAGCGATTAAGACGGATCAAACAGCTTGGCCTTACGGACCTTGTTTATCCGGGTGCGCTTCACACGCGCTTTCATCATGCGCTTGGTGCAATGGATCTAATGCGAAGGGCTCTCAACGCTCTTGAAGACAAAGGCATTGCAATTTCAGCGGACGAGAGACAGGCAGGTATGCTTGCCATTCTCCTCCACGATGTAGGTCATGGCCCCTTTTCGCACACTCTTGAGTTTTCCTTATTTAAGCATGTGCATCACGAGCAGGTAGGTACATGGATGATGGAGCGACTGAATAAAGAATTTAATGGCGCTCTTGACCTTACAATTAAGATTTTTAAGAACGAATACAACCGTCCATTCTTTCATGAGCTGGTGTCTAGTCAACTGGATATTGATCGGTTGGATTACCTGAAGAGAGACTCATTTTTTACAGGAGTATACGAAGGTTCGATTGGTTCGGAACGTATCATTAAAATGCTAAACGTAGCAAGTGAGCACCTGGTAGTCGAAGAAAAGGGGATTTACAGCATAGAGAATTTTTTAAGTGCCAGAAGGCTGATGTACTGGCAAGTATACCTGCACAAAACGGCGGTGAGCGCAGAAGTAATGCTGATCGAGCTGATCAAACGAGCAAAAGAGCTCACTCAACAAGGACATCAAATAATGGCAACCCCTGCACTTCGAATTTTTCTGGAACAGAATATTACCAAGACTGATTTTGAAGAAGATCCTGATATTCTAGAGGTTTATTCCATCCTTGATGACAATGACATCTGGGGGTCAATCAAATTTTGGAGAGATCATGATGATGTGGTATTACGGTCATTGAGTGATATGTTGCTAGACAGAAAACTATTGGGTATTTCTTTTTCCAATGATCCAATTGGGCGCATAGTGACTGATGATTTGGTGCAGAAAGTAATGAAGCTTTATAATATTTCTGAACATGAGGCTGACTACTTTATGAAAACTGGCTCAGTAAGCAACTCTGCGTATATCGCTTCAGGTCAGTCTATTAAGATATTAAGGAAGCATGGAGATGTAGTGGATGTGGCAGAAGCTTCAGATCTTCCAAACATTAAGGCAATGAGTAAGATAGTGACCAAGCATTACCTATGTGCTCCAAAAGCGTTATTTAAAAACTAAAAATGATTATAAGAGGAGAAGATATAGGTAAGAAATTTGGAAGAACCTGGATATTCAGACATCAAAACTTTGAAATTAATTCCGCTGAATCAACAGTGATCAAAGGAAAAAATGGTGCAGGCAAATCAACGCTCTTGCAAATCATTGCAGGCTATCTGACTCCTAGTCAAGGTACAATTTATCTAGATGGGGAGAAAATTGATGAGCAAAAACATAAATCTTCATTTATTGGCCCGTATACTGAGATAATTGAGGAATTTACATTAGCCGAATTCCTTAACTTCCATTCCGAGTTCAAACATCCGCTGTGCAGCATAGGAGAAATGGCAGATTCAGCCTCTTTGCCTCTAGAAAAGCGAATTGCAGATTTTTCCACTGGAATGAAACAGCGTGCTAAGCTTTTAACGGCGTTTTTCTATGAAAACGATTCACTTTTTATGGATGAGCCCACCTCCAATTTAGATGAAGAGGGATTTACGTGGTGGAAAAGTCAGTTAGACAAACTTGATCAGCAACTATTGCTAATCGCTTCTAACGATCGGAAAGAAATAGATTGCTGTGCAAAACAGCTTAATCTTTAAAAAAAAGGCAGTCGGCGAATAATTTCGTCTGGTTTTTCCTGTTAAGTAGGTATAAAAGTGAAAAAGTTCTACTTTTGAAATGAACTTATATCTAATCATACAAAATTTAGATTTTAATTATTTACACATGAAAAGATTATCAAACTTACTTGCTGCCTTAGTTTTTGCTTCCTTAGTTATTTTTATGTCGTGCGGCGGTGGTGGTGATGATCCTGCTCCAGATCCATTGATCGAAGTAGCATCAAACTTTTCAGGCACTTGGACTCCAACATCAGTTAATGATCCTGATGGCGTAAACCAGCTCAGTACATGGAGCGACTTCCAACTTACAATTTCCGGAAACGAAAGCGGTGGTACGTACAATACAGGCTCTACTACTCCTGACGGATTTTTAGATGTATGGCCGGCAAGCGGAAACTGGACATTTGGTGATACGACTGGCGAAGTAGTTACTAGAGATGGAAGCCTATCCATGACTTCTACAATTACTGCAACCCAATTGACACTTACTTTTACCATTTCAGGTGCTGGACGAACAAATAGCATCAATGGTGAGTGGACATTTGTTTTCTCTGCCAATTGATCAATTGAGATATTAAGAATTAAAAGGGTAGCGAATGCTACCCTTTTTTTTGTTCACTCAACTATTGTACACCAAAAGTCTACATGAAGATGATTGCCGTAGTTGTATTTTTAGATTTCTGAGATTTAGGTTAGCCACTCACATTACCTAACATCTTATTATGGAATTTACTATAACTATTTTTAGCAAAACTGCATCAACTCTTCTTTTACTTTTTCTAATTACACCATACATCCAGATATAGTTGTACGGCTCCATCTTCCAAATGGAAAAAGTATACCGATCTGTTCGGGGTTGACTGTAACGATGATGACCCAACCATTTGGAACTACAATGAATGTGGCCTCTGTACTGCTGGATCAGGGATTACTACGTGGTATTTTGATGGAGACAATGATGGATATCATGGCAGCACTAAATCTTCATGTAGTTATCCTGGAATTGGATATAACACATCTACTCTTGGTGACGATTGCAACGATGAAGATTTCGAGGAAAACACCAATAAAACATGGTATTATTTCAATGATGAAGATACCTATTATGGAAGCTTTACAAATTCGTGTTTACGTCCAACAACAGGCGTAAGTTCAAAGTGGTCACCAGATCAAAAGAGTGGACCAGATTGCAACGACGAAGACTCCAATATCTACGGACCAATTGATTGGTTTTATGATGCCGATGGCGATGGATATCATTCTCAAATTGAAAATTCATGTCTCCAACCCATAGAGGGAGGAACCGATAAATGGTTTAAGATGACGAAAGGAGAAGATTGTGATGATAGCGACCCTACAATTTTTGTCTTAAACAGTTGCAGTGAGTGTACTGATGATTCAAACACCATTTTCAAAACTTATATTGATTTGGATGGAGATGGTTATCATTCACATGAAATTGAATTTCCGAGTTCCAGCTTTTATTCTTTCGATCGAGTTTCAAAGATTGATATACCTATTGGATCAACTACAACCAATTTTTCCTCAATAAATAATTTGTGCATTAATAACGGAGTTGTTATTGATTTAGAGATAATAGATGAATATGGAATACTACCTGATGATATAAACAATTTAGAAATTACTCCATTAGAAACATCTGAAATTGAGCAAGTATTTGTAAATCAACTTTATGTAAGATCATTTCCCAATACAGGCCGTCGATTCTACACATCCAATCTGTTACGGGTCGAGGAAGATTTATGGCATGTTCTTGAAACATTTGAACATCTTAATGAAATTGATCACTATGCCTTAGTGAATTCTGAGTCAAGAGTATATATTAACGGATATATAACATTACCCAACGGGGTAAAAATGTACCTAACCAATGTGATAGATTGTCAGAGTTACGACTGGGCAGAACAATGTCCGATAGCATGTGACAACAAAGGTGGTCAAAAGTATTATTATACAAATGGATGTAAAGATGACATATTTAACATAGATACGTACGCAGTATTTACTGATCATAGTCTATTCCTAATCATTTGACCTCTAAAACTCTGGGGAAAGACTGCAATGATTTTGATTCAAATCAAAAAGCCAATGGTGACTGGTACTTCGATGGTGATGGTGATGGCTATCATAATACACACGTAAATCCGATTCTAGCAACATGTACTCCGCTGGATAATCAATGGATTCTCCTAGAGAACAGCCTCGGTCCTGACTGTGACGATGATGATACTGAAGCTACACTGCTCTTGACATGGTATTACGATGGAGATGATGACAACTACTATGGAATCACACAGGATGGATGTGAAAATCCCGGCTTGGGGACACCAGCAGAAAGTAAATGGAGCAAAGTTTCATTGAATGGTGAAGATTGTGACGATACTGATCCAGAGGCAACAACCGAGGACAGACGTTGGTATTTTGATGGTGATGGAGACAATCATTATGGAAGTATCTCACAAGCATGTCAAAATCCTGGAAAAGGTACACCAGATGAACAAAAATGGTCAACTGATGTAGGAGGGGGCGTTGATTGTGATGACATCAATCCAGAAGTTTTCTTCCTAAACGCTTGCGGAGTATGCGGCGGAACCGATGATCCAGTTCCTTATTATATTGACCTTGATGGGGATGGTTATCACTCCGTTCTGAAAGAAGAAGATTGTGGACTAAATACATTTTCAGGAGTTCTGATCAGAAACTCTGATTTTCCTGAATCTTTAATCCCCGAAGATGCACAAACCCAATCCAGTGCCACGTCTTCAATTAAAAATATCCAGTTTGATGTCAATGGAGTTCCGGAGGAGGTAACAGTTAATATCCCAAATACAAACCTGTATTTTACCTACAACAAGGTTACTGATCAATTCCATTTCCCATCCGAAGTTCTCTCCTATGAAACATTAGGGCTCGATTGCGATGACCTTAATCCAGCTACAAAGGCCAACGGACTTTGGTATGCCGACGCTGATGGAGATGGTTATCACAGCTCATTTATAGAACCAACGAGTGGGTGTACACCTCCTTCGGACGCCTACATTTTGTTTGAAAACAGTAAGGGGCCCGACTGTGATGATGAAGAAGCGTTATTCAATGTGGAACGAACATGGTACAAGGACACAGACGGAGACGGCTACTTCGTTGATTTTGTGCTTGACTGTCGCTCACCTGGTTTTGGATGGAATCTTACGTCCTCCGCCGGAGTGGACGATGATGATACCAATCCATTCACGCCTCACTTTTCCAATGAAAACTTCATTCTTCCTTCACTGTTGCAAACAGAGGTGATCGAGAATGTCATGTATGTAAACTACCTCGGTGAGCAATACCGTCTGGATCAGTTCAGCATCATGTACAGAGGAGTGGAACTAAAGTACGAAGATCTGATATTCGATCGGGTAGCACCGGAAAATCGCTTGCTCGCCAACACTTTACTTGCGGGTAATGAAGTGGCGATTTACGATGCACAGATTGTAACCACGATCGATGGTGTAAGTGCACCAACAACACTTGGAGATCCGGTAGATCCGGAGCTGAAAACAGAACCGACTGAATGGATCCAAAAGATGATCAATAACAATCCTGCTGGCTATTCCATTTCATTCGGAAGCGTCAGTTTTGGTGATATAACTAATCCCAATGATTATAATCAGGATGCATCAGACTACTTTGATGAATTATTCGATCCGACAAAATTCGGAACGTTCAAAGATCACTATCAAAATTATGGTGGAACAGCATTTACGCTGGCTCTGCAAAGTTTTGAAGCTGACTTCAGTGAAACCGGTGAATCAGAGGTCATAGATGAAAAGTTTGGAGATAAGGATCTTGCTGATGTAGTCATCATGGCTAAGAAGTTTCTTGATGGACATGCAGAGTTTGTGGTGTTCATCAGGGATGATGAGTTCAAAGCAACTGAAGAAGAGCTCATTGCAAATACCACCTGGCTAAATCCTGATGGGAGCTGGAAAAATCCGAATGAGGAAGCTGTTTATAAAAATCAGCTCGGACAAATACAACAATACAGGAATCATCAACTTCCGGTTTTGGCGTTGGATTACCAAAATGAAACAACTGCACCCTCCTCTCCTACAGTATCCGATCTTCCGTCAGAAGTATATCCAACTTACAATTTTGGAGGTGGTCTGGGTGTGCTTACCAAGTGGTACGAATTTCTGGATATCGGCCATTATTTGGGCAAGGAATTTAAGATGCCCAGAGGCACATGGGATTTAGAATTTGTAGAGGGGGATACTGATTTTGATCAAAGTACTGAGGAGATAAGAAACCGTGAAAGTGCTGAAAGATGGAGGCTCAAAAGCCCTTCGAGTGTTGCTGGATTTACTGATGGTTCGCTTCAAGAAGTAAGGGACTATGCGGACATGTTCAAACTTGCCAAGTCATTGGTTTACCGAGAGACGTGGGATCAAATACTTGAAAGCATTAAAAACATTAGTCCCGGTGAAGTAGCCTCTGCAATGCTGGATATGTTTGATGATAAAGTAGATGAGCTGCAAGGAAATGATGGGATCTATGTTCAATACCACTCCATCGGTGAGGTTACTGCACGTACGATTGCAACTATTATATCTGGGTGGAATTCAATTGGACGTATTGGTAAAAAATTACTGAATATCAGGCAGGCCAAAAGTCCAGTAAACAAGCTCAAGAAGAAGTTTCAGGATCTCGGTGAAAACTTTGCCAACGTCATCAACAAATCTCCTGATTTCAAAAACCTGACGCCAGATCTGAAGCGGAAACTGATCGATGACCTAGCCACATCTCCTAAAGAGTTTGGAGAGCTGCTGGCTAAAAATGATGGAGAGTTGATCAATGCATGGGCAAAACTTGGTAATACTCCCATTCGATTGGGATCAAGATCGCTTCAAAACGTGAGTAAGTGGCTCGATGAAGGTATAGAAGTCACCTTTGAAGCTATCGAGGACGGAGCTAAAATTCTGGGGAAAAACGGCGATGAGCTCGGCACCATCGTCAAACAAGGAGCAGAGGAAGTTCTGGAGATATCTGACGATTTCATAGTAGATGCGGCTAATACCGTGTCCAAGAAATTTGAAGGACTCAAGATTGCAAGCAATACAGGGGAAACGTTTATCAATGCCGGTTTTGTCAAGAATCTAGATGGCACTCTTGGCTTTGTAGAAGATGTATCGAGCTACGGAAGTCAGTTAGTACAGAACACCATCAAGAAAAGAGGTGCATTGCGTAAGTCGATGACAGCTATCAAAGCCACGGAAGATGCCCATCACATCATACCAGTGCAACTACTCAAACAAAATGATGTGGTTAAGAAAGCAGTGGAAGCAGGCTTTGAGTTCAACACAACTAGAAATGGTTTAGCCATCGAGAAGTTTGTAAAAGCCACTGGAAAAGGTAGGCATGGGCCACATCCGAAATACACTCAACAAATTAGTCAAGCACTAGAAAGATTTAGAACTCAGACCCCCAACTACACAAACCAGCAGGCAAAGGAGTTTTTGGAAATCATAACTGATGATATCAAGAACACCATTCAAACCACTAGTGGAAAGATTAATGATCTGAGTCTAGGATTATAAGAATTTAATTAGTGAGCTTATCGGCAGAAATCACTTCAATGCCGGTAAGCTTCTCTTTAGATAAGGCTTCCATAGCCTTTATTGACAAATAAGTTTCAGTGAAATAATTAATCAGAAATATGTCAAAATCATGATTCTTAAATGAGATAGTAGTGAAATCTATAAGCGTAGCAACATCACATTTCTCTCTTTCATTCAAGATGTCTTCTTCTTTTTTAATAGTAACATCCCCTAGATTTTTTGAGAGTCTTCTTTTATAGAAATTAGACTCTTCCCATTTAATAAAGTCTTTAGCTTCCTCCCACACCAAATGCATCCAGAAGTACTGATGGAAGTTACCCTGATGGTCTTCGATGGTAGCGGGGAAGTATTTATGAGGTACGATCTTAAACTGTTCAAAAGTGGTTTTCAGCTTTTCATTAATTAGAAACCCATGAGCAGAAATAGCAGCCTGACTGAGCATATCTGTGAGTTTAGCACCTTTGGCCAGCTTAAAACGGATATCTGGCTCAAAGTCAGGAAACTCCCGAAAGTTGAGCTTATGGACGGAATTAGGCGCATTGAAATCATAATCGTCATAGCTGTCAGCAGCAGGGTAAGCATTACCCGTCTCAGGCGTATCAACCGCAGGTTTAAGGATGTAATAGTTATTCCCCATAAGTATGAACTAAATTATATCAGACTTAAAACTATTCTTCAAATATCTTAAACTGTAGGCAATCTTTTATTTGGAAGTATACATAAGGTATACTATTACCATTTGTCAGTGTTTCGGAAGTTCTAAAATGAGCTCCCTTGCTAATTTTATTGGACCAATGAAGCATATTAAATTTCCACTTCAATTCTGTAAACCTTTGAGAACCCAGTTTTTGTTCATAATACTTATATCTATTTCATTTCTTGCAGTAGCACAACCTACAAACAAAAACGATTCTCTTGCGCTAGTTGACCTCTATCACTCCACAAATGGTGATGAATGGAATATGAATACCAATTGGCTTAAAAAAGATGTATCCCAATGGTATGGAATCATTATTAAGGATGGTCGAGTTGTTGAAATAAGACTTGATGAGAATAACTTAGAAGGTAGACTTCATGCATCAATCGGTATGCTAGATAGTTTAAAGTTTCTCTTACTATCGCGAAATGAAATTACAGGAGAAATACCAAAAGAAATTGGAAACCTTGAAACTCTTGGGAGCATTTGGCTGAATAAGAACCATTTGGATGGGGCATTGCCAGCTGAGATTTCAGGATTAAAAAAGCTCACAGCACTTAATTTATCTCATAACAACCTTACAGAACCAATACCTCCAGAAATAGGAGAAATTGATGATTTATGGCTATTGTACCTCGACAATAATAATCTTTCAAATGCTATTCCAAAAGAACTATTTCAGCTAAAACGTCTCTTGCATCTGACACTAAATAATAATAACCTATCTGGTTTTGTGCCAGAAGAAGTAGGCGACTTGAAAGAGTTAACATTATTACATTTAAGTGGAAATCAATTAGAAGGATGTGTTCCTTCTTCACTAAAAGAGCTAAGAAATCTGAGGTTTCTCAACTTATCAAGGAATGAATTTGATTGTCTACCGGATTTGACAGGTATGACTAAACCTGAAGCATATTTTGATATAAACAATAACTTTTTAACCTTCAAAGACCTTGAGCCAAATCGATTGCTTATCGACTCATACGCTCCTCAAAAGATAAAAATCTTGTCAGACACGAATATCTATGACAGTGAAGAGTTTTTGAACATATCTCAAAACGTAGGAGGTAGTGTTACAACCTATAAATGGTCAAAAGATGAATCGGATTTTATTTTACTTACCGCAAACAAAAATAGAATCTATCTAAAAAAAGATTCACTGGTATTTAAGGAACTAAATATAGGTGATGCAGGTGTATACCAGCTTACTGCTACTAATTATTTACTCCCAGATCTAATCTTCAAAAGTCCTACTTACAACGTAGTAGTATCTGCCATCAATTTGACGAATACCATCTCGCTTCTTGAAGATGACACATTATCTAACACGTTAAATCTCAACACAATTATTGGATTCCCGAATGGTTTCGATTGGAAATATTCTGTTTCTACAAATTCAACACAGTTTATTGCTGAAGAGCTTGATAAAGATAAAATTAGATTCGTTTCGGAAGAGAACTTTAATGGAGAAACTGAGCTCTACATAAATATACAATCTCCATCCATAGAGGATTTTACAGATACACTAAAAATTGATGTAATACCTGTGAATGATCCTCCGCAAATTGGTGAAATCGAAGATCAAAGCATTGACGGTGAACTCGAAACACTAAAAACAATTGAACTTGAAGTGTCGGATATTGATAATTCGCTAGATGAATTGACAATCACTGCAAAAGCAGAAAATCATACCATGCTTCCTTCTGATAGCATTAGGATAGAGCTTTCAGATGATGACTTCCAATTGATACTTGCTCCATACTTGTTGAGAACAGACTCTTCAAGAATCGAAGTTATAGTTTCGGACTCTGAGCAAACAGATACATTAGCATTTACTTTCATTGTTGCTAGTCCTAAAATTCTCAGCTTATTAGACAAATCGAATAATTATTCAACAATCATTTACCCAAACCCCACTGAAAGTGATTTTTGGATTAGAAGCAAAACTAAATTCAATGAAATTGAACTAATCTATGAAGACGGAAGAAGAATTGAATTTATAAAGGATCTGAATACCTATGAATATAGATTTGAACTAGGTGAGTTGCCAAGTGGTACTTATTACTTAAGAATTGACAGATCCTCTGTTAAGAAGCTCATTATTCTTTAATTTTACACTGTGCTTATTGAAGAAAAATACTTTCCTCAGGATAAGAATTACCTGCTCAAATCTGTTCAGGCTTTTTCAAAAGAAAACCTGCTAGATATTTGGCTGCAGCAAATCCTAGCTTCGTATAGTATTCAACACAACCCGATGGGTTTGGAAGATGATTTCATCATAGAACTCAAGAAAAAAATAGTCTTTGGGAAAGAGTTACTAGAAGACAATTATGATATACTCGCCGCAGTATATCGTCACAATCATTCAGATAATCAGTTAGAGATCATGCTGCCCTTGTTGGTGTTCTCACCAACAAGCATAATTAAATTAGATATTCAGGTTCATTAAATTGAACTTGTGAACTTCCCTATCGAACACCCACAATTTATTACAATTACTGTCTTTGAGTGGAAGCATTTACTTAAGCCAGATAAGTACAAATCAATTATTGTGGACAGCCTTCGCTTTCTAGTAAAGGAAAAAAGAATTGTAGTTTTTGGATTTGTAATTATGAGTAACCATATACACCTTATCTGGCAGATTCAGGAAAACCATCAAAGAGGCGCTGTCCAGAGGGACTTTCTAAAATTCGTCGCTCAGCAAATTAAATTTGATTTAGAAAAAAATCATACTCAGGTTTTGAAACACTTTGAAGTGAATAAGAAAGATCGGAAATATCAATTTTGGAAGAGAAATGCTCTTTCGATTGATCTCTATTCTTCAGAAGTTTTCATTCAAAAACTTGAATATATTCATGATAATCCTGTAAAGGCAGGTTTGTGTGAATTACCTGAAAAATGAAACTAGGTTTGAGTTTCTCACCCATTATAGCGAGGGGTAAGAATTGTTGGTTGTGTATGCTATAAATTGGTTGTTGGTGAGAACACCAACAACGGCTAATAAACATTAATAGCTAGAGATCAGGTAGACAATAAGTAATCATTTAGAAATACCAGATATAAAGAACTTTATATATCGTCACGACACCTAAGTTTGAATTTCAATATAAAATTAAAGCTTATGATTATTTGGAGTGGACGTGGTTTTTTACCAATTATTTTTCTCATTGGTTTCGGTGCAGGATTGAGTTTCATTTTACCAGAGGACCAATCAGAAATGGCAACTTCAATTGCATTCATTGCAACTGGCATTTTCAGCTGGTTCACAGGTAAAAAATGGAATGGTGCAGAAACAAAAAAATATACTGATCAAAGTACTGGTGAAATTGTCACAGTAAAACCAAATCATTCTCTCTTTTGGATCAAAATGGAATATTGGGGGTTTATTTTCAGTGCCTTGGGTTTGTTTCGTATTATCACTGATTTACTAATGGCTTAAAACGAGTAAATCTACTTGCTTCAAACGTCCTTGCCATCAAGGACGTTTTAATCCCTTGAACTCCACTCTTTCTCCTTTGATTTTTCCTATCTTTGCCACGTGCTTATCGAAGATAAATACTTCCCGCAGGATAAGAACTACCTGCTTAAATCCGTTCAAGCATTTTCCAAAGAAATCTTATTAGATCACTGGCTTCAACAAATTCTGGCCTCTTATAGTCTACAGCACAATCCAATGGGACTGGAGGATGACTTTATTCTTGACTTGAAGAAGAAGATATCTTTTGGTAAAGCACTGCTGGAAGATAACTATGACATCCTAGCAGCTGTCTACCGTTACAATCATGCCGATAATCAGCTGGAAATCATGTGGGATGGTCGGTCTCACATGGAAGCCTACGATACAGACTGGAAAGCAATGTATACGGACTGGGTACAAAATCTTTCATTTTTAAAAGACATTCAGCGCCCAATTATCAAATATGCTGTTTCAGAGGGTGGAGTGAATCATACATTTCTAAGACAATCCATCAGGAGAGCTATTTTGTCTCATTTTGATTTGCGGATGAGGTCTCAGATGCTTTATCGAGTGAGTGCGTAGGTAAGATTAAACTCAAGCTTACTTTCCACAGATCCTCAAACAAGCCTGCCTGGGGAAGGCAAGTTCAGCATGACCTTATACGACTAATGTTTCATCTTGCAGACTTTGCAAAATTTTTGCTTGCCAGGAGGTCGTTTCTTTGGTGGACGCTTATGTCCGAAGTAAGATGGATCTGAATATTCGGGTTTCTGTGCAAGCTTTTCTTCTTTTGCCTTTTGCTTGTATACAACCTTCATTTTTTTTCTAAAAGCTTCAATTTCCTCTTCCTTGGTTGAATAGAATGGGCTTGTCTTCTTTTTCTTTTTCAGAAATGAAAACATTCCTTTCTTCTCCTTTTTGACTGCCTGATATTGCGGTCGTGGTTGTTTTGGGGTCTCGGTACTTCTTGTATTCTGTCCTAGAGCTACACCAGACATACATATGACTAAAATGAATAAGTAGACCTTTTTCATAACTTTATTTCTCTTCTTCCAACGGTAGCCTTTCAAAATATTGTCAAAACTGCTAAAAGATTCGCTCCCATCATAAAATTGGTTAATCTTTTGCTCTATGAAGTGAGAAGACCGGCAAACCATTTTAATTTTCCGGTCGTTAACCATGCTGCGGCTGAATGAATACGCTGCATAAATTTTTATAATTTGAAGAAGTTATTCTTTTGTCTTCTATGCATTTCCAGCCTAATCTGTAAATCTCAGATTGTACGAGAATCAGAGCTAATAGGTAAAATGGAAAAAGGAGCTGAATTGATGGCACTGGGCAAGTATGATAGTGCCCAGGTTCTATTCCAATTTGTACTTCAGAATATGGAAAAACTCCCTTCTGAAATGGCCTATTTCTTTGGAAGGAATAGTTATCACGTGAAAAGATATAAGCAAAGTATAAATTGGCTCAATAAATACATTCAGCTGAAAGGTACCAAGGGAAGGTATTATGAACCCGCTATTCAATTTCTTCAATACGCTGAAGATGAATATTTAAGGATACAGCGTTCACAGTCTGAGCAATTTGCAAAAGATCTTGAAGGAGCAGAATATGATTGTGGAGGTCTGGAAAAGATGCTATGCCCCGTTTGTCATGGCTCGGGTGTGGTGGTTCATGCCGGCATCTTCGATGAAGTATATAAAACCTGTCCCTATTCGCTAGGTGAAGGCTACTTATCGTGCGAAGAATACAACCTTTTTATGCGTGGAGATCTTGAACCGAAGATTGGTAATTAGGACAATCGACTTTTGAAGTCTTGGTAGCCAAATGTTTTAATTAGCTGAAATTCTCCATTTTCTTTTAAAATTCCGATTGAAGGATGCTTCACCCCATTGAAAGTGCTTGTTTTCACCATAGTGTAGTGAATCATATCTTTAAAAACGATAGCATCTCCAACCTTTAACGGCTCTTCGAACCAGTAATCATCTAGAAAATCGCCCGCGAGACAACTAACGCCTCCTAATCTATACGGATGCCAACCTTCTACCTTTTTCTCAGAGCCATTCTCCAGTTTGGGCCGATATGGCATCTCCAGACAATCCGGCATATGACAGGTAAATGAGCCGTCGAAAATGGCTGTCTTCTTACCTCCATTATCCACCACATCCAGAATAGATGTGTGCAGGTCACCCGTTTGCCACGCAAAAGCGCTTCCCGGCTCAAGGATAACATGCACCCCATGTTTCTTTCTGAAATTTGTAAGTAGCTGAATCAAATGGTCGGTATCGTATCCCTGGCGGGTCATCAAGTGACCTCCACCCATATTTACCCATTTCATCTTAGGTAGAAAGTGCCCAAATTTTTCTTCGAACGATTTAAGTACATTTTCCAGTGCATGTGAATCTGACTCACACAACACATGAAAATGGAGGCCTTCTACCCTATCTGGAAGATTTTCGAGATGTTTACTGGAAATACCCAACCTGGAAACAGGGCTTGATGGATTGTATAAATCTGTCTCAACATCAGACCATTCCGGATTGACTCTAAGCCCAACACTTACCTCCGATGGCACTTGATCAATAAACTGATGATATTGACTTAAGGAGTTGAAAGTAATGTGTGATGAATTGGCCACAATCTCTTTAAATTCATCTGCGCCATATGCTACACAATAGGTATGAGATTTTACTCCCATTTCTTCATTACAAAGTATCACTTCATTTAGCGAACTAGCAGTGGCACCTTTGACATATTGCTTTACCCATGGAAAAGCACTCCACATTGAAAATCCTTTGAAGGCTAAGATGATTTCTATCCCTGCCTTTTTCTGAACAGAGTCAATCAGTTTCAGATTTTGAATGAGTTTTGATTCTTCTAAAACAAAGCAGGGAGATGGAATTTTCACTTCGAATAACGTTCTTGAATGATGTTCATGTGATGAATAAGATGCCCGGAAATGATATAGCCGATCATCTCTACGGACATTTCAACTCCATTCGATTTCCCTGACCTTTGCCTTTTCTCTACATCCAGTGAAGAAAATAGGTCAACCGTGGAGGCTCTAACATTTGTGAATTCTGTTAACAAGTTATGGATGCTTCTGCTGTCAGCATTTGCTTCCGGCACGTAATCATTCTGTTCAAATCCTGCAATCTCCGTTTTGTCATTACGTGCAAAGCGAAGAGCCCGATAGGCAAAAATTCGTTCTGAGTCAATCACATGCTGGATAATGTCTTTGATACTCCATTTATCTGGAGCATATTTATATAGTCCCTGCTGCTCTGTCAGTCTTCTGCAAAAAGTGATGAAATCATCTCCTGACTTTAAGAGTAGTGGTACTAATTCACCACTGCCCGCTGCCTTGATATATCCTCTGTAGAATTCGGGTACTTTTTCTATATCCATCATAAATCAATCCATTCCCAGGTCTAAATCATGCTCTTCGTGCCAAGGTAAACCTGACGTAGCTAGTTTTTCAAGAAAGGGATCTGAATCAAATTCTTCCACATTAAAGACTCCAGCTCCGGTCCATTTATCAGTAAGCATCATATAAGCCCCGGTCATTGCCGGCACACCGGTAGTATAGGATACTCCTTGTGCTCCTGTTTCATCATATGCTGCTTTGTGGCTGCAATTGTTCCAGATGTAATAAGTCTTTTCCTTTCCGTCTTTTACACCTTTGATTCTACATCCGATGGAAGTTTCACCTTCATAGTTTTCTCCAAGGTCACCTGGATTTGGCAAGACGGCTTTCAAAAACTGGAGTGGTACGATCTCTTTCCCTTCGTAGTTGACAGGTTCGATGGAAGCCATTCCGATGTTTTGAATAACTCTGAGGTGGGTTAGGTATTCATCACCAAATGTCATCCAAAATCGAGCTCTTTTTATGGTTGGATAATTTTTTACCAATGATTCTAGTTCTTCATGGTAAAGAAGATATGAGGGTCTCTTTCCAATATTTGGATAGTCCAGATTTTTTCTAAACTCGAATGGGTTTGTTTCCACCCATTTACCATCTTCCCAGTACTTCCCCTTTTGTGTAATCTCTCGGATGTTGATTTCCGGATTAAAGTTTGTAGCAAAGGCTTTTCCATGATCGCCCGCATTACAATCTACTATGTCTAAATAGTGAATCTCATCAAAGAAGTGCTTAGCAGCCCGAGAAGTGAATACTCCCGTAACTCCCGGATCAAAACCGCAACCTAGCACTGCGGTAAGTCCTGCTTCCCTGAATCGATCCTGATAAGCCCACTGCCATTTGTATTCAAACTTGGCCTCCTCTGGTGGTTCATAATTAGCTGTATCGAGATAGTTTACACCTGCCTCAAGACATGCGTCCATAATGGTGAGGTCTTGATATGGCAATGCTACATTAATGACAAGCTTAGGATCGTGCTTTTTGAACAAAGCGACAACCTGATCCACATGATCCGCGTCGACCTGATCAGTTTTAATGGATACTCCAAGCTCCTTTTTAATATCTTGTGCGATATCATCACATTTGGATTGGGTGCGTGATGCCAACACAATTTCAGAAAAAACATCTGTATTTTGAGCACACTTGAATGCAGTCACTCTACCTACTCCTCCTGCACCTATTATTACAACTTTAGACATATTTAAAAATTTGAATTTTGTCCAAAGTTAGTAGGAAGATTGCTTACAAAATAAATCGATAGGTGTATTTAATAAGGAAGGTATTGGTAGCTGTAAGTCCTGAGAGTTTGGATGATAAATCGCTGAAATCATTTTGTCGTGAATTGTCAAAATAGGAACCACTGTTGGCCCATGCAAGAAATAGAGTAGATCCTGGTATATATTCCCAGCGCATTACAAAATTAGACCTGAACTGAACAATATTGAAGTCTGGGTTCCCAAAGCCATAATCTTCCGTTGTTCCGCTGGATTCATATATCTCATATCGTCCATCATCTTCATTAAATACTATTTCATTTTCCTCAAAGATTTTGAATCGTTGGCTGTAGTTTTCTGCATTTGGCTCATGCACTCGCTTGAATTGACTGTACTCTCCACTCGCTATAAACGGTTGCCCCCAAAATTCTAAAGTTAGGTTAGGGGTAATATTGTAGTTCATCCGCATAGACATGCTATAGGTTCTTTGTTCAACACGACCTAGAATATATCGATCCTCTCCGTTGAATTCAGTTTGAGAGATGTATTGCAAATCATCCCTGTTCCAGTTAATACTTGGTGAGAAAGATATCTGCATGGCATCCAATGGACGAATATTTACATTAAGGGAAACGCCTGAGCTTTTGCGGGAGTCATTTCTACCCCAATTGAACCAGTTGTTAAATGAAACCCGTACTTTTTTTCTACTATTCGAGCCGATCCAGTACCAATAGTTGACATTTCCGGGATAAGTGATTGACGGACCACCACGGAGATCCGCATTGGACACTCTTTTTCCTCCAATCCACATTCCCTGCCCAAAGCCCCAGTAGTTATTGAATTCCCAATTCATGTTCATGTTCATCCCTTTACCGGTTGTCACTCTACCGAAATCCATATTCTGCTCCATATACATATTGTATCGCTGAGACCTAAACAGATTGGTTACTTTGTTTACACGATAGGAAGTCCACAACCAATTGTTGATATTATCAGTTACACGTAAGAATCCAATGTCATTAAGGGCCAATCCCGGGGAACGATAATTTGAACCTGCGGTCCACCTCCAGTTTCCGCTTCTTTTGCCAAAGGAAATAGAGGCGGCTGAGCCTACAAGTTGTGTTCTGGTTGAATCAACATCCTGATAACTATTGTTTGGTCGCTGAAAAAATCTTACTGATGAGGTTTGAGTTCGGTATAAGGCTTCTTGTGAACCTTCAACTCTACTCATAGCGAACCTTGCCTCAATGCCATACTTTCTATCTCTGAAATTATGATTGATATCCACGCCCGCACTTTGTGCATTGTTGTGAGCGATTCTAAGATTATATCCCTCGTTATCTATACGATTCATATTGGTAATCATAGCACCTACCACTGTCTTGCCTCCGTCAAAATCCTGCTGGACACGACCCACCAGGTAATTTGTATATGGCTCTACCTGCTCTTGTCGCATGACACCGGCTGTATCTACCACGTCAATTACCTCTTTATTCGTAAATGACTCCAATAATCCCCATGAAAATCCTTTTGCATTCTTCCCTGTAAGCTTGGCTGCCCCCAAAATCTGTGTTTGCCTTGGAAAATCCGAATACGTGACATCACTAGGTAATCTTCCCACCGGTCTTCCACCGATCCTGCGAGAATAAAATAAATTGTTTGGACCGCCACTGGTTCCAAACGTCAAAAGGCTACTACCTTCCAGAAAGAATGGTCTACGTTCTTGAAAGAACAATTGAAAAGCAGATAAATTAACTGCGGAAGGATCTGCGTCTACTTGTCCAAAATCGGGATTGACTGTTAGGTCCAATGTGATATCAGATGTAAGGCCAATCTTCGCATCCAGACCTATGTTTCCCTTCATCTCTTCGCCGGTATCTCTAAAAGGATTTCCTTCTTCCTTTGGATATTTTTCTATGGAAGCCAATACATATGGCTGTATTTCTAATTGCTTTTGAGGCTTGATTCCTTTTAATCCATTTAACTCACCAAAGAGATGAACCCATCCCGGTGCATTGGGGTCGACTGGCTGCCAGGTAGATCGTTCTTCGGTTCTAAAGATTCTTCTGGTAAATTGAATGCCCCAAGTATGGTTTTCTTTGTTGGCGAACCTAAGCTGGGAGAGCGGTATTTTAAATTCAGCAATCCATCCCTGATCATCAATACTGGTCCTAAGGTACCATATTGGATCCCAGGTGCTGTCCCAATTATCTCCATTATTAGATACATATTCGTCTCCTTTTACACCAGATACTGATGCTGAAAAGGAAAAAGCCGTTCGCTTATCTCCGTAACTGTCAATATTAATTTCTACGAAATCTCCATCAAAGCCATCTCTCCTTGACATCCTTTTCACAATCTTTTCAGGTTCATAATCAAAAGCTCTTATACCTACATACAAGAATTTTGCGTCGTAAAGGATTTTGAATTGAGTTTGCTGAAAGGGTTCTACATTGAAGTCAGGGCGATGGCCCACAAAATCTCCACCCCATTCAACCTGGCTCCAGGCTTCATCATCAAGTTTACCATCTATTTGGATTTCGCTCTGAATTCTATCTGTCGTATAAGACTTGGTGGGAAACGCCTCCTCTTGAGCATAACCATATAAAAAGGAAATTAAAGAAAACGCACAAAGGATTCTTCTCAGTTGCATGGAGTAGAGTTAGTTGACGAGTAAGTGACACAACTCATACTTAATAGTTGCATCGAATAGGGATACTCCTAATGGTATAGATGGTTACATCTTTTATGCGAAATAGTACTTTTTATGGATGGATGGCTACTTGAGTGTGTATCTAAGGCCAGTTTGTAGGACAAATCGAGAGGGCGCATTGATTGCACTACTCATCGGAGTAATGGAATGTCTGTAGTTAGGTTCTATCGTAAAATTGAACTTATTAAATATTGAATATCCAAGTTCTAATCCTCCAACTCCATCAAAAGACCAATCATTGTAGAGACCTAAATCGTTACTATTGACGATTTGTCTGGAAGGATCAGAGATGCTTCCATCTACCAAATAATTAGCGGCCAGACCAGCATTAAGTCTTAGACTAAATTTCTTATTGACTACAAAATAACCCGCTTTTAATGGGATTGATGCTACCTGAATGTTATTATTCAACTCAACTTCATGATCGAAGTTTTCCCTAACCTCAATGGTGGTTTCTCGAGAAGATAACGTGGGGCCGTCAACAGGTCCTGAGCGATCAATGAATTCGCTATTATCAATCGTATAGACATCCAAAACATTGATTGAAGCAGTTCCATTATTATCCATGCTTGTATAAGCCAGGCCGCTTTCAAGTGTCCATTTTTTACCTAGCTGCACTCCAAAGTCTACACCAATGGTGGTCGCAATCCCTTGATCCATATCTTCTGTAATATTGGTCGTCGGGTTCACGAAACTGCCGGACCCGATAGCTGATGCCAGCGCGCTGGGGTTTAATGAATTGGCCACAGCCCCAGACTCATTAAAATTTGAATTAAATGTACCTGCACCTGCTTCTACCCCTGCCCAAACCTTAGTGGCGGATGCTTCTTTACTTCTCTTGATTGGAAGACCTGAAGAACCAACCTGATAATATCTATAAATATCCTTTGCTTCCACTGATGCATATAGCTCAGGCTTTTTATGCTCTAGGCTTTTAATTTCAAATGTCGGTCTCGCTGTTGACTCAGATTCATCAACTAACCAAACACCAGGCTCATTATAAGATGACTTAGGATCCACTTTTTCAAAGCTTAAATCCAAAGAAGGATGTCCCGTAATATAGGTGGAGTAATAGTTATTGTAGTTTATGTCTTGTGAAAGGAGTGCATTGTAAACTGCAGAATCTTCCGTATTAGTCTCTGAAAATGATGGTGAATATACGACTCCAAGTAGTAAAACAGCTATGAAAACAGCAGCAACAGACACCCATTTGTACATCATCTGCTGCGATGCATACATGGATACCAATTCAGCATTTAGTCCATTATCAATAGTTGACCAAATGCCTTCCGGCGCCTTTTTCGTTTGTCCTTCAAACTTTTCCCGGATACTATCTTCAAATTTCCCCGGACCCATATCTTATCTTATCTCTCTGCATTACCTTTTCTGCCAATAATGTCTTTGCCCTTGAGTACTGAGATTTGGAAGTACCCTCACTAATCTGCAGCTTCTTCGCTATTTCATGATGTTTAAAACCTTCAATTGCAAATAGGTTGAAAATAACCTGGCATCCTGTTGGTAGCTCTTGAATTAAATCCAACAACTCCTCGTATCCAAGTGCAGATATCACTGATTCTTTCTCACTCCAGTCGTCCAGGTCATTTACGTCCACCATGGGATATAAATAGAGCTTGCTCCTTTGGTGATTTAAAGCTGTGTTTACAACTATTCGCTTTATCCAATACGCCAGCGATGAGTCTTTTCTGAAATTTTTGATATTCTTGAATACCTTAATAAAGGCTTCCTGAATGATATCCTCAGCTTCTTGCTGCATTTTAGAATATCTCAAGGCGACCAGATACATACCATCACAGTATTTATCGTAGAGTGCCTGCTGGAACTCTTTTTTGCCTTTCTGGCAGCCTTTAATCAATTTCTCTTCAGTTACCGACATTCATGCTGGTATTTATTAGACCCAGGGGTGAATATTATAGTTGTAATATCTAATTTGGGCTTTCGTACCTCTAAAGTTATGAAGAACCTAGCGATAATTACAATAGCTTTACTATTAGTCCACTGTGAACCACTTGTCCCCCAACAATCGACGGTAAGAAAACAATTAGTTTTTGATAATCATGACTATGAAGGCATTGTAGGTTTCGCTAAAATACTTCCAATCGAAAATGGTCAGATTAAGGAGCTTGAAAATCCAATTGTTGGTCTGAATGAATCGGATCAACTTATGCTTTCTTTTGATCTGCTTACTGATCAGTTTGAAAACCTAAGTGCCCGAATTGTTCATTGCAATAAAGATTGGAGTAAATCGGTATTGAGAGACATGGAATTTTTGAATCAAATCAACAATTATCGAATTACAGATTTCAATTACAGCGTAAATACAGTTCAACCCTACATTAACTATTCCTTTCAAATAGATAAGCCTAAATTATCGGGAAACTATATTCTAGTCGTTTACAGAAGAGCAAATCCGGATGATATTATCCTTTCCAGAAAATTTATGGTAGTGGATAGCAAAGTATCTATCGATCATACTGTTCGGGTTAGCACCACAGTGAGCCGTCGAGAGCAAAATCATCAAATTGAATATAGTGTCAATTATGGCAATTTATTAGTCAACACACCTACTCGGGACATAAATACGGTATTGCTCCAAAACCACAATTGGTATACAGCTATCACCGATACGCCTCCAACCTTGATCAGAGCCAATGAAGGATTTATAGAATATCGTCACCTTGATCTTAAAACTAATTTTTATGGATGGAATGAATTCAGATTTGCAGACTTAAGAACCCTTAATGTATCTGGAAGGAATGTCTCAAGAATCACCAATACCGGAGCACAAATAACCGCTCCATTGAAATTGGATGGCTCAAGAGGCGACCTAACATACATTCAAAATTTCCAGGATATCAACGGCAATTTCATCATTCAAAACAACGATCCGGGAGAAGATTTTCTAAATACAGACTATGCCAACGTCAGGTTTAGTTTGAAGTCAGACCAAATCAACGGAGATGTTTATGTGTGGGGACAATTCAACAATTGGCAATTGAATGACTTCAACCGCATGCGTTACACCACCCAAAATGGGCTAGGCAGGTATGAAAGCAACATTCCTCTAAAACAGGGATACTATGAATATTTGTACTATGTAAAGAGTAATGATCTGCCTCCTTATTACTTTGAAGGGAGTCACTTTCAAACTGAAAACCAGTATGAAATACTTGTCTACTATAGGAAACCCGGTAATGTTAATGATGAATTAATCGGGTATAAAAGATTTAGATCAATCCAGCCTTGATCAGACGTTAAACCTGAAATGCATTACATCACCGTCTTTTACAACATAATCTTTACCCTCAATAGCTAGTTTTCCGGCTTCCCTGCATCCGGCCTCTGTCTTATATTCCTGATAATCCGGAATCTTGATCACCTCCGCTTTGATGAAGCCTTTTTCAAAATCTGTGTGAATAACACCTGCTGCTTGTGGCGCTTTCCATCCTTTTTTAATTGTCCAGGCACGTACCTCCGTTTCTCCTGCTGTGAAATAGGTAATCAAATCCAAAAGTGAATAAGAAGCTTTAATAAGTCTATTTAAGCCAGATTCTTTCAATCCATATTCTTCCAAAAACATTTGCTTCTCTTCAGGATCTTCAAATTCGGCTATCTGCTCCTCCAATCCTGCTGAAACTAAGATTAATTGTGCATCCTCATCTTTGATATTCTCGGCCAGTGTATTGCTCCATTCATTACCTGAGTTGATGGATTCTTCGTCGACATTTGCCACATAAATGATTGGCTTATCGGTCAAAAGTTGAAGTGTTTTTATCCAGGCTCTATGCTCTTTATCCATTTCCAGAGATCTGGCATTCTGTCCGCTTTCCAGATGGGTTTTAAACTTCAGTAAAACTTCATGTTCAGCCTTGGCTTCCTTATCTCCGGATTTAGCAATTTTCTCAACCCGCTGAATCCGTTTATCTACAGACTCTAAATCTTTCAATTGTAGCTCAGTATCTATCACTTCCTTATCCTCAATCGGATCTACTTTTCCTGAAACATGAACAATGTTATCATTATCAAAACAGCGGATCACGTGGATAATGGCATCCACTTCCCTAATGTTGGCCAAAAACTGATTTCCAAGACCTTCACCTTTACTTGCTCCTTTTACCAATCCAGCTATATCTACAAATTCCATGACAGTGGGGAGAACCTTCTTTGGGTTTACCAGGTCGGAAAGAATTTTAAGACGCTCATCCGGGACAGTAATTACACCTACATTTGGTTCGATGGTGCAAAAAGGAAAATTAGCAGCTTCTGCTTTTGCATTTGAAAGTGCGTTAAAAAGAGTAGACTTACCAACATTGGGCAATCCCACAATTCCACATTGTAATCCCATATTTAGAAATATTGTTTTTGAATTATGAAAGCCTTGACTTTCGCGGCGCAAAGCTAGTTGATAAAATAAAAAAGCCCTCAGGAAATTTTTCCCGAGAGCCTCTCTCTTCATACTTACTAAAAAAGTTGTCTTAAATATATCTTATTAATCCCACTTAAGATCAGAATCGGAGTCTGAAACTTCAGCATTTGCTACTGGCTGTGCTTCCTCGTTGTCTCTGTCAAATTGGGTAAAATCTACCTCCGGCATTAATTCCTCCTTAACATGGTTAACCGTAGAATTAAGAGCATCCACAAATTTATTGAAGTCCTCTTTATACAAAAAGATTTTATGCTTTTCATAGAAGAAACCATCATCCTTAGGTTTCCTTTTGCTTTCTGTAATTGTTAGGTAATAATCATTCGACCGTGTCGCTTTCACATCAAAAAAGTACGTACGTTTTCCCGCCTTTACTCTCTCTGAATAGATCTCGTCTCTTCCTTTTTCGTTATTATCTTCCACTTGCTTAAAATTTGTGTTAGGTGTTAGTTTTTTGCTAAAATCGGGCTAAATATACGGCATTATCTTTTTTATCTGCAAAATCAATGAATGATTAGCTCTTGATTACCCAATTATGACCACAAACATTTCAGAAATTAATCAATATGACAACCTTGGCTTAATAGCGAAGCAGCTTGTAGATGGATTCATTACAGGACTTCATAAGTCTCCTTATCATGGATTTTCGGTTGAATTTGCAGAGCACAAACTGTACAATCATGGAGAAAGTACCCGACATATCGATTGGAAAGTCTATTCCAGGACTGACAGACTATATACCAAGCAATATGAAGAAGAAACTAATCTTAGGTGCCGAATATTAATAGATAATTCAGCATCAATGCATTACCCATTGCCTGGAAAGGATAAGTTGAAATTTTCGGTTTTTGCTGCTTCAGCTTTATCATATCTTCTTACGAAACAAAGAGACGTTGTAGGACTATCTGTTTTCTCAGATCGAATCGAAGATGAAACAGACCTGAGAAGTACAAAAGCCCACTTGAATACAATTCTATCCAAGCTTGCAGAATTGGAGCAAACCATGCCGGAATCGAAAACTGATATCAGTTCCGTTCTTCATGAAATGGCAGATAAAATTCATAGAAGATCACTGGTGGTCATATTCTCTGACATGTTTCAAAACAACAATGAAGAGGATTTATTGAATGCACTTCAGCATTTAAAGCACAACAAACATGAGGTCATCCTTTTCCATGTTTCGGACTATTCCAGTGAGTTGCAATTCGATTTCGAAGATCGACCCTATAAATTTATTGATTTGGAGACCAAAGAAACAGTAAAGGTTAATCCACATGAAGTGAAAGAGATTTACCGAACAGAAATGGGTAAATTTTATCAGGACTTAAAAATCAAATGCGGGATGATGAAGGTCGATTTCGTTCCTATTAACACCACTGAGTCTTTTGATAAGGTACTTGGTGCCTATCTAATTAAGCGCAAGCGCATGAGATAATAAACTTATTAAGATTTCCAATCCTTCTAGGAGGGCGCCATGAAATCACCTTTTAACACCCCTCTAGTCCCCTAAAGGGAATATTTATTACAGGTGCAACCACTCTTTTTTTGCGGTCAATTCTTCTTCGGTTTCCACATAATCAGGATCCGGAACACAGCAATCAACCGGGCATACAGCTGCGCATTGTGGTTCTTCATGAAATCCAGTGCACTCGGTGCATTTCCCGGGTACTATATAGTAAAACTCATCAGAAACAGGTTCCTGGATTTCTTTGGCATCCACTTTAGATCCATCTTCCATTTCAATATCCTTCAGGTCGGTACCATCAGCCCACTTCCATTCCACTCCCCCTTCGTAGATAGCCGTATTAGGACATTCCGGTTCGCAAGCACCGCAGTTGATGCATTCATCAGTGATCATTATTGCCATAGAAAAATCGCTTTTTTTATTACGTTCAAATGAGGGAACAAAATTAATCGCAATAAGTTTGCAGCCCAATCGACTGAGTCGACTTATTTAACTTTTTTATGAATAAGAGCGAAAAAATCAATGCATTTTCCGAGTTAGGCAAGAAAATCGCCCAACTTACCGATCAAGAAATCGAAAATTTGGCTAATCAAGCCAAACAAAAAAACGGCTGGTTTTCATTTGAAGGTATCAAAAATGCCCTGAATGGAATCTCTTTCATGCTTGAAAAAGAGAAACTGGAGAAGTGGATTTCGAAGTATGAACTAGCAGATGTAAATCCTAAAGTAGTAGGCATAGTAATGGCTGGCAACATACCTCTGGTAGGTTTTCATGATTTGCTCTCTACACTGATATCGGGTCATTTTGCGGCAGTAAAGCCGAGCAGTGAGGATCGATTTCTCACCCATCAAGTCATCGATTGGATACAAGAGTTAGAGCCTCGATTTAAAAAAAATATAGAGATCAGAGAAAGGCTCACCAACATTGACGCAGTAATAGCAACAGGAAGTGACAATACCGCCAGGTATTTTGAATACTATTTCAAGGATATTCCAAGTATCATTCGAAAAAACAGAACTTCAGTAGCCATATTAAATGGAAATGAAAGTAATGAAGAATTAGAAGCACTCGGTGAAGACATCTTTTCATACTTTGGACTTGGCTGTAGAAACGTCTCGAAGGTTTTCACCCCAAAAGGCTATGATTTCCGGGATGCATTTCCAAGCTTCGAAAAGTACAAAGAGGTAGCAAATCACCACAAATACCGAAACAATTACGACTACTACAAGTCTATTTACCTAGTGAATCAAACACCTCATTTGGATACCGGACATTTATTAATCAACTCTACGGATGAACTGGTATCACCCATTGGAGTGCTTTTTCATCAGGAGTATGATTCCATAGATAAGCTGCAAGCATTGCTAGATTCAAAAAAAGAAAAAATTCAATGTATTGTAGGACAGGACTTCATTCCCTTTGGAAAAGCACAACGTCCTGAACTTTGGGACTATGCGGATGATGTGGACACAATGCGCTTTTTGTCAGAGTTAGAATGACCTATTTCATGCTATATTATGTTGTATAAACAATTTCATGTAGCAATACCGAAATCAATTATCTTTGTCGGCCCTCGATGGAGGACCATTTATCAATCTTAAACCTTTAAACATATGCCTCAGGATTTTCTTGGAATCGAAAAACAACTACCTACCCAACTTGGCAATCAGAAATATTTCAGTCTTCATGAGCTTGCAAAAAAAGAATCTGTAGTCAAAAAACTACCCTACTCCATTCGAATCCTTTTGGAAAATGTAATTCGAAACTATGATGGTTTTGCTGTTACAGAAGAACATATAAATACCGTTTTGAACTGGAAAGAAACTGCCGGTGTAAAAGATATTCCCTACAGCCCTGCTCGGGTGCTGATGCAGGATTTTACCGGTGTTCCTGCTGTGGTAGACATTGCTTCCATTCGTGCGGCGGTTGCAGCAAAAGGAAAAGATACCTCTCAGACCAACCCGATTGTTCCTGCCGATATGGTGATTGACCACTCTGTTGTTGTGGATCACTTTGGAAAAGCGGACTCCTATCAAAAAAATGTAGATCTGGAGTACCAAAGAAATGAAGAGCGATATAAGCTCCTGAAATGGGGACAACAAGCATTCACCAATTTCTCAGTTGTGCCTCCTGGAATGGGGATTTGTCACCAGGTAAACCTGGAATACCTCGCCAAAGGAGTGATTGATAGAGATGGATACCTATTTCCGGATACGCTTGTTGGAACCGATTCTCATACACCAATGGTGAATGGCATTGGTGTACTAGGATGGGGTGTTGGTGGTATTGAAGCTGAAGCTGCAATGCTAGGACAGCCTATCTATATGATTCTACCACAGGTAATTGGCTTGAAGATTACAGGTAAGATGAAAGAAGGCACCACTTCTACGGATTTGGTGCTGACGATTACACGGCTCCTCAGAGACTATGGGGTTGTAGGTAAAATCGTTGAAGTCTTTGGACCTGGACTTGCAAACCTGGCTGTTACTGATCGTGCTACTATTTCTAACATGTCTCCTGAGTTTGGGTGTACTGATACTCACTGGCCTATCGATAGTCAAACACTGGACTACATGCGAAAGACTAATCGTCCGGCTGCTCATATTGACATGGTGGAGGCATACGCCAAAGAAAACATGCTTTGGAGAGATGATAATGCACAAATAGAATACACAGATGTCATTGAGCTTGACCTTGATACCGTGGAACCAACTATCTCAGGTCCTAAAAGACCTCAAGATAAGATTTTGCTTAAAGACGCCAAGCCTCAAATGAGTAAACTCCTTGATGAGTATAAATCAAAAAGACAAAGCATTGAAATTTCCACGAAAGAACATGGTGATTTCACTTTGAATGAAGCTGACGTGGTAATCGCCGCGATCACTTCATGTACTAATACATCCAACCCAAGTGTCATGCTGGGCGCCGGACTTGTTGCGAAGAAAGCACATGAAAAAGGCTTGCAGGTAAAACCATGGGTTAAAACATCACTAGCTCCCGGGTCGAGAGTAGTTACAGAGTATCTGGAAAAATCAGAGCTATTAAAAGAGCTGGAGGCACTGAAATTTTATGTAGTTGGTTACGGATGTACTACGTGCATCGGCAACTCCGGAGATATGATTCCGGAAGTACAAAAAGCAGTGATTGATAATGATATGGTGGTATGTTCTGCTCTTTCTGGCAACAGAAACTTTGAAGCTAGAATCCATGCAAACATCAAGATGAACTTCTTAGCCTCTCCAATGCTTGTTGTCGCTTATGCAATAGCCGGTACAATGGATTTCGATATGAATAACGATTCGCTTGGAAACGATCAGGATGGAAACCCGGTTTATCTAAGAGACATCTGGCCTTCCAACGCAGAAATCAATGAGGTGATGAGCAGAGTGGTGACTCCAGAGGATTATGCGAAAACATATGCGACAGCATTTGATGGCGATGATACATGGAAAGCACTCAATGCGCCTACCGGTCAAACTTACGATTGGGATTCCAAATCAACATATATTCAGGAAGCACCATTCTTCGAAAATATGTCTGAGGATGTTCCCGAACCGAATGATATTAAAGGAGCGAATGTCCTTCTTCAACTTGGAGATATGGTGACTACAGACCACATCTCGCCCGCTGGTAAATTCTTACCTGAGCATCCAGCCGGACAGTACCTTGTAAATAATGGTGTTGAGAAGAAAGACTTCAACTCGTATGGTTCGCGTAGAGGAAATCATGAGGTGATGATGCGTGGAACCTTCGCTAACGTCAGGATAAAAAACAAACTTGCTTCACGGGAAGGTGGCTGGACTAAGTATATTCCTACCGGTGAGGAAATGCCTGTTTTTGATGCTTCAATGAAATATCAGGAAGCCGGTACTCCACTTGTTGTAATAGGTGGAAAAGAATACGGATCAGGTTCTTCAAGGGACTGGGCCGCCAAAGGTACTCAGTTGTTGGGTGTGAAAGCTGTAATTACTGAAAGCTATGAGCGAATTCACAGATCCAACCTTGTGGGAATGGGCGTATTACCTCTACAATTTCAAGAGGGTGAAACTCAGGACACGCTTGGATTGACTGGTGAAGAAACCTATGACATCACAGGCATCTCTTCGAATCTCATTCCTGGAAAATTGGTTGATGTTACAGCAACTAAGAAAGATGGATCAAAAGTAGCGTTTAAAGCACTTGTGAGATTGGATTCCGGTGTAGATGTAGAGTACTACAAACATGGTGGTATTCTCAATTATGTTTTGAGAAATTTCTTAAAGGATAATTAATCGAAAAACAACAAATTGAAAAAACCCGGATCAAAACTCCGGGTTTTTTGTTTATATATCAGAGTGTAACTTTAATCAAACTGAAACGACCAAAATATGAAAACTAAACAGCTAGGATTTTTAACAATTTTAATGATTGCCCTAATCGGCTATTCTTGCACAAGTACGACAAAATCAGAAGAGTCAAGCGATGAAGTGGCAGAAAGTGCCGATGATGGGTTTGAACCTATTACCTTAACAAAAGCACCTCCATCACCCGAGTTTCCTGATGCGCAACTATCTAAAATTGGGATCATCACAACACCCACAGATACAGGTAATCACATCAGTTACTCCTTTGAGGTGGCAAACTATGAACTTGGTGCACAAACTGAAGATGCAGCTACGCGAGGAATAGCTAATTCAGGAAAAGGTCAGCACATCCACTATATTGTTAATAATGGGCCTTATGCTGCTCACTATATGGATGGAATCAACGATGTGTTAGAAGACGGAAATTATGTGGTTCTTGCATTTCTTTCAAGATCATATCACGAGAGTGTAAAAAGTGAGGGAGCATTTTATATAGAGAATTTAGCTGTAGGTCCTGTAGACCCTGAGGAGGCAGACTTATCAGCGCCGCACTTGTTTTACAGTAGACCAAAAGGAACCTACAAAGGTGCCGACACAGAAAAAGTGATGCTGGATTTTTACCTTTTGAACACAGAACTATCCTCAGACGGTAATAAAGTAATAGCTACTATCAATGGTAAAGAATTCACGATTGATGAGTGGGCTCCGTATTACATTGAAGGATTGATGAGTGGTGAGACCACTATTGAGTTGGAATTGGTAGACGCAGATGGAAATACTATTCCTGGTCCATTCAATAAAGTGAAAAGAACGATCACAATAGAAGAATAAAATAATTGAATTTTAAACTAAAAATCCCGGCTGTTAGGCCGGGATTTTTTTATATCTGTACGCCGATTAATGATCAGTCAACCCATTCCGCAACAAACAGGTTAGTATCACGGTTTCCGCCATTATTTCGATTGGAAGCCCAAACCAAATACTTTCCATCCAGACTAAACATTGGGAATGAATCGAAAGTATTGTCGAAAGTGACTTGCTCCAGCTCCGTCCCATCCAGATTCACCATGAAAAGATTAAAAGGGAATCCTCTTTCTGAGGCATGATTGGAAGAGAATAATATTTTATCACCTTCAGGTGTGAAGAAAGGTGCCCAATTCGCATTGCCTAAGCTTGTGATTTTTCGAGCATCAGATCCATCAGCGTTGGCGATATACAGTTCCATTTCAGTTGGCTGCACCAATCCTTGAGCAAGCAAACCTTTATATTCTTCAATCTCCTCTTCAGTTTGTGGCCGAGATGCACGCCATACTATTTTGCTACCATCCGGCGAAAAGAAAGCACCGCCATCATAGCCAAGTTCATTTGTAAGTTGTACCACATCAGATCCATCCAGATTCATGGTATAAAGCTCTAAATCTCCTGATCTTGTAGATGTAAAAATAATTCGATCACCATTTGGTGAAACGGTGGCTTCAGCATCATATCCGGCTTCATCAGTCAATTGATTTACAATCTCTCCATCAAGGTTCGCAACAAAAATGTCATATCCTTCATAGATTGGCCACACATACTTACCTGTGTTTCTGCCGGGTACCGGCGGACAGAGACTATCAGCTAAATGTGTAGATCCATAAACAATTAATGAGTCGCCTGGCAAGAAATAGGCACAAGTAGTTCTGCCTAGGCCCGTACTTATCATCGAAGGTTGTTCGCCCTCTACTACATTATCAATTTCCAATGTAAAAATTTGGTCGCATTCAACACCCCAATCCGCAAAGTCAGATTGAAACACCAGACTCTTTCCATCGAAACTCCAATATGCCTCAGCGTTATTTCCACCCCATGTCAATTGACGTACATTCTTGAGGTGAATCTCATTTTCATATCTAAGTGAATCAACTGTAGTTGTTTCCTTCTCAGATTGACTCGGCGATGCGCATGAAAAAGCGATTAGTAAAATGAATAAAAACGTAAAGTTCTTCATGGGTTGGTATCTTTAGCCTGCGAAAGTAACTCACAAATCAAATATGAAAAAGTATCTATCCTTCCTCCTGCCAATATTGATGTTTACAAACTGTGAACAAAGTGAAACATTTGATCCAATCAAGCAAATTGAACAAGACATAGAAGTCTTGGCCAGTGATTCATTATCCGGTAGAGAAGTGGGTACTCCAGGCGAAAAAATGGCAGCAGATTATATTGTAGCAGAGATGGAAAAGGCACAAATCACTCCATTAGGTACAGATGGATTTTACCAATCATTTTTTGTGAGTGATCCGGACAATCCTCACGCCCAGCCTTCAGAAGAAAGTGGCTCTGATGGCATTACAGGATACAATGTAATTGGAAAAATTGATAATCCGGGAGACGAGATGGTTGTAATTGGAGCACATTACGATCACCTTGGTATGGGAGACTTCTCCTCTTTGCATCGTGGTGAACGCGCCATTCATAACGGAGCAGATGATAATGCCAGTGGAGTGGCTGCCATGCTCCATTTAGCTCGCGTTCTGTCCAAAAAAGAACTCAATAGGGACATTGTTTTTATCGGAATGTCAGGAGAAGAAAAAGGGCTTTGGGGTTCGAATTACTTCACTAAAAATCCAACAATCGATCTATCAAAAGTTAATTTCATGATCAATATGGATATGGTGGGCAGACTAGATCTCGATAAAGGACTGGCTGTGAATGGTACGGGCACCTCTCCTATTTGGAACTGGCTCCTGGATGAAGTGAATTCTGACAGTTTGAAGCTCATTAAAAGTGAGTCTGGTGTTGGCCCGTCTGATCATACTTCATTTTACTTGCAAGACATCCCCGTTCTTCATTTTTTCACAGGCCAGCATGAAGACTATCACAAACCTGGCGATGATGTTGAAAAAATAAATAACAATGGGATTTTGACCATTGCTTCCATAATAGAACGAATGGTAATTCTAATGGACGATGATGAAAAAATAGCCTTTTCAAAAACAAAAGATCAGTCTGACAATCCTCGATTTACAGTAACCCTCGGAGTAGTACCTGATTACATGTTTGATGGAGAAGGTATGAGGATTGATGGGGTAAGTGAAGATAAACCGGCAATTAAAGCAGGTATTGCAAAAGGAGACATTGTCATTCAGCTTGGAGATAGTACAGTTACAGATATGATGAGTTACATGCGTGCTCTTTCTACCTTTGAAAAAGGCGACGAGACTGTTGTAGTTGTTGATAGAAATGGAGAAAGATTGGATTTCAAAATTGAATTCTAATCATTTTTACAAGCACCTAGTGGTATGATCCATTTGGTCTGTTGTGGAAATGTAATCGAAAGAACAATGCGAAAACTATTTTACAGCTTACTCATTATTTCCACACTTATAGGTTCAGCTCAAGGATTAAGGGAATTGTATCAAGAAGGGCTTCAGGCCTATGAGCAAAAGAATTACGAGCTTTTTAACAAGCGGATGTACACCATAGATTCTATGCGTCCAAACTTTCCGGCCGTCGTTTACAACCTAGCTAGCAGCTATGCTCTAATAGGTGAGCCAGAAAAATCGCTTGAAGTATTAAACAAGTACATTCTGATGGATGCCACTCAAGATTTTTCTGAAGACAAAGACTTTATTGCATTGTCAGATCTTCCCTCTTTTCAAGAAATCCAAACAAAGCAAAAACAACTCACCACGATCATCGAACCCTCCCAAACAAGTGAATTCTCAATATTGACAAGCCACCCAGAATCAATCTCATACTCAGATAAGCAAAAAGCTTTTTTTATTGGAGGTGCAAGAGATGGTAAAATTTGGAAAATAGTTGATGGAAAGAGCCCACAAGTCTGGGCAGAATCACCTAAAAAATCCTGGTCAGTAATGGGTCTGGCAGTTTCCAATGATCAAAAGGTACTTTGGGCATGCACATCTTCTATGGATGTTTATGAAAATTATGATCAAAATGAAGAGGGATTTGCAAGTGTCCTGAAGTACGAACTTAAAAATGGTGAACTACTGGAAACCTATGCATTGCCAGGCGGACACAACTTTGGAGACTTAATTACTGATAACCAGGGAAATGTTTACATATCTGATGGAACCAGCAACAAGCTTTACTGGATCAGTGAGGAGAAAGGTGAGCTTGAAGTGTTTGCAGATGTCTCTGACAGAATATTCAACCTGCAGGGACTTACATTTGATGAATCACAAAATGCGATCTATTTAAGCGATTATATCGACGGCATTTATCAGGTTGACATAAACACCAGAAAATATAATAAACTGGCAATAGAAGCTGAAGATGTACTCATCAAAGGCATCGATGGACTGTACTATTATGATGGTTCACTTATTGGGTTGCACAATGGAACAAAGCCAAATCGAGTTGTTAGATACTACCTTTCTGCAGATGGTCTGAAAATCACTGGTAAAGAAATTATTGGTCAAGGGGGCAAACTAGGAGAACCCACTCAAGGAGTTTGGAAGAAAGATAAATTTCATTTTATCATGAATAGCCCATGGGGAGCTTACGATAAAGACGGTAACTTTAGTCCTGAAGGAGATAAAATTGCAATAGGCATTATTGAATAGTCCAGTAATTTATTTTCAAATCGTCAGTCCTACATGAAAGAATACCTAATACTCATTGCCGCTCAAAATGAACGTGGCTTATCCCCTTCCGAAGAGCAACATTGCATTCAGGAGTATGGGAAATGGGCAGAAACGTTGGCTCAAAAGCATATCACCGCACGCAGGCTCTCACTCTCACCCGGAGAATTGGTGCCATCCAAAAAAAGCGTTACAACTGATGGACCTTTTATTGAAGCTAAAGAATTGATTGCAGGGTTTGTACTGATTTCTGCCAATTCTAAAAAAGAAGCCAAAGACATTGCCACATCGTGCCCTCTCAACGAATACTTTGACCTGTTTGTAAAAGAAACCAATTAAGCTTTTCTTAACTCCTCCTGCAACCAACTCCTTTTTTGCCCGTTGTACTATGTATTAACAAGTACTATATAATACAAACGTTAACCTTTGATGCAACCTTTTGTCTTTAGGAAGCATCAAACCACTAAAGGAAACCTAAACTCAAATACCTTATGACACGATTAGCAAACTATTTAAAACTGTCCGGAACAGTTTTAGCATCCCTTTTATTTCTTGCAGCAGAGGCACAAGACGAAGGGTTTATTTACGGACGTATCACAACAGAAGACGGTGATACATATGAAGGACCACTCAGATGGGGAAAAGAAGAAGTGTACTGGACAGATATGTTCAATGCTTCAAAAAAAGAGAATAAAAATCTCGATTATCTGACCAATCGCGAAATCGATGAGCTTGAAGATCGATATTATCATAGAAATGATAATATCATATCCAGATTTGTGAATATCAGCTGGGACGATGACAATGACAGCAGGTTTGTTCATGAATTTTCAACAGAATTTGGCAATCTCAAGGCACTACGGATAAGATCCAATGACCGTGTAGAAGTAGAATTAAAAAATGGAGACTATATACAGGTTGATGGTAGTGGCTACAATGATGTAGGAGCTAAAATCACCATTCTGGACAAGGAACTGGGAAATGTAAGACTTTCATGGAGTAACCTGGATCGAATTGAATTTCTTCCAACTCCATCAAATCTGGACGAAAAATTTGGTAATCCGCTATACGGAACTGTAGTATGCGACCTTGGTGAGTTTACCGGCTTCATCCAGTGGGATCATGACGAGCGAGTAGGAACAGATGTTCTTGACGGTGAAGAAGATGGTGATGATTACGAAATAGCATTTGACAAGATCGAATCAATAGAACGTGATGGATTCAGTAGCAGCCTGGTACGACTAAAATCAGGCCGAACATTGGATCTAAGAGGCACTAATGACGTAGATGACGACAATAAAGGAATTATTGTAACAGTAAAAGGACTTGGTCGAGTTGATATCGATTGGGACGAATTTGATAAAGTCACCTTTAAAAGTGCTCCAAATAGCGGCCCGTCGTATAGTTCTTTCGAATCGCCAAAAAAGATTACAGGAACAGTGTTTGTTGATAATGGAGATTCGTATACAGGCGAAATTATTTATGATCTGGATGAAGAATATACTTTCGAACTATTGAATGGAGAAGACGATGACGTTAAGTTCATCATACCATTTAGCAACGTCAAAGAAATAACACCTAGAGGTTCATATGCCGCAAACGTTGTTTTAAAAGATGGCTCAAAAATTACTCTTGAAGATGGACAAGATGTAAGTGACAAAAATCTTGGGATGCTTATAAAAACAAAAGGAGATCGAGTGTACGTTCCATGGGATCGTGTAGATAAGATTTCATTTCAATAGTACCGGACTAAGTACTAAAGACTAATACTAACTCAAAGGACAAAAACTCAAAATCATGCTAAAGAACTATTTCAATGTTGCCTTGCGCAACTTATTCAAACACAAGTTCTACTCATTGATCAATATCCTGGGGCTTTCAATAGGATTGACATGCTTCCTGATGATCTCACTTTATGTAGTAGACGAATTAAGCTACGACACCTTTCATTCAGATGCTGATCGCATCTACCGAATGGACTTTAGTGGTGTGCTTAATGGATCAGAATTCGTTACCGCGCTGGCAAGTGCGCCGGCGGGACCAACCATGCCAAAGGAATTTCCTGAAGTAGAAGAATCCACACGACTTAGAGGTTCAGGCAACTGGACCATTCGAAGAAAAGAAGAAACCAATGCATATAATGAAGATGACGTGGTTTTCGTGGATGCCAACTTCTTCACATTCTGGGATTTTAATTTGGTCAAAGGAGATATTAAAACATGCCTGGAGAGACCTAATACATTAGTAATAAGTCAATCTGCTGCTGAAAAGATCTTTGGAGAAGATGATCCGCTTGGAGAAATCGTAGTAATGGATAATGATGAGGATTGGGAAATTACTGGTGTCTATGAAGACATGCCTTCAAACTCTCACTTCAAATATGATATCATGCTCAGCATGGAAAGCAGAGAAGAGGCCAAGCAAACATTTTGGATGAGTTTTAATTTCAACACGTATCTGAAATTACAAGAAGGATCTGACCCTCAGGCTCTTGAAGCTAAGTTTCCGGATTTAATTCAAAAATACATTGGTCCTGAAATCGAACAATTCATGGGTGCTTCCATGGAAGAATTTTACGAATCTGGTAACAGCGCTGGTTTTTACTTATTCCCTCTTGCGGATATCCATCTGCTGTCAGACAAATTGGGAGAGTTAGATGCAAACGGTGACTATAAGTATGTATTGATTTTTACGGCTATCGCGTTATTCATCCTTATCCTGGCTTGTATCAATTTCATGAATTTATCAACTGCACGGTCTGCAGGAAGAGCAAAAGAAGTAGGTGTACGGAAGGTAATGGGAGCCTATAAGAGCCAGCTCAGAAAGCAATTTCTAACTGAAGCATTCTTAATCACATTTATCTCCATCTTGATAGCCTACGGTTTATCCTTTCTGCTATTGGGTCAATTCAATACACTCGCTGATAAAGTGATGAATTTCAGCAACCTGCTATCGATCAATTTCATAATGATCATGTTTGGAGTGTTGATCACAGTAGGATTCCTTGCAGGTAGTTATCCTGCATTTTTTCTCTCCAAATTTCGTCCGGTTGAGGTTCTAAAAGGAAAGTTAAACCTCGGTTTAAAAGGCGGTGGACTTAGAAGTACACTTGTGGTCCTTCAATTTTGCGTGAGCATCATTATGATCATTGGCACTGCTATTGTATATCAGCAGCTCTCATATATCCAAAACAAGAAACTGGGTTTTTCAAAAGATCACGTACTGCTGGTACACAATCCCTGGATGATGGGCGACAAGTCTGAATCATACAAAAACGAAGCCCTGCAGTATGCAAAAGTGAAGTCCGCAACACTTTCAGGTTTTTTACCGGTGCCAAGCAACAACAATAACAACTTATGGTTTCCTGGTGCCAACCCAACGAAGGACGAAAGCTACGTATTCAGCGAGTTTCGAGTAGATCATGATTACCTGAGCACCCTAGATATTGAAATAAAAGAGGGAAGAGACTTTTCACGGGACTTTCCAACTGATAGCGCAGCTATTATCCTCAACGAAGCAGCTGTCGCAAGATTAGGTTGGGATGAACCAATTGGCAAGAAACTCTCCTCATATGGCGGTTCACAAGAAAACCCAATTGTTGAAACATTCACAGTAATTGGGGTTGTAAAAAACTTCCATTTTCAAAGTCTGAGAAACAGCATTGAACCCTTGCTTTTCGAATTAGGCAGAAGCCGTGGCTTTCTAAGTCTAAAAATTGATACGGAGAACATACCCGGTACCATCGATTTTCTCGAAAGTAAATGGACAGAGTTTGCCCCCGGGCAACCATTCGAATACAGTTTTCTAGATCAGCGCTTCAACGATATGTATGAAAGCGAGCAGAAGCTTGGAAACATCTTCGGCGTATTTGCCTTCCTGGCTATTTTTATAGCCTGCCTGGGTCTTTATGGCTTAGCTGCATTTACCGCTGAGCAGCGTAGAAAGGAAATCGGTGTGAGAAAGGTGCTGGGTGCATCGATTATGAGCATCATCACTTTGCTTTCGAAAGAATTTTTGAAGCTTGTCGGAATTGCCTTTTTAATTGCTGCTCCTATCTCCTACTACTTCATGAATGAGTGGCTTCAGGATTTCGAAAACAGGACAAATATCAACTTTATGGTTTTCATATTGGCTGGATTAATAGCTCTGGTGATTGCATGGTTCACCATGAGCTTCCAGTCATGGAATGCGGCACGAGTAAATCCTGCCAGGTCATTAAAGGACGAATAAATTCACCTACTCTACTATGTGGCTCGCTTCTTTAGGGGAGCGGGCCTTTTTTTTGAAGCAACCCATTTACTACGAAATGCATCATTATTATATCTAACTCCTACTACTATGCTAAAAAACTATTTCAATGTCGCTTTGAGAAATCTCTTAAAACATAAGTTCTATTCATTACTCAACATCATAGGACTTTCAATTGGGTTGGCATGTTTCATGCTCATCTCCCTTTTCGTCAAAGATGAATTAAGCTACGATTCACATTTTGATGGTGCAGATCGGATTTATCGTGTTGATTTTGCTGCAACTCTCAATGGATCGGATCACATATCCGCAGCAGTGGGAGCGCCAACGGCTCTTGCCCTGAAAACAGATTATCCGGAAGTTGAAGATGCAGTGCGATTTCGAAACAGTGGCAATTGGTTTGTGAAGCGAAAAGGACAAACTGAGACCTTTAAAGAAGAGCACGTCGCGATGGCAGATTCTAATTTCTTTAAATTTTTCTCGCTTGAATTAGTGTATGGAGACAAGGAAAATGCATTAAATCGTCCTAATACTTTAGTATTGGACCTTACCACTTCCAAAAAGATATTTGGAGATATAAATCCGGTTGGCCAGTTGCTGGTACTTGACAATAGAACTGACTATGAGGTAGCCGGTGTCTATGCGGATATACCAGACAATACCCATTTCCATCACAATATATTATTGTCAATGAGCTCCTTTGAGTGGGCCAATAATCAAAACTGGTTGAGTACCAATTTTAACACCTATGTGAAGTTGAAAGAAGGTGTGCCGGGAGAAACACTTGAAGCCAAATTTCCCGATATGGTTCAAACCTATTGTGCACCACTAATCGAACAGTTCCTTAATATGAACATGGAAGAATTCAGAAACAGCGGAAATGCCGTAGGATTCTCTCTTTTCCCAATGACAGATATCCATTTGGAATCAAACAAGGATAGTGACCTTGAAGCAAACGGAGATATTAAATATGTATTCATATTTTCAGCAGTCGGTTTATTCATTCTCATTCTTGCTTGTATAAACTTCATGAACCTTGCCACGGCAAGGTCCGCAAACCGTGCAAAAGAGGTAGGCGTGCGTAAAGCCATGGGAGCAAGAAAAAAACAATTAATCAACCAGTTTATTTCCGAGGCACTCTTAATTTCAATTCTAGCCTTCATCATTTCATATCTAATTGCGTTTTTAACAATCCCATCCTTCAATACACTTGCATCCAAAGAGTTGACATTTGTGAGTTTGCTTGATACCTCATTCGTATTGTTTATGCTTGGTGTCATGATTCTTGTAGGGATGCTGGCAGGAAGCTATCCTGCATTTTACATGTCCATGTTCAAGCCTGTGGAAGTACTGAAAGGGACGGTAAGACAAGGTATTAAAAGTGGACCGATCAGAAGTGCTTTAGTCATTTTTCAATTCGCTATTTCCATTATCATGATCATAGGTACCGCCATTGTTTTTGATCAACTCTCTTTTATCCAAAACAAAAAACTTGGTTATGAGAAAGATCAGATTCTGATGGTAAATGATGCCTGGATTTTGAGAGACCAAGTGAATGCATTCAAAGAAGAAGCTTCCAGAAACGCAAATGTGATCAATAGTACAATTGCGAGCTTCACCCCGATGGGCAATACAAATAATTCAGATCTGTACTTCAAAAATGCAAGTGCTGCATCAGACGAGAGCCTGGTTATAAGCATTGCTGTTGTAGATCATGATTTTACCAACACAATGGGCATAGAGATACGAGACGGACGGTATTTCTCTAAAGAATTTGTCAGCGATTCCATGGCTGTTCTAATAAACGAAACTGCAGCACGAAACTTTGGGTATGAAAATCCGCTTGGTTCTTCTATATACAAATACGGCGGATCTAATGAAAATCCAGTGGTAGAAGAATACAAGATCATTGGAGTTGTAAGTGATTTTCATTTCAAATCGCTCAGGAGCAACATCGAGCCGCTTGTCATGCATCTTGGACAAAACCCTGGCTTTGCACTGTTTAAAATTCAAATGGAAAACGCGGACGCGACTATTACTCATTTGGAATCCACCTGGGATAAGTTTGCTCCCGGGCAACCCTTCGAATACCAGTTCATGAATCAGCAATTCAATGCCATGTATGAAGCTGAAAATAAGGTCGGAGATATTTTTACTGTTTTTGCGATACTTACCATTTTCATAGCTTGCCTGGGACTTTTTGGATTGGCGGCATTCACCGCAGAACAGAAAACTAAAGAGATTGGCATTCGCAAGACCCTTGGAGCCTCCATTCCAAGTATCGTCAACCTATTGTCAAAAAATTTCTTGAAGCTCATCCTGGTAGCACTCATTATTGCTATCCCAATAGCTTCGATAGCGATGAATTATTGGCTTGAAGAATTTGCCTATCGAACGGAGCTAAAGCCTTCTACTTATATTATTTCCGGAATCATTGCAATTGCTATTGCTTGGATCACGATCAGTTTCCAATCATGGAAAGCCGCCCGCGTGAATCCCGCCAAATCCTTGAAAGATGAATAATATGATTTGAAGAATTAAAACATATCCACAAGTTATCCACAGCCCTGATTCTTCGGGGCTTTTTTTATCAAACATCACTTGGCTTTGTGTTATTTTGAAAGAGAATATAAGCTCCTTCCATGTACCTGATTTTTGACACTGAAACCACCGGACTTCCACACAACAAAACAGCTCCTGTTGAAGAACTGGACAACTGGCCAAGACTAGTCCAAATAGCGTGGCAGCTACATGATCATTCCGGAAAATTACTATCGACGGGCAACCACATTATCAAACCTGAAGGTTTTACCATTCCATTCAACGCAGAGAAAATTCATGGAATTTCAACCAAACGAGCATTAGCAGTCGGTGAAGACTTAGCAGAGGTACTTGACGTATTTTCAGCCGACGTTCGACGTGCCGAAGTGCTTGTCGGTCACAATATAGAGTTTGATAATAAAATCATTGGAGCCGAATATCTGCGGACCGAAAAAGAAAACTTGCTTGCCGATGCGAAGAACATTGATACAGCGCTTGACACAAAAGAATTTTGTCAGCTTCAGGGAGGCATTGGAGGTAGGTTGAAATCACCCAAGCTCATTGAGCTTTATGAAAAACTCTTCGGTGAACCATTTGCTGATGCACATGATGCAGCGTACGATGTTGATGCTACAGCCAAAGCATTTTTCGAATGTTTACGGCGCTCAATCATACCTACCATAGATGATACCAAGCCGGAAGATATAACCTATGAGGCTCCAGATTTAGATGCTGCCAACTTCGCTACAAAAAGAGAAGAATCTTCAGGAAAGATTGGCACAGAAGAAGTCAAAGCAGAGGATATCAAGGGAGCATTTTGCCACCTGCACGGACATTCACAATTCTCCGTACTTCAAGCTACACCCGATGTAGGAGCCATCGTTGCAAAAGCTAAAAGCTACGATATGCCGGCAGTTGCCATGACTGATCTAGGCAACATGTTTGGCGCATTCAAATTCGTAAAAGCAGCCAAGGGGGCAGGCATTAAACCAATCATTGGCTGTGAATTCTATGTAGCAGAAGAACGATTGAAACTTCAATTCACAAAAGACAACCCAGACAAACGCTTCAAACAGTTACTACTTGCCAAGTCTAAAAAAGGCTATGAAAACCTGATCAAACTGAGCTCAATTGCTTACAAAGAAGGGAACTACGGACTCTTCCCAAGAATTGACAAAGCGCTAATAGAACAATACAAAGAAGACCTGATTGCACTGAGTGGAAGTCTAGGAGGAGAAATTCCGCATTTAGTATTAAATGTGGGAGAAACGCAGGCTGAAGAGGCCTTACTCTATTGGAAAAATTTGTTTGGAGAAGATTTTTACCTGGAAATCAATCGGCATGGTCTCGAGGAAGAAAATCGATTGAATGAGATTTTAGTTGAGTTTGGAAAGAAGCATGATATCAAACTCATAGCTGCAAACGAATATTTCTATCTGGATCAGGAGGAAGCTAAAGCTCATGATGTCCTGATTTGCATCAAAGAAAACGAAAAACAAAGTACACCAATCGGTAGAGGGCGCGGTTTCCGGCCTGGCTTGCCAAACGACAACTATTACTTCAAATCGCAACAGGAGATGAAGGAATCATTTGGTGACATACCTGATGCAATAGAAAACATCACTGAGTTAATTGACAAGGTAGAAGAATACAGTCTCGAACGTGATGTTCTTCTTCCTGCGTTTGACATCCCTGAAGAATTCATTGATGCTGATGATGAGAAAGATGGAGGCAAGCGAGGTGAAAATGCTTACCTAAGGCATCTGACTTATCAAGGTGCTGAGAAGAGGTACGATGAAATCACCGATGAAATAAGAGAGCGAATTGATTTTGAATTGGAAACCATCGCAAACACAGGTTATCCGGGATACTTTCTAATCGTTCAGGATTTCACAGCCAAAGCACGCGAGATGGGTGTTGCTGTAGGACCAGGAAGAGGTTCAGCAGCAGGATCGGTAGTTGCCTATTGTATTGGAATCACCAATGTCGATCCAATAGCTTATGATCTACTTTTTGAGCGTTTCCTGAATCCTGACAGGGTATCACTTCCCGATATTGATATTGATTTTGATAATGAAGGACGAGAAAAGGTAATCAATTACGTCATCGACAAATATGGTAAAGATCAAGTTGCACAGATCATTACATATGGTACCATGGCTCCCAAATCAGCCATTCGTGATGCCGGTAGAGTCATGGAATTGCCTCTACCTGAAACGGATGCAATCGCTAAACTGGTACCGGAACAACCGGGCACTAAGTTTTCAAAGGTCTTTTCTGAGGTCAAAGAATTGGAAGACCTTAAAAAAGGAAAAGACCTCCCCTCTCAGGTATTAAATCAAGCTGTTGTTTTAGAGGGTTCTTTAAGAAATACAGGAGTTCATGCCTGCGGAGTAATCATCACCCCCGATGACATGAGCAAGTTTGTTCCTCTGGCCAAGCAAAAAGATTCCGAAATGATGGTAACCCAGTTCGACAACAGTGTGGTCGAATCTGCAGGGATGCTGAAAATGGACTTTCTAGGCCTGAAGACACTTTCCATTATTAAAACAGCCATAGAAAATGTAGAAAAGAGGCATGGAATAAAAATTGATATTGACGAAATTCCACTAGATGATCAAAAGACTTATGAGCTGTATCAGCGGGGCGAAACAAATGGTACGTTTCAGTTTGAGTCTCCTGGCATGCAGAAACACCTTCGCGCGCTCAAGCCAGATAAGTTCGAAGATTTGATTGCTATGAACGCTCTATACCGTCCAGGCCCGATGGAGTATATTCCAAACTTCATTGCCAGAAAACATGGTAAGGAGAAAATCAGCTACGACATACCTGAGATGGAGGAATACCTTGCTGAGACATACGGAATCACGGTTTATCAAGAGCAAGTAATGCTACTCTCCCAATCTCTCGCGGGCTTTACCAAAGGCGAAGCGGATGTTTTGCGTAAGGCAATGGGTAAGAAAAAGAGAGATGTTTTGGATGAGATGAAGCCAAAATTTATTGAGCAAGCCAAAGCAAAAGGGCATCCGGAAGACAAGCTGGAAAAAGTCTGGACTGATTGGGAAGCGTTTGCAGCATATGCATTCAACAAATCACACAGTACTTGCTACTCTGTGGTTGCATACCATACCGGCTACCTGAAAGCAAACTACCCAGCGGAATATATGGCCTCCGTGCTTACGCACAATCAAAGCAGTATTGACAAAGTGAGCTTCTTCATGGAAGAGTGTAAAAACAGAAACATTCCCGTGCTTGGGCCACACGTGAACGAATCACAAAAAGATTTCGCGGTAAATGCTGAAGGCGAAATTCGGTTTGGAATGGGAGCGATCAAGGGAACGGGCGAATCAGCGGTTCAGGCAATCATAGAAGAAAGAGACGAAAAAGGGCCTTTTTCAGATATTTTTGATTTCGCCAAACGAGTCAATTTAAGGACAGTAAATAAGAAGTCCTTCGAAAGTCTTGCAAAAGCAGGTGGTTTTGACTGTTTCGAAGAATTTCACAGACGACAGTATGTAGAGCCTGATGATGAAGGATCTTCACTCATAGAAAAATCGATCCGATATGCCAATCGAATGCAGGAAGAAGAAGCCAGCAATCAATCTTCATTGTTTGGAGGCGCATCAGGAACCGATATCACCAAGCCCAAGGTGGGCCGCATCGAACCCTACGGTGATATAGAAAAGCTCAACATTGAAAAAGAAATGGTAGGTCTCTACATCTCCGGCCATCCATTGAATCAATTCAAGTTTGAGATGGATCACCTGACCAATGCTGGTATTCATCAACTCTCTGAACCTGAAAAGCTACAAGGAAGAGAAGTGCGTATAGGCGGTATTGTGAGCGATGTTCAACATCGAACTTCGAAAAAAGGGAACCCGTTTGGTCAATTCACCCTGGAAGATTTCAACGACAACTATACATTCTACCTCTTTTCCCAGGACTACCTCAAGTTTAAGCCAATGCTGGAGAAGGGATGGTTTTTATATCTCACAGGAAATATTCAGAATAGATGGAACAGTGAGGAGTTGGAATTCAAAATTCAAAACATCGAACATCTGAGTGAGATCCGGGAGAAAATGACGAAGGGACTTGAATTAAAAATGAGGTTGGAAGATGTAAATGCAATCATCGTTGATGAAGTCGAGCGCATTGCAGAAAAATTTCCCGGTAAGTCTTTATTAAAAATGTCTCTGGTGGGAGTGTATGAAAACAGGGCAATAAATCTCGAAATGCTGAGTAGAAAGTTCACAATAGACCCTACAGACGAATTAATCAAAGAATTGCAATCCATCGAAGAACTACATTTCAGGGTACTTCTTCAGAAGAACTAATTGTCAAGGCTACAACAAACGTTCATTTTATCAAAAGAGAATAAACTATTCAAATTACTTTTGTGTTCGAATCACAAGCAATCAAAAATTTCAATAATAATACAATGGCAAAAGCAGTAGAAATTACGGATAGCAACTTTGAGGAAATCATCAATTCAGATCAACCTGTACTTGTTGACTTCTGGGCAGAGTGGTGCGGTCCATGTAAAATGATCGGTCCTGTGGTAGAAGAACTAGCAGGAGATTTTGAAGGTAAAGCAGTAGTTGGAAAGGTAGATGTGGATGCAAATCCTGAGGTATCTGCCAAATTCGGTATCCGGTCAATCCCAACATTGTTGGTTTTTAAGAATGGGGAAATTGTTGACAAGCAAATTGGCGCAGTTCCTAAAAATGTTCTTAGCGACAAGCTTACTGCTCAAATGGCCTAAGCAATAAAGAATTTGATTTTAAAAGCTCTGTCTAAATAGTCAGAGCTTTTTTTATGATCTTTAGTCTATGAAACTCTTTTCGCATGCTTCAATTATTCTTCCGGTAAGCGATGTAAATCAAACCGCGATTTTCTATCGTGATAAACTTGGATTTGACATCTCCTTCCTTTGGGAAGACCCTCCCTCCTATGCTGTAGTTAATAGAGACGATGCTGTGGGTATCCATTTTACTAAAACCGAACTACCTCTGAATATAACTGAACATCCTCGGCTATACATCTTTGTGCAAGATCCTGATGCCGTTTATGAAGAATATCAAAAATCAGGTGTTGATATTGTAGAACCATTAAAAGACACAGACTATAAAATGCGAGAATTTGTTATTAAAGACCTCAATGGATATAAATTGGTCATTGGAAAAGGATTTAATTAATCCCTAATCGTTCTTGCCAACCTAAAACCCGCCGGAATGATTTCATCCGGCCCCATCCAATTTCTACCTGCGGATCTGCAGTGCCACGGATCTGCATTATAGCTGGCTCCTCTTCCTACTTTGTGTATCCCTGTTTTAGGGCCCTTAGGATCAAAAGATAAGCTTTCGGGATAATCACCATACCAGTCGCTTACCCATTCCCAAACATTACCGTTCATGTCATAGACACCCATTGCATTTGGTTTAAATGATCCAACCGGAGACGTATTTGCATAACCATCATTATACCCTTCCCAAATAGCTCTGTTCCAACCTTGTTTCCGCAAAGACTCATCAGCAATGTTTTCATTAGGAGTGCCTTCTCCCCAAGGGTATAAATCGTCACTTCCTTGTCTTAGAACATAGGCAAATTCAGCCTCTGTTGGTAAACGAAACTCTCCATCAAGCTCATCGTTCAGCCAATCAATATATCTTTTTGCATCGTTCCAGGAAACATTCATGATTGGATGATTCTCATTCCAACCCCATTCTGGCGCAGGTGGCATCTTGGTTTTGGTTGAGGAGCAGTACTGTCGATATTCAAACACAGTAACTTCGTATTTACCTATTTCAAAATCACTCAATTTAACCTCGTGAACAGGTTTTTCATCGGCTTCACCGTCCAATTGTCCCATTAGAAAAGTGCCACTCTTAATGCGTATCATTTTTGGTTGGCTCACAGCTAAAATATCTTTTACTAAAAGAAAAGAGGATGAGAAAAAAGCAATAGCTAGAACAGATGTGATAAGGATTTTTGTGGTATTGCGCATAAATGAATTAAGACTGTCAGTTAAAACGCTACTATTTTAAAAAGGATATACCTAATTTTTCAACATGGTAATTAACCTAATCTCAGGCCCGCGAAATATCTCTACTGCATTAATGTATTCATTTGCTCAACACTCCAAAATCAAAGTTGTGGACGAGCCATTTTACGCGCATTACCTGGTCAAAACCCGATTGGATCATCCCGGTAGAGATGAGACAATCGCGAGTATGTCTGCTGATGCAAATGAGGTGATAGATCAGGTTCACCTATTGGAAAAAAATAATGAAGTGGTATTTCTCAAAAATATGGCTCATCATCATGAAGGTCTCGACTGGAGCTATCTAAATAATATGTACAATATCTTCCTCATTCGTGACCCAAAGCAACTTATTGCCTCCTTTGCCCAAGTGATCGAAAACCCAACCCTGCAAGACATAGGCCTTAAATATGAAGCAGACCTGCTTGACTATGTTATCAAAGAAGGTAACCATCAAGCCATCGTCATAGATTCAAACGATATTCTTAAAGACCCAAAAGCCGGGCTTTCCAAGCTTTGCAAGCAGTTGGAGATTCCTTTTGAAGACAAAATGCTGTCATGGGAAAAGGGTCCGATTCCCGAAGATGGTTCATGGGCAAAGTTTTGGTACAAAAACGTTCATAATTCAACAGGTTTTTCCAAGCAAAAAACAAGTGATCGTCAACTACCAAACCACTGCAAATCACTGTATGAAGAGGCGATTCCATATTATGAAAAACTAAAGAACTACAACGCGACATAAGAATTACATGCTACAGAAATACAATCCTAAGAACGAAAACATTCAGGTATGGGTCGGTGACCGTCTGTTCCATAGAAGTGAAGCCAAGGTTTCGGTTTTTGACAGCACCGTACAAGGTGGTGATGCGGTATGGGAAGGTTCACGTGTATATAAACAAGGTATTTTTCACCTTGACAGACACATTGATCGTTTGTTTGCCTCAGCCAAAGCCTTGGCGTTTGAGCATATTCCTACCAGGTCCTTTGTGAAGGATGCAATCAAGCAAACGCTGGAAGCTAATAAGATGACTGAGGATACGCTTATGCGCATCACACTCAGTCGCGGAGAAAAAATCACCTCTGGCATGGACCCAAGGTTGAATCAAAAAGGAAGTTGTCTGATAGTACTTGCAGAATGGAAGCCACTGGTTTACGACAATGACTCAGGTATTCGGGTTATTACGTCAACGCAGCGAAGAAATGGACCTCAATTTCTTGACAGTAAAATCCATCACAATAACCTACTAAACAACATTCTTGCAAAAATTCAAGCAAATTTTGCAGGGGTAGATGCGGGGGTGATGTTAGATGAAAGAGGCTTTGTGGCCGAATTGAATGATACCAATCTATTTATGGTGAAAGATGGCATCTTATACACTCCATTTGCAAATGCATGTTTACATGGAATTACCCGTGGGTTTGTATTGGAGCTTGCGCATGAAAATAACATTCCGGCTAAAGAGAAAAATCTCAGCCTGGTAGAATTCTACAACGCCGATGAGGTATTCGCAACGGGAACCATGGGCGAGCTCACACCTGTGAAGGAAATTGATGGGCGCATAATTGACAACAATGCTGAAGGCTCTATAAGAATACAACTGAATGAGTTAATGCAGAAAAGTCTCAATGAGAGATGCGAAAAGCTTTAAATACTCACTTTACGTAAATCACGTAATCTATCAAAATACCAAAATCACGCTAACATAACTTCAATCCCATCCTCATCTTTGAAGTATAATAAAAGATAAAAGTTATGGAAGCAATCTATTTAAATCAATTAATGGACCTCTCAGTAAGCTACAATGTAAACGGGTCCGAACTTCGTAGAAACGTACTAGCAGGCAAAAAAGATGAGTACGGTAAAATGTGGGTTTTAGTAGAAACTACTAAAAACGACACCACAAGTACGCAATGGGTACAGTTGAGCTTTTTTCAAATGTGGCTTAATCAAGTAAAAGCAGCTGCTTAATTACTCCGGATACCAATTTCTCAATCTCACTTCGGTTGATGCGCCAGAATCCTCAACTTGATTTTTGAATGATTCAACGTCGCTTAAACCACCCTTTCCTCTGTAGTGATATGGATACACGATGGAAGGCTGAAACTCTATAACCGCACTCGCGGCCTGGTTAATATCCATGGTGTATGGTAGATTCATGCATACAAATGCGACATCAATCTTCTTAAGATTTCGCATCTCGGGAATATCTTCCGTATCGCCTGAAAGGTATATTCGCTTTCCTCCAACCGTTAAAACATATCCATTGCCACGTCCTTTTGTGTGTCGTGAATCAGCAGACTCCGGCAAATTATACATAGGTATTGCCAGTATTTCAATTTCTTCAAACACTATGGTTTGTCCATTTTCTATCACATTGGCTCGTTGCTTCATCGACTCAGGCAACTTATCCATGACAGCTTGTGGTACAAAAAACATGGCTCTCGAAGTGTTTATGCTCTTCAACGTCTGCATATTCAAATGATCGCCATGAACATCAGTGATTAGAATAATAGTCGGATCAGCTATTCCGGCAAAACGATCACCTCCGCCATATGGGTCTACGTATATTACTTCATCCTTCCATGAGAGCACGAGAGTCCCATGGATGATTGGTTGGATGAGTACATCCCCGTCATTTGTTGCGACAGTATCCACCTGACTGAAAGAATAGAAAGAGAGGAATAATAAGATCAGAACTATTGGACTCTTCATAGCTATTGGCTTTAGTTAAATAACAGTACAATTTAAAAGTTGTTAGACAAAACCAGAGAAAGGCAGATCCTGAAATAAATTCAGGGTGACCTTAGTATTGTAAAGCTGCTATAGCTATAAGTCATGCTGAGCCTGCATTCCGCAGGCTGCTTGTTTAAGCATCTTGGGCAGACATGTATTAGATGGGACGGCAAATCAGACCCTGAAATAAATTCAGGGTGACCTTAGAATTGCAAAACTGCTATAAGCTATAAGTCATGCTGAACCTGCTTTCCGGAGGCAGGCTTGTTTCAGCATCTTTCACAGATCATTTTGAATAAAAAAGATTCGTTAAAACGAGCCTTGCTACATTATTCATTAATGACCACCTTTTCCATTACATCATCCTCTCGGATTTGATCGATCACCTCCAGCCCTTCAACCACTTTTCCAAATACCGTGTGGTTTCTATCCAAATGAGAAGTATTATCTCTGCTGTGACAAATGAAGAATTGTGAGCCTCCGGTATTTCTTCCGGCATGAGCCATTGAAAGTACACCTCTGTCGTGATATTGATTATCACCTTCCAACTCACAGTCAATTTGGTATCCCGGCCCTCCGGTACCATCGCCTTGCGGGCATCCACCTTGTATCACAAAGTTTGGAATCACCCGATGAAAGGTCAAACCGTTATAGTATCCATCATTGGCAAGGTCTACAAAATTTTTGACTGTATTTGGAGCATCTTCCTCGAAGAATTCGATTTTCATCACTCCCTTTTTGGTATGTATTTCTGCTGTTTTCATAGAAACGCAAAAGTAGCTGATATCATCCAAAAAGAAGGACAGCTCACCCAGAACTGCCCCTAAACCACCTTAGTAGGTAGGCTCCTTAGTTTACTTTAATGCGCTTTATAATTTCTTCCCCGTCTGTTTGCTTTACGGTGAGCATGTAAACACCACTTTCATACTGCGACATATCCAGATAATCCTGCTCTAAACCACCTTCATAGAATGTTTTTCCCATCAAATCCCTAACGATTATTGACTCAATACTTACCTGCGGGTCGAAATAGAGGTAATCCGCAACCGGATTGGGATAAACCAAACCCAATCCTTCCGGTTGCGTGAGAAACAGTGGTTTTTCGGTTTCTGATGCTAAAATCTCAAATGATCGTCGAATATCTTCTGCGGCTAAGTATAAGTCATTGCCATCTTGCTTTGCGGTGACTTGAACCATGCCATTTCCCGTGAATTCCAATGCACCATCAACTACTCTACCAGGCCCTACTACTGAGTATGTAATTGGTAATCCCGAATCAGAAACTGCATCCAAATTCACAAAGCCGTCATCCTCTGAAGTGTCCGGAATTTCTGCAAACGTGATTGTTTGTCCTTTTTTAAATACTTCGAATGAGACAATCACATCATCCGCTGGCAGGTAGTTTTCATTTCCTGATTGAGAGGCAGTAACCTGAACATTCCCTGCTCCTGTAAATTCCAATACATTGCCATTGAGCGTAGCAGGACCTGACACCTGATAATCAAGCATTAGGCCCGAAGAAACGGAAGTATTCAGATTTACAAACTCCTCACCTATCCAGGTATTTTCAATTTCTGCAAACGTGATTGTTTGTCCTTTTTTAAATACTTCGAATGAGACAATCACATCATCCGCAGGCAGGTAATTTTCGTTTCCAGGTTGAGATACTCTAACCTGAACCGTGCCTACATCATTGATTTCCAATACACCACCATCCAGTGTAGCCGGTCCATTTACTAGATAGGTAATCGGTAGTCCAGAATCGATTGAAGCAACGACATTTGCATAGCCATCTCCAATCCAAGTATCAGGAATATCTTCCAGGGTTAAGGTCTGATTTGCCTTTGTTACCTCAAGCACACGTATGACAGGATCTGCAGGGTTGACCAATCCATCTCCTGCCTGACTTGCAGTAATCTGAGCTATTCCCATTCCTTTAACTAGAAGCTCATTAGTAGAAGTGATTTCTGCCACTGAAGGATTACTGCATGAATAGGTAATACTTAACCCGGATGAAGTTATACCATTTAAAGGGAAAACCCTCTCTATATCTTTAAACGTTCGACCCGCTACATCGAATGAAATTGTTTGATCAAGCTTGTCAAAATTAATTCCGGTAACATTACCATTGTCAATCGCAGCATACGCATTATAAGTGGCTCCGCCTGTGCCTGCTATGTCTTCTAACACTACCCATTCAAGATTTACTTCTCCTGTATTTTTAATCAGTTTTGCTGCTGTGCCCGGATTATCTGACTTGATTGTTATTCTAGAGTCTACTGTACCTTTTGCTACTAAATTTTCAAATTCAATACCGGTGATTGCATCGTCGATTATCAATTCTACCCCCGGATCGATTATTAAATTATTAAACAAAGGATCATCAATTATGATCTGATGATTTGCTTTGATGGTATAATTCTCTGAGAATGAATTTGCCACGCTGATTTGGGAGTTTCCGTCTGGATATATTATTTCTATATTGGTATTATCTGTAATCAGTCTTCCAAAAGCAGTAGAGCCGTTGTTTATTACATTAAACTTTGTATCAATACGCTTGGCATAAATTGTGGAATTAGAAAAATCCATCAATTCATGTACGTTTGTAGTAAATCCAAACCTGTCTACGACATGAATAGGGTGGCCATTGGAGTTAAACTCGCTAAAAACTCCTATAATGCTGAATTCTTCAACACTTATAGAATCAAGAAGTTCAAACGCTGCACTTTCTAAATTAATCGCAAATGAAGTTTCATTCAGAGCCAACCCGTTAAACCTTACTGAGGACGAAGTTTCTGGAAACATTGAAAAATATGGCAAGGAAAAAGTCATGGATTCAATGAAAACCACAGAACCTTGCGAATTTAATTCACCATAGCCCGTATTGCCAACCTCAACTGCAGGTGAAAACTTTGCTCCTGTCCAGTCCATATTAACAAATTCATAATAATCATTTACCGTAACCACTTGCCCTTCGGCAGTAAACGAATTTTCATCAAAATAAACGTTATCAACATCTGACGGAACAGATGTGTGAAATGTTGTTCCTCCCGAGCTGGTAGCCCAATGGTTTGCATAGTCAGACCAATCGCCTGTGCCTCCCACCCAATAGTAGTCTAGCTGGGCAGTGGTAGTAAAGGGAAGCGCTAGGAACAGCAACAATTTGCAGAATAGCCTGAAGTGAATAGTAAAGTAATTTTTCATAAGTCGTCGTATTTAAATCCACTTTAAAATTCTTCACACTCTCACCCACATTCGTTATTTTCCATGTATACAATCGGCATACAAAATGAAAAAGGCAGCTCATTTCTGAACTGCCTAATGCCACCCTTATCAGATGACAACCCTATATAATTCACCCCAATTTTAATCTCAAAACAAAGAAGGACAGCTCACCCAGAACTGCCCCTAAACCACCTTAGTAGGTAGCCTCCTTAGTTTACTTTAATGCGCTTTATAATTTCTTCCCCGTCTGTTTGCTTTACGGTGAGCATATAAACACCGCTTTCATACTGAGACATGTCCAGATAATGCTGCTCTAAATCACCTTCATAGAATGTTTTTCCCATCAAATCCCTAACGATTATTGACTCAATACTTACCTGCGGATCGAAATAGAGGTAATCCGCAACCGGATTGGGATAAACCAAACCCAATCCTTCCGGTTGCGTGAGAAACAGTGGTTTTTCGGTTTCTGATGCTAAAATCTCAAATGACCTTTTTACCTCATCTGCTGCCAGGTACAAATCATCTCCCTCCTGTATGGCCGTGACTTGTACCATGCCATTTCCGGTAAATTCGAGCACGCCGTTTACTTCATTTACAGGACCAACTACCGAGAATGATATAGGAAGACCTGCATCTGACGAAGCTTCCAAATTCACAAAGCCGTCATCCTCTGAAGTGTCCGGAATTTCTGCAAAAGTGATTGTTTGTCCTTTTTTAAATACTTCGAATGAGACAATCACATCATCCGCTGGCAGGTAGTTTTCATTTCCTATTTGGGAGGCAGTAACCTGCACCGTACCCGTTCCGGTAAATTCCAATACATTGCCATTGTGCGTAGCAGGACCTGACACCTGATAATCAAGCATTAGGCCCGAAGAAACGGAAGTATTCAGATTTACAAACTCCTCGCCTATCCAGGTATTTTCAATTTCTGCAAACGTGATTGTTTGTCCTTTTTTAAATACTTCGAATGAGACAATCACATCATCCGCAGGCAGGTAGTTTTCATTTCCTGATTGGGAGGCAGTAACTTGCACCGTACCGATACCTGTTAATAACAGCGTTGTATCATTAAATTGAGCGGGTCCGATTACGCTATAATCAACATCTAAACCAGAAGAAGATGTTGCATTTGGATTTAAAAAATCCTCTCCTATCCAAGTGTCTTGAATATCCATAGAAATTACCTGTCCTATCTTGGTCACTACAAAATCAACAGTAACCGGATCTGCAGCATCATAATAATCATTACCTAGTTGATTCGCTGTTATTGAGGTAGTGCCTGCACCCTTAATTATTAGCTCATTCCCGTTGGATACTTCTGCTACTGAAGCATCACTACTCTGAAGGGTTACATCTAAACCTGAAGTGGCTGATACAGAAGGGACATAGACTTCTCCAACATTATCATAGCTTTTTGTTACCAAGCTTAAATCTATCGTCTGACTAAATTTTAAAAAATTGATCCCTGTAACATTTCCATTGTCTTCTGAGACAAATGCGTTAAAAGTGGCTCCACCTGTACCTGTTACATCCTGCAATGCTACCCATTCCATGTTTACCTCTCCTTCTGATTGAATTAGCGTAACTGCTGTACTTGCATCGTCAGATTTAATGGTTATTAGATTGTTTTGTGAGCCTTTTGCTTCTAGTGTCTCAAATTCAACTCCAGGGATGCTACTATCAATCAAAAGCTTTACTCCTGATTCAAGAGTAAGTTTATTAAAGAGAGCTACATCTCCGGCTACCTCTTCGATAAGATGATCTTCCCTAATAGAGTATGTGTCAAAAAGAGGTTCTGAATCGAATATTCGAAGTTCGGTCATTCCATCCGGGTATAGAATGTCAACGGAGGCATTATCTGTATTGAGTATCCCTCCTAGTACATTAGACGAAACTTTAATAGATTTAGCATAAATATTCGAATTAGAAATGTCTACAACACCGCTCGATTCGATATTTTTTGTTATTGCAAAATCTTCCAACACATGAATAGAATGACCATTGGTTGTAAAAGAGCCACCTATTGTATTTCCCATTGTAAAACTTTTAGCACTTAGTGAATCCAAAAGTGATAATGATGATGTACTTTCTTTAACAATATAATGAATACTTGTATTGGATAAATCAACACCGTTCGGGTCAAATTCAGCGCTCACATCTTCAGAAAGAATTTGAATGCCTAATTCTACTACGTCTACAGACATATTCTCTTGAAAGTACACTGATCCATGTATACGGAGATAGTTAATTGTTCCTGGCTCGGACACTAGGGCAGGTGAAAATTGACTCCCCCGCCAATCCATATTATGAATCCGATTATCAGTAAACCCAGAGATATCTAAAGTTACCACCTGCCCTTCGGCAGTAAACGAATTTTCATCAAAATAAACGTTATCAACATCTGATGGAATAGATGTGTGAAATGAGGTTCCTCCTGAGCTTGTAGCCCAATGGTTTGCATAGTCAGACCAATCGCCGGTACCTCCCACCCAATAGTAGTCCAGCTGGGCAATGGAAGTAAAAGGAAGCGCTAGTAACAGCAACAATTTGCAGAATAGCCTGAAGTGAATGGTAAAGTAATTTTTCATAAGTCGTCGTTATTTAAATCCACTTTAAAATTCTCCAGACTACCACCCACATTCGTTATTTTCCATGTATACAATTGGCATACAAAATGAAAAAGGCAGCTCATTTCTGAACTGCCTAATGCCACCCTTATCAGATGACGACCCTATATAATTCACCCCAATTTTAATCTCAAAACAAAGAAGGACAGCCCATCCCGAGCTGCCCTTAACCACCTTAGTAGGTAGCCGCCTTAGTGCCTCATTTTTTCCTGGTGTAATCGACTTTTGCAAATCACGTCATTGATTCCCATAGTCTCATCATGCACACAGTATACATTGAGTATACATGTACATATTTAAAAGGAAAAACCACATGGGTAGCTTTACAGCTATTGTTAAATAATCATAATTATGATGAGCGGAGAAAGGAATACCCTCGGATCTAGGTAAATTGATCATGTCAAAACTCAAACTACTATGCTAAAGAACTACTTTCTTGTGGCTATTCGTCACCTCAAACGTCAGCCTGGTTATGCCTTGCTTAATATCCTTGGACTTACGATCGGGATTGCCTCGGCCTTGTTAATTGTACTCTACCTAAATCAGGAGACAAGCTACGATAAGCACCATGCCAACGCTAAAAATATTTATAGGATATCTGCAGACATTACCGAGCCGGACAATGCCTTTCGATGGGCTGTAACTCAGCCTCCTTTAGGAAATACTGTCAATACAGAGTTTCAGGAGATAAGCCAGTTTACGCGCTTTGCCGGAGGGGGAAATTCCCGATTTAGATACGAGGACAGAAACTACGAGGCTGAAGACTTGTTTCTGGCAGATTCGACAGTCTTTGATGTTTTTTCTTTCAAATTTATTCAAGGTGACCCAGAAACTGCATTGGCAGCTCCAAACAGCATAGTGTTAAACAAAACACTAGCAGAGAGAATTTTCAAGGGAGAAAACCCTATGGATCAGGTGCTAGAGACTGAACGCTTCTCCTATAAGGTGACCGGTATTTACGAAGACGTGGCTGTGACCTCCCACATCCGTCCGGATGCCTTGGTATCATTCAGTACGAATGAAAGATACGCAAACTCACAAAGCTGGGGAGGATTTGGGCTATATACCTATGTGGTCTTAAATGATGGAGTTGATCCTAAGTACGTGGAACAACGACTCAATGATGAAATCATTTCCAAATATGTAGCCACTGTGTTCGATCAGTTTGACATTAAGGTCAAATATGAAATGATTAATATTCAGGATATTCATTTGTATTCTGATTTTGAAGGTGAGCCAACAGCATTAGGTAATATTGATTACGTCTATATCTTTCTTGCTGTAGCTATTTTCCTTGTGCTCATCGCATGCATCAACTATATGAACTTAGCAACGGCCAGATCAATGCGTCGATCATTAGAAGTTGGCATACGAAAAGTAATGGGAGCATTTAGAGCTGCACTTATCAGACAATTTATTGTAGAATCTGTTTTGATTGCACTTGTGTCGATGATCATCAGCATTCTACTTCTATTAATAGCTGTTCCGGTCATCAATTCTTCGGTTGGGACTTCACTTCTGCTTAGTGATCTACTTTCTCAAAAAATCATCCTGACACTGGTCGGTATTTTGGTATTTACCGGGCTGGTAAGTGGATCTTATCCAGCATTTTATCTTTCTGGTTTTAGCCCAATAAAAGCAATAAAGGGTGGTTCGGGAAGTAAGCGTACCGGCAATGTTTGGCTTAGAAGAATTTTGGTAGGTCTTCAATTCTCCATTTCAATTTTCATGCTTATTGGAACACTCGTCATCTATCAGCAAATGCAATATGTAAGAAATGCGGACCTAGGCTTCGATAAGGATCAGGTTGTCAACTTTACATTGAATAGAAGTACCAGCGAGAAATGGGAAACCTTCCGAACCAAACTTTTGCAGAATCCACATGTGAGCAATGCTGCCACTGCTACTAATATACCCGGAAATGGATTTGGTAAGAACGTGATGCAGGTTGAAACAAACGAAGGTGTCATGGAGGATTATGGAGTAGATTGGTATGGGGTCGATTATGATTACATTAATGTGTTAGGAATTGAATTGGTCGAAGGCAGGGGTTTCTCAAGAGATTTTCCAAGCGATACAGCTTCCTCAGTGTTGGTCAACGAATCAATGGTGGAGCGTATGGGATGGGATAAACCCATCGGCATGAGGTTTCAATTCGACCAGGATAGTACGGTATTTCATAGAGTGATCGGTGTAGTGAAGGATTTTCATCATCGGTCGCTTTACAATCCAATCGAGGCATTTATGATTTTCCCCAACTTGAACAACAGACAAGCGATGGTGAAAGTTGGAGGAGATTTGGAGGAAGGCTTAGCTCACCTTGAAGCTTCTTGGACAGAACTTTTCCCCAATACACCACTCGAATATCAATTTCTGGATCAGAATTTCATGGAGGATTATGAAAGTGATCAATTGAGAGGTCAATTGTTTTTAGGATTCGCATTGATGATGATCATCATATCAGGGCTGGGTTTGTTGGGACTTGCTTCTTTTACTGCTGAGCAGAGAACGAAAGAGTTGAGTGTTAGAAAAGTTTTGGGGGCGGATGTAAAAGGATTGGTTCTACTCCTGGTGAAAGACTTTATTTGGCTTGTGTTGGTTGGAGCCATTCCTGCATTTATTGTCGGTTATAAGATTATGAATAATTGGCTCAATGATTTTGAATATCACACCGAAATTAATCTAATGGTTTTCATAGCGGTGCTTTTTATCGTCAGCATATTCGTTATGCTCACAACGGGTTTTCAAGCCTATAAAGCGGCAACTGCAAACCCCTCGGAAAACTTAAAGTATGAATAAAAAAAGCCCCGATTGAATCGGGGCTTTTGTTTTATTGTGGAAATGAATTTTATCTCAAAAAGAGCATTTCCCGATACTTTGGAAGCGGCCAGTCTTCATCGTCGACCAGGAGTTCAAGCTTATCCACGGCATAGCGTAATGGTTGGAAATATTTTCCTTTTACATTGTCGCAATACTCGATGGCTTTTTCCCGAGGATCTTCTATCATATTGATCCTTTTTCTTTCTTCAATCATCTCATGTGTCAATTTTCTCACATTATTGATATGCGTTGACACTTCTTCAATTGTCTTTTTGATTTCCGTTGCATCAATGCCCAGATCTGTCAATCCTTTGGCATTTTGAATCAGCTTGGTTTGATACTTGGTGGCCGTTGGGATAATCATATTGCTTGCGATATCTCCCATCATTCTGGATTCGATCTGCACCTTCATAATGTAGTTTTCCAGCCTTATCTCATGGCGGGCTTCCACCTCTACCTTGTTCATCACCTTGTGTTTTTCATACAGCTTGATTGCTTTTTCAGAAATTGAAAAATCCAGTGCACGAGGTGTGTCTTTAACATTGGATAGTTTTCTTTTCTCAGCCTCCTTTACCCATTCATCAGAATAGCCGTCGCCTTCAAATCGTATCGCCTTTGATTCTTTTATATAATCTCTTAAAACATCAATGATAGCGAGTCTTTTTTCCCGTCCTCCGTCTATGAGCTTGTTTACTTTCTTGTAAAAGTCAGAGAGTTGCTCAGCCATGATGGTGTTCAAAACCATCATCGGGTCTGACACATTAGCCTCTGAACCAACTGCCCTGAATTCAAATTTATTGCCTGTGAAAGCAAAAGGCGACGTTCTATTCCTGTCTGTATTATCAAGAATAATGGATGGTATCTGATCGATTCCCAGCTTCATATAAAGGTTTTCACCTTTCTCGACCATCACATCTCCAGACTTCTCCAGTTTGTCCAACACCTTAGTCAGCGTAGACCCAATAAAAACAGAGATGATTGCAGGTGGTGCCTCATTAGCTCCTAGTCTCCAATCGTTTCCTGCAGAAGCAATACTTGATCTCAACTGATCTGCATATTCGTGTACGGCCTTAATGGTTGTAACAAAAAATGTAAGGAACAACAGGTTGTCTTTTGCACTGGAACTAGGTTGGTACAGATTGACACCCGTGTCCGTTACCAGCGACCAGTTATTGTGCTTACCACTTCCATTCAATCCTGAAAAAGGCTTCTCGTGAAACAGCACTCGCAAATTATGCTTGTTAGCCACCTTTTCCATCACATCTTTAAGCAATTGGTTTTGATCCGTTGCTTCATTTACTGTTCCATACATTGGTGCCGCCTCATACTGACCAGGAGCCACTTCGTTGTGCCGGGTCATCAACGGAATACCAAGTTTATGTGACTCGATCTCATATTCTTTCATGAAATCATAAATCCTTGTAGGAATTGATCCGAAATAATGATCGTCGAGCTGTTGCCCTCTGGCCGGATTGTGACCAAACAGTGTTCTTCCTCCCATCACCAAATCCGGTCGTGCGTTATATAATGCTTTATCTATCACGAAATATTCCTGCTCCCACCCAAGCGATGCATTGACTTTATTAACATTTCGATCAAACAAACGGCAAACTTTAACCGCTGCCTTGTCAACAGCTTCCAGGGCTTTGAGTAATGGTGCTTTATGATCTAGTGCCTCTCCTGTATAGGCAACAAAAATGGTTGGAATACACAGGGTTTTGCCATAGATGAAAATGGGTGAGGACGGATCCCATGCGGTGTATCCTCTAGCTTCGAAAGTCGATCGAATACCTCCATTGGGGAAAGACGAAGCATCGGGCTCCTGCTGAACCAGCGCCGATGCCTTAAAATTCTCAATGCCTTTGCTTGGATCAAAGAATGAATCATGTTTCTCCGCTGTGGCTCCTGTAAGTGGCTGAAACCAATGTGTATAATGTGTTACACCTCGGTCCATTGCCCAATTTTTAACCGCCGCAGCTACAGCATCCGCTGTTTCAATATCAATCTTCTTGCGATTTTTTATACAATCCGTGACTCTTTTGTATACTTCAGGTGAAAGAGTGGACTGCATTTGAGACTTTGTGAAAGCCATTTCCCCGAAATAATCAGAGATGCGTTTTGAAGGAGCTTTTACGTCTACCTTGTTTCTTTTTTGAACTAAATTAAGTGCTTGGTGTCTAAGTTGTGCCATGGTTTATACTTTTCAGCAGATTTAATACTCAAAAGTACTCATTTTTCGCATATATATTTAAAATAGGGTATTTTTTAAACCTGTTTTTTATCTATTTGCAGAATTTTTATGTTTTAAAGCAAATTTTAAATCCCTAATGACCATATTTTATCAAAAATCAATTAAACAGGGTGAAAATGCTCTTTCAGAGGAGGAGTCGAAGCACTGCGCGCAGGTCCTTAGGCATCAAATCGGAGATGAAATTTTGGTTTTTGATGGAATCGGTGGGAAACATCGTGCTGTTTTAACCAAGATTTCAAAGAAAGCGTGTGAGTTTGACATCATTGAGTCAAATTTTGCGTCGAAGAAGAATTTTTATACTCATCTCGCCATAGCTCCCACCAAAAATGCAGATCGAATGGAGTGGCTGATTGAAAAATTGAGTGAACTTGGGGTAGATGAGGTTACATTCGTACACACAAATCACAGTGAGCGAAAAAAGCTAAGATTAGACAGGTTGGAAAAGAAAGCTATCAGTGCAATGAAACAAAGCGGGAATCCTTTCCTAATGAAATTAAATGAGCTAACACCTCTTAGTTCGTTCATTTCTTCATGCAATTCTGAAATTAAACTTATTGCTCATGTGGATGATTCTCACCAATATATTTCAGACGCTTTGCATTCAGACAAATCAATTTCAATCTTAATTGGACCGGAAGGAGATTTTAACATGGATGAAGTTGATAAGGCTAAACAACACGGCTTTAGTGCAATTTCTCTTGGACAAAATACGCTGAGAACAGAAACAGCAGGCTTTGTGGCCTGCTGTGTTGTAAATACTGTAAATAGGTATTGATTACCTGATTATGATTTTATGCTTTCTGATGTTTTCACCTTGCTTGACACTTATAAAATAAATACCTGCCTTGAGTGTGACATTGGAATCAATTTTCTCATCAATCAATAAGGCGCCATCAAAGCTTTTTTCCAGATAAGACTTACCTGTCATATCAATCATCTTTACATGAATTGGAGTATGATCGTCGCCTGAAACAATTCTTAGCCTTACATTTTCTGCGGATGCCGGATTAGGGTATGTCGAAACCTCAATGCCCTGTTGCTTGTAATCATTCATTACTAAAATTACAGGCAGTAATTCTTCTTCACCATCAAAATCTACTTGTCTCAACCTATAGTAGTTCTGTCCCAGGAACGGACTTCTATCAATGAAACTATAGTCTACCTGTTGATTTGTATTTCCATTTCCATCTACCACCCCTATAGCTTCAAACTGTATTCCATCAGATGATCGTTGCACCTCGAAGAAATCGTTGTTTACTTCAGAGGCTGTGGCCCAATTGAGTAGTACACGATTATCTTTGGCAATACCTGAAAAGGAAATTAGCTCGACAGGCAAAGCAGTAGTTGAACTTTCTGATCCATATGTGAAATAGTTTTCACTAAAAGCCGAGCCCAAGGTAGAAACGATCGAAGCATTTGTGGGTGTTCCGGAAGCAACGCCACCCAGGTCATCCCACTCGCTACCTGCATCATCCCAAATCAACACGCGTAATTCCTGGTCATCTATTTCATCCTGCGTCAGATTGATATTAGTAGCATCCACTCTGAATGTGGCACCATTGGCCGGACTTGCTGTATTTACACGCCAATATTCATCAGGAACTACCGCCTGCACATTGCTTGAGGCTTCTACTGTGTAGTTATCTACTGCAGCCTCATTGGTAACCGGAGATGCGTTGTAATATTCAACTTCCCAAATCTGAACCCCGGACTGTCCGCTTGTAGTATTGACACTAAATGGCTTGTAACTACTGAATTTTCCTACAGGAAATACAAACGATTTCCCATTTCCTAATTCGACCAGGATGGGACCATTAATGAAACCGCCTGTTCGAGAATAATTACCAGAACCAGTACCTACATCGCATAGTAAAATTGCTGCATTAGTTGAATCTAATGTATTGAATTGACCATTAGTGAGCGTCAATGAATTAGCTATCGCTATTGTGTCCATATTACCAATGTACACCTGACCAGAAGCTTTATTTATCTCGACGTTATACATCTTGTCGGGCTTGAAGTCACCATTGACTATCTGATTGTTTGTGCCACTGAAAATGACTGTACCACTACCATTATTAAATGTTCCGCCCGTATAGTCCAAATCACCACTGAGACTCAAATCGCCGTTTCCGGCATTAAAAGTTCCACCATCAATACTTAAATCTCCTGATAAATTAGCGTCTGCCCCGTTTCCATTGTAAGCTCCAGCAGATAAGATCAAATCACCTGCAGTAATTGTGGTTGTACTATTCCCTGCGTTAAATGTACCGTTAGTAATGGTAACTGGACCAGTGCTGGTAAAACCAAAATTGTTATTGTTCGAAAGAGTAGATCCGTCTTGAATGGTTATCCCCCCGGATCCAATGGTATACGAAATGGCTGGAATACTTTTAGATCCGCCATCACTTATCACCAAACCTCTAACGTCAGTAAAGTCAGCTGGAATAGTGAAGTTTCCGGCACCTCCAAAATTGACAGTTCCTCCAGTGGTAGTAAAAAAATCATCCAGATTACCTCCAGGCAGCGTCCCTGTTTCAAGCTTCATCGTGCCTGTCCCAGTAACGTCTCCAAAATTGTGTCCATCAGAGTCTCCGATGTTTAAAAGGCCTTCGATATCTACACTGAAAATATTTTGATCATTATCGCTAGCTGAGGTCATTGTAATATCTGCATCGTTTCTTATTGAAACAATTGAGCCTGCTCTTGGCACCTCACCGGCGGCACTAAATGACATTCCTCCATCCGTACTTATTTCCCACAATGCGGTGTTCGCCCAATTTCCATTTCCGGCGGTGACGGTTCGATAAATCAATAATTCGTCTGGAATATTATCCGGATCGCCTATCGTATACTCTCCCGTAAAATTATTGTTTCCTAGATCGGTATCATCCCAAGTAATTGTTTTTGCTGCTGAGCTAATGCCATTTCCGGAAATTGGTGGTTGTAGCTTTGTCCACGTAGGTGTTTCAAGTCTCGCATTTGCATAGTTATTGATATTTCCGTTTACATCACTACCAACATATGTAAAGGTGATAGAGCTTCCTGCAAATCCTGTAATATCACTATCTGATGTGGTAATTACCCAATAGTAATCCAAAACATCTGTGCCAGTGGCTGATGGGTGTGCCGAGTTAATAGCTTTAAAAAGAATGGTAGCTGTTTCACTGCTATTAACTACTACGTCTACCGGCGTGTATTTGCCCGGTACTCCTAGCGGAATTGTAAAGCTGGTGTTTGAGTTAAATTCTTTTTCGATACCATCACTCTTCTTCACTCCATTTACTGATATCATAGTGTTTTCATCGAAGGTACCTGTGGTTGTAATGGTGGCATCTCCATCAATGAATAGTCGATTATCAGCAATATTTAAAACACCTGCATCAATAGCTATTTCGTCATCTATGGTTAGTGTAACCACTTCTCCACCTCCTGTTTGTGCAAGAGTGACCCCATTTGAATTGTCAATGACCAACTTGCTGACCGTACCTGCACGATCTGAGGAGGTGATCTCCTGTGAACTTGTAGAGCTGTTCATAACCAGACCACCCGAACCATCATATATGGTGACAATGTCTGCGTCGCCTTCTACATTTGTAGGTACACCCTGATCATCATAAATACCTGTATTAAGAGCAAAATCATTCGTTATAATAATTCCAGAAGCGGGTATCGTAGCATTATCTAAGGACAATGTCCCTGATGTGTTAACTGTCAGATCATAAAAAGTGGTAGCTGTAGTGCCTGATATTTGCTGGGTATTCCCATCAAATACGAATAAGTTATTGTTTGGTGTGTAGGTTCCATCATTTTCTAAATCGCCGGCTAGGTTGATCTGAAAACCATTGGCATCTAAGGTGCCGCTATTCTGAATGGCAATATTATTTGAAACATCAAGGTTATTTACCACCAATCTTACCGATGGTGAGCCTGAATTGAGGCTATCAATTCTAATGTTTGATAATTCCACATAGCTATTTAAATCAAACCGCGGTGAGCCAGTAGTAGTATAAGTGGCATCATCATAACCAAAATCAATGAATGAAGCATCACTGATATTCACAGTAGGTGTAGTGATGGATGAACCAAGAATGAATGATCCATTAGTTGGATTGGCTTGTGCGTCAACCAACGCAAACACATCCGTTCCGCTTGCGATATCCAAAGTAAACGACCCATCTGTTAGCTCAAATACTCCACGATCATTTTCGAACGTGGCACCGGTGTTTACCCCAAAGAGGGCAATTCCTCCTGTCTGATTATAAGTAAGCGTACCAGTTGAAGATAGTGTAGATCTACGGACCTGGGATCCTACAATTAGATTTCCAGCAGACAATTCTACCTCTGATGATCCCGCTGAACCATATTCAAGATAATTATCACCATTTGCTCCGTCTGTGAAGATTGCACTACCTCCATCGATAGTTAGTTTGCCATCTAATCGGATCCCATTGCCCGAGCCTGTTCCTGTTGCGGATATTCGAGCAGTTCCTGAGGTTAGCGTTAATCCTCCTGAAGATGGGATATTAAAATCACCTCCGCCTGTATTTAATTCAATATCAATTGCAGCATCATTGAGAATGAATGTGCCATTTTGTATTTCAAGAGCTTTTGTCACGGTATTTGTTGGTCCGTTCAAATCAAAATCATCATTGAATGAAAAAGTATTTGATTGATCTGTTCCCATATTCAATTCAATCCGATATAGATCAGGATTACTTGTGCCTGAGGTAATTCGATAGGTATGACTCCCAGTGCCATTTAGTTCGAGAATCGCATTATTATTGGTGCCAGCTCCATTGTATAAGTCTATGACATCTATTGGGCCCTGAATGATATCCCCGCCGACAACTAAGCGGTGTTCCAGAGATGATGGAGTCGTATTAAGTACAACAATTTGGTCACCATCTGACTCGTCTTCACTTCCAGTATCCATCACTAAATCGTCCCCTATGGTCAATGTTCTGGCGTTACCGGTCGAAGGAAATTCTACAAAGTCAGCACTGGAGTTGGTAGTCATTCTTAAGTCGTCTACAATGGTAATGTCTCCATTTGCACCACTGTTTAACCTTAAGGTTCCTCCACTTCTGATAATCAAATCAAAATTGACGAGTATGTCTTCAGTAAAGACAAAATATCCACCATCACGAATGACCAAATCCGGATAGGCGGTAGGAAAACTAGATGGTATTTCTACACCAAAATTTGAGCCTTCAAGAGTCCCTTCGGCATCAAAATAGAATTCATTTCCATCACGAGTAACAAAATCTCCCACATCGGCCGTAAAGTTGGCAATTTGAATGACGCTAGTACTTGCATCAGTATCACAAGTACTACAGTCTGCCTGGAATCTCAATCTTCCTGAACCGGTGACAAGCCCTGTGACTACATCGAGGGTTGCTGCTCCAGACGTTAAATCTTCGAACCGTACCTGAGGTCCCCAAGCTACCGAGCGCGTTGTCCAAGTGCCGGTACCATCGTCGACGGAGTCTGCAAATACAATCTGAGCAACAGTCACATCTTCATCCGCAGTAATCCAATGTGAGTCAGTACCTGCCGTTTCGTCCGGGTCCCATCCTATTATCGCAATATCGCCTGCTTGAGGATAGTCAGATGCAGCAGCTGCTCCATTCCAGTGACCTTCTGTAGACCAGGTACTGTTTTGATCCCAATCTGATGTAAAACCAGTACCGGTATTATAAACCGTGAAGTAAATCTCAGGAGCTCCGTTCCATGCGTTGCTTCCAGCACTGCTAAAGTTTGCATTTATTATCTCAAACCGATTTCCTGGAAATGTTCCGCTATTGGAGGACGGACCATTGAATACTAATTCATTCGTATTTCTATCATCATCGTTGGCATCCTCTTCGGTTCGTGTGAAGGGAAGTTCATCCAATACATAGCCTCCATTATAGGTATTCTCATTTCCGGTGATATCTTCATCATCATAGTACATGCGCAAGGAGATGTCAGGCTTGGTAGTGAACCCTGAATGATTTAGTCTCCAGTGATAGGTAAGTCGATCCGTTTCAGTTGGATCCATTGTTGGTAAGATAGCATCCGCCACATTGATTTTCACATAGCCATCATTTGCGCCACTTGATCCTGAAATTGACAATTCCAAAGGCGTATACTTATCTGTGCCTGATTCCTGATCCGTACCTATTGGAAATAGGTAGTCATCTCTATCATTGGCGATGTACATTGAAATTCCTTCATCCGAAGCATTGCCGGCAGTTCTGATATATTTAGTCGTCCCAGGACTCGTAATCGAAATGCCAGCAGAATCACTGTCAAGAACAAGTCCATATGTATGTATGTCTAAAATTCCTGTGGTCAAAGTAAGCGTATCCACCACATCAAAGTCTGCGGCAAACAATGCTCCATTAGAGTCGTCCAACTCCAGATTGGTGAAAATACCGGTTCCATCGCCATTCAAATTATGTACCGCAGACCCACCGGCCAATTCAATTCTACCCTGACCTGTATGCAAACCAGCGTTGTAAATATCACCGTTGACCTCAACCGTAAAACCATTATCATCAAATGTAACGCCTGAGCCAATTACTAAACTATCTCCTACTACAAAAGGTGCTAAATTTCCTTCAATTCGTTTGGTTCCGCTTCCTGATAGTAACATCTGATAGACTCCACTAGATTTAGATCCCCCGGGGCCATACTCCATTTCGCCTTCAACGGATATACGTTGAACGGAAGAGGTCCCATCAAATGTCATTGTGTTTTGATCGGTATCAATGTATGTATCCGTCTCTATAAAAAATCCATTCCCAATGGTCATATTTGCTCCATTAGTATCAAATCGAACACGATTATTATTGGAACAGCTGCATCCATTATCTAACATTCTAAAATCATTGAGCACAACCAAATCCTGAATTGCTGCTGCCGGGGTTGCAGTACCGCCTGCATTGACAGCTCTAAGCTTATGCTCCCTATTGTTGGTTGATATTTTGTCTAACGATAAATTCCAAAAAGGAATGGTTGAGTTTATTATTCCATGATCTTGATCAACACTACTTTCAAGGATATTTACGGTCACGGTACCACCAGTAACCAAGTAGTTTCCTTCCGCAATGCCTATTTGAACGAGCACATCCTCTCCACTTGTTTGTTTTGGACGGTCGTTGTCCCCTTGATCTTCCATTTCGATATTCAAAATGGTTGGGTTGGAAGGGTTAGGTTCAGTCATGGTAAAATTCATGGTGCTGAATGGCATACTAAACAATGCATGATCGTTGTTTGCACCAGTATTTGTAGATAGGGGATTGACCGTCACAGTTCCGCCCGTATGAATCCATGCACCTTGGGGATCTAAACCATTGCTCTTTGTCCTTACCTGGTTTACGTTTACAGTTCCACCGGTGATTTCTACGATTGCATTGTCGTCAAAGATGATCATTAATCTACCATCACCAGTTTTCGAGATTTCTCCATTGTCGCTGACTTTCAGCTTACCCATTACATGAAAGCCATTCTGATCATCTGAGTTCACAATGGAAGTGCCGGCAACCCAAAATCTGGCATCCGGAAAAATGACGTAATCACTGTTGCAACTTCCTGTACAAACTCTGGCCGAATTACCACCGTAGGTACTAGGATCATTTCTGCAGATTTCGGGTAGAAATATGTTGTCACCTAATTTAAGCGTTCCTTTTTCCAAGCCAAGTGCTCTTGGATTTTCATAGAGTGTTTCATCTGTCCCAAAGTGCTGTTGGAAAGCGACTCTCCCGTAAATATTGAAGTTGGCTTGCACACTTGCATTTATTTCACAGATATAGGTATCATCGGTTCCTTTATCAATTTCTATTCTGTAAAAGGTACATGCGCCATTACAGGTAATATCCTGATTTTCTGAGTCATTGGTCATCAACAACTCAACCACCCCATATTCAGTGGCATCCAATGGTCCAGCTCCATTGTCATTATCCTGATCTCCCGCTGAAGGGTACGCTTCATAAAATTCCTCATTGGTCACACTTGTGGCGTTGATGTTCGTAAATGTGGCAGTTCCTTCATTCGAGAAGTCTCCTTTGAGATCAATTTGATGGAAATCAAAAACTCCTCTAACATTGGTTTCTCCGGTTCGATCATTGTATGCATCGCCCAGTCCAACGGTGAAGGATGCACCGCTGCTCACACTTACATCGCCGGCTATTTCTAATCGAATAATATCAGTTGCGGTATTGTCATTGATTCGGAATGTTCCGGTGCTAATGTCGAGATTTCCGTTGAGTATTAAGCTGTCCATCAAAGTGACTGTAGCGCTCGTAACAGCTATATCAAGGTTATTGAATGTGGCTTTTCCTCCGGCATTTAAAGTGAAATCAGAAGAACCGGATAGCTGCACCGTACCTCCTGCAGAAGTTGTGAATGTATTGGTGGTATTTACGGTTGGGAAGTTATCTCCCTCCATAACTAATGTCCCGGTTCCTGAAAAATTTTCAAATGCATGTCCAGATGTCCCTTCAATATCCAAAATTCCACCTGCACGCACAGTAACATCACCTATTGCGTAAGCGCCTCCATTTGATGTGACGGCATCTGCATCCAGATCTATTTCATCTCCATTAAGGATAGTTACATTGTCTGTAGATTGATTCGGATATCGACTATCGGGATTCACCCGAATAGATCCTGAAGGATCGATGGTCCAATTCAGCGGATCATCCCAATCTCCGGATCTGTAGGAATAGAAATTTACGATTTCTGTAACTCCCAGTGTATAATATCCATCGGCGAGGTTTGCATCTGTAACGGTAAAGGTCACTTTATTATTTCCGTCAGTAAAAGAAGCTGTCGGAGTTCCTGAGGCTTCTGTAAAGTCCACAGAAGATGGATCAGTGGTGTATAATAACTTGAAATCCCCAGTAGTTCCTATGTCATCGGCATCTCCAAATCCAGCTTCATCCGTATCAAAGGAAAGTGTAATATCTACTGTCCCCGTCTTCTCCAAATACCATATTCTAGTCCATCTGCTGAATCCAGTAAGCCCTGCATCAACATTACTTTTTGTAGTACCATGACTTGATCCGTTGTGACCTGCAAAAACCCACTCATCATCGGCATCAAGTGATGAGCTGCTTTCATCAAAATATATTTCACCTCCAGATCCTGTGATGGTGACTGAAGTATTCCCTGCAGATTGTCTTCCTATACCTACAACATCTGACTCATATCCTGCCTGGGCATATTCATCATTTGCAGTAAGTACTATTCCATACTTCTCGCCCAAGTAGTTATTTATAATTGTGATTTCTGCATCATTGAGGGCTACATTATAATAGATAGCTTCAGTTATACTACCTGTAAATCCTGCAGAACCACTGGCGATATTTGAGCCTCCACTGATTTGATTTCCATCGCCACTCTCGCCAAACGTGATATCGCCGGTTGTTCCGGTTACAGACGACAAAGCCGAAGTATTACTCCCAATTGAGTTATTGTCGATAAAGGCTTCTATGGTTGTAGATCCACCGTCAAATGTGAATGCGACAATATAGCTCGTACTTACAGTGAGCGCACTTGAGGTAATGAAAAAATCATTCGTTGAATTGTAAACGCCTGCATTAATCTGACCGGAACCATCAAGGTAAATGATTAAACCATCGGAGGTGTTTCCTTGCTCGTAAAGCACCTGATTGCCTGAGAATGATGAGGGAGTGGAAAACACCATAAAAATGGTGCGTGTAGTAAAGTTTGAGGTATTTATACTTCCGGAGTTTGCAATCGTGAGCTCTCTACCAGATGAGAAAGTAACTCCTGCAATGCCATTGATTGCCGGATCGGTGTATGTGGGTTCCTGGCTGACTGGTGGGCTTGCATCATTTGAGGCCGCCTGATCTTCCCATAGACTCACAAGCCCTCCTGTGTCAAAAAGCCCAACGTCTCCTCTTAACCAAAAAAGATTTGATGAATTGTCCTGAACACCTCCAGGACCTGACTGAGCAAACAGTGTCAAGGAAGCAAAAGACAATAAAAACAATATCCAACAGCGAACAATTCTCATCTATGGTAGTATATAAAGGTTTTGAAGCAGTTAAAATACCAAATGATTTGATACGAATAAAAAACTTTCGTTCAAATGCATAGAATATCAAATAAAAGCTGCGAAATAGCTCTTTTAAGGGGTTTTGTTCGATAAAGGGCTTTGATAACTTGAGTTAGATGTAATTCATCGAAGACTATTTCGACTTAGCATGCAAAATTGACTAAATCATCTACTCAACGATGATTCAATCTCCAATATATTGATAATCGGCTCCATCAATACCCATCATTAGTTGCTGAGAAGTGACCTGATTTATAATCCAAAAATCACCAGAGGCGAAGATTAACGAGTCAGTGAAAAGGTCTCTATCTACAGCTTTTGATGCACTTGCTCGGCCCAAAAATGAGGCTGTTGACGTACAACCGGATATCATTGATATGTCTAATGAATCATTTGAAGAATTCTCTACCAACGCAAAAACCAGCTTCACTGAATCAACACAATTAGTTGAGTTATTTGCTTGGAGCCAGGTTTTTGTTCCTCCCGTACCGCTTAGCAATCTCTCTACCTGATAGTGATATAATCCCACCGGCAACTCTTCTTCAGAGCAAGAAATTAAACTAACCAGTAAGACTAAAGCTGCTAATTTATCGCGCATTCCCTGTTCGGTCGATCACCACATATCCCAACTCATCGGAATCGAGCGGCAGCTGCTCTTCTGGATAAAGTAGAATCGTTAATTCTTGAGTTAGATCATCAAATTTGAAGTCAACCGGTTTCTTGTTAATTGAAACGACAGTTCCCCAGTTTAGCCTTCCATCTGAGGTGTAACTCACCACCACGAAGTTGTTTTCCTGAATCGCAGTGTTGTAGATATAGAAGCTTTCAGATCCCGCAATCGTAGGGATTGAATCGCTTTCAAAGCTTCCTACATCTGTACCTGGTAAATCAAATTCGAGCTTCCATTTGGTGACTCTATCCGGACCAAATGCAGCTACAAAGCCTTTTTTGGCATTTAGATTAGCTCCATAGGCTACAATTTCTTCTGGCGTTTTTACAGGGACATTTATTGTAAGGAAGCCCGCTTCCGGGGAGTCCTGAACGTAAAGTGGATATAAAATTTCTTCATTTTCAGAATCCATACCCCATCGATTTTTCTGTGTCCAGAATTCTACAGAATTCCCAATCCATTCAACATGTCTTCTTGACCATTCCTGCATATCCAAAACATACTTGGAGGCTGTTACATACTTCTGAAAAAAGCTTTCTATGTAGCTTGTGTATTTCTTTTTAGCCAATTCAAGGTCATCTGTTGTAATTGACTCGACCAATAGGTTCATTTCCTTAGCATCAGCAAAGGCAGCTTCGTAAATAGCCAGCTGTGATCCGATCAAAGACGAGTCCATGAGCGCCGGGTTCAGTTGTAAATCAATCTGCTTAATAATTTTCGTTTCATACATCTCTATCTTAAGCAGCTTTTCTGCAGTGGACTCGGGATCATATTTTTCAAACTGCTGTTTTAGATTATCCGGAAAATTGTCAATATCTACATCTTGGCTGTTTTTTACTTTCGCTTTTTTGGCACGAATCTCATCCGAATAGTTTGTGATCATGGTTTTAAATAGTGCAACGCCACCTAGAATCTCAGATCTTGCAGCACTAGCCCACGATTCAAAATTCCAGATTTCAATGGTTCCGGATCTTATATTAGATGCATTCATCCCATCAACTCCATACTGGGCTATTTCTTTAAGTACTGGATCCCCACTATATTTTTCTGATCCCAACTTTACCGCCAATTCCTTTACACCTTTAGCATTTTCAACACCCTGTCTACCATTCGTTTCTATGGTCGAAAGAGATGCTTGTGCATTATCATCTGCTCCAATCAATAGATTATTATACACTGAAAATTGTGAAACTAAAGCTTTGTAAGCGTCCATTGCAGCAGCTTGATTTTCCTCGACTTTGACTACCCTTCTGTGCATTTCTTTCACATCAGCAATTCGCGTTTCAATTGCTTCAACCTTTTTTTCTATATCCAAATGAACATCTGAGACTTTTATTCCAAATTCTCCTGTTCTGAGATCTCTTCTAAAGAAGGCCTGATAATACTCATCCTTCTTTTTTAGTTCTTTTTCCGTGATTAATGTCTTTGCTTTTTCCAAATAAAAAACTGCAGAATCACCCACCCGATAAACCGCGGATGAATCATCTACTACATCGTAGCTTAAAAACCTGCTTTCAAGCCACAACCCCATCTGAAGATTTGCATTAGGCTCGTCTTGATTCTTCTCGTCTGCAAGAAATTGAATGAGTTGGGGGCCACCCTCGTCATAGTTTTTTGCAGCAAGAACTGGATATAGATCTTTGTATTTGATCTTTTGCGCCTCTGCTCCTATGAATAGTAAAATGAAAAGAATGGTAGCTGTTGACTTAATTTTCATTACATGGGTGATATTTGTGTAACTGCTAATTTATAAAAATACTAAGTGAGATTATAAAAATATGATGATTGGCATCTAATGACGTTGGATGAATCATTTAAACCGTTTGGGTGTATTACTACCAAGAACCCCCAATGATGAAGCGAAAAGTTAAAAAAGAACTTATTGAGTGGATTGTCTTAGTCTCCGTATTTGGCATCATTTATCTCGCTGGATGGCACACAGAAGTAATTGGCAGAATGCAGCAGGTGGTTCTTTCTACGGGATTAATTACACCATCAATAGTTGAAGAAGGGAAAAAAGCATCCTATGATTTTTGGTTGGAAGACTTCAATGGAAATAGAATTGACTTTAAGGAATTTGAGGGCGAAGTAGTTTTTATGAACTTTTGGGCGACCTGGTGTCCGCCATGTGTTGCGGAAATGCCGGACATTCATGATTTGTACCAAAAAAATAAAGATGATGTGAAGTTTGTGATGATTTCACTTGATCAGGAAGAATTCAAAGCTGTTCAGTTTGTGAGTCGAAAGGAATTCAAATTTCCCACATACTTTCTTCGATCCAACCTCCCAAAAACCTACAACACTCATTCAATTCCCACTACTTATGTGATGGATAAGGAAGGATTCGTCAAAGTAGAAAATCATGGAATGGCAAAATATGACACCGATAAGTTCAACGCATTGCTAGATCAACTAGCGAAAAGCCAATAATTCATTAGAAATTCCTGTCAGCACCGAGATTCGATATAAGATACGAGCAGCAACGTTTGCATCCCATGGGTCATTTCCAGATTCACACACATCAAAACCGACTATTCTTCGCCCCGACCTGACAACCTGCTCCAAGAGGTATGCGACTTCATTAAATTGAAGACCTCCTGCAACGGGCGTTCCGGTGTTTGGGCACAATGAGGGATCCAATCCATCCATGTCAAAACTGATGTATACATTTTGAGGTAATGTCTCTAATATTTCTTCTACCTGCTTCCCCCAATCAATGCTTTTCATTTTCCTTGAAAAAATTTCTTCATCGTAAAAAACGTGAACCTTTTTTTCAGAACCGGATATGAAGTTCTCCTCTTCCTCGCAAAAATCTCGAATACCTACTTGAGTCAAAGTTGTTATTCCATCCTCTTTAAGTGCATTGAACATGATGCTCGCATGTGAATAGCTAAAGCCTTCATATGAATCCCTAAGATCCATATGCGCATCTATTTGAAGTATGCCATATTCGTGTTGCTTACTCAAGGCACGCATCAGACCCAAGGGGGACGAATGATCTCCACCTACAACACCAACCACTTTATCTAATTTCAATAATGAGGTAGATAGTTCTTCTATGCGCTCATGAGTTATGGCACAAAACTCATTGATAAAGTTAATTTGCTCTTCATCTGGCTCTTTCCCAGCTTCCAAAGCTTTAATAACAGTAGTTGCTCTACCTCGATGAATTTCATTTTGACTTGCATTCACTATACGATCATACATGGCCATTTTTAACTCCCAGGGTTTATCTACTGAAAGTAAGGATAGATCGAGCTGAGAAGATTCATACAAGATTGAATCAGGAGCTTTTGAAGTCCCTTGACCATATGACACTGTAACGTCCAAATGAACCGGTAATAAGATCAGTTTGGCTTCTTCAAGATTATAGGGCAACCCAAAAATGCTTCCCTTTTTACCTACATCACTAGGATTATACATTAATGACTTGGATGATAATAGTTTACGAAAATACCTGTCCCTTGTGATATTTCCTCCCACTTCAGCTTTTCAATTTCAATTGTTACAATTCCTGATGGTTCTATGTTTCCAATAATTGATCCCGAGAGATACTCACCGAAGAAAGTGATGGTTGGGTTATGACCGATGATCGCAATCGACTTTATTTCATTTGGTATCTCATTCAGAACTTCGAGCAACTCTCTTACAGAAGCATTATAAATCACCTCTTTATAATCGATTATACCTTCGTTCATCCCCAATTCTTCAACAAGGTTAACAGCTGTTTCGGTTGTTCTAACAGAAGAACTGCACAAAATAATGTCAGGGTTGAAATTTTGATTAATCAAATATCTTCCTAGTGCACGCACGGTACTTTGACCTTCGAGGGTCAATTTTCGATCAATATCTCTTTTTCCATGCGATTCCTCGGCATAGGAGTGGCGGATTAGGTAGATTTTCCTACTCATCGGTTTGGTTGGTTTAGTCTAAATATAAAGGATCGGAAAGAGGATGAACAAATTCAGTTTAATAAGTTTTTTCAATTTTGTGTTGAACAGGATTTAAATAGTCGTGTTATGTTTACGCGCTGAATGAGTTCGACTCGTCGCATTTATCTTAAAATTATACCATGGGAAAAAATCTCGTCATCGTAGAGTCGCCAGCCAAGGCGAAAACAATAGAAGGATATTTAGGGAAGGATTATGAGGTAAAATCATCTTATGGTCACGTCCGTGACCTTCCCAAAGATGATTCAGCCATTGATATTGAAAATGGTTTTGCACCTACGTACGAAATATCTAAGGACAAAAAAGACGTAGTAAAGGAGCTGAAAAAGTTGGCTAAAGACGCTGAGACTATTTTTCTGGCATCGGATGATGACCGTGAAGGAGAAGCTATTTCGTGGCATTTATCAGAAGCTTTGGATCTTGACAATGCAAAAACCCGGAGAATAGTTTTCAGAGAAATAACCAAGAACGCAATTCAAAATGCAATTCAAAACCCAAGAGGCATTGACATAGATTTGGTCAATGCACAACAGGCCAGAAGAATTCTTGACCGACTGGTGGGTTTTGAACTTTCTCCGATTCTATGGAAGAAAATTAAAGGCGGGCTATCTGCAGGACGAGTACAGTCCGTCGCTGTGCGATTAGTCGTTGAGCGAGAAAGAGAAATAGCAAAATTTCAGCCTGAATCCTCTTTTAGAATTACCGCAGAATTCACCTTAGAAGGCGGTAAAATTTTGAAGGCTGAACTACCGAAAAAATTTAAAACGGAAGAAGAAGCAATGAGCTTCCTTCAAAAATGTAATGGTGCCGAATTTTCAATAGAAAACCTGGAAACCAAGCCAGCTAAAAAGTCGCCAGCGCCACCATTCACTACTTCTACACTCCAACAAGAAGCCAGTAGGAAATTGGGATTTTCCGTTGCCCGAACCATGTCCGTGGCCCAAAAGCTATATGAAGCTGGTAAGATATCCTACATGAGGACGGATTCAGTAAATCTATCAGATGAAGCCTTGAATGGTGCTGCTTCAGCCATCACCTCTAACTACGGCGAAGAGTATTCAAATAGACGTACATTCAAAACAAAAAATGCCGGTGCACAAGAAGCACACGAAGCTATAAGACCTACAAACTTTGGGGTACAATCTGCTGGCAAAGATGATGCAGAGAATAGACTTTACGACCTAATTTGGAAGCGTGCGATCGCCTCGCAGATGTCAGATGCTCAACTGGAAAAAACGACTGCTACCATTGGGATATCTACGACAGATGAGAAACTTGTAGCCAAGGGTGAGGTTGTCAAATTCGAAGGATTTTTGAAAGTCTATATTGAGTCTACGGATGATGAAAGTGGTGAAGAAGAAAATACCAACATGCTTCCACCTCTTAATGTCGGTCAGGTTTTAGATCTTAAGCAAATATTATCAAAACAAGGGTTTACCAGACATCCACCGAGATATACAGAAGCAAGCCTTGTAAAAAAACTGGAGGAAATGGGCATTGGACGACCATCAACTTATGCTCCTACAATTTCTACCGTTCAAAAACGAAATTACGTTGAAAAAGACTCACGAGAAGGACGCGAGCGTACCTCCATTGAATGCCGATTGAAAGATGGTGATATAAAACGTGAAGAGGTAATTGAAATGACCGGAGTTGAAAAGAATAAACTCTTTCCGACAAACACCGCCATGGTTGTAAATGACTTCCTGGTAGATCACTTTCCAAACGTGATCGATTATCATTTCACAGCTGATGTAGAGCAACAGTTTGACGATATCGCACAAGGCAAAACCGAGTGGCATAAGATGATAGACAAATTCTACGGCGGTTTTCATTCCACAGTAGAAAAGTCGGCTGACCTTGACAGAGCGGCAGTCAATCAGGTGCGGGAAATTGGAGTTGATCCTGCCTCAGGTGAAAAGATATATGCACGTCATGGAAAGTATGGTGCATACGTGCAGAAAGGCGAGCTCGTAGAAGGTGAAGAAAAGCCTCAATATGCAAGTCTCAAGCATGGCCAGTTTATGGACACTATAACGCTTGATGAAGCATTAGAGCTTTTTAAACTGCCACGCGAGGTAGGGACTTTTGAGGACAAACCAATGGTAGCTGCGGTGGGCCGATTTGGACCATACATCCGACACGATGGAAAGTTTGTTTCCATTAAAAAAGAACAAGATCCATTGACCATTACAGAAGATGAGGCAGTGCAGTTGATTCTAGATAAGCGTGAAGCTGATGCCAACAAATACATCAAGACCTTTGATGAAGATGAGAATGTCGCTGTGCTCAATGGCCGCTGGGGACCATATATCAAATTCGGTAAAAAGAATGTAAAAATCCCAAAGGACATGGTACCTGAAGAGTTGACATTTGAGCAGTGTAAGGAATTGGCAGAAAAAGCTCCGGAGAAAAAAGGAAGAGGTGGTAAAAAAGCTGCCACCAAAAAAAAATAGTATCTCGATGAAATAAATCGAGTGATTTAGCCACTAACACCAAGTTGCGTGTCGGAAGATTTCTTCAAATCATACGTAGAGGAAAACATGCCCCTAATAATGCATATATGCCGGGCTTACTCGAGAGATGAGGAATCATTGAAGGATTTAGTACAGGAAGTCACATTGCAACTTTGGAGGTCTCACAAGTCCTTTAAAGGCAATTCACAACTTTCTACCTGGGTATATCGGGTGACGTTGAATGTTTGCCTGTCACATTCCAAGAAAATGAAACGAAAGGTGGAGACGGTACCGTTGGAATGGAAGCGCGACTCTGCAATAGAGGAAGATGCCGAGAAGGAACTCATAGATAAGTTGTATGCTGGCATCAAAAGACTAAAGGAATCCGACAGAGCAATTGTATTGCTTTATCTGGAAGATAAAAGTTATAAGGAAATGAGTGAGATTTTAGGTATCACTGTGACCAATGTGGGTGTAAAGGTCAATCGACTCAAGGATAAGTTAAAAGAATTAATCAATGGCTGAGGAATTAGACATACGATCAGTCTGGAACAGAAGTAAGGCAAAGGAAGACCCTTCTTCGCTTCGAATAGATAAACTTGAACGGAAGGGAACTAAAACCATCCTCTACTGGATCAAGATGATCCTATGGATTGAATTTGGTTTGACCATTATCTCAATGCCTTTCCTGCTGGTTTACGTTACAGCGAGAGGAGACTCTACCGCCTGGATTACTTTTTACATTATTGTAACCTTTATTTACTTGTGCTACTATCAGTTCCTGATCTACCAAATACGGAAGTTCAGCTACGATGGTAATGTGTTGCAGAGCCTTAAAAAGGTCTATGGGTATCTATGGTTCTACCATCTTCACTACAAGGTAGTCTTTTGGCTATCAATGATTTGTGGAATTGCTTTTGCCTTTCAAGACCCGGCAAGTGCAGAAGAACTGGCAAAGATTGAAACAACGAAACAATGGGCTTTGGTGATCGCTGTATGGGCTGTCATGCTGTTGGTAATTGGTGCTGTCTTTCACACACTTCTCCATCTCATCTATGGTCGTAAAATCACGCGGCTTAGACAGATGGTCAAGGATTTGGAAAGTGGGGAGTAGTGAAAGGTGACTATTACCTTCGAGGGCCTCAGGCTGACGGTTCTTACAGACTAGAAACAAAAAAAGTGACACCTTTCGACATCACTTTTTCTTAAAGATCTTTCGTATTTCTTATTATACCTGATTATTCAACATCACAGGCATTACAAGCATCAAGATGTCCTCTTCTTCATCTTTGTCATGTGGAGTAATGATTCCAGCTTTGTTTGGAGCGCTAAGCTTCAAGGTGATATCATCTGAATCAATATTGCCCAACATCTCTACCAGAAATTTTGCATTGAATCCAATCTCTAGATCTTCTCCATCATGCTCACATGAGAGTCGTTCGTTTGCTTCGTTTGAGAAATCAAGGTCTTCAGCTGAGATCATCAGCTCGCTTCCTGTAATCTTTAATCTCACCTGATGAGTGGTCTTGTTCGCGTAAATCGCGATACGTTTCAATGAGCTAAGTAGCTCATCTTTCTTCACCACCACATTGTTGTTATTATCCAGAGGAATTACATTTTCATAATCCGGGAATCGCTCATCGATCAAACGACAGATCATTTTCACCTGATTGAAATTGAAGAATGCGTTTGAGGCATTAAACTCCACATTTACATTGGTCAGCTCTGAAGGCAATGTCGCTTTCAAAAGCGTCAATGCTTTTCTTGGGATGATCATGCTATGTCCCATATCTGCAACCACATCTACTCTTCTGTAACGAATCAGTCGGTGACTATCAGTAGCTACAAAAGTTGTATTTGTCTCATCCAACTTTACAAACACACCTGTCATTGCAGGTCTGAGTTCATCGTTGGAGGTTGCAAAAATCGTATTGTTAATTGCCTTACCAAGAACCTCTGATGACATGTTTACAGAATATCCGTCGGAAACAGTAGGGATCTTAGGAAAGTCTGTAGCGTTCTCTCCGGCTAACTTATATCGGCCATTGTCAGAATTGATCTCTATGCTGTAAGTGTTGCTATCGATGGAGAAAGTGACCGGTTGTTCAGGCAGATTTCTCAATGTCTCCAATAATATCTTTGCCGGAATGGCTATGCTTCCATCTTCTTTTGCTTCCACCTGAAGCTCAGTAATCATGCTAGTCTGCAAATCTGATGCAGTCACAGTAAGATTTCCATCACTTATTTCAAACAAGAAGTTTTCTAAGATCGGCACTACAGGGTTTGTGGTAATTACGCCATTAATGGCTGATAATTGCTTCAGTAGGTAAGATGATGAGACTATGAATTTCATATAATTGTAAAGCTTAGTGAGTTAAGGCAATTGCCCTGTTTTTTCGGGTCGCTAATTTAATCACAAATTGTGAGATAAACAGTTGAAATATGATCAGTTAAGTCGATCTGGATTAGACAGAATCTGACGGACCCTCTGCGCATCAATTACCATCTGCCTACCGTCCTGATCTTTGACAAGGTGATAAGGCTGGTTTGGTATGTTAGGGTAAAATTCTAAATGAATAGGTTGCTCGTATTTGATATCATCAATTAAAATTCGGGCAAACGGCTGAGTTTCGGATATGCTATCCATCTCGTCGAACCTTCCACTTGAAATCATTTCGTTAGCCTGAAACTGTTGAAATTGGTTTAAATAATTTACTACAGCTGAACTGTCTGTCGCCGGTTCACCATTAACCAAAAAGAACTTCTCATCAAAAGAGATCTGAAACTCTTCGCCAAGAGAATTATTCACCTGGATATTTTGGATGGTACGCCAACTCCCGTCAAGAACCATTCGATCTCTCCATTGATCCGGATGCAACGTGAAGATGTCGATCACATTGTCACGATATCCAGGAACAGAAACTTCTTTAGCTCCATTTTCAGTGATGAAATAGGATTTTGTTTTATTGGCATTAGATCCAAAATCAAAACGGTACCTTGAGTTAAAGTCGAATTCCACCTCGACACTTCCCATTGCTCCTGAATTCCAATTATTAATTGTCCTTCCTACCTCAACCCTTGCCAAAATGGAAATTAGCGTATTTACAAATCCTTGATCTGCGAGATATTCATCATTGACAACCCACCCATCCTCTGTCATTTCGAGAGTGGTTGTATCTCCGCTAAATACAAATTTGAATGCACTTGCGCCTTGTAAATCATCAGTAACAAAATACTTCTCTGAAGCTTGTATAGTATCTCCTTTTCCCGAAAAGAATAACCAGAGGTTAGCTAATAATAACAATGCGATTGCAACGATGTATTTGCCTGATTTACTCATTGCTTGCAAATTTTCTTTTTCTTAAATACCACTTCAATGCTCCAATAATCAAAACTAAGATGACTGGAACCACAAGGTTTATTATTTGCCATTTGGTGCGTTCCGTTTGCACTTTCACTCGATCGAGCGGGCGAATTTTTACCTCTCTAGATCTGGTCTCAATAAGTCCGGAATCATCCGTCAGGTAATCAAGAATGTTTAAAACGAATTCTTCGTTGGCATAAGTAGTTTTTGTGAATGGCTCTACACCAAGCCCAAGTGGCTCGCCTGTTTCAGGGTCAATATCATTTCGTATCATGTCGCCATCACCTATCACGATTACCTTACCCGGCTCTCCCTTCTGAATAAATTCATCTTTATTAAATCCTCTTGGAACCAGACGATTGGCATAAAGCGAGGTAAATGATCCTTCGAGTAAATAACCGACAGTTTTAGGGCCATCTGTGAACCTTTCGGGTCTAAGTTTATCTCTTAAATCATTAAATGCTACTCGTACCGGCGGACCTAACAACTTGGTATATTGACTCGTATTCATCAAAGGAATTTTTTTAATTCCTTCAGCCTTGACTGTGTCTATTTCGGATACAAATCTTCCCAATATTGCGTCCAGATTTCTTACCGAAGGATGCTTGCTGAAGTTGGTAAGTACTGGAAAGAATGGCCATGGTATCATCTGGATCTGAGGTTGATTGCCAACATTCCCAGCTACAACCGGAAACTGGCCGCTGTTTACATCCAATACATAGTTTTGGTTGATACGCACACCGTATTTAAAAAGCTGGTCGTTTAAATTCGTCTCATATGGAATCGCAATGGTGCCTTCACCTGACGCACTGTCCATGTTTACGCTCAGCGCATCAATGAAATAAATAAGATTGCCTCCTCGCATCAGGTATTGATCTACAAGGTATTTCTCTTGTTCTGTGAAAGGTTGAGTTGGTTTCCCAATCACAACCGCGTCGTATCCACTCAGTTCTCTTTTATTGGCCAGATTAACATTGTAAAGGTCAAACTTCGACAACACGGTATTTCTGAAGCCGGCAATTTCAAGTGAGTCCGGAGATCCATGACCAGATACATAAGCAATTCGTTTAGTTGTACCATCCACCAATTGAGCGATGGCGGCCGCCAACTCATACTCCAGACCTTCAATGCTTTGGTTTAAAACAACATCAACACCAGCTGCACTGTTGCCATTGATTAGATTAACACTGATTTCATTCATGCCTTTGGAAACAATGGCACCAGGAAAAAGGAGTTTTTCCATTTTATCACCATCCGCATTTTTGTAATTGAGATTCGATGGCTCAATGCCTTTATCGATAAGCGACTGATAGAATTGATTGCGAGCTTGTAGGTTGGTTGCCTGTGCAGGGTCAGTAAACTTATACTGGACTTTATTTCCACTTTCAATGGTAAACTGCTCCAGCATTTCCCCTATTGAATTTTGAAAGCGCTCAAAATTGGAAGGCAATTCACCTGCCAGGTAAACTTCAAAATAGACTTGCTCATCTAGCGACTTAAGTAGATTTTTGGTTGCATCGGAAATTGTGTATCGTTTTTCTTCGGTGAGATCAAATTGTATCCTATACTTATCGGCAAGCTGATTTACCAACCACACGGAAAGGAGAACCATCAAGCTCTGAAGAATTACTATTTTTCTACTCTCTCTCATCCTTTTTGAACGTTCATTATGATTCGAGTCAAGTATAGGAATAGGGCTATCATTGAAATGAAATAGACCACATCACTCATATCTATCAACCCTTTACTCAATGTTTCATAGTGAGAAAGAATGCCAATCTGCTCAATGATATAGGACGTTTCAGACCATATATTGATGGCAGCAACAGAATCAAAACCAGCATAAAATGCAAAGCATAGAAAAGCGGCCAGAATAAAGGAAACGATTTGATTGCCGGTGAGTGCTGAAGACAAAATACCAATCGAGGTAAAAATTCCGCCTAACAGAATAAGGCCAACATAGGATCCAATGATACCAGCTGTATCAATATTACCCACCGGATTGCCCAGATACGATAAGGTGAAATAGTAAATAAGTGTTGGCACTACGGAGAATATTACAAGAAGAAATCCTGCCAAAAACTTCCCAACTACAATCTCTATATCTCTGAAAGGGAGCGTATATAAAAGTTCAATGGTCCCTCCTCTTTTCTCCTCAGCGAAGGCTTTCATGGTTATAGCAGGAATCAAAAACATAAAGACATATGGTGCTAAAGAAAACAGCGACTCCATACTTGCATATCCGTAATCCAGCACATTGGTATCGGGAAATACCCACATTAAGAGTCCAATTCCAGTAAGAAATATTCCGATCACTACATAAGCGATCAGGGAATCGAGGAACTCGTTAAATTCTTTTCTTAGAATGGTAATCATCTTCCTTGTGTCAATTGCTGAAAAACTCCTTCAAGTGATTGCTCTTCTTTTGAAATATTGATCAGTGGTAATTCGTGCTCGCCCGCTACTTTCATTATGATCTTTCTTGGATCTATGGAAGCAGAAATTTGATAACTGGTTTCACCTTGCACAGATATCGACAATCCCTCCTTTTCAAATAATGTTGTATCGACCTTTGCCTCAAATTCAACCTTATATGTTATAGCCTCTGACTTCATGGATTTCAGATTCTTCACCTCATCATCCGCAACAATCACTCCTTTGTTAATGATCACCACTTTATCGCAAAGAGCCTCTACCTCTTGCATGATATGAGTAGAAAGAATCACCGTTTTATCTTGACTCGCCTCCTTTATCACCTTCCTTATTTCTACAAGCTGATTGGGATCAAGGCCGCTTGTTGGCTCATCCAATATCAGTACCTGAGGGTCATGAATTAATGCCTGAGCCAGACCTACCCGTTGACGATAACCTTTCGAAAGTGCGCCGATTTTTTTGTGTTGTTCCCTCCCTAGCCCACACATTTCTATCATATTGGCCACCCTGGATCCTTTATTATCTAACTTATATGCTGAGGCGACAAAGCTCAAATATTCCTTCACATACATTTCAAGGTACAGTGGATTGTGCTCTGGCAGGTAACCAGTAATACGCTTGATCTGGAGTGGCTCTGCCGATACATCTATTCCATCTACTAGCACAGAACCTGAAGTGAGACCTATATAACCTGTTGCAATCTTCATGGTGGTGGACTTGCCAGCACCATTCGGTCCCAGAAAGCCTGTAATCTTTCCTTTTGAAGCTTCAAAAGTGATCGAATCCAGTGCTTTTTGAGCTCCGTAGACTTTGGTTAATTGATCTACTTTTATCGACATTGAACTAAAAGCCTTTCTGAGGGTTTACAGGTTTGATGTTTATTTGTGCTCTGATCAGCAGATCAGAAAACGCAATTATCGGGCAAATATTTCTATATGCGTCCACATCTACAATTTTGATTTTAGAAAATCCCGCATGATTACAATCATAAGCAGTACGAATCGTAAAAATTCTGTGTCTAAGCAAGTGGCTTTACAGTATCAAGAGATTCTCCAAGAATTGGCAATTGAGTCCACAATCATCGATCTTGAACATCTTCCTTCTGATTTTATCACTTCAGCACTTTACGAAAATCAAGGAACGAATGTAGATTTCAATCCCATCCGCGATCATATGAAAGAAGCGCAGAAGTTTGTATTCATAGTGCCTGAGTATAATGGTTCCTTTCCGGGAATTCTTAAAACATTTTTAGATGCACTTGAATTTCCAGGCACACTTAAAGGTAAGAAATGCGCAATGGTGGGGCTGTCTTCAGGAATACAAGGCGGTGTAATGGCTATGAGTCATCTTACCGATATTTTCAACTACCTTGGTATGCATGTGATGGCTGCCAAACCTAAATTGACTCGTGTAAATGGACTAATGGAAGGCGGAAAAATAACAGATGAGTCAAGTATAAGAAGGTTAAAAGATCAGGCTCAAGCATTTATTGATTTTTAGCGGCATGATTGAAAACATTGTAAAACTGCTTCAGTACTACAAGTCACTTGGTGAACGATCTTTTGATGCTTTGTCTGATGAAGAACTGCACTTGATCCCCGGTGATGGATCTAACAGTATCCCAACCATAGTCAAACACTTGTGGGGCAATATGATGTCCAGATGGACCAATTTTCTTACCGAAGACGGGGAAAAGGACTGGCGAGACAGAGAGGGAGAATTCGAGACAACTATAAAGAGCAGGGAAGAAATGCTGGAAAAATGGGAAGAAGGCTGGAAAATTTTCCTCGATGCATTACGCAGCTTAAAAGAAGAGGATCTGCAGCGAACAGTTTATATCCGCAATGAAGGTCATTCAGTAATTGATGCGATACATCGGCAGCTTGCACATTACAGCTATCACATAGGTCAAATTGTATACTTAGCCAAGTTGATAAAAGGAGAAGATTGGGCTTCCCTTTCTATTCCCAAGGGAGGCACATCGCAGTACAATAAAGACAAATTTTCAGGAGAGAAAAGTAAAAGACACTTTACAGACAAAGTATAAAAGACTTGAATCAGCTCTTCATCGTTTTTGAAGGGTTGTTGGTAGGAAAATTGAGAGGATCATTTAAAGAATGTTGTATCCTTGTTATCTTCATAAGACTACCATTGAAGATTTATGCTAAGAAAAAGCCTTATAATTCTATTTACGGCAACATCATTTTCTCTACTAGGACAATCCTGTCTTCAAAAACTAGATAGTGCAGAATACTTCAAGTATAGTAATCCACTGAAATCTAAATTCTATGCCAGTTCCCTCCTATCGGATTTAGACTCTGCAAAGTGTGTCACTGAAATTGGCATTGCGGGACTTTATAATAATGTGGGCTTAATACTTTGGGAAGTCAATGACAAACAGCGCAGTTTAAACGCATTGCACAGTGGACTTAGCTTTGAAGTGGCCAAGAAAGATTCGTTGCATCAAGACCTTCTGGGAATTTATTATAACCTTTCGGCTCTTTACCAGGAATTAGGAGAATTTGAAAAGGCGGGGAAATTTCTTGAGCTCGCAGGAAGAGTAACCTCTGCGAGGCTATCCAATGATACTAAAGCACAAATCAGGTATTTATATCGCGTAGGAATATATCATAGGGAAGTAGGAAACTTTGAAGAAAGTCTACAGGCGCTAAATCAAGGACTTGCAACCGGAAAAGACTTAAGTGACTCAATCAGCATTGCGCTACAAATTGAACTGGGCACCACATATCGACATTTTGGCGATCTCAACAAAAGCGAAAGTGAACTTCTCAAAGCCATAGAAATGGCAAAAGGAAAAGACGAAATCCAGTATTTCCGAGCTATTGATCGACTATCGGCTTTAAAAATTGAACAAGGAGAATATTCGGATTCTGAAAACTACCTGCTCTACAATCTTGAGAAAAAAAATGCAAACTACCAGGAGGATAAGATCATGCTCTTGGAGACACTCAATGGTTTGAGTATCCTCTACTATCGACTCAACGACCTAAAGACTGCCAACAACTACATGGATCAGGCTTTGAATGTAGCTGGTGAAATACGAACTATTCGACCTTATATGATCAACAATCTTGGCACGATCTACAAACGCCAAGGCGACATTGAAAAGGCTGAAGAATGTTTTCTTGAGAGCTCCAAGGGTTTTTTAGAACTTTTCGGATCCATGAATCCTGATTATGCCAGCAGTTTGAGTAATCTGGCTAGTATTTATAAAGACAAAGGTGAGCTTCCAAAAGCACTTGACTTATACATGAAGGTATTGGATATGGATAAAGTTATATATGGAACCGAGCATGCCAACTATGCCACCTCGCTTAACAACGTAGCTCTTCTCTATCTTCAATTTGGTAACTTCTCTCTGGCTGGAAAGCTCCTGACTGAAGCCAAAAGAATACGCGCCAATACACTCGGCAACTATCATCCGCTTTATATCAAAACGGTAAATGATTTGGGTCTTTATTACATGATCATAAAAGACTATCAAAAGGCAATGGAGTCTTTCGATCATGCGCTTTCGGCGGAAATCAAACACATGCAAGATATATTTCCTGTGCTTACAGATAATCAGCGGAAACTTTACTTTGATGAGACCAGGTACAATATCGGCAGGTTTTGTGCACTTGCCTTTGCCGATGATAACATTGATTCTAAATACGCCAACAATGCACTAAATCACTTTTTGAATACGCGAGGTATCCTTTTTTATGCATCTGAGAAAATGAGAAAGTTGATTCAAAACAGCGATGATGACAAAATAAAAAGGGACTATAACACCTGGCGTGAGAAAAAATACAGCTTAGCACAAGCATACCTGCTTACCGAAGAAGATAGAATAAAGCAAGGAATATCTATCACACACCTGGAAGAAGAATGCGCCAATCTTGAGAAAGACCTTTCGCGTAAGTTTAAGGTCTTTGCTGATCAGGAAAAATCTACCTATCACCATTGGTCTGAAATAAGTCATGAATTAGAGGATAGCACTGCTATGGTTGATATCATTCAGTATAGAGACTATTCGGTAGAGGTAGTAGATGAGAAGATCGATCAAGGGTTTGAAGATGAATCGCACTACATGGCCTTTATCATAAAGAAAGATAGTGTGTTGGAAACGGTGAAATTTCCTTCAATAGACCTAACCAAAGGTTTTGCTACCTATCGAAATTCTTTAAAGTATGGAGTGAAAGACAAGCGCAGTTACGGAGTATTCTGGCAACCTATCGACGAGCATTTAAATGATGTAAACAAGCTTTATTTATCACCTGACGGGATTTATCATAAATTGAACCCGGTGGTCTTCTACGATGATCGAAGTGATAAATACATGTCTGACAAGTACGATATTATCAATATCACAAGTGGCAAGGATTTGTTGTACAGAGACGCTTCTGAGCTAGTCACAGATGCCAAAATTTTCGGAAATCCTGACTTTTCCAGAATTGAAGGATTTACACTCAATCAGTTGCCCGGAGCTGAACAAGAGGCGAGTGATATAAGCGAAATACTGGACGTACGCAGATGGAAAACAGAAACCTTTTATTTCTCTGAAGCTACCGAGGATCGAATCAAAAATTTTAACAATCCCGGCATCATACACATTGCTACGCATGGATATTTTATTGATGATCCAAATTATACTGATCCATTGCATAGTTCAGGGCTATTCTTAAGCAAGTCTGAGTCCAGCACCAATGATGGCTTGCTTTCAGCATATGAGGCCATGAATCTGATTTTAGATCAAACCAATCTTGTAGTATTGGCCGCTTGTGAAACCGGCTTAGGAAAGGTTCAAAATGGTGAAGGAGTGTTTGGACTTCAGCGGGCATTTCTGGTAGCAGGAGCTCAAAATGTGCTCCTTTCACTTGTAAAGATAAATGACGAAGCGGCCCGTAAATTCATGAACCTTTTTTATAAAGAATTGCTCGTAGTGAAAGATCCGCAGAGGGCATTTTTTAATGCCAGAAGGGAGTTTAGAAAAGTAGATACAAACCCATATAATTGGGGAGCTTACATTTTGGTTTCTAAAGGATAGTTATTGGCTGAATAGCTTCAAACTTTCCTCGCCTACCAGGAAATTGATTGGGCGTTCTACATTTGAATCTTCATATACACGAATGGTGTTGCCGGCAGCAAGAACTCCATTTTTTCCACCGTTCCATTCCATAAGTTGCTCATAGTCAACATTTAATATTTCTGCGATTTTTTGCATTGTTACCGATCGCCTGATGATATATGTTTTGGCTGTCTGAAGATTTAGTTCTTCGCTTGTTTTCACAATAATCTCTACGCGCCTTCGGAATATTCTACGAAACCAGTGATCCTTACCCTGCGAAGGAATCTCTCCGCGTGGGAGAACATTGATTTTCGCAGAATCAATACCAAGTGAGAAAAGGTATGCTTTGGTCGCTTCACCTCTATTTCTACTAAGTCTTAAATTGCCATTATCCGTACCAATACTATCGGTAAATGCTAAGATGTCTATGGATTGAAAATTGCGTCCTTGAATTTGTTCAAAGAGGTAATCCAGCCCTGCTTTTGCTTCAGGTCTTAGTGCGGAAAGCCCATAATCAAAGTATAACTTTTCGAAGCGAAACTCAACAGATTCTCCGAATGCCACAGTCACATCGTCTTCCAAAATTTTAGGTTTAGGCTTTGATGGCCTTATCGGTTCAAACAGATCATAGCCGGCATAATCCTCTACTCGAAATGTCACCAAATCTAGCGACTGAATGTCCCTAAACTTCGAAACTAATCGAGCGTCGATCAACGACTCACCCGAAATCAATAAGGAAAGAAATAACCGTTCATTGCTTACTGCAAAGTTGTAAATGTTTAGGATTTCATGATCCGCTCGATTAGAAGAAAGAAATCCTACTGTATCTGATATTGCAAAATAGGTATCGTCCCAGGTAGAATTAAACGGATCTCCAAGATTATATATCTGAGGCTCAAAGAACGATTCTCCTTTTGCCGCATACAAGTCATATCCTCCATATCCTACGTGTCCGTCGCTTGCAAACAGCAAACATTCAAAAGCTGATGAATAGTAGGGTGTGATCTCATTTTCTGGGGAGTTTATTACTGCTCCCATGTTGATTGCCGGTGTCCAGGCTTCTTGTTCGAGTCCTTTTAGGCTCATCCAAATATCACTACCTCCATTTCCTCCTGACCTGTTTGAGCTGAAGAATAGAGTGTCGCCGGTGGCCGAAATTGCTGGTTGCTTATTCTCTGATCCTGGTTCGTTTATATATGCATTCAGGGCTACAGGAGCAGTCCATTTATCGTTTTCAAGATACGATACCATGATAGTACACTGAGATCCTTGACCTTCTGTGCAGGAGGAAAAATAGAATTTAGTGCCGTCCTTAGTAAAGGATCCTGATCCTTCTGGCCATTTGGTGTTCAATTTTGAAAAATCCTGATTGGATGACGACATCCTCCATCTTCCATTTCCCCTGTTTTCAAATGAAACCAAATCCGGTAAAAGTCCCTCATATTGCAACTCTTCGTATTGTGTTCCGGGTAGATTTCTTGTGGTGGCCAGGACCACATGTTTGCTGGATGGATTGACAACTGCACCAAAATCGTGAAACTTAGAATTGATCTCATCCATTGAATTTATGGCAAATCCTCGATCTGCCTTTTTTTGCCTGAGTGCCAGCTGGCATCCTTCACTTTGCTTTCGAGCCAGCTCAATCAAATAAGGTTCTGCGTCTGGTACCGATATTAGAAATGAATAGATTGAATCGGCTTCATTGAACCGAGTTTCTTGTTTAAGTAAGCCTGCGTAACTGTACATGGAACGCGCTCTGTACTCGTGATTAGGTGTATTACTTAACCTCAAAAAGGCCTCTTTGGCCTTTTCATATTGCAATGTTTTATTGTAGCACTCGGCCAGTCTGAATCGTGCAAAATGATTGTCTTTATCAATTCCGGATATTTTATCATAAAACTCTATTGCATCATTGTAAACACCATTTTGATAATTCTCATCGGCCAATTTCAAGAGTTTTGGAACCGATTGAGAATACCCGACTATAGTGGCGAATATGCAACCTATGGTGAGTATTTTTTTCATGCTATTAATCAGAATATCGGACTTGAAACATTTCTCAATGGATTCGAAAGATCGAGATTGTAAGTTAAAGAAACCTCATAGGTAGGCAAGTTGGCGCCAAGCTGATCTGTGATATCGAACGATTGCGTATTTAGATCGAAGCTAAAGCCAATCTTCAGATTATCTATTTCAAATCCGGCTAGCACGATGATGGAATCTTCCAGACGATACCACGAACCAATCTGAAGATTTACGGCTGTATTGGAAGATGGCGAACTTACCAGCGTGGAAAGATAAACGCCCGTGTTTATTTGACTACTGCCCTGGGAATACAGCACATAGGCTGAAGGATGTACGTACCATCGAGGAGCTATATTGAATTTTGAAGAACCGAATGCTTTAAACAGCAGACTTTTTCTTGCACCTTCCAGTCCTTCAATTGAAACGTTGGCTCGATTCAGATTATCAACGCTTAGTCCAAATAGCAAGCTCTTATCGCGGATGTATCTATTCTCATTGTCAAAAGAAGAATAAATCACGCCAAAGTTGAACGTTGGGTAAAGAACCGGGTTAGCACCTAAAGCCTCGCCTACTTTCGTATCGTCATATCCAATGTATCTATTGAATTGCGAACCCCATGTCAATACATTTCCATCAATTGTATGCTGAACAAGTCCGCCTTGCAGCCCAAATACAATGGTCTTATTTGTAAGTCGGCTTAGCCGAATGGCGTATGCTCCGGTCAGAAGGATCTTTTTGGAAGTATAGATGCCTTCAAATCCTCGCTTTTCCTGAAAAAATGTAATTCCCGCGCCTCCTATTTGATGGTCTTTACTTGTTGTCTTTTTAAAAGGATAGGTGAAAGTGACCTGCAGCAGCTCAAGGAATGCATCTGAACTTGGCGATCCTCCTCTTTTGTAATTAGAATTGAATGAAAGATTTGGTATAGTTCCCGTAAATGCAGGATTGAGGACACTCGAACTTGCAAAGTACTGAGAAAATTGGCCTTCCTGTCCCAGCAAAGAGAACGAGCATGCTATCAATAATATGGTGATTAGCTGCTTCTTCATTTGACAAGTAAAATTGAACCGACCTGCGTATATTCTTGAGAATCTGCAACTATTCTTACATTGTAATAATACACCCCTTCCGGGGCATCCTGACCAGAATTAAGTACACCATTCCAACTAAACTGAGAAACATCTAAGTCGTCACCGCTCTGACTCACGGTAAAGACCTGCTTGTTGAAGGAATCATATAAAGCAATTGAAATCGATGTGACAAGCGTTCCGGTGAAGTAGGCCTTGAATTCCCTGTTTTCTTCTAAGGTAGCATTAGGCGCAAATGCTTTTGGGATATACAGGCGCGGCTCATCAACCAAAGGAACCAAGGCAATTGCCATCCTTCGTCCTTCATTTGTGATCCAAATTGATTCATTGGAAGTAATTGTCCCGCTTGGGTTAAATGGATCAGCCGTATTCTGAGTGCCATCTAAAATATGATATAGTGTATCCTGCTTGGAAAATAATGCGATGGCAGGCGTGTAGGCATTGGCGCGAATTGATTCTCCATTTGAAAAATTATTGAGATCAACACCGGAAAAACTTACTGATATCTGAGCTGTAGTGGAATCTCCTTTGACTTTCAAAATCCACTCCACTTCATCACTCAACCCGACCATGTCTTCATCCGGTAATAACTGTGCCTGATCAGGAATTCTGCACTCAACACTTACTATGCTACCTGTAGCTAAACTTGAGATAGTTACATAATTTGGAGATCCATTTACACCCATTGGGAATGTGACTGGTCCTCCTTGAGAGATGCCTACCAGCTTTCCTTCAACGTAGCCTGTTCCCAGTGCCTGTGAACTACCGCTGACCAATAAGTCTTCTTCATCTTCGGCATCTATAATTCCGCTGCGGGTTTCCAAGGCTCCGGAAACTATTACGCGATCTGTTAATAGCGTCAATTTACCTTGCTTATCAACCACAAAATCTCCAACCTCTAAGGTGTCGCCGCTAAGGTTTTGATCATTCGCACCAGTAAATTTAAGGTTGCCCACATCCCTATTGAGCACAAAGTCAAAATCACCGTAACTAACAATAGTCCCGGTATTCGTAAGGGACCCATTGAGACTCGTGTTTCCTCCAAAGAAAAAGACGGTTCCATCACCTACATATAGTGATGTTTGGTCTCCAAATGTGATGGATTGAGATAATGCCGTGTGGGCACAAATCATAACGATAACTCCAAATAATTTTTTCATAAAATTATGGTTGTGAGGTTCGTCCGATTTCTATCCAAAATGAACCTACATATACCAAGTGCAAGGTCGAATTCACATTCATCAAGAAATTGGTATCGTTGTTCTCTAGCTGAATATTTACTCCGCCATTGTCCGCATCAATAATATCAACACCAGCTGCTTGAGCAACAAGAATGATTTCTTGTCCGGGCAACCCTGTAGCTAGATCACTGATTGGCCCTCCATCTAATGTCACAATTCGTGTGTCGGTTGCCACCGGGTCAGCACTAAATGGACCTGAGATAGCACTAACTAAATTACCTCCCAATGAAATATCGCTAGCTGTATTAACCGCACCATTTACATCGAGTGTAGCTGTTGGATTGGCAGTGCCAATTCCTACGTTTAAATTATTATTTGTGCCGTCTCCCAATGCTATTACATTGGCAGTATTAACGAAGGTATTGTTTCCAATGGCAACTGAATTAGTGGAACCACCGGTCACTGATGCACCAAAACCAACCGCTATTGAGCCCGCTGCACCGGCCGTCGTACCTGTTCCAATCGCTGTTCCATTACCGACAGCATTTGCATTCGTACCTAATGCAATCGCACTCCCTCCTGAAGCAGCAGCAATATTTCCAATTGCTATTGAACCAGTCGACCCGGCAGTGACAATAGCATCAAATCCTAGCGCTATTGCGTTTACTCCTAATGTTTCAGCTCCAAAGCCATTAGATGTACCTCCTCCAATTGCTATGCCTCCATCTAAATCAACATAACTAGTAGTTCCAATTGATATGGCATCCAATGTTCCTGCAGAAACATCAGAAGCAGAACCTACGACAACATTTCCCGAGCCAGTAGTAATTGTATTTCCTGCACCATCACCTATTATAACATTTTGACCACCTCCCGCTAAGGCAGTAGCACCATTACCTCCAATACTATTTTGGTTAACGTCAAATACAAAATCACCAGCTCCACCTGGAGCCCAGGTAAGGTTGCCTGCACCATCATTTGTGAGTGAACCTGTTCCCTGATTTTGAGGTAAAATCACAGTATACGCACTACTTGTCGGATGAGCTTGCAATACAAAAGCATTAGCTCCCCCATCATCTTCAAGTTCTAATGTTCCTCCAAACCCTGGAGTAGGGTTATCTACACGAATAACACCATGTGTCTCGATGATGCCGTGATTGGCTGCACTCCCAGGAAGACCTGAAGAGATTACTACATCACCTCCGTTGCCTCCTGTGGCATCTCCATCTCCGGCATTTAAGTATAAATTACCCCCTTGATCAGGTGATCCGCTTGCTGAACCACCGGCGCTGATTGCAAAGTTATTTCCGGGACCAGTTCCATTTGTGAAAATACTAATGGACCGATCTACACCATCGAAGAAACTTACATTCCCATCAACCTCTATAGCATCACCTCCATTACTTCTAAATCTAGCAGCTTGTCCAGCACCAGAGTTTTGAACTTCGAACAAAACTCCACCATCAGCCTGCGTTTGAGAAAAGGGTAAAGTCAAGCCTCCTCCGCCAAGAGAATTCCATGATCCTGCAGTATATCCCTCGAATGCTGATCCGTTGTACCGAATCATCCCATCCTCCTCATCTCCCGGATCTGGTGACCCTAATCGAATACCTTCTGAAACGTCGATATTTCCATCATTTCTCATACCCATCCAGCTACGAACATCTGTACCTGAATCAGATAAATCCAACTGAGAATCCGGCGCACCGTTAACCACATTCATGAACAATATTTCTCCATCGTCAAAGAATATAAATGAGGCAGAATCTGAATTTGTTCTTCTCAGCTGATTTACTGTCGGAACAGAATAATCAGGATAAAGATTTGACATGATTGCATCTCCTAATATGGTTTCCGTACTGTTTTCAAAATGTCCCATACTAAGTTCGCCACCGATTTGTAATGGAGCTCTCACATCTTGAACTCCAATGCCAACAAAGTAATCTGAGTTGATGCCATCACCCAATATAATGGTATTTGGAATATTAGCGTCTGTGTTGGTACCAATTGCTATTGCATCATTTGCATTAGACACAGCATTTCTTCCTATTGCAATTCCATCGATATTATTCGTTTGGGCGTTAAATCCAATTGCTACACTACCATCCCCCGGAGCATTTGCATTGAATCCAATACCAACCACATTTTGAGAAGTAGAGCTTGTATTTGAGCCTGATCCTATTAGCGTATTTCTAGTCCCACTAATAAGTGTTAAACCGGAATTTCGTCCAACTGTCACGTTATCTGTTCCAGTTGTAATGCCACTACCTGAATTTTCTCCAATTAAAACGTTTCTGTCTCCTCCAGTCATCAAGCTACTTCCTGCTGCAAAACCAGCGATTAGGTTTTCTGTAAACGGGTTATCAATAAGTCCTGAACCTCCACCGATAGGTCCCCAAGCTCCTTCAATGAAGCCTTCAAAACCCTCAGCTCCAGGCTCGTTGCTATACCTTAACATTCCATTTGCTGGGACTCCAGGACGTTGTGCATCGTTGCCAATTGGCAGCTGAATTGCGTCAGTTCCAACAATATCCAATATTACTCCCGGAGTAGTTGTTCCTATCCCAATTGGTGCATCCGTTGTAATAGCAGGTCCAACACCTGCATGAATCACATTAATAACAGCACTAGAATTACTACCATTATTATTCGAAAAAGTAGCGGTATGGCCTAACCCGCTTGTAAAAGCATTAAGGGCTTGTGCAGTTCCGGTTGCATTATCATAGGATATACGAGCTGCGTCTCCTGCTCCATTACTTTGTGCAAGAAGTGCATAAGAACCAGCGGCTCCATCTGAAAGTGCTTCTAATGCCGGCACAGTGCTACCAACATTTGTAACATTAAAGAAACCTGCTCTGAAATTTCCTGTTTGTGTGATTGAGAATGCATCTGCTGTATTATCCAATCCTGAAAAAGGTAAGACTAAACCATTATCCACAGCTGGGTTCCAATTGGCTCCATCCCAGGCCAATACTTCTCCTGGATTAGGCGCTATTGCAGTGGTGTGAATGCTCATATCAAACGCGTCTCCGGCTATGGCGCCTGGATCATACGTGCCAGAAAGCATATCGCCTCCCGTGTTATCTACTGCAGGGTTCCAATTGGCTCCATCCCATGCCAATACTTCTCCTGGATTAGGCGCTATTGCAGTGGTATGAATACTCATGTCAAATACGTCTCCGGCTATGGCGCCTGGATCATACGTGCCGGAAAGCATGTCGCCTCCGGTGTTGTCTACTGCAGGGTTCCAATTGGCTCCATCCCATGCCAATACTTCTCCTGGATTAGGCGCTATTGCAGTGGTATGAATACTCATGTCAAACGCATCTCCGGCTATGGCACCTGGATCATATGTGCCAGAAAGCATGTCACCTCCGGTGTTATCTACTGCCGGATTCCAATTGGCTCCATCCCATGCCAATACTTCTCCTGGGTTTGGAGCGATCGCAGTGGTATGAATACTCATGTCAAATGCGTCTCCGGCTATGGCGCCTGGATCATACGTGCCTGAAAGCATGTCGCCTCCGGTGTTATCTACTGCCGGATTCCAATTGGCTCCATCCCATGCCAATACTTCTCCTGGGTTTGGAGCGATCGCAGTGGTATGAATGCTCATATCAAACGCGTCTCCGGCTATGGCGCCTGGATCATACGTGCCTGAAAGCATGTCACCTCCGGTGTTATCTACTGCAGGGTTCCAATTGGCTCCATCCCAGGCCAATACTTCTCCTGGATTAGGCGCTATTGCAGTGGTATGAATACTCATGTCAAACGCATCTCCGGCTATGGCACCTGGATCATATGTGCCAGAAAGCATGTCGCCATCGTCACTGCTATCTAAGTCTAAGGCTGGTGCCGAGTTCACGGCTGTGGTAGCGGCTGCTACGTTTGCTGCAGTCTGGCCACCTACCTGATCTACGGTGAAGCCGGCAGTATAACTACCTGATACATCGCCGGCAGCTGGATTGGCCCCTGTTAAAACATCATCACTTGTATCTAAATCTAAAGATGCTGCTCCATTAACTGTTGCAGTCGCTGCTGCTACGTTTGCTGCAGTTTGGCCGCCTACCTGATCTACGGTGAAACCCGCAGTATAACTACCTGATACATCACCGGCAGCTGGAGCTGTTCCTGTAGCTACATCGTCACTGCTATCTAAGTCTAAGGCTGGTGCCGAGTTCACTGCGGTGGTAGCGGCTGCTACGTTTGCTGCAGTCTGGCCACCTACTTGATCTACGGTGAAGCCGGCAGTATAACTACCTGATACATCGCCCGCAGCTGGATTGGCCCCTGTTAAAACATCATCACTTGTATCTAAATCTAAAGATGCTGCTCCATTAACTGTTGCAGTCGCTGCTGCTACGTTTGCTGCAGTCTGACCGCCTACTTGATCGACGGTGAAGCCTGCAGTATAACTACCTGATACATCACCGGCAGCTGGAGCCGTACCTGTAGCTACATCGTCACTGCTATCTAAGTCTAATGCTGGTGCCGAGTTCACGGCTGTGGTAGCTGCTGCTACGTTTGCTGCAGTCTGGCCACCTACTTGATCTACGGTGAAGCCAGCAGTATAACTACCTGATACATCGCCCGCAGCTGGAGCTGTTCCTGTTGCCACATCGTCACTGCTATCTAAGTCTAAGGCTGGTGCCGAGTTCACTGCGGTGGTAGCGGCTGCTACGTTTGCTGCAGTCTGGCCACCTACTTGATCTACGGTGAAGCCGGCAGTATAACTACCTGATACATCGCCCGCAGCTGGATTGGCCCCTGTTAAAACATCATCACTTGTATCTAAATCTAAAGATGCTGCTCCATTAACTGTTGCAGTCGCTGCTGCTACGTTTGCTGCAGTCTGGCCACCTACCTGATCTACGGTGAAGCCTGCAGTATAACTACCCGATACGTCGCCCGCAGCTGGAGCTGTTCCTGTTGCCACATCGTCACTGCTATCTAAGTCTAAGGCTGGTGCCGAATTCACGGCTGTGGTAGCGGCTGCTACGTTTGCTGCAGTCTGGCCACCTACCTGATCTACGGTGAAGCCGGCAGTATAGCTTCCTGATACATCACCGGCAGCTGGAGCCGTACCTGTAGCTACATCGTCACTGCTATCTAAGTCTAATGCTGGTGCCGAGTTCACTGCGGTGGTAGCGGCTGCTACGTTTGCTGCAGTCTGGCCACCTACTTGATCTACGGTGAAGCCGGCAGTATAACTACCTGATACATCGCCCGCAGCTGGAGCTGTTCCTGTTGCCACATCGTCACTGCTATCTAAGTCTAAGGCTGGTGCCGAGTTCACTGCGGTGGTAGCGGCTGCTACGTTTGCTGCAGTCTGGCCACCTACTTGGTCTACGGTGAAGCCAGCAGTATAACTACCCGATACGTCGCCCGCAGCTGGAGCTGTGCCTGTTGCAACATCATCACTACTATCTAAGTCTAAGGCTGGTGCCGAGTTCACGGCTGTGGTAGCGGCTGCCACGTTTGCTGCAGTCTGGCCACCTACTTGATCTACGGTGAAGCCTGCAGTATAACTCCCAGAGACATCACCGGCTGCTGGATTGGCGGCATTGGTAATATCATTTGTTTGATCCAAATCGAGATTTGCAGGTATTCCTGTTAATTCTGAGAAATCAATTCCATCTTTAATATTTGCAGGAACAGTTGGGTCACTTTCTGTTACAACAAATCCCGCAGTAGTCAAGTCAATGGTATTGCCTCTTTCAACAGAAAGATTGGTTCCCGATAGACTTAAATTCTGATTATCTGTATTTAAGGCACTTAAATCAACTGTATTTCCATTTGCTATTGAAAGATTGGTTCCTGCTAAAGTCAGGTTCTGGTTGTCAGTGTTGGTTGTTACTACCCAATTTGGGTTTACCCAGAAATAAAATGCATTTAAATCACTATCAAATATCATCAAGCCATTGTCGCTTGCGGTTAGCGAACTTGCCATTCCGGTCCTTTGGGCGGTCGTTAGGCTAGGAATCAATAATCCCTGATTTCCATTGGGCGCCACAAGGTGTAAAACTGCATTAGGATTAGGAGTTTCGGTATTTATTCCGGCTGTAAACTCTTGAGCAGCAAGAGTGGCTGAGAGTAACAAAGTCGCCATTGCGACGAGAAGTCTCGGGGTAATTTTCATGGTTTTGACTGTTTAGCGGGTATTCAAAAATAATTATTACCAGCGGCTAAAAACTTTCATTTATGGCTTATTCGACCTAATGTGAATTTCAATAGATCGACATCTAAATCTATGGGAACAAACAAAGGATGGTAAATATTTGAAAAAGCTAAATACCATGAACTACGGATGTAAAATCACAACTGGAGGGTATTGAGTAATGAACTAAATACTAGAAACTTAGCCTGAAAAAACACTATGAATATCATTAAATTATCCGCCTACTTTATTCTCTCTATTTTACTTTTTTCGTGTGGAGGAGATTCAGACGATGCTGTTCCTGCTGGAAATAGTCTAACTGCAACAGTCACTGGTGACATTACTGCTAATTTTAATGCGTCTGGAGAAGTTCAGGGTCAAAAACTAGTACAGGCCAATCTCACGAGTTCGAGTAATGGAAATGTGCTAGCCATTGTAGCGTCTGAAGGGACAGGTAACTCAATGGCAATCTCTATTGTTAGCTTTGATGGTGCCGGAACTTACAGCCTTGAAATCGCCTCAAGCAATACAGCAACATTCACTTCGGTAAATACATCCACCTTCGAAACAACAGGCATTACGGCTATTTCAGGAAGTATCGAGGTGACAGTTTCAGGAGATGTTATAAATGGCACCTTTAGTTTTGACGGAGAAGGAAGTGATGACATTCAAGCTGAAGTAACTGGGCAATTTTCTGTCACCCCAGAAGAATAAAAGAATAATCGTATTAGTTTGTAGTTACTTTTCAATAGGGTGATCTGATTAGAGATCACCTTCTTGTCTTTTAAGGGGAGCCGTACAGTTTAATGACTTGATCCATACATCTTTCTCCATCCATTGCAGCAGAAACAATCCCACCGGCATATCCTGCTCCTTCAGCACATGGAAACAATCTTTTTATTTCTACATGCTCACAAGTATCTTTTGCTCTTGGAATCCTCACTGGAGATGAGGTTCGGCTTTCTACTCCAACAATTTGTGCTTCATTTGTTAAATAGCCTTTCATCTTTTTCCCAAAATGCTGGAACCCTTGTCGTAATCTTTTGCCTACAAAATAAGGGAGCACTTCCATCATGTCAGCCGAACACAATCCTGGCTGATACGAGGTTTCTAACAGGCTCGGTGACAATACTCCATTAACAAAATCAACCATTCGCTGTGCAGGGGCAACCTGAGTACTACCTCCCATTTTCCACGCCCTCTTCTCAACATCTGCCTGAAACTCCATAGCGGCCAGCTCATCGAATTTTTGGTATTCGGGAATATCCTCCAACTCGATAGCAGCTACCATTCCAGAATTGGCATACTTGCTATCTCGTCTGGAAGGACTCATACCATTTACAACCAACTCTCCGGGTGAAGTCGCAGCAGGCACAATAAATCCTCCCGGACACATACAAAATGAAAAAACACCTCGCTCCTTTCCTTTCAGGGTGGTTTGAGAAACCAATGAATAAGCGGAAGCTGGTAAGTATTCGCCTCGATCATTGCATTTGTATTGAATCTGATCTATCAATTGCTGTTGATGCTCGATTCTGACTCCCAATGCAAATGGTTTAGCTTCTATTTTCACTCGTTTAGCTTTACATAACCGAAAAATATCTCTTGCAGAATGTCCGGTTGCTAATACTACAGCTATTCCCCGATGTTCCCCTACCTCGGATTTAACTCCCTTTATTTCTCCATTATCAATGAAAAAATCTGTCACTTTAGTATCAAAGTGCACTTCGCCACCAGCGTCTTCTATGGTTTCTCTTAGGGCGGTGACCAACTTTGGTAGTTTGTTTGTACCTATATGCGGGTGTGCCTCAAATAAAATATCAGTTGTAGCACCATGCGCCACAAGAATCTCAAAAACTCTCCGAATACTACCTCTCTTTTTTGAACGTGTATAAAGTTTACCGTCTGAATAGGTTCCTGCCCCTCCTTCACCAAAACAATAGTTACTTTCAGGATTCACAATATGATCTTTGTTGATGGCTGCCAGGTCTCGCCTTCTTGCTCTCACATCTTTGCCGCGTTCTAAAACAATTGGCTTTAACCCACCTTCTATTGCTTTTAATGCTGCGAATAATCCAGCTGGACCCGCTCCTACTATGATTACAGGTTTAGCATTGGTTACATTGTATTCTTTGCGGAAATACTCAACATACTCGACTTTTGGAGGTGTATCCTTTATTTCTACTCTGAGGTTGACCTTAATGTTTTTTTGCCTGGCGTCGACAGATCTTCTTAAGATATCTACATATTGGCCTTGCTTGAGTTGATCTGTTCGCTTCAAATAAGCTTCTAGTACTTCGGGGCTAAATCCCACTTCAGGGCTTACTACTAGGTCATGTATTGGCATATCTACAAAAGTAGGCGGAGGGACATGAAAATGATATAGATTATACGAGCAAGTTGCAATTGAATTCAAAAACGGATGCTAGTAATTACAGCAGATAACTTTCTTATTCCCAATAGCTAAATTTAGACGTATGAATATTCAAGAACACCTGGCCAAGGTTAGCCAATACTTCTCTCCAAAAGTGATTGGGGAAGTAAATGACGTTTATGTGAAAGTTGCGAAAATAAAAGGAGAGGATATCCCATGGCACAATCATGCAAATGAAGATGAAGCCTTCTTTATACTGGACGGTGAACTACTCTTTGAGGAAGAAGGAAGAGATCCATTCATGATGAAAAAAGGAGATTTTTATGTGGTGAAAAAAGCAGTGAATCATCGAGTTTCATCAGCCAAAGAGTGCCAAATAATGTTGATAGAAAACAAATCAACAGCCCATACAGGTGAAGTAGATGCACCAATAACCAAGAGCATCCAGGATCAGCTTGATTAATATTTTTTCATCCTTTTGTAAGAAATACGCTACTCCTGGTACTAGTGGAGTAACGATTCGAAAATGAAAGAAAGCGAACAGCGTAAAATCTTTGACGAATGGCTTGATGGATATCGGGCGTTGCTCTTTAAGATTATTAAAGCGTATGCATTTACTGAAGCGGATCAGAATGATCTCTTTCAGGATATCTGCTTACAGATGTTTCGATCCATTCCAAATTTTAAAGGTTCTTCAGCAGTATCAACCTGGCTCTATCGGATTGCTCTCAACACCGCAATCAAGTGGAGTACCAAGGAAAAGAAACATGTAGCCGGTCATCAGGAGGTGGAAAAAATGACCAATGTGCTGGCTGCTAATGAAGACTCTAAAGACGAACGTGTGACTTGGCTTTATGACCAAATCAAGCAGTTCAATGAGATTGACCGTTCGCTTACACTACTTCTTCTCGATGGGTATAGCTACAAGGAGATGTCCGAAATGATGGGCATTTCTGAAAGCAACATCGGCGTGAAGATTCATCGGATCAAAAAGCAATTAGTGACTAACTCTAAACAATATGAATATGGAGTTTGAGGAAATGCAAAAAATCTGGAATGAACAAAAAGGAGAAACTATGTACGCAATAAATGAAACCGCTCTTCATAAAAGCATCACTCGCAAGAAGAATGCTGCAAGCAAGAGAATTAATCTTGTTGAGATCAGTCTAATCATCATAAACAGCATTGTTACTGTTGTTTTGATAGTCGACGCAATCCTCGATAAAGAGGGATTATGGGATTATGTAGGAGCAATAATCATGGCTCTGACGGTGGTTTTTTTGATCGCATTTAGGTTTAGAAGAAAGCGAAATGAGCAAATGTTTGACCGGTCGATGCTAGGCGAATTGGATCATGCAATTTCCAATAGCCATTCAATGATTCAAATAGCTACGCTAATGATATACTATTACCTTCTACCGATGAGCTTGTTTTCTCTAAGCAAAATGCTCTATCAGGGTGCCTCACTAGAGAAGTGGCTTTTAATTATAGGAACATTTGCTTTGTCATTTACCTTGATTCGTTGGGAAAGGAAGAAGATGCACATTCCACGCAAAAAGAACCTGGAGGGATTGAAGAAAAAATTGATGGAGGAATGATAAAACCAAAATAGCTAGCACCAATTGGTCTGATTAAAGCAACCTTATTGCTTACAGATACTGATCTTTCTTACTCCGAAATCACACGTATATAATGAATTATTAAACTAATTCTATTCCTTCGACCAAACATCCAATTCTATCTACAAAAGCCATTATTATTCCTTTAAAGGGTATAATAATGGCCTTTTTAAATACCTGAAAAACACTACAATTAACAGTCATGGCACGATGCTTGAATATTTCTTGTCCGAACCAAACACTTATCAATTATGAAAAGAAGTGTACAAATAATCGGAATGGCAATAATCATGTTGATGGCTTTTACTCAAGTAGAAGCTTGTTCGAAGCATCATAAGCATAAGCAAAGGCACCAGGTAAAAAAAGGACCGCCGGTGTGGGCACAGGCACATGGCTATAGAATCAAGCAGGTGCACAGGTTTACCTACTTTCCTGAATATAATATCTACTACGATCAGCGAAGAGAAGTTTTTCTTTATGTAGATGCAGGAGTTTGGAGAATGTCTGTAAATCTTCCATATCCTGTTCGCATGCGAAATCTAAGAAGGACATACAGCGTTGAACTGAACTTATCAGCGAACAATCCTGTAGCGAATAATGCATATCATATTAAACGCTATCGTAAATATGGGAAGAGACGATATTACGCAGATGGGTACGGAAGATAAAATTGAGTTTTGATTTTGGGTAAAAAGAAGCGGCTGATGCCGCTTTTTTTATATCATCTTACCTCAAGATTTCCTGGCAGTCTCGCTTGCAGACCTTTAAGATTATTCAGTTCCTTGGTCTTCTTCACTAATGGATCTGCATCTACCCCAAATAAGGTAAACTGTATCTTGGCGTTCATTTTATCAAGAATCTCTTCAATGAATGGCTTTTTCTTTGGGTAATAAGCTACCATGTAATCATCTTCGATTCCAGCGGCTTTGGCAGCCATTTGTATGGCATCATTAAAGTCACCAAGTTGATCAACAAGCCCATTATTCAAGGCTTGCTCTCCACTCCACACTCGTCCACTTGCTATTTGCTTTATTTCTTCCTGTGTTTTGCCTCTTGCATCAGCTACTTTTTGAGTAAATACTTCATATCCTTCATTTACACCACGTTGAATGATCGCTCGTTCAGCATCTCGAAGTGGTCTCGTAACTGTGTAGATATCCGAATATTCTCCAGTTTTTACTACATCATGGGTGATCCCAATTTTATTCTCCAGGAATTCACCAAAATTGAACCACATTCCAAAAATTCCAATCGAACCCGTAATGGTGTTTGGTTGTGCCAAAATGGTATCAGCAGGCATTGCAATGTAGTATCCACCTGAAGCGGCTGCTCCTCCCATAGACGCAATTATTGGTTTCTTTCCTTTGGTCAGCATCAATTCTCTCCAGATCATATCAGAGGCAGTCATGCTTCCACCTCCGGAATTTACCCGCATTACTATGGCTTTCACTTTATCGTTGTTTCGTGCCTTTCTAATTTCTTCCGCAAATGTTGCTCCCACAATGCCTTCATCACCACCCATCACAATATCTCCTTCCGCAACGATAACAGCGATCCTATTGCTGGAATAATTACTTTCAGCTGATATCGCTTGAATGTATTTGTTCATTTTCATGGTGCGGAGATCTTTGTCTTCATTGAGACCGAGTTTCTCTTTCATTACACTTTTTAGCTCATCTTCATATCCAATTTTATGAATCAACCCTACATCTACAGCATCTTGAGGCAGGCTTACCTTCATCTGATTCGAGATGTCCTGAAGCTTAGCTATTGGGATTTGGATGGAGTTGGAAACGTTTTCCAGGTAGGTTCCATACATGGAATTGAGGAGCTCGGTGTACTGCAACCTGTTTTCATCACTCAGGTCTTTCCGAATATACGGTTCTACGTAGCTTTTAAAATCGCCAACTCTGAACACTTCCGGCTTGATATCCAGTTTATCAAACATGCCTTTTAAAAAGGTGATATTCACATCTAATCCATTGAATTCTATCGCACCGGTTGGATTAAGGAACAAACTGTCGGCCACAGAGGCAACATAGTAGTCAGATTCGCTGATATACTCACCGTAAGCGTATACGAATTTGCCCGATTCCTTAAAATCCAAAAGCGCATCCCTTATTTCCTGAAATCCTGCATAGCTCCCTGCCAGATACATCGGCTCGAGATAAATTCCTCGTATCCGATCATCAGTCTTCGCTCGATTTATTGCTGAGATTATATCAAGTAAGCTCAATGGTGTAGGTCCGTCTGCAAAGGCATTTAAGAATGGATCCTCAACGGTCTTTTCTAGTAAAATTCCCGACATAGGGAAATAAAGCACAGAATTGGATTTTACTGTAGGCACTTCATCAGAGGATGCTGAAGCTACTAAGCCAACGAGCATGAAAAATCCAAGGAATGTGAAAATGACCAGACCTAGTATTGTGGCTAAAAGATTTCTTAAAAAAGCCATGTATTTTGTTTTGTGGGTTTTAGTTTGTCTATGAAACCTGCAAAAGTAAGACGAGGATCTTAAACTTTGGATTAAGAAACTGTATGAACGGAATTTACCTCCTGTTGGGCAGTAATATGGGCAATCGGTTGGAATACCTCAGAGAGGCAGAAAACCTGTTGATCAGAGAAGGAATCCATATTCTAGATGAATCGTCCGTTTATGAAACTGAACCTTGGGGCAAAAAGGATCAGGATTGGTTTTTAAATGTCATCCTGCAAATAGACACTAACAAGCAACCTGCAGAACTGATGGAGTCGCTTCTTGAAGTGGAGAAGCAGTTGGGAAGAATCCGACAAGAGAAATGGGGAGAGCGATGCATTGATATTGATATTCTGTATTATCATGACAAGGTCATTGCTTCCGAAGATCTTACACTACCCCATCCCGGTATTCCTCAAAGGAAGTTCACCCTCGTGCTCCTGGCAGAGATGTGTCCACTGGAGCTGCATCCAATCACAGGAAAAACACAAATACAATTACTTGCTGATTGCACAGATGACTTAGATTGCAAGCTCACAGATTATAAGCTCTAATATGTCTTTACTGGATGGCCTTATACTGATAGGTGCTGGCGTCTTTGCCGGCTTTGTAAATAGCATTGCCGGAGGTGGTTCTTTACTGGTAATGCCATTACTAATTTTTATGGGACTTCCTTCTGCCGAGGCGAATGGCACAAATCGGGTAGCCATATTTATACAAAATATTTTCTCAGTGGCAGGGTATAGAAGTAAAGGTGTTTATGTGTTTCCTTTTGCTATCTATGTCGCTATCCCAGCAATTGCCGGAGCTATTATCGGTTCAAATATTGCTGTTGATATCGGTGATCAATTGTTTAATCGCATACTCGCCATTGTCATGTTGGTCGTAATGGCGATATCTGTTTTTCGTCCTGCAATTAAAATCAACCCGGAAGAGATTCTCTCCAGAAATAAAATTTGGACAAGTGTTGTAGCGTTTTTCTTTCTGGGAATCTATGGTGGTTTTATTCAGGCCGGAATAGGCTTTCTCATCATTGCCACACTTACAGGCATTCATGGTTTCAATATGGCGAAGACGAATAGCATTAAGGTCTTTGTGATCCTTTGCTACACTGTTGCTGCAGTTGCTGTATTTTACATCGAAGATAAAATTCGATGGGAATACGGTTTGATTTTGGCAATTGGAAATTCGCTGGGAGCCTGGGTTGGCAGTCGGTGGTCTGTAGGCAAAAGTGATCGGATGATTCGGATGATTCTATTGGTGATGGTCGTTGCTCTTTCTTTTAAATTGTGGTTTTTTTAATTCTGCCGTGTGGGAGTCGTAATAAAACAAAGTTTTTGGGGTACAATTATCGCCTATCTAGGGGTACTGATAGGCTTTGCCAATACTCTTTATCTAAGGCCTGAATATTTTCAATTGGATGAAATTGGGTTGTTTGGAATTATCACGGCAAATGCAATGATGATTTCTCCATTTACCTCTTTTGGTATGGCTAGTTCGTATCTCAAGTTTTTTCCTCTATTTCCAGAAAAGGATAGAAACAGTGTATTTACATTTCAATTACTGATTGTTCTAATAGGTTGCCTGGTAGTTATTTCTTTTGCCTATTTGATGAGAGACGCCATTGCAAACAGGTATGTCAATTCTGCCCCTGAATATGTAAACTACCTTTCAATTACGGCAATCATTATTGTTGTCAACAGCTTTTTCGAAATGTTCTTTAGCCTTAGTAGAACTAATCTTAGAGTTCTTTTTCCGTCGTTTATACGCGACGTGTTTCTAAGGATTGGCTCAATAGTTTTGGTAGTCGGCTATGCTTTAAACTGGTTTAGTTTTGAATGGGCTGTGAGAGGTCTTGCCATCAACTATTCATTGGCTCTGATTTTACTTTTCGTCAAGCTTGTACTGTTCAATGGATTTAGGTTTAGTTTCAACTTTTCACTAATCACTTATGAATGGAAAGTGAAACTCATGCAATTTGCAGTTTATTCAATGCTCCTGGCCGGCAGTTTTGCGATTATGAATAATGCTACCTACGATCTGGTTACCTCAATTCTAGGAACTGCCGCTAATGGAATTTTCGTCACATGCTTCTTCATAGGAACGATTGTAGAAATGCCAAGAAGAAATATGGCAAAAGTTATCTCTCCAATAATTTCATCAGCGCTTGAAAACAAAAATCTGGATGGGGTTCATAGCCTTTATAAGCGCAGCTCCATTACCATGTCTGTGTTTGGCTTCCTTTTGTTTATTGGTTTAATAACAAACCTTCAGGACTTGTTTCAATTCATTCCCCAGGGAGATGAATTTAAAGCTGGCTTTTATGTTGTGGTTTTGGTTTGTTTAGCGAAGCTTGCTGTGATGATTTCCAGCTTCCCTGGCGAAATAATAAACTATTCTCACCTATACAGGTACAACCTTGTTTTTCAGCTTGCAACGGCAATTTTACTTGTAGCCTTAAATTATTTACTTATTCCTATTTGGGGATTGGAAGGTGCTGCTATCAGCTACTTCGCAGCAATTATGATTCATTTAATTGTAAAGATCATATACGTTAAATATCATTTTAACATGCATCCTTTTCAAAAATCTCACTTAACACTTTTTATAATTGGTATTTTGACTTTTGTCTTGGCCTATTATTTCAGTCTGGACCTTCATCCCATCATTTTAATATTCATTCGGTCAATTTTGACGGCTATTGCATTTATTGCACTTGTATATCTATTTAGAATATCTCCTGATATTAATAAAATCATTCATTCTACCTTTGAAAGGTTCTTAAAAATCAACCTCCCAAAATGAATTCAACTCTGAAGAAAAATATTCTCACCCACGGATTAATAATTCTCGGTTTTCTATTGATTACAATACTTGTTCACTATCCAACTTTTATTGGTGACAAGCAAATCAATCAACACGATATTTTACAAGGTACAGGTGGCAACAACCAGCTTCAAATGCACAGAAGTGGAACAAGCGAAGAAGCTCTTTGGAATCCATACATGTTCAGTGGAATGCCAGCTTATTTAACTGGCGTTCAGTACTCTGGTGATCTTATTGCCTATGTGTACAGAGTAATAAGACTTGGTATGAAGCACCCTCAAGGAATTCTCTTTGTAGCATTTGTGAGTTTTTACATTTTGCTCCTTAGCTTCAAAGTAAGACCAATCCTTGCTGCTGCCGGAGCAATTGCCTTCGGCCTAAATGGGTTTAGCATGATTGGTATAATGGCCGGACACAACGCCAAGATTGCCGCTGTATCACTAATGCCACTTGTCCTGGCCGGTATCCATCTTTCCTTTTCAGGAAAGAGGTGGCTTGGTTTCGGAATAACTGCCCTTTCCCTGGCGCTTCAGATTAGAACAAATCACCCGCAGATTACCTATTACCTGGCCATCATTGTAATTGCCTATGGTATCAATGTTTTATTTCAAGTTTTGAGGACAAAGGACTTCAAGTCTTTTAGTATTAATTCCGGCCTTATGATTTTGGCGGCCGTATTGGCGGTGGGCGCCAACTATGGAAGGCTCGCTTCTACTTTGGAATATAGCAAGTATACTATTAGAGGTAAGTCAGAACTTCAAGCAGATCAGAAAGAATCATCAGGGCTGGACAAAGAGTATGCTTTTAGATATAGTAATGGAATTGCCGAGCCTTTATTTCTTTTTGTTCCAAACATTTTCGGTGGTTCATCTCAGCAAGAGCTTTCGACAAAATCTGCTGTGGCTGATGCTTTAAGAAATGCAGGATATAATAGATCTCAAATCGAAAATCAGGTGAAATCCATCCCAACCTACTGGGGAGATCAACCATTGACTGCACCCTATTATGCTGGTACTTTGACAGTCATTCTTTTCATTTTGGGCATTCTTATTTTACCTAAGAAACAGAAAGTATGGCTCATATCGCTGGCTGTCCTTGGTATAATGATGAGCTGGGGCAAAAACTTCGAAGGTTTTAATAATATGCTCTTTGACTACCTGCCGGGATACAATAAGTTCCGGTCGGTTACATTCACCATCATCATTACCATATTTGCTATGAACCTACTTGGTTTTGTGGCATTGGATAGGTTGGTAGACAAGGAATGGAATCAGGAGTTAAAAAAGAAGATCTTTATTTTATTTGGCATTGCAGGAGGATTTCTGGTATTAATAATGCTTTTCTCCGGTGCATTGGGCTTTCGCGGATCAGTGGATTCTCAATTGCCGGATTGGTTTTTAGATGCCGTCCGAGAAGATCGAAAATCCTTATTGATCAGAGATAGTATGAGAGCACTCATGTTTGTTGTCGCCTTTGCAATCGTAATTTGGGCGCTGATAAAGAAAAGGGTTAAAACCAGTCAGGTGATGCTTGGACTTGCCTTCCTTGTCTTTGTTGACAGTTTCTCTCTAACGAAGAGATTCCTGGGCGAAGAAAAGTTTGAGAAGGATCCTAGCCGTACATTCTTTCAGATGACAGATGCAGACAAGGCAATAGCTTCTCAAGCATTCTATGGAGATCGCGTATTAAATCTCCAAAATCCATGGAATGAGAATCGGACGTCCTACTTTCATGAGTCTATCGGTGGATACCACGGTGCAAAGATCAGACGATACAACGATCTTATAGATTATTGTCTTCAATCAGAGCTTCAGCAAGCCTATCAAACCTTGCAAAGTCAGTCCATGAATTTCTCCGGATTGAACGTTTTAAATATGCTCAATACCAAATTTATGTATGCGGGATCACAAGCCAATGCGGTGTTTCCAAATCGCTACGCTAATGGAAATGCCTGGACAGTCAATCGGGTGATTCCTGTCAATACTCCGGACGAGGAAATTGGTCAGGTTTGCTCCATTGATACAAAAAACGTGGCACTCATTGATCAAAATAAATTTGATATCCCTCAAATTTCCGGAAACGGAACGATTTTACTGACAGAAAAAAGCCCCAACAAAGTGACGTATTCTGCAGAAATCAGCGGTGGAACAGCTTTGGGAATATTCTCGGAGATATACTATCCCGAAGGCTGGACAGCTTCAATAAATGGAAACGAAACAGAAATACTTAGAGCAAACTATGTCCTTCGTGCCCTGGCAATACCTTCAGGAAGTCATGAAATAATTTTCGAGTTTAAGCCTCAAACTTATTACACCGGAAATACAATCATGCTTTTAAGTTCCATCTTGGTCTTACTTGCATTTTTAGGCGGTGTTGGCGTAGAATTACGATCAAGTAATGTCTCTACCTAATTTTATTATAGCAGGCCCCCCGAAAACGGGAACTACCTCACTTTTTGACTGGCTCTCGGCGCATCCTAACGTTCTGCCCTCCAAGATCAAGGAGACTTACTACTTCTATGATGACGCCAATGTCGGGAGCGCTTTTGCCAATTTTAATAAAGATGGCTGGGAGAAGTATGAAGAATACTTCTCTGAGCACTCAAATGAGGCGATCGTAATGGAAGCATCCCCTGGATATATTTACTCCGAATTGGCGGCTAAGCAACTCAGCACCCTTAAGGATTTAAAGGTTGTTATTGTTTATCGTGCGGCTGCAGACAGGCTCTTTTCAGAATACCAATTCAATAGATTTAAGACTAAGAAATTCAGTGGCTCATTTGATGAATATCTTGGGTATGATGGGACCAGATTCACAAGTCATTTAGTTGAAGAGTCTATCCTGACACCCTATGTAGACTTATGGCTGAAATATGTAAAAGAGTATCAATTTCGAATAATCAATTTCGATGATCTGAAGTCTGATCATCTTCAGGTTTTAAGGAAGCTGGCCAGCTACTTGGGGATTGATGCATCATACTTTGAGACTGTCACTCTGGAAAGAAAGAACGAAACTTTTGGCCTACGAAATCGCAAATTGCACCAATGGGCACTAAGCATCAAAAGGCGCACTCCTAAGGCACTGCAAAACCTTATCACACCACTTTACTATGCGTTTAACAAAACCGATGTACCTCCAATTAGCTCTGAGGAGCAACAGTTAAAAAAACAACTTGGAGTGTATCTGCGCAATGAAGAAGAGGCCTTTCAAGAAAAATTCAACCATCTTTTTTTGTAGCTAATTGAACAATCCCTACAGCAGATTCTCTTATTTTTTGTTGAGAGAATTCTCCTCTTAGCAGCTTTCGATTTTCATCAACTAACGACGATGACAGTGGAGTCAATTGCGTAACATTATTAAGTTCATTCATTGAATACACGTGACAACCGATCCGTTTCAAAAAGCTGTAAATAGTATTCTCAGGTTTTAAGTAGACTTTCACACCCAGGTATACTAAAGCGAGTACGTTGTTGAATGCTTGTTGGCGATTATGATGCATTATAGCATGTGAGCACGTGCGTAAAACCTGCGTATATTCATTAAGAGGCATCAGTTGCATTAGAGGCTCAAAAGATTGTCCAAAGCAACGATTACCTTCTTCCACTATCCAGTCACGGTATTTTCCAAGATCCTTACCGTAGCTAAGCGGACAAATCACTTGCTGACCTTTGTCGAGATTTATGTGCTGGATAGCTTGAAATGCATCAACATGGTTATTCTCCATGGTACAGGAGTTACCGATTAAGATATTGTTGCCGGAAATATGATCTCCCGAATTACCTATGAGCTGTTCAAGACTTATAAATCTGGCATCAATCCATTTCATTGAAAATGCATACTTGCTTTGCAACAATTCGTAATCCTCTTTTAGAAATGTGCCGCAGTAGTTTACCCGGCTGTAGACTTCATTTTTGATTTTTTCAGAAGAACCGGACGTCCTACGTTTCCTTAAAAATTCAAATGTGAGACTTGCAAAGAAGGGAAAATTAAACACAGATTTGATTCCTAGTTCTGCCTTCATCTTATCGAGCTTGGAAACGGTGTTAGCGTGTTTGAATCCTTGGGAAGTGTATTTATCATATAGGTTTTCACTCATTTTGGGAAGGCTATACCCGTCTCCTCCCCAAAAAATCCAAACCAACTTGATGTGTTTAGGTAAAACAGAAAGAAATTCATACCATCGGATATCCATGAAGTGAACGACAACCATGGCAGGTTTGATCTTTGCCAGAAGCTTTTCTGGACTGTTCCAACCAAAAACGTAGGTATTGACATGAGACTGTTTTGTTACAAATCTTAGTTCTTGATTGGGATACCTTAGTCCAATCAAATGAAAACTATTCTCCTTGCCAAATACTTCAATTGTGTAGTTTGCAAATCTCGAATCCGTATGCAAATGAAGAATCACCCGTAAAACTCTTTAATGGCGTCAACTACAACTTGCTGATCCTCTCCTAGTTCATAATAAAATGGAAGCCTAACCAGGTTTTCAGCGTATCGATCACAATTGGGAAGTTCGCCTCCATGATACTTATCACTATAAAATGGACTCTTATGTAAAGAGAGATAGTGAAAAACAGGGTGAGCGCCACGCTTCCTAATTTGTTTGATTAATTCATCCCTCTCATCGCCCGATTTACACACCAGGTAAAACATATGTGCGTTGTTCTCAGCATAGGGTGGTATAAAAGGTAAATACTCTCCACGATCATTAAGAAAGTCTAGTTCTTCCCGATATCTATGCCAAATGCTAATGCGTTTTTTTTGAATGTCATCCAAACTTTCCAACTGTGCAAATAAGAAAGCAGCAGTGATTTCTGATGGTAAGAATGAGGAGCCTACATCTACCCATCCATATTTATCCACCTCACCTCTAAAAAAAGAAGCTCTATTGGTCCCTTTTTCCCATAAAATCTCTGCACGCTGCTCAAATTTTTCATCATTGATTACCAGCATACCTCCTTCTCCTGAAATAATATTTTTTGTTTCATGAAATGAAAAAGCAGCAAGATGACCTATTGAGCCAAGAGCTTTATCCTTGTACTTGCTATCGATGGCCTGGGCTGCATCTTCCACTACATAAATATTATGTTCTCGAGCAAGTGACATTATTGCGTCCATGTCACATGCCACTCCGGCGTAGTGAACCACCAGGATTGCTTTGGTTTTATTGGTGATTAGGGAGCGAACGCTATCAACGGATATATTTGGATTCAATTCATTACTATCAGCAAACCGGATGGAAGCACCTCTTAAGACAAATGCATTGGCAGATGACACAAATGTATAGCTGGGAATTATTACCTCATCTCCTGGCTGGATATCTAATAAAAGTGCTGCCATTTCAAGTGCATCGGTGCAAGATGTTGTAAGCAGACATTTTCGAAAGTTGAATTTTTCTTCAAAAAATTCATGGCACTTTTTTGTGAATTCACCATTCCCGGAGATTTTACCGGTTTCAACAGCATCCCGGATATAATCCGTTTCTTTTCCTGTCAAATATGGTTTGTTGAATGGAATCATGACTTCTTGTATTCCGCAGGTACTCCAACATAGAGCCCCGGTATTTCCAGTTTTTGAGTAACCACAGCTCCTGCCCCGGTTCGCACTCCCGATGAAATATGGATATTATCAATCACCTTGGTGCCAGTGCCAAGATTCACTTTTTGCTCCACCGTCACAAAACCGGAAATGATCACACCCGGTGATAACATGGAGTGACGACCAATCTTTGAATCGTGCGCAATGACACATCCGGCGTTTAGTGATACATTTTCGCCAAGAACAACATTCATGTCCAAAACACATCCCGGATAGATGAATGTCCCTGCTCCAATCTGGCAGGAAGAATCGACGTAGGAAGACGGATGTACTACTTTTCCGAAAGGTATCGTCTGAGAGAGTTTGTCAAAAATCCTTGATCGAAAATCCATGTGTTTGTAACCGACACCTATCATCAACTCATCATACTTTGCATTCTCAAATGCTGTTTTCGCATCGTCAACTTTTCCGATAACATCTGAAGAGTAATCATCAAAAAAACCAACGACCTCATATCCATTTTTTGGGGCATGATAAGCGATCTGATGACCAAGATCTCCTGCACCGATAATTGCCAGTCTTTTCATAGCAGTGAAGATAATTGGTTCATTGAGTTAATCTTTACGCCATTATAAGCTGAATAGAAGTTATTTCTATCAATCAACACTGCTTGCATTCCTGCATTTTTAGATGGATTAATATCAAGGCGCATTGAATCTCCAACAAACATAATTTCATTTGCTTCAAATCCGGATGCTTCGAGCATTTTATCAAAAAACTCTGAATGTGGTTTTTTAACTCCTAGTTCTTCTGATACCAGGATCCACCGAAAATCATAAGAAAAGTAATGTTTGAGTTTAGTTCGAAGTGATTTATCCCAATTTGACGCAATCCCAATTGGTATTGACAGTTCCTTAAGAACCAATAGATCATCAAATGCTGCCCACTCTAGTCCTTTACTTGCTTCGAAGATTTCGTTTACTAGCGAATCAGTTGCCTCCATATTCAGTGATTCACAGAGTTTGGCATTAAATCCAAGATAAAATTCCTTTGTGGTTTCGTCTGGAAAAACGATCTCCTCGGTTAGTTTTTGATGGTTCGTTTTTATTTGAGAAAGAGGAATTTCATGCCCAAATTTTTTGAAGGCCACGAGTATACTCTCCATCAAGGCAGGTTTGTGCAAAAGAGTATTTGCTACGTCAAAAAATATGGCTTTAGTCATCTGAGTTTATAATTGTCCTTCTCGTTTTTGATGTCTTCAAGCCTGATATCAGGATATATTATATCGTCAATCACACGTAAGGCACATCCAGGCACAACGGTATGTTCTTCAGCCTCTTGATTAAAAAGCCATTCCTGTACTGTGAATTTTACGTCAGGAAACCCAAAATATGGTCTGAGTGAATTCGTTCCTGATATCCTGCTATTGATTTCAAAAGGAATTATTCCTTTTGCTGTCACTTTAGATTGAATGTTGATTGATCCAATACATTCGAAGTTTTCTATGAATGGTTCAATGATTCTAAGAAGCTCATCCTCGTAATGAAAAGTGACCTCTGCCTTGGACGTATTACCAGAGTCTAGCTCTCGAACGAATGTAATCTGCCCCTTTAGCTTCTTTTGCTTTGTCACATAGAAAGTAGTGGTGATTTCCGGTCCCTCTAAAAGTTCCTGCACGATGAATGTATCTTCAAAACCAGAAGGACTTTCGGGGTTGATATAGATATCTCGTGAGCCTCTTCCTGTTCTTGGCTTCACCACTGTACGGTCAAATTGATTGTTGTATTCGCTTGGTAGAAATGATGAAGCAAAAGGTATTTTGGCTGCCTTGAGTGCTTCATAGGTTTTCCACTTATCTAGACTTAATCCTGTAACGCTTGGTTCAGAAATAGCGATCCTTACTCCCGCCGGAAGTTTGTCTTTATGCAAGCCCAGATAATAGGATTCCAAGTCAGTTGATGGAATAATTAGTTCCACCTTTTCTTTAGCCGTTATATCATGAATAGCTTTCAAGTAAGTGGGATCATTACCTAATGGGACCTTGTAGACCTCAGCACATAGATAATTTCCAGCGGATACCGATAATGTATTGGTTCCGATTAAACGTAAATCAGGAAACTCCATTTTTATGTTTTTCAGAATTCCTTGGCCTACTACGCCTCCAATGCCGGTGACTAAAACGGTTTTACTCATCAAACTTTATTGTTTCAACTGGCGGAAATGTAGATATAAATCTATCCCCTTCCCAATAGCCTTTACCAGCTAGTTTCCAATCTTTTTCTTTTTGCTTTCGCAAGAAATCCTTTTCCCATTTTCGTGGAATTTCGAGTGGCCTCACGTAAATATTAAAGCTGATGTCATAAACATCATATCCATTTGAAATTGCCCAGAATGTTCCAAAATCTCTTATCCCCTGAGATAAGGCTTCTTGTTTTACTTCATTGTCTACAACCCGAAAAGTCCATTTTACCCAGTTAAATGAATAATCATACCATCCGGCCGTTCCGTCCTTATTAATAATGGGTAGCCACTTACTAGACCCGTCAGGAAGGATTGCTTCCACACCTACAATGTGGTTGTAATCATAAAAGTGTCCATCCATAAAAACTCCGTGCCTTGTGATTCCAAAGAATATTTTACTTACACCCCACACTTTCTTTGAGTACTTAGAAAAGGTCTTTTGGACTGCCGTCTCATGAATTCCGGATTGTTTGAGGAGATCGCTAAACAGCTTAGAATGCGTGGTTACATTCAGTTGAAAGAAAATCATTAAAAAAAATACAAACCCCCAACCAAAAACCTTCAGCTGTCTGAGATTCAATGTTTCAAGAATTTTGATTTCTGTATCCTTGGAAGGAACAAGCGGTGGAGTATAGCCGCACGTTTCATCTGTACAATGACTGGTGTATCTACCCTGTGCAATTTTATTGTAAACCCATTTTGCTGAGTGATAAATTCCCGGTATCGAAAGGATTACATAAAATATCCATAACAACGGAATTCGCTTTAATATCTTTAAGTAGGTATCTACTCCTTTTACAACTTTACCAGCTGAGTCTACACCATGCATTGTTAGATACATGTCTGATCTTTCAATGCCTTCGATGTTGGCTGACTCGATGCCCTTCCATTCCACCTTGTTCAGGTAATCCAAATGATCTACCGTTATTCGAGTCCGATTGCAAAGAGGACAGTATTCATCATAAAAGACTGTGAGTGATGATTGATTTGCCCTCATCTTATTTTTCATCCATTTCCAGCAAGCATGAGGAATCATTAATAAGTAAATAGCCAAAACACACAATCCGAACCAGGGAATTGGGAAAATAAGGATAATACCTAAATGTAATCCTGTGCCAATAATGAGAAGCGGAACTCGGAAACGTTTGATGAAAAAGGTGAATAAGAATATGAGCTCAAAAACTACGGTGATGTACCCCATTCCAATTGCAAGCCATTTGATATTTAATATTGGCGTAGCATCGAAGTGAGTGGCCATTGGTAAAGAAGCTGGCAGCCACATGCCCAAACCGTGCATCCAATTGTAGGATGCTAGTTTGAAAAATATTGAATCAAAATAAACAAAGCCAACACCTACAGCTATGAGGACAAAATAATGCCAAGCGCTGACAGTGGCTTCCGGGTTGGCAGTGAACCTGGCCGTTGAGTACTTCAGTTTTTTCCTCAATCGATCAATGGAATGATCTTTTGAAATATCAGTAAATAAGAACAGGAAATTCACACCCATGTAGGTATAAAAGACGTGATATTCATAGGTAGAAATTGTTCCAATAAAAACCAGAGAAAGAATGTAATTGACCAGGGCAGCCTTTCGTGTGTAAAATCCGAAGAGAATAAACAAAACTGATATCATCCAAACGATAAGGCCAGGAAGCACATTGATTTCTGCGGGGAGCAGAAAGGGTACCTTATCGTAAATCAAGTGACGGAAATAGATGATTTGGCTTATTTCCATCAGAAGAATAAGGCAGTAGGCAATTCTAAAAAGTGCCAGACCTGTTGCATTTACTTGTTTAGAAAGTAAGCCATCAATCCATGAAAAATATTTTTTAATCATTGTCACTCAATTCATCTTTACGCTCTTTATACTAACATTAAAGAGTTTATTTGGAAGTGTTTCAAATCCTGAATTATTTGGAGTCAATGCTCTCTTGGTGTACATGGCACACATCGTGTTGGAAACTCGATATACATGCTCAAATTGCTCTTCTGAGCATGCATCTCTGATAGCCACAATTGATTCGTACCTTAAATCTTGCATACCGAAACCGCAATCATGCCAAATAATCACTGAATCATTATCTTTTAAAAGCTTCAGGGCATTGATCGAATCAGATTTTACACCCTTGTATGAATGATCTCCATCTATAAAGATGACATCAAATTTGTTATTTAATTGATCAAAATCATACGTTTGAGAATTTGCTTCAATATGGGTCACATTTGGCAATTCTTTGGATAGAAAATTTAACGCCTGGGCGTCTGAACTACTCAATCCAAATTCAATCATTTCCTCTTTGGATAGAGAAATTGAGGTACAGCGATCGACGACTGATGCCACGTTCAATATACTCTCACCTCTCCATGATCCTATTTCTAGATAATTGCACTTTTGATACTTTCTACATACGGCTTTCAAGAAGGCAATATCCATGGTTCTGGAGGTTCCATCCAAATAGGTATAGCTTGAAACTTCTTCATCTATACGGTCAACAACATCCAAAATATCTATTTTTTTAATGGTGTGCCCTTTAAATTGATTTGCTCGATAAGCTTCTTTAGTATGTCTTAAAAGAGCTTTCAAGATTCCTCTCGGATTGCTAAAAAGAAGCTTAAGAAATGGCATTGCTGCCTGTTTCGGATTCATAAAACTATATGGGTTACTGGTTTAGTATTTCACATATCCAATCGACCTCCTCCTCACTCAATTCTGCAAACATGGGCAAAGAAATGATCTCATTGCACAATTTCTCAGCTATTGTAAATTCTCCTCTTTGATGATTTTTATATGCATAGCTCTTAAGGTAGGGCAATGGTGTAGGGTAATGAATGGCACAGCCGATATTCGCTTCTTTCAGCTTAGTCATTAGGTCAGCCCGTTTACTCGATTGTACAACATAGAGGTGAAAAACGTGACGCATGTTTTCTGGGGTTACCGGCCGTTTCAATCCAGTAAGCCGCTCTTCGTACCATCCTGCTACCCGAATTCTAGCCTCCGTCCACTGCTCTGCATGTGGAAGCTTGGCATTTAAAATGGCTGCTTGCATGGTATCCAGGCGACTGTTTCTGCCAATGATCCGATGATCGTGCTTGCTCATCTGCCCATGGTTTGAAAGCATTCGGCACGTTTCAGCCAAATCATCTCTATTGGTTACCACAGCTCCTGCATCACCATATGCACCTAGATTCTTTCCCGGATAGAATGAAAATGTGGCAATATCACCAAATGTGCCTACTCGCTGATCATTAAACTCGGCACCATGCGCTTGTGCACAATCTTCTATGACATGTAGATCATGCTTCTCAGCAATAGTCATTATGCGATCCATCCTGGCAGGTAGACCGAATAAATGCACAGGAATTATCGCTTTCGTTCTATCCGTAATTTTTTCTTCAATCTGAGCAGGATCAATCGTACGCTCATCCTCCAACACATCCACAAAAACCGGCTCAGCTCCAATTCCATTAACTGCTCCCGCGGTACTTATCCATGTGAGGGCGGGAACAATCACTTCATCTCCAACTCCAATTCCCAATGCTTTTAGTGCTATTTCAATTGCATCGGTCCCATTTGCCATGCCTATGCAGTGCTTAGAACCAACGTATTTAGCAAATTCGCTTTCAAACGACTTTACTTTCTCTCCACCAATGAAAGATGTTTCATTAATTACTGATGCTATCGCAAGATCAATTTCTTCTTTGATTGACTCATACTGTGCTTTCAGATCTACGAAAGGGATACTCATATCTCTCTGATTTTTTTCGCAGGATTTCCTGCATAGATTCCTGGATCAGCAATATCTTTTGTAACAACAGCACCGGCACCAATGACCACATTATCGCAAATAGAAACCGGAAGTATTGTAGCGTTTGATCCTATAGAGACATTGTTTCCTATGGATGTTGATTTCCACTTTGAAGAATCACCACCTGCAGGCTTCCCCGTCGAGAATTTATCATTAATAAACATTACGCCATGCCCAATGAAGCAATCTTGACCAACTGTGACCTGCTCACAAATGAAAGAGTGAGATTGTATTTTGGTTCGGGCGCCGATTTTTACATTTTTTTGAATCTCGACAAATGGACCTACGAAAACATCCTCTGCTAATTCACAGCCATATAGATTACTTGGCATAATCACTTTTACGGTTTCATGCGCGTTTACATCTTTTATTCCCGACTCTATTATTTTCATTTTTCCAGACGTCCAATTACCCGCAATTTCTCAAAAACTTTTGTATCGTGAGGTGCATCTTCTAATTCATCTGTTAAGTCTTGCCCCGCCCAATGTTCATAATGCTTGCCATCTTTCCACATTCTTGATTTTGTCACATCATAAATCACTCCTTTGTAGGCAATCCATATTTCTTCGCGATCGTTTCCGTTTCTAAGAGCCAACTGCTGTAGTGTGTAGATCATTATTGTAGCTTGATAATGGATATTCCTGCTCCTCCTCTGTCAGCATGTTCATCTTCCACACTAGCAATACTCGGATGCCCTTTGGTAATATTTCTGACGATCTCCCGCAGAACTCCATGTCCTTTCCCATGGACAATTCGAATCTCATCCACGCCTACTAATAGTGCCTCATCGATAAAGGTCTCCACCTTGTTCATCGCCTCATCTGCCCGCATGCCTCGAATGGAGATTTCATGGTCAAAATTTGCCATCTTCTGGCTGATATCCAGGCCAAGCTTCTTTACTTTCTTTTGATAGCTTACCTGTGGTGCTACCTGCGCCTTTTCTAGTTTGCTAATTGAAACAATAGACTTCATGGAGCCAAATAGTACCTCGGCTTGCTTTCCTTTGATTTTTTGAATTGTTCCTGCTGTCTCCTGCCCCACTACTCTAACTACATCGCCTTCTTTTAAGCTAATCTTGGATTTGGCAGGCTTCTCCTGAAATTTAGATTTCTTGTTAGCTAGTTCTTCTCTCGCAGCTTTAGTACGCTCCTTTGATGCCTTACTTTCTTTGATCTCACGAATAACACGCTCCACATCTTTATTTGCATTTTCCAAAATATGATTGGCTTCTTTTTTCGCTTCCTTGAGGATACGCTTTTTATCCTCCTTCAGCATTCCACGAAGATCTTCATAGTCCTTGCGGACTTTGGCAATATCTGCATGATCCCTTTCAAGCTTTTTATTCAACTTGTCATACTTAGCTTTTTCCTTTTCCAGCTGGTTTAACAATTGGTCATAAGCAACATGGGAACTTCCAATCTTTAATCGTGACGATTCTATTATTTCCTTTGGTAGTCCAATTTTTCCTGCAATTTCAAAAGCAAAAGAACTCCCGGGTTTTCCTACCTCAAGTTCAAACATTGGTTCCAGGGCATCAAGATCATACTTCATTGCACCATTGACCAAACCGGGAGTTTCATCACCTACTTTTTTCAAATTTTGATAATGTGTAGTGACTATTCCATAAGCTTTCTTCTTATTAAGCTCAGAAAGCACGGATTCAGCTATGGCACCACCAAATTGCGGCTCAGTACCTTTACCAAACTCATCAATTAGAAACATCGATTTCTTATCCGTATGCTCCAGAAAATGTTTCATTGATGTCAAATGAGAACTATAGGTACTCAAATCATCTTCAATGGATTGGGTATCTCCAATGTCAATAAAAATTGATGAAAAAGTTCCGAGCGTGCTTTCTTCATTTACAGGTATCGGCAAACCCGTCTGAAGCATGTATTGAAGTAATCCAACAGTCTTTAATGCTACAGATTTACCACCTGCATTTGGCCCGGATATGATCAGTATCCTTCGTTCATGGTCCAACGATAGATTTAGTGGAACCACAGACCTACCACTTTCTTTGTGTGACAAATAAAGCAATGGATGCACGGCATTTACCATACGAAAGGCATTCGTCTTTTCTACTTTTGGAACAACTCCATTTATTAGATCCGCTAAAAGAGCTTTAGCATGTATGAAATCTAATTTCTCGAGCAAACCAGCACCATTTTTCAGGTCAGATAGGTTTGCTCTAACATGATCTGAAAGTTCGATCAATATCCTAATGACTTCTCGTTTTTCAGCGTATTTAAGTTCCCTTACTTGATTATTCAAATCCAGAACTTCCCCTGGCTCAAGATACACTGTTTGACCTGTGGCAGATTCATCATGTACAAATCCCTGAATTCTCTTTTTGTGCTCTGCTTTGACTGGGATGACCAACCGTCCATCTCTTACAGTAAGCGTACTGTCGTCATCCGTAAATTGATCTTCTTTTGCCTTCTTTAGAATCTTTTGTATTGCCGAGCGTACTGCTCGTTCAGACTTAGATATTTTCGAACGGATTTCTGAAAGTTCTCTGGAAGCAGAATCCTTCACTTCTCCGCGATCATCAATTGCCTTATCTATGTGAATAGCGAGATTTGGATCAATCTCGATGAAGTTTGAAATGTTGTACAGCTCAGGGTATTCGCTCCCTTTTTTTTGAAAAAAGAGAACCCATGAGGTCAGGGAGTTTACACCTCTTTTCAGTTCGTGAAAATCTGATGGTTCAAGAAATGAGCCTGGAACTTTGATACGCGTAAGGTATTCGTCCATATCCGGGAATTCGAAAGAAACCTTATCCTCCGAGCTACCTTTCAGATGAATCATTTCTTTGGCCTGATTTAGCCACTTTATCACAACATCAAAACGATCTGCTGGCTTAGCTTTTTTTGCCAGGTCTTCACCACGTTCGCTTTGACAAAATCGAATCAGATGCGCTCTAATCTGATCAAAGCCTAATTTCTCTTCTATATCCTGAGGATAGACTTTCACTACTTATATCTTTGCTCTTTTTCCATTAATGTGTCTACGACTGCATTGTAGATCTTTTCAAATTCATTGGGATTGTCAACATAGTAATTGAAACTTCGCTCATATTGATCCTGAGTGATTCCAAGATCCTTGAACAACAGTTTTTCGTAGTGATCGTAAACAGCCTGAGTACTATCTACCGGATCTACTGGCACTTTATTTATTTTGGCCTCCAGCAAATGAATTTCTGTCATTACTTTCACCATTTGTTCCTGACTTATTAAGTCATCCGGTTCGTTTGAGCCGGAACATGAACAAACTATTACAAGAACGGTTAAAAAAATGTTTTTCAAATCAGTCTTTAAATTCGTGAAAATATAATTTTGAAGATCAAAGTATGTTTTGATCTATGGCAAAGATCATACATGCGTTGCAATTATCAATGATGCCATATTAATGCCAAACTTGATAGAGCAAAAAACTCAATATGAAGGATATCCTTAAACGACTAAGAAGGTACGAAATACGCATTCGTAAGGCGATAAACTCGCAAATGCAAGGAGACTTCCATTCCATCTTCAAAGGGTCTGGTTTAGAATTTGATGACGTACGCCCATACCAATGGGGTGATGATGTTCGAAACATCGATTGGCGTGTGACCGCCAAAGGTCATGGTACATTCATGAAAACTTTCATAGAAGAGAAAGAACAAACTGTTTTTTTCCTTTTGGATGTTTCTGCATCCCAGGAAATCGGAAAAGACAATCGCCAAAAAATTGATTTGGCGAAAGAGATGGCAGGGCTTCTTGCACTCTCAGCCATACGTGAGGGAAGCAAGGTTGGACTCTTGTGTTATTCTGATCAAGTTGAAGACTATATAAAACCCAGCAAGACTGTTAAGCATGCATATGAAATCATCAACCGCATGTTTATGCTTAAGCCAAAGTCCAGGAAGACTAATCTGGATGAGGGGATAAAGTACACTTTAAATCTCCTCAACAAGAAAGCCATTGTGTTCATCATCTCCGATTTTATTGATGAAAATTTTACTCATTCAATGCGTGGGCTTGCCAGAAAGCATGATTTAGTTGTTGTTCACATTTCGGATAAGCGCGAGTCAGCCATACCTCACCTGGGTATTGTGCCACTATATGAAAAAGAATCAGGAAAGACTGTCTGGCTCAATACGTCATCCAAAGAATTCAAGAATGCAGTCGATAAGACCCACGGGAAAAACAAGGACTCTCTTGAGGATTTTTGCAAGAGAAACGATGTAAACTACGTGTCAATCAGTACTGAAGATGATTACGTTCCCAAACTCATCAAACTATTCAGACATAGAAATAGAAGTAATGCGAGAAGGACGAGGTAAAAGTTGGTTAGCGGCAATTGCTGTTTTGTGCGCATTGAACCTGAATGCACAGGAAATCTCAGTAAAAGGAGGTTTTGTTGAAGACAGTCTGCTGATTGGACAGGATGTGAAATTTTGGATATCTGCTACCTATCCACCATCGATGGAGATGGTTTTTCCTGACAGCCTATACCCATTCAACCCTTTTGAAATAAGTGGGAAGGAATATTTCCCAACAGAAATCAAGGGCGGTCTGGCTTATGATAGTACTGTCTACATCATTCAATCATACGAAATTGACAAAGTACAATACCTCAAATTACCTGCTATAGTCCTAAATGGAAGCGATTCCATTGTCATAGAAACACCAATAGACTCGATCTTTCTGACAGAGCTCGCACCTTTCGTTTCTGACACCACCGCCCTCAAAACAAACCTTGACTATCAGCTTGTAGATACACAATTTAATTATCCACTTATGTACTACATATTGGGTGGATTATTGCTGCTGACAGTCATACTATTATTGATATTTGGGAGACGAATTCTTAAATGGATCAAGCTTCGAAGGTTACGTAAGCAATACGAGCAGTTCTCAGAAGTTTTCGATTCGTACATCAAAAAACTGAAACTTGATCCTGATCCAGCGTTGGCAGAAGCCGCACTGGTTCACTGGAAAAAGTATCAACAGCGACTTGACAAAATACCTTTTACAGTATTGACTACTAAAGAGATTTTAAATCAGGATTTTGCCCAAGAGCTAGAAAAACCGTTAAAATCAGTCGACCGTGTAGTTTACGGCAAACGTATCCAGGAGGATGTTTTTCAGGATTTTGAGCAAATAGAAGATTTCACACAAGATCGATATGCTAAAAAAATAGAGGAAATCAAAGATGGAAAATAAGACAATAGATTGGTTTTCTTGGGAATGGTTTACACCTGCAAAACTTCAAAATTTTGACTGGGCCAATCCATTATGGTTTTATGCAATGTTTGCTATCCCTTTGTTATTTCTATTGAGATGGCTCATAATTACCCGTTTTAATCAAAAACTACCCGTTGCACTTACCAAGAAAGACCTGAATAGCGACCCTATTACCTATCTAAGATTCATTCCTCCAGTCTTCTTTATCATCAGCCTCCTGTTGATCATGACCAGTCTTGCTCGTCCACAAACGACCAATGAACAAGTGGAGCAGTGGAGTGAAGGCATTGATATTGTTCTGAATATAGACATCTCTGAATCCATGCAGATCATGGATTTTTTACCAAATCGTTTAGAAGCTGCTAAAGAAGTGGCACATAATTTCGTGGCTGGAAGGTTTCAAGATCGAATTGGTCTTGTCATCTTTTCAGGTGACGCATTGCCCTCATGCCCTCTCACTACCGACTATGGTTTGCTGTATGAGCTGATCGACGATATAGATTTTGACAAAATAGAAAGTAGAGGAACCGCGATTGGTAATGCTGTAACCTCAGGCATCAATTTTCTGCGAGAATCAGAATCAGAATCTAAGGTGATGATTCTCCTAAGTGATGGCGACAACACCGCTGGTAATGTGGACCCGATAACGGCCGCTAATTTGGCAAACGCCTACAACATTAAAATGTATGTAATCGCGATTGGAAGAGATGGGAAGGTTCCTTTCGGAACCGATTTTTTTGGACGACCAAGACTTGTTGAAAATACCTTTGACGAATCTACACTTCGAGAGATTGCAAAAATTGGTAATGGGAAATTTTACCGGGTTTCGGATAAAGAAGCGCTTGTTCAGGTATTTGATGAGATTGATCGCCTGGAAAAAGCAGAGATCAAAGAAACGCGCTATAAAGACACAAATGACTTTTACTATGTCTATCTGAAGTGGGCAGCGGTCTTTTTGCTATTATGGCTGATTACCAAGTCTACATTTGTCACAAACGTTTTGACTGATTAATTTTTTGTATTACATTTGTAATACAGTGGAGGATAAAAAGGAAAACATGCTAAACGTTCGGCTTGATAAGCTAACCAATGACAAACTGGAAAAATACAGTGAGCAGCATAGTACTTCCAAATCCTCGATTGTCAAAGAAGCATTAGCAATGTATTTTACTAAAGAACAAATGAAACAGTTACCGTTCGCCCTTGGTCAAGATTTGTTTGGTACTGCCAAAAGTGGAGAAATTGATAACTCTACACGCTTCAAATCAAAACTAAAAGTCAAACTCCGTGAGAAACACACTCATTGACGCTGGCCCACTTATCGCACTTTTTGACCAATCTGATAAATATCATTTAAAGTCAGTTCGATTCCTGGAAAATTATGAAGGCTACTTGTGGACAACTTGGCCTGTAATTACAGAAACCTGTCATTTGCTTGATTTCAGCACTAAAGCCCAGTTAGCATTTCTCGAATGGATTGACCGAGGCGGGTTAAGAATTTTTTACCTGAATGAGAAGCATATTCCTAGAGTTCAACAACTAACGAGCAAGTTTAGCGATGTGCCTATGGATTTAGCCGATGCATCTTTGGTAGTCGTATCTGAAATTTCCGGATATAATGAAATCATTTCGATCGATTCAGATTTTTATATTTATAGGGATATACGAAATGAGTATCTAACCAATATCTTCAAATAGAATCTTTTTTATTAATCTTCTGTAACTTTTCGTTCGGCCTCCACATCATCTAGCTGAATGTCACAAAACCTATACCATAAACACATACTTCCAGCCTCTGACGGCATGTATCGGTACGCATTATCGATAGTACATGAACCAGAGACTGCAAGAGATGTTGTGCAGGATTGCCTCACGAAAATCTGGAGTATTCGTAAGGACCTGGATAAAGTTGAAAAAGTCAACGCGTGGGCTTTTCGCATTGTCCGAAACAGATGCATCGAAATCTTACGAAGAAACCGATACGCAGACCTGGACGAAAAAGTGGTAAATATGAGGCATACAGGTACGGTGGAAGAGCAAGCCATCACTGACGACTTTATGTCATTAATGAAGGAAGTGCTCTCAACGCTACCGGCCAAGCAGCAGGAGGTTTTCCACCTTCGCGAAGTGGAAGACATGAGCTATCAGGATATAGCTGAAACGTGTGGGATCAGTGAAGGTGATGTTAAAGTCAATATTCACAGAGCTCGAAAGAAAGTAAAAGAAGCCATGCAAAAAATAGACGCATATGGGATCGCAAATTGATAAACTACTTGAAAAGTACTGGAATGGTGAGACCAGCCTGGAAGAAGAGAAAGTGATAAAATCACATTTCAAATCCAACCCGGCACTCAACAATGAAAGTCACTACTTCCGATTTCTTGCCAAGCAAAAATCTGAGAGGTATGAAGGATCAAAGGCGGTGAATAGAAAAAAAGCCTGGCTATCTGCAGCGGCCACAATCACGATTGGAGTTATTACCGCGGCGTTGGTATTCAACGACGCAAAGAAAGACCCCTTTGCGATTGACGATCCTGAGAAAGCTTTCCAGGCTACTAAAGAAGCACTGATGATGATTGGAGCTGAACTAAACCAGGGACAGAGTCACACATTAGAGCTTACTAAAATTAACAAAGCAAAAGAAGAACTTCAGGAAGAGTCCTGAGCTTCGAAAGAAAACCAAAACCTTGATTTTAAGACCTTTTAAATAAAAAAATGATGAAAAAGATTGTATTAACCATGTTTATCCTTGCTGTAACGGGCTTTGCCTTCGGACAAGGAGCAGTAGTTTCCAAATACTTCGATAAATACGAAGACGATGAAACCTTCACCAAAGTGTCTGTGAGCAGTAAAATGTTCTCACTTTTCACAGAGATGGAAGGTAATACCGAAGACGAAAAGGAGTTTCTCGATGTTATAAGCAAGCTAAAAGGAATGAAAGTAGTGGCAAGTGAAAAAGTATCTGATCCAAAAGGCCTTTACAACAGTGCAATAAGCGACGTTTCTAAAGCTGGATATGAGGAACTTATGACTGTAAAAGATGCAGAAGAAAACGTAAAGATTTCCATCAAAGAAAAAGACGGAATCATTGAGGAGTTGATATTGGTAGCCGGAGGAAAGGAGAAATTCGCGATGGTCAGCCTTTACGGAATAATAGATTTGAAGCAGGTGTCTAAGCTAGCCAGTATGATGCGCATGAGTGAGCTTAAATACCTTAAGAATCTTGATGATGATGACAATGAATAAGAAATAAGTTAGATGACGAAGGTGGGTTAGAGTATCACTTCTGCCCACCTTTATTTTTGCAGTTTAAAATTCACTACTCTACTACATGAAGAAATACCTACTTGCTACTTCTCTGGCACTCATTATTTTGCCAACCATAGCCCAGGAATCTATAATTAAAGATTTTGCTGAGCCCAGAAGACCTACACGCTGGATGAATCCCATCTGCTTGTATCCCAGCACACTTCGTATGGTCAACCTGGCCCAAGACCCCAATTTCAACGAAATGGTCAATGACATTGAAAAGGTGCTAATCTATACTTTAGATTCTGCCACTGCTGCCTCCAAAAGCTATAAAGATTTGCTCAAAGAATATGAAGCAGAAGGGTTTGAAGAATATATGACCATATATGGCAAGCAGGAAATGCGCATCGTTGGAAAAGAAGAAGAATACGTTGGTGTTTTGTCCGCAGAAGGCAATGCTATTGCATTCTACCTTCGAGGTGATATCCCATTCGGGAAAATACCAACGCTTCTTGAAAGCTTCCAAAGTTCAGATATGCTTCCATTATTAACAGATCAATTCAAATTCAAATGAGTGTATTAAAAATCAATAAACTCACCAAACGATTTGGGAAACTAACAGCTGTAGATCAGCTGGATCTGACAATAGAACAAGGTCAGGTATACGGCATCCTTGGACCCAATGGAAGTGGTAAAACAACGACCCTCGGTATGATCCTGGAAGTAGTTGCTCCAACAAGTGGCAACTTTGAATGGTTTGGTGGAATCGACAATGTAGAGGCTAGACAAAAAATTGGCTCCATCCTTGAGACTCCATGCTTTTACAGTTACCTCACGGCTACTCAGAACCTTCGGATCGTTGCTCACATCAAAAAGTGTGACACGAAAAGAATCGATGAAATCCTGAAGCAAGTCAATCTCTATGAAAGGAGAAATGACAAATTCAAGACGTACAGTTTAGGAATGAAACAAAGACTTTCGCTTGCAGCGGCGCTCCTTTCAGACCCACCTGTATTAATGCTGGACGAACCTACCAATGGACTAGATCCGGAAGGAATAGCAGAGGTACGTCAATTGATCAGAGATATTGCAGCGCAAGGAAAAACAATCATTATGGCCAGCCACCTGCTGGATGAAGTACAGAAAGTCTGTACCGACTTCTGTATCCTCAGGAAAGGCGTGAAACTGCATGAAGGATCAGTAAACGACATTCTTGGAGAAACCAATGCAGTAGAGATTTCGGCTGCCGATCTGGACACACTAACAGAATCTATTCAAGGCTATAATGGACTTGAAAAAATTGAAAAACAGAATGGATCATTGATGGCATACTTAAAAGAAGGCAATTCATCCGATCATCTCAATAAATTCTGTTTTGACCAGGGAATTGCACTTAGCAAACTCATCCCGCAATCAAAATCACTCGAACAAGAATTCTTAAAAATCCTCAAAGAAAATGATTAGAGCTTTTACACTGGAATGGCTAAAATTGAAGCACTACAGAGTCTTTTGGATTCTGTTTGGGCTCTATCTATTGGCACAACTAATTATCACCAATGGAGGCATCTTTTTTCTTGAGTGGCTCAAGAGCAAAGGCGCTGATTTCGATGGAATAGACCCCACCATACTTCCGATCTATGACTTTCCTGACATCTGGCAAAACTCCGTTTGGCTAGCATCATTTGTAAAGGTGCTCATATCATTTATCGTGATAGTGTCAGTAAACAATGAGCTTTCATACAACACACTGAGGCAAAACATTATAGATGGCATTAGCAAACGAGAATTTCTGCTATCCAAACTGTCTTTAATCCTCTTTCTTGCTGCTGTTTGTACACTTGTCCTATTCGGATCGGGTCTGGTAGCAGGGTTCATGTATTCCCATGTTACAGATCTCAAATACATCTTCGCGGATTTCGGATTTTTGCTCGCATACTTCCTTCAGCTGGTGGTGTTTTGTCTTTTTGCCTTTAGCCTTGCTATGGTGATAAAAAAGGCGGGTTTTGCTATTGTTATTACCATGCTCTACAGCCTGGTTTTTGAGCCAATCGTCACTTCTATTTTAGAATTTGCGCCCTTCACTCGAGACTACACGGCCGGTATAGTAAAGTTCTTCCCTATCTATTCAATGGAAAAGCTATGTGGTAAAGTATACGAAAGCCCATTTGCCCGTTACCTGTTTCAGGAAATCAAAGATTCAGTATACTGGTATGAGTGGCTCATTGCTATTGGTTGGGGCGCACTTTTCATGCTATTTATTACCTGGATTCTTCAAAAAAGGGATTTAAAGGCCTAAACGACAAATTTCCGCATTTCACCTATTTTTTAAGACAACTGAACTAAAACCCTGATACTAAGTCAGGGTTTTTCTCGTTTTTTGTGTTGTATAGAATAAAGAAAGCAGTTATGATAAAGTTTGTGTCCATCCTCGTTTCGGTATTCTCATTCAACTTCGTTGTGTCATATAGTACCGTAGATCAGCCATCTGATGTAGCACTCGAATTTAGCGACAAGGCCGTGGCAGTAGAAAGTGGCCAGCCAGTGTTCACTAAAGGAACCAAAGTTTGGTTATCAAATCCTCAGAAGCAGGAAATAAAGCTTTACCTGAATGAGGAAGTCAAAGAAATAAATGGTGTAAAAGTTGATTTGTCTAAAATCACAAATTTGAATGAAGGCACCTATACTGTGGTTGTCAATACCAATTCTGATGAAAAGATATTTGGTTTTACCATACAGTAGATAAAAAGTTAGGTTAGGTTTTTAAGATTAAAAACGTATCTCATCATTTGAGATGCGTTTTTTTATGCATAATTGGTAAGAAGGAAATACAAAATCTGGATTGTAAAAAGGACCAGAATGACAGCTACTGTCCTATTCATATTTCTTACGAATCTGACAGTAATGAGGTGTTTTAAACGATGGGCTACAAAAGCCTTACCCACATCCATACTAAATATTGTGATTAGCATCCCGCCAAAAAATTGAACTTGCTGATTGAACCCATACTCAAAGTTGATAGCAATAGCACTCACCCAGGTGGCCCATGATACAATTATAAATGGATTTAATCCATTGAGTAACAGCCCTTTCATAAACTGTTTTGTAAAGTTAGAATCATTGGCCATGGCTTCCTCATTCTGAATTTTTGGTGTCTTAAACCAAGAATAAACGCCATAAGCACCAAGCATAATCGCTCCGAAAATCCCCATCCAAAACTTGAAATTATCTGTTTCCAGTGCCTTGGACATACCAAACAGAACTATGATAACATAGAAAACGTCACTGATAGATATACCCAAAGCCAGGAATATAGCCTTCTTCAATCCTTGCTGAATACTGGTCTGAATGAGAGCAAAAAATGCCGGCCCGATGGCAAAAAGAAAGATTAGACCGAAGATCAGTCCGTTTAATATTGGAGGCATTTAGTTAATCCCTGTATTTTGTTGGTTCAGAAAATTTTTCCAAAGTTGTGCCTTTTCTTTCTTAAGTACACGAGGAAATTTGTTTTGACTCCCAACTTTACCCTGAGATTCCATCCAATTATAAAATATTTCGGTTGGTAAAACGCTTATTATCACCTCTTTAAGAGCCGAACTACGCTCAACTTTATAGTCATCATTTAGTTGCATTAATTGAAAATCCAAACGCTCACACAAGAGGTTTTTATCAACTTCATCGTCTGTACCTATATACCAATGATGTGCAAATAAGCTCCCCGATCGGTCTCCCAGCAGTGTAAACTCTCTGATGTCAATCTTCATTTCTTCCTCCACCAACTCTATCGCCTTATTCATGTTGTCGAGACTCAAATGCTCACCACACAAGCTCATAAACAATTTAGTACGCCCGGTTATCATTATCTCGCTTTCCTCAACAGAGACAAACTTTATCACATCTCCAATCATATATCTCCAAGCTCCTGCATTTGTGGTAATCAACAGCGCGTACTCCACTCCCTTTTTAACCTCATCAATCTTCAAAGTCTTTGCCTCTTGCTTCATCTTTCCATCCTCATCAAAGTTTGATTCAGTAAATGGTACAAACTCATAAAAAATACCATTATTCAGAACCAGCCTCATCGACCTTCGATTGGGGAAAGCTTGAAATGCAATGAAGCCTTCGGAGGCGAGGTAGGTTTCCATGTAATTCAATGGCCTACTCAAAAGCTTCTCAAATCCGCGTTTATACGGTTCGAATGAGACCCCTCCATGCACAAAAATCTGGAGGTTTGGCCAGATATCATGAATCGTACTTACTTTATACTCATCGATGATCCTTTCCATCAATATCTGCAGCCAGGCAGGCACTCCAACAATAATTCCAATATCCCATTCCGGCGCTTTCTTTATAATTTCCTCCAGCTTATCATGCCAATCTTTAGTCTTCGCTATCTTCTTACCAGGCTTATAAAAATGTTGAAACCAAAATGGAATCTGTGCGGCTGTAATTCCGCTAAGATCACCTTCAAAGTAGTGACCACTTCGCTTCAAATCGGTACTGCCGCCAAGCATCAATATTCCCTTTGAAAACAAGGAAGCAGGCAGATCATATTTACTCATGGTCAATATCTGACGCATTGAAGTTTTGCGAATGGCCTTGACCATTTCCCGTGTAATAGGAATGTACTTGGATGATGACCCTGAAGTACCCGAGCTTAGCGCAAAATATTTGATTTTTCCGGGCCAGCAGACATCCTTTTGACCGTCCTTGGCCATGTACCACCAATCCTCGTACATCTTTTCGTAATCATGAATGGGGACGTGGGCAGTAAAAGACTTGTAAAAGTCGTCAGTATCTTTCTTAAAAGAGCCAAGTATAGAATTGAATGAATGCGCTTGACCAAACTTAGTAGACTGGCATTGAATCAATAAATTTCGGAGTTCTTGCTTCTGTAATTCTAGAGGCGAAGTGTACAACTGCTCCAAACTTTCGCGCAACATGATTCCCTTCTTCAGTAATGTGCCTAAAATTGCCATTCAATCAATTGAAACTTATTCTTTAGTTTTCAAATTTACGGATTGTAAAAGAGACAATAATGAGTGAAATATCAAATCGCCTTAAAGAATTAAAAGAAACTTTACCCGGATCATGTACACTAGTTGCGGTGAGTAAGACCAAGCCTGGTTCTGCAATCGTGGAAGCATATGATTCAGGTCATCTACACTTTGGAGAAAACAAAGTTCAGGAATTAACACAAAAAGCAGAAGAGCTACCAAAAGACATCAAATGGCACATGATTGGGCATCTTCAAAGAAATAAAGTAAAATACATTGCCTCTTTTGTCCATTTAATTCATGGTGTTGATTCTCTCAAACTGCTAAAAGAAATTAATAAGCAGGGAAAAAAAGCAGATAGAATTATTGACTGTCTTTTGCAGATGCATATCGCAGAAGAGGATACCAAATTTGGCCTGGACAAGGAAGAACTTTTTGAAATTCTTGAAGGTGAAGAATTGAAAGAAATGACTAACGTCCGAATTGTGGGCTTAATGGGAATGGCCACCAATACAAATGATGATGATCAGGTCAGGAAAGAATTTAAAAACCTTAAGCTACTATATAAGGATATTAAAAATTCTGATCATGCTAATGTCAATATAGACACCCTCTCCATGGGTATGAGCGGAGATTATAAACTCGCGCTGGAAGAAGGAAGTAACATGATCAGAATAGGAAGCGCAATTTTTGGCGCCAGAAATTATTAATTGTTGGGGTCTGGAGGCATTACATTGGTAACAATCTTGACACGCTCAGGATTATTTACCGCATTGGACATTACAGTGATTACCTTGTTTTGCATGCCCATTTTGCCCGCACTGTTAAAAACAACTTTTAGCCTTGCTTTCTTGCCAGGTGCAATAGGTTCTTTTGGCCATTCCGGTGCGGTACATCCGCATGTAGTTCTCACATCTGATAAAATGAGTGGCTCATTTCCCGTATTTTCAAATTCAAATACATGCTCTACTTTCTCTCCTTGGGTAATCTCTCCAAAATCAAACGATTTTTCAGTAAACGAAATCTTTGGGCCTGTCATTGGCTCCTCCTCCTGTGCAGTCGCAAAAAATGCAAAACCAACCAACAGCAATGATGCTAAATATTTCATATCTAAATTAGTTTATTGTAGTTCTTTATGATGTCAAAGTTAACGAACATACCATTCAAATGTTAGACCAAAATCAGCTTTCAAAGTCATTTGGCGGGAAAATAAGGATAAGAGTTGGTGGACTTTTGGTGGAAAAAAGTAAAATCCTGTTGCTAAAGCATCAAAATCTTGGACCGGACGGCTATCTGTGGCTTCCTCCGGGTGGCGGTGTAGAATTTGGCGAAAGTTTAATCGATGCCCTAAAAAAAGAGTTTCTTGAGGAAACTAACCTTACAATTGAAGTTGGTAAGTATCTATTTGCTAATGAGTTCATTAATGATCCGTACCATGCTATTGAATTATTTTTTGAAGTAAAACGTGTCTCAGGTACGCTAAAGCTAGGTTATGATCCTGAGTTACCTAAAAATCAGCAAATCTTAACTGAAGCAAAATTCTTTTCTCCCGAAGAAATTGAATTGATTCCGGATGCTGCCATTCATAATGCTTTTAATGCCGCTGGTGAAAGACATAAAATTACCGATCTTAGGGGTTTGTTTACTTTTAAGCATTAATAGTAACTGGTGCTTCAGGAATCACCATTAAATATTTATAATTGCAAAAACCTAGCGAAAAAGAAATTTAGCAATGAGTAAAACGAAAATTGTTTCTGTGGTCATGCTCGTAGTGTGGGTATCATTGGCCGTATTTTTAGTATACAGTATCAAGTCATCTATTGATGAAGCCGAGCGCATTGAAAATGCAGAAGCCAGAATCATCGAACAACTAAAGATGATAAGAGAAGCTGAGATTGCATATATGTCTGTAAATGGGCAGTATACAAGCGATTGGGACAAACTACTTGCATTTATCGATACAGGAAAATTTTACCTTACTGAGCGAAGTGAGACAATCATTCCTCAGCCATATGGAAAAGATAGTATCTATGTGGAGATCGATACCTTGGGTACTAAAGCTGTAATTGACTCACTATTTGGAAACAATAAGTGGCCAAGATTTGACTTAGCGACACTTCCATATGTACCTGGTGTGCAGCCAGCAGTGAAATTTGATGTCTGGGCGGACAAAATTTTGAAAGCCGGACTCCTTGTGAATGCAATTGAGGTGAAAAACCCTCGCCCAATTGATCCTACCAGGGACGAAGAAAGTGAATACAATACCAGAAAGCCGCTAAGATTCGGATCTCGGACAAGTGTGACAACAGCTGGTAACTGGGAATAAAATATTTTGATTGCACAGGACACATCTACTTACAAGCTCGTTAAGCGAGTAAAGGATACAAAGTTCACGATCGATGAACTTGACCATTACTCGCTTATCATGCAGGTTGGGATCTATGACCTACAATTTGCAGTTGTAGATTCCCAAGACAATGTAGTGATGGGTTTAGAGGATTATCGTCTTGAAGGAATCAAAACTGTAAATGGTCGCCTAAGACTCATCAAGGATATCCTTGACAATCACGAATACTTAACGGCAGGATTTTGGAAAGATGTGAAGCTCTGCCTTAAATCACATAAATTTTCGTTGGTACCTGCGAGTATGTTTGTGCAGGAGGCGGCTGCTGATTATCTAGCACTCAATAGTGAGATTAAGACAGCTTTTGAGGAGGTAAACTACTATAAGCAGGTAGCAGTTGATTCTGTCAATGTATTTGCCGCTGAGACCAAACTTTGTCGGTGGATTGAATCGATTTATAAAAAGAAAAAAGTACACATCATTCATCAGGGAAGTGCCCTCATTGAAGGCTTTCTGAAGCATGCGGATCATATTGATGAAAAAAGCATGTATGTGTACATAGATAGAGGAATCATGCATATTGTAGCTACAGAGGGAAAGAAACTTTTGTATTACAATCAATTTGCAGCACGTAAGAAACAAGACTATCTGAAATACATCATGCTTGTATTTAATGAGCTTGGAATGAGCGGAAAAAACAGTCATGTATTTCTATGGGGCTTTATTAAACCTGCCTCCGAAGAAATGTCTTTACTCAAAAAGTATATCCGAAATATCTCGTTTGGATCTAAGCCATCTTTCCTTCGGTTCAGCTATCTCTACGATGAAGTAGAGGATCATCAATACTTTGATGTGCTGAGTGGGTATCTTTGTGTCTAGCACAATTGAGCCCGAGGCTCAACTCAATCATTGAGCAACCTTTATTGCCATCGATCCAAGTTGTACCAAAAGCTCATAAAATGATTTACAAATGAAAACGGCCATTTTTCCCGGTTCCTTCGATCCTTTCACAAAAGGGCATTACGATATTGTAAAGCGTAGCTTAGATTTATTTGACCGTGTGATCATTGCCATTGGCCATAATACTTCGAAAAATAATAGATATTTCGAACTGGATTGGATGGTGGATAAAATCAAAGAAGCTTTTGAAGGTGAAGAGCGTGTTGAGGTAGAGGTTTACGATGAATTGACTGCCTCACTGGCTAAAAAATATGACGCTCAGTTTATGGTGCGAGGGTTAAGAAATACGACAGACTTTGAATATGAAAACAGTATATCTCAAATCAATCGTTATCTGAATGCTGACTTAGAAACAATCTTCCTCATCACAAGTCCTGAACTCGCTCCAATCAGCTCTAGCATCATTCGTGAAGTACATAGATATGGAGGTGATGTCGATCCATTTTTACCGTACAAGGTCTAACTAAACCTCTTTCATCATTTTGGTATACTCCTGCATGACATAGCGAATGGACCTGTAGCTATCATGAAGGGCTTTACGTACTTGTTCCATATCCATCCATTCCACTTTTTTGATTCCCTCATCTTTTTGGGGGGTCATTTTGCTATCATCGATGCACCGCATAGCATACCAGTGGGTCTTCTTTAGGATGTATTTCTTTTTGGTGGTATAAGTATGCCACACAGAATCTATTTTCTTGTCTATCCGAACCTTTACCCCGGTCTCCTCTTCAACTTCCCGAATGGCACATTCTTCAATACTCTCCCCTTTGTCTAGCTTTCCTTTTGGGATGTCCCAAACCTTACGCCTGTAGATCATGAGCAACTTTCCTTCCTTCTCCACAATTCCTCCTCCAGCTTCTATTACTTTGAATTTACTTTTAATGTAATTGATTAGTTCCCTTTTCTCCCGGGAGGAAATAAATATCGAGTGAACTTTCTTGAGCTTCTTATCAGTCATCAGCTTGAGTAAGCTATCAATTTGTTCAAAAGAAGCATTCATTATCAAAACATCATCGACAAGTACTTCCGGAACAATTCCCTCAAACTCTCTCACTACCAAGCCGTAAGCCCGATTCATGTTTATCTTCCTTTCAGAGAGAATGTAGACAGGGATATCATTGATAAATATTTTCATCTAAATGCTCTAAACGGATGCGCCAATATGCCTTTTTATCAATGGTGTATTAGAATAAACCACATTCATCTCTTTTGGTTGGTACCAAATCGAATTCATTAATAGATTCGATCGTGAAGGCAAGTAAATAATAAATTAAAAACGAAACAAGCCTTCTATATTATTGATAGGTAATACAGGACTTATTTATTTTGCAGCCTCATGAGTATCAAAATATACAACCCACAACTAGCCGCTGAAATAGCTGCTGATTTGTTAAAAATTGGAGCCATCAAGCTTAATCCGCAAGAACCATTTACCTGGGCTTCTGGCTGGAAATCTCCGATTTATTGTGACAATAGGCTGAGTCTCTCCTATCCGGACGTACGATCTAAAATCAAAACTGCCTTAGGTCTTGCCGTTTCTAATTCTTTCAATGGTGTAGATGTAATTGCAGGTGTAGCAACAGCAGGAATTCCACAGGGTGCTTTGGTGGCGGAAGAATTGGGGCTCCCCTTCATCTATGTTCGTTCCAAATCAAAGGGGCACGGTCTTCAAAATATGATAGAGGGTAAGATTGAAAAAGGTCAGCGAGTGTTACTAGTAGAAGATTTAGTCTCAACAGGTGGGAGCTCACTTGCAGCGGCGGATGCCCTTAAAGAGGCTGGAGCGGATGTTGCAGGCATGGTTGCTATTTTCACCTACGGTTTCCAGATTTCAGAAGATAATTTTAAAAATAAAGGCGTTGACCTGGTTGTGCTTAGCGACTACCATCATTTATTAGATCATGCACAAGATGAGCGCATGTTTGAAAACGACGTTTTAAAAACCCTTAAAGAATGGCGAAACGATCCCGGGAATTGGGGGAAATAATTTTTCAACATTCTTTATCTCGAATTGAGATGAGTAAATGATTTCTTAGGTAGTTTAGTATGCACTTACACATAGTGCCATGAAATCAAGAATATTATTTACCGTATTAATTGCATCGGTTTGCTTTTCAGCAAATACAATTATAGCTCCGGAAGAGGCATCATTGGATAAATTTCAGAATGCAAAAATTCCACTGGAATGGTTCACAGGAGACCAGCCGAAACTGCTGACTTCTATGGCTAATTCGATTGCAAAGCGCGAAGTACTAAGCGGGGATAGCCGAAACCTTACCGCTATTGTTGGTGGCTGGCATGCGCAGGCTGTAGGTCAATACAAAGATTACGTTTATGTGGCATTTAGTGATGGCGCCTTAACCAAAGCGGGCGTTTCTATTGGTTCTAAAGATCCGGTGGGAAAGCTTTGGATTTACAACACAAAAACTAAACAAAGTCAGCTCAAAGATCTTGAGAAAGGCTATCCTCATCCTTGCTCCATCCAGGTGACAGGAAAATACCTAACCATCGTTATTGAAGCAGAATACGGCCTTAGCCAGGCCGCTCTTGGCAATAAGCGTGAGGAACAGTCGATGGTCTTAATTTATGATTTGGAAAAGGATCCCAACTGTTCTGTAGAAGCAGGCAGAATTAATCAGGACAACACCAACAGCGGCGGAGCAGGATTGGCATACAATCCCCAAACTAAATGCTGGTATATGTTAGTAGATCAGGATTCAAAAGATGGTAAAGTGGTAGTATATAAAACTACCAACGCCAACCTGAACACATGGCAGAAAGAACCAATTGCAAAATATCGAAGATATGGATCCGGTGCAGGTCTAAACCTGCTTACTGCTTCCGATAACTCTATTTGGGGATTGTATTATGAAAATGCTGAGATAGAAAATCACAGCTTTTCAAATTATGACATCACAGAGGATAAAGTGAGATTGTTTAAAGTGATAAATCCTGATGGAACACCAGTTTCAACACGCACGATATATGCTCAAACTGTTAATATCAGTACGCCACGAGTAAAAGGAGCAGGAGAATTACTTGCCAATCGACCAGGTATGAGGTTTGGTGCCGGCATAAGGTATGAGAATGGAAACCTCGAACTTCTCACTTGCCAGCGAAATATGGACAAAAGTTTCAACATCGATCGCACACCACTTCTCGATGGTAAAAGAACACAAGCAGTATTTATGAATTTGGCCAAGGCCAAAGGAGAAATTTATCTTTCATCGTTATCAAACAAGGCTCAGAATCATAATCTCAAAAAAAATCAATCTGAATCAGGAAGTATTGTCCTCACGCCTCCGGTGCGAGGAGATATGAATTTCTTTTCTAAGAAAAGTGTCTCGTCTTCCGGGTTTGGTGGTTTGAATAGCTTGAAAAAAGCAGCTGAATGGTCAGATGCTTTTGAAGCTCAATCGAGTGCGCCTCTTGTTCTCTTTTACCTTGAGGGATTATCAGACGTAAAAGGTCAAATGATAGAATATTTCCCAAGTAAGTCTTCAGATAATAAGTTGAAATAACTAAAACTTCTCATCTACTCCTAATCCAAAAAGGGCATAGTCATATTTGACTGGATCGTCAGGATCGAGTCTGGATAGGTTTTCTGTCAGCTCCACTGCAGTTTGCCAATCTGTTTGCTTTCTCTCAATTAAACCAAGCTTTCTTGCCACTCTGTCTACATGAAGATCGCATGGACAAATGAGCTCACTTGTAGCTATTCTATTCCAAATGCCGAAATCAACTCCCTTTTCATCTTTGCGAACCATCCATCTTAAATACATATTGATACGCTTGCAAGCCGACTTTCTGGATGGATTAGGAATGTGCTTATACGTACGTCTCGGGTGATCGGGTAACGAAAAAAACAAATTGAAAAAATAACTCAACCGAGCTTCCATCGATTGATCAGTACCATTCCCAAATGCTTCCTCCAATGAATCATGTCTTTGATAAAACCATCGGAAGAAATGTAAAAAGTACAAAGCATCAGTACTATTAAAGGTTCGGTGCTTAAATCCTAAAAATGGCTTCAAGTCGCTCTCAGAATAATTAAGAACAAATTGGTGTGGTTCGTTTTCCATCAATTCTAAGAATTCATGGCTCTTATTAATGATTGTTTTGCGCTGACCCCATGCAAATACAGCAGCTATAAATCCGGCGATTTCAATGTCCTGCTTTTTCGAATATTTATGTGGAATGCAAACAGGATCATTTGGAATAAAACCAGGTTGATTGTACTCCTCGACTTTTGCATCGAGAAAAGATTTCAGCTCTTTTCTATTCACTGCTTGTTATATGAAACTTCTACTCGAGATTTGGAATCCAATATACCTAATTGATCGTAGGCCGGCTGAGAAAGTCTAAGCAGCAGATTCTTATTAAGTCCGGTATTCGGAAGCTTTCCAACCACTTTCACATGCACAATTTGATTATTCATCAAATTACGAACTTCAAGATTTGTTCCAATCGGAAGACTCCTATGAAGGGCCAAAAATCGAGAAGTTTTCATTGATTGAATGACTGATGCCACGCCTTCTTCATAAATTCTTTCAAAACCATTCTCATCTATCTGCGAACGCTTATTCTTTTTCGGCTCGTTGATCGATACCCCCTGGACTTCCTGCGCTGACTTATAAAAGAGTTGTTGTCCTATCTTCAAATAATCAGATTCTAGACTATTCCAGATTTTAAGACTGTCTATTCCGACACCAATCTTTCGAGCTATTGTTGATAAAGTTTCGCCGGTTTGAACCAAGTATTTTTCAAAACTTGCAAATGGATCTTCCTCAACAGCTGTGCTATCCTCCCCTACCGTCTCTATGACCTCTGAAGGCTTTTCTTCTTCTGGCAGTGGAACTTCTGCTTCTTTTTTAAGCTTGAGTCGCATGCCCGGAGAAATATTATTATCCGGAAGATTATTCCATCTTCTTAAGTCCTTTAGTTTTAAGTCATACTTTTTTGAAATGCTGTATAGCGTCTCACCCAGTTCAACCATATGAATATCCGGATCGGACGAGATATCAGATGTGCTCACAATTACCGCTTTCTGCGGGTTTTCATCCTCAACAAGCACGTAAATCACCTGACCTATTTCTATTCTATTGTCGACAATTTGATTGTGCTTGATAATGCCGATAACAGACCCTCCATATCGTTTTGCGATGGAATAAATCGTCTCTTCCTCCTCTACCTCATGCACGATAAACAGTCCTTCTTCACGCTGTTCAGCTCGAAGACTATCGAGAGGACTTGCCAATGAAGTAAGTACGATCATGAAACTACCCAGTATAAACACAAACTTCATTTTGATCTTTTATAAATATTAAATGATCCTTGAATACAAAAAATGAGCCAGGTGAAAATCCCTTCATTTGCTTATCCTGACAAACTTTAAATTCCTTGTCTTCATTTCGCAGTAAAAGCAGGTACCTATCAAATTCATTACCAGAACGAAGATAATAGCTGATTATGATTTTATCATTCCATTCTAAATATTCACAGGAAAGTGATAAATCCAACGAAAGAAACTTGGCCACTGTTTTGTGATACTCAGAACCACTTTCGTAAATGTGAGGATGTTTGACCTTTTCACTGAACTCAGGGATTTTTTCTAATGAATTTCTAATATCCTCATCCCAGGATATGCTAAAATACTCGTGTTTGTTTGGGTCATTCTCATCTTGATATTCGATGAAATAGAGCAAATCATCCGCTGCACCAACTAGTTGCGTCCATTTTGAATGGTCTACCGATTTAGTTTGAAACTTTAATGTTGAAAGGTCAAGTCGTACCAGTTGTACATCATTGTTCTTTCTAATTTCCAGAAACATCATAGCCGTATTACTTTCTATTACCGAATTCCAAATGATGCCGTCGAACGATACGTATTTGATAGAATCTGCTACCATGGATCAAATAAATTTAATCATCGTTCAATTTTAGGATAACTTTAGCAAGCGAACGACTGTTTCAAAGTTGAAGGTTTTGTAATGACTTTTAGCCATTAAATATGAGAAAACTATTTTCACTTCTAGGACTATTATTCACATTGACTTTGATTGGTCAGGAGAATGAGAAATCATTGGTACTTCATCTAAAGATCAGTGACGTCATCGATCCCCGTACCAATCGCTATTCCGAACTTGGGTTGGAAAAGGCAAAAGAGCTGGATGCCGACTATGTGATCCTGGAACTTGATACTTATGGCGGTGCGCTCAATGATGCTGACGATATCCGAACCCGTATTTTAAATTTCGATCGACCCATATATACCTTCATAAACAAAGATGCAGCGTCTGCCGGCGCACTTATCTCGATTGCATGTGATAGCATCTATATGGCGCCCGGTTCTAGCATCGGGGCAGCTACTGTCGTTACCCAAGATGGAGCTGCCGCTCCGGACAAATACCAATCGTATATGAGGTCAATCATGCGCTCCACAGCTGAAGCAAAGGGGCGAAATCCGCGGATGGCTGAAGCGATGGTAGACGAAGACATTGATCTGGACAGCATCGCTACTGAAGGAAAAATACTTACGCTATCTACATCAGAGGCTATAAAATATGGTTTTTGTGAGGCAGAGGTTAGTGGTATAGAGGAAATAATGAAGCGCTCAGGCGTTGACGATTATGAGATTACAGAATTCAAGCTGGGAGCTACCGAAAAAATCATTTCATTATTCTTAAATCCATTTGTGAGTGGCATTCTAATCTTAATCATTGTGGGTGGGATCTACTTTGAACTACAAACTCCGGGAGTTGGATTTCCGATCCTGGCATCAATCATAGCGATCATCTTGTACTTTGTACCAAACTACCTCAATGGACTGGCAGAAAACTGGGAAATTTTAATGTTCGTAGTGGGAATCATACTTATAGCTTTAGAAGTTTTTGTGATACCTGGATTCGGTGTTGCAGGAGTTCTTGGTTTAATCTGCACAATCGGTTCGCTTGTTTTGGTTATGCTCAATAACGATATGTTCGATTTCTCTTTTGTAGGTGGAGATCAACTATTCATTTCATTCGCAACTGTAATTGCAGGATTGCTTGGAGCTATAATCGTAATGTTTTTCGGAGGTGCGAGGCTGCTTAATAGCAATGTATTTAAGCGTATAGCTCTTCAGGACGTCCAGGATACCGAACAAGGTTACACTTCAACTTTCTACAAAGAAAAATCGATGATTGGGCTTAAAGGTAAAACGTATACAAGGTTGAGGCCCAGTGGAAAAATTGAAGTCGATGGAGTAATCTTTGATGCATTTACCAGGGGCAATTTTATAGATGAAGGCGTGGAAATCGAAATCATTTCTGATGAGGGCACTAGCTTGAAAGTAAAAGAAGTGAAATGAAATTTTATCCCACCGCAATCTGGATTTTTACCATTCTGGCCTTTGTCTTTCTTTTCTTCTCGTTGAGAACAGAATCTAATCAAATCCTTTATAGCTTTATCGCATTGGGATTGTGGGGAGTGGCATTTTTACTCAACAAGTTTAAACCCGGTGAAAAAGAGAAGGAAAAATAAGTCGTGTCTCAATTGCGGCGAGCTACTTAACCAAAAACATAATTATTGTCCAAACTGCGGTCAGGAAAACACCAACCACCAGGTGAGTCTTGGGCTTTTGATGCGAGAGGTTACATCTAATTTTCTTTCGCTTGATTCTAGGTTTGCGCACACGTTTAAGCCATTTCTGATACAACCCGGCAAAATCACAAATGCTTTTATTGAAGGAAAGAGGGTGTATTATGCCAATCCCATCAGGTGGTATCTGGTCATTAGCATTTTTCACTTCTTTTTCATGGCAAAAATGTTTGAGCCAACTGTAAAAGATAAGAAGCAGCGGGGTTTTGGAGGTGATACCGAATTATCAGAAGCCAAATTTGATAGCTTATACAACCTGCCCGACACTGCCCATACAGGATGGCCGCTCTCTGAGCCGCGCCAAAAGATGGTTACTCATCTGATAGAAACTACAAATCTGGATGCAGAAGGAATAATCGATTCCTTGAATATCAAGTCCGAATCGTGGGCAAATGAGTTTGTGGTTAATAAAATCGTGAAGATTAACCAGGAGACTACAGCTTCAATCAACGAATATTTACTTAGACAAATCCCGCTTATTATCTTCTTTATCCTTCCTGTTTATGCATTTTTGCTTAAGCTGTTTTTTTGGAGAAAGGGGTTATATATCACTCATTTGATACATTCCATTCACCTGCATTCCTTTTTGTTTTTTCTCTTGGGTTGGACGTGGGTTTTTTCATTGCTTATAGAAGATTTTGAAGATTACGGAATCTTTATTTCGATGATTCTGACATTTATTTATGCAGTTATCAGCTTCAAAAAAGTCTATGGAATTAAAATTAGGTGGAGCATTTTCCGAGCCTCAATGATTGGCTTCCTATACACCTTTGCTGTTTCTTTCGCACTGTTAATTGGTGTTCTTATTTCCCTTGCTCTGATTTAAGAAAATCTTCGAATGCAGCCACTATCAGTCGAATTTCCTCTTCTCCAATGCTATTGGAAATAAATAATGATTCAAATTGAGAAGGTGCGAGATACACGCCTGCATTTAGCATATGACGGAAATATTTACCAAACAATTCCGTATTACAAGACTTTGCTGATTCAAAATCAGTCACTTTTTGATCAGTAAAGAAAAGACTGAACATACTGCCGATTTGATTCATCGTGTAATTACACTTATGCTTTTTAAGTGCTTTTTCGTATCCACTCCTGATCTTCTTAGTGGACTTTTCAATGTTTGCATAAACCTCAGGATGGTCATTTAGGTAGCTCAGCTGTGCAAATCCTGCCGCCATCGCTACCGGGTTTCCTGACAAGGTGCCTGCTTGATAAACAGGTCCCTGTGGTGAAACAAAATCCATGACATCTCCTCTTCCTCCGTAGGCACCCACAGGCATTCCTGCTCCTATTATTTTTCCTAATGTGGTAAGATCCGGCTTAACTCCATAAACTTCCTGAGCTCCTCCTCTTGCTAAACGGAAACCGGTCATCACTTCATCAAAAATCAACAGAATCCCGTCCTGATCACAAACGGAGCGTAGGCCTTCCAGAAAGCCCGTTTCCGGTAACACACAACCCATATTTCCCGCTACAGGCTCAACAATAATTGCTGCAATTTCTCCTTGATTTGATGCAACTACTTCCTTCACTTTATCGAGATCATTGAAAGGTGCCAAGAGCGTATCCTGAGCAGTTCCCTTTGTGACTCCAGGGCTATCTGGTTCGCCCATAGTCATTGCTCCACTTCCTGCCGCAATTAAAAATGAGTCGCCATGCCCGTGGTAGCAGCCTTCAAACTTTAGGACTTTGTCTCGTTTGGTAAACCCTCTGGCCAAACGGATTGCTGACATGGTAGCCTCGGTGCCGGAGTTTACCATACGTACTTTTTCAATCGAAGGAACCATTTCGGTAATCAACTCGGCCAGCTCAACTTCCATTCTGCTTGGTGCACCAAAGGATGGTGATCCAATTACCGCCTTAAAAATTGCCTCTTCAATTAATTTATTGGCATGCCCAAGAATCATCGGTCCCCAGCTATTGATCAAATCAATGTATGAATTTCCATCCTCATCATACATGAATGCGCCTTCAGCCTTTGCAAAAAAAATGGGGTCACCCCCCACTGCTTTAAATGCACGAACTGGTGAATTAACGCCACCGGGAATGTAGTCTTTAGCCCGGTCAAAAAGTTCTTTACTTGTTGCTATCTTCATTTGTTGCATCAACTTCTTGTTTGTTGATTTGGTTTATCAATTGAAGGTTTTTTAATGTGGTAATTGGTACCAACTGGTTGTCTTTATATGGACCAAATCTAACTCCTTCCATGACGAATCCGTCGTGTGTAGATCCATCAAGCCAACCACGCTGAAAATATTTACCATTCTCATCCAGCATTCTGCCAAGATGCCAAATCAACTCGTATCCATAGATATGATACTCGCCTGGCTCCCTACCGATAGACTCGATGAACAATTGTTTCACTCGTTCATAGTTATAGCTTTCAACATCAAAATATGATGGACTTAAAAAATCTATTTGCAGCCGTTCAAGCTGTGCATATGACACAAGCGAAAAATTCATCCAGTCTTTGTACCCGATTACACCAATACTATCACTTCTCACCTCGACCATGCTTATGAAATTATTGGCCAGTAGATTACTTGATGTTGCTGCAAAAATGTGGCCTATGCTATCTGGCTCCACAGTAAATTTAACTTCATACGATTCTATAACATCTTCACCCTTTGAGTCACGAATAATTCTTCCGGAATCCTCATTTCTAAGGCTTCTTGTTCTTACTATTCTTCCGGGAATTAATGCAATGGAATCAATTTCCTTCTGCGAATACATGGTATCGAGACGAACTTCATACTGCTCAGTAAAATCGATTTGAATTTGCTGCGCATCCTCGTTTGTGAGGCGTTCAAAACGAACAACAAAAAAACTATCTCTCTGTATTGTTTCGCGATATGCATTGGCGATGATGCTGTCTCTGTCAGTTTCATAAAAGATGAACAGCTTCTTATTGTCAGTGAATTTTTGCGCTGCAAATTTCGCAGCTTCCCTTCCTTGCGTGGAATATGCCGGTTTGAACAGATAGGAATATGGATTATCCCCAATGATCTCCTCGTTTGAAGACAATGGGTTGATCATGGTTATCTTATTTTCTTTAGAAAACTGGGAAATATACTTCGATGGGCCAGAGTATAGTGGTCCGACTATAACATCCGCATTATCCAATTTGCCTTCTTTGATAAGGTCATAGGTGGTGGAGCCTTTCTTTTTTGTATCGTATGGGAAAAGATTAATGTTTATCCCTTGATCTTTCAAATCCTTTTGAGCCTGATCCATGCCCTGATACAAATCGAATATGATTGAATTTCTAATTACTGTTTGAGGTGTGGACAGATCTTCAAACATGAATGGTAGTACAACAGCTACCGCATATTCATCCTTCTTTATCAGCGGCAGGCTTTCATCCGGGCCGATGGTCAAATCGAACTTTTCAGCCAACTCAATGAGCATTAGCTGATCTCGCTCATCGTAAGGCTGCTTCTGGATAGCATTCGCATAATAGGTTGCTATGTATCTGTTATTCGGATTGAGTGCATACGCAGAGTCTAAACCTGCCACAGAGAGCTTTCCGAGGTAGTTATCGATAAGGAAGTTTTTCCAATTTTCAGGCAATCGCTCCACGCGCTGAAATCCCTGCCACAGCTTATTCTGATTGAATGAGATATAGGTTAGCCAATAATCCACTTCCTTTTGCTGATCCCAGGTAGGAAATTTGACCTGGATCTGCTTGAACATATCCTCGGCTTCCTTGAGTTGATCAAGCTTTAGTGCAGAAAGGGCATAGTAAAATGAAGCATAGTTACCAAATGTGCCATCACTGGTAATGTTTTGAAATGCTTGTTTTGCTTCAGTATAATTACCTAAACTGAATTGTCTTTTAGCTTCTAAATATTCACCCTGGCTGGATTGAGCAGAAACTGAAAGAAGAGAAATGAATAAGATGCTAAAGATAAGTGTACGCACTGCTGGTTGTTTTTTATTCAAAGCTAGTTATTATTCCCACTCGATGGTTGCCGGCGGCTTGGAACTGATATCATAAACCACTCGGTTTACACCCTTCACATTATTGATGATTTTGTTGGAAACCTTACCCAGAAATTCATAAGGAAGATGAACCCAGTCGGCTGTCATCCCATCCAGACTTGCTACCGCTCTCAAAGCAACCACATTTTCATATGTGCGCTCATCGCCCATCACTCCCACGGATTGAACAGGTAATAACATAGCTCCTGCTTGCCATACTTCATCATAAAGTCCTTCTTCTTTGAGGCCATTGATGAAATGTGCATCTACCTCTTGCAATATTCTCACCTTTTCTTCTGTGATGTCGCTTAGAATTCTAATTCCCAATCCCGGACCAGGAAAAGGATGTCGCCCCAGGATAAATTCTGGTATCTCAAGTGTTCGTCCTACATTTCTAACCTCGTCCTTGAAAAGCGTATTTAAAGGCTCTACTACTTTCAGATTCATCTTTGCAGGTAGTCCACCCACATTGTGGTGTGACTTAATGGTTACTGATGGACCATTTACAGAAACTGATTCGATTACGTCCGGATAGATGGTCCCTTGCCCTAGCCACTTGACATCTTTTATGTGCTTAGCCTCTTCGTCAAATACTTCTATGAAAACACGGCCGATAATTTTTCGCTTGCCCTCCGGATCGCTTTCACCTTTTAGCTCAGAATAAAATCGTGATTTGGCATCCACTCCCTTTACATTCAGCCCCAGACCTTCATATGATTTTAACACCTGCGCAAACTCATCCTTTCTCAATAGCCCATTGTCTACGAATATACAGTACAGGTTTTTACCAATTGCCTGATGAATGAGCATTGCCGCCACAGATGAATCTACACCTCCGGAAAGTCCGAGAACAACCTTATCATTGCCCAGCTGCTCTTTCAACTTTGCCACAGTTTCTTCTACAAAAATGTCCGGAGTCCAATCTTGTGAAGCTTTACATATATGTACCACAAAGTTTCTTAAAACCACTTTTCCATCTATACTATGGGTCACTTCGGGGTGAAACTGAATTCCATAGACTGGCTTATCCTCTACCTTAAATGCTGCAACAGGTATTGATTCTGTTGCTGAGATAAGCTTAAAATTATTCGGTAAATCTGTGATGGTATCTGCGTGAGACATCCAAACCTGGCTTCCAATTTCCACCTCCTTCAAAAGATCAAAATGTGAATCGACCATTTTCAGGTTGGCTCGTCCGTATTCACGATGATTTGATTTTGCTACAGTCCCACCATTTTTTTTCACAAGTAGCTGTGCTCCGTAGCAGACACCCAATACCGGTAAGTCACCGAAGGCTTCGACATTTATATCAGGAGAACCCTCATCCAAGACAGAGCATGGGCCTCCGGATAGAATAATACCTTTTACATCCGGAGTAATCTCAAACTTACTAAACGGATGTATTTCACAATAAACGTTTAACTCACGTACACGTCTGGCTATTAACTGAGTATATTGAGAGCCGAAATCGAGAATAAGGATCTTGTCTTGCATGGCCGCAAAATTACAGGCTTCTTGCATACCAAAAGTGTGTTTCTTTATCGAAAATTTCACAAGATCATCTAAAGATTTTAATACTGGAATAATTTTGGTTTAATACCTTCACGTACCGAACGATTCACACGGATGAAGAAATTACTATACTGTCTATTAATTCCTGTTACATCAATTCTATCCGCACAAGAAAAGCCACGCCTGGTGGTAGGCATTGTTGTTGATCAAATGAGATATGATTACATATCCAGGTATTATGATGATTTCGAAAATGATGGATTCAAGCGATTAATTAAAGACGGATTTGTTTTTAAAAATGCACATTACGACTATACACCTACAAAGACAGGCCCTGGCCATGCTTCTATATATACTGGAACTACCCCTGCGAGGCATGGGATCATAGGTAATGATTGGTTTGTCCCATCTATCGGCAGAAGATACAATTGCGTGGAGGACACCACGGTTTCGGTTGTAGGTGGTGTGTCAAATGGAAAAGTTTCTCCTAAAAATTTGCTCACAACTACAATAACCGATGAGCTTAGATTGTACTACAACTTCACCGCTAAGGTCGTGGGTATTTCATTAAAAGATCGTGGTGCGGCACTCCCTGCCGGGCACAATCCTACAGGCGCTTACTGGTATGATCTGATGAGTGGGAAAATGATCACAAGCACCTATTATGCAAGCAAACTTCCTAAATGGGTTGATGATTACAATAGGCAAAAAAGACCGACAGAGCTCCTAAACGTACAATGGGAGCTCCTTAAAGAGAAGCGTATCTACAATGAAAGTATAGCTGACGAAAACGACTTTGAGCAACCCATCAAAAAAGGAATGAATGTATCCTTCCCACACAATCTGGCTCAATTCAAAAATGATCCAGCTATTTTAAAGTACACTCCTTTTACCAATACGGTTATCAAAGAAGTTGCGATAAAGGCTATTGAAGGTGAAAATCTTGGAAAAGACTCCATACCAGACTTTTTAACAATTAGCTTCTCCGCCACCGATGACATTGGACACAGGTTTGGACCAAGATCTCTGGAAGTACAAGACACTTATTTGAGATTAGACCGTGAAATAGCTGAAATACTTAACTATTTGGATCAGACAATTGGAAAGGACAATTATCTGGTATTTCTTTCAGCTGATCATGGAGCAACAGATGTACCTGCATATCTATATAAAAATAAGATGCCTGCTGGCTATCACAATAATAGCTACATCAAGTCCATTTTGAATGCAGAGCTGAATAAGAAGCATGGAGAAGGGAAATGGATCAGCTCAATTATAAATGAACAAGTTTACCTCAATCACGAGCTGATTAAAGAAAAGGGATTGGATGCGAAAGCTATAAAACAAACGGTCATTAAAAGACTCATGGATGAGGATTATATAGTAGAGGCCTTTGATAAAGATGTGGTAGCCATGCGTATGTTTACAGACCCTACATTGATTCGACTGCAAAATGGTTATAACAACAAACGTAGCGGTGACATCCTTTACAATCTATCGCCAAGTGACCTGAACGATGCCTTTGGTAGAAAAGGAACCGACCACAGAACTCCATATGCGTATGATACTCATATTCCGATCATTTTTTATGGAAAAGGCATCCGTAGCGGAAGTAGCGTAAGACGTGTGGATATTACAGATATAGCTCCTTCTCTTTCCCTTCTTCTTAACATATCCTTGCCAAGCGGAAGTACGGGAGAGCCATTAAAAGAATTGTTCGATTAGAACTATTTCTACATAAGATGAGTATAATTGGTCTATGAGAAATGTTTGCCTCCTTTTGACCTTTATTTCATTGTCTGTCTTCTCACAACCTGTGAAGATCGCAAAGCTAAAATATGATGGTGGTGGAGACTGGTATGCAAACAAAACTGCATTGCCTAATCTGATTGAGTTTTGCAATGAACAAATCAACACCAACCTGGCTATATCAGAAGATGTTGTAGATGTTGGAAGCCCTGATCTTTTTTTATATCCATATATCTACATGACAGGCCATGGCAATGTCGTCTTAAATAGGGCTCAAGCAGAGAATCTAAGGAGTTATCTCACATCAGGTGGATTTTTGCACATAGATGATAATTATGGATTAGATCAGTTTGTACGAATAGAAATGAAAAAGGTATTTCCAGAGCTGGAATTTGTCGAGATACCTTTCGATCACCCGATTTATCATCAAAAATTTGATTTTGATGATGGACTCCCAAAAATTCACCAACACGATGGCAAGCCACCCAAAGGCTACGGGTTGATCTATGAGAAAAGATTGGTGTGCTTCTATACCTATGAGTCGGACCTAGGAAACGGCTGGGAGGATCAGTCTGTCTACAACGATCCTGAAGCAATCAGAATTGAAGCTTTGAAAATGGGTGCCAATATTATCTCATATGCGTTTACCTCAGCTCTATAAATAAGTAAAGCCCCAATCTTCCGAAGAATCATGAGGCGATTACCTACCTGAAAACTTACTTAACCAAATATTATCTTCTTCCTTTTGGTGTGATCACCTTGGTGATTGGATCACCGCCATTGATTGTAATTGTTACCTCATTGTCACATCTTCCATCACCATAGTCAACAATCACTTCATTGTCATCGGTGGTGTATTTTTTGATTCCTGATACCGGAATAAATACTCTGCTAGACCAGCACGCTCTTTTGTAGATTATTCTGCTGATGATCTCAACTGAATAATTAACACCATCTCTCCTTGTACCGCTCGCGTTACCTTCTACACCTACTTCATCATTCAGCGGATTATTTGCACGGAACCAGTAGCGTGTTCTTTCTGAATCTCTGGTAGCCTCAGTCTCATCTTCAAAAGTCAGTTTACCTCCGGTAAGCGTAATGCTAAATACCGGATCATCATCCAGACTTTCAGAAATGTTTTCGACTGTGCGTGTTCCTTCTATCAAAACTCCATCTACACTAAATCCATCAAAAGTTGCTGTTCGAAACGCACCAGGAACCAACCTATGGTCGCTGTATGAAATCCGAATAACCCCTGCTCTGGTACGTCCACCCGGACCTTCACATCCATCACCATAATCGATGGTTACTGTTTTCGCCACCTCATCGTGGGTGATTGTAGCGCAATCCAAAACGTCATCTCGATTTAATCTTCCTGAACCATCAATTGTTTCCAATCCAGCCTCTACTACTACATCTATGTCTTCATAGTTAGATTCCAGTGTTGCCTCAGAGTCTAAATCCAAAGACTCAACCAAGTCGCCTCCAGATACTTCATCATCATTGTTACATGACGATAGAAAGGTGGCAAATGCAATCGAAGTAATTAATAATAGCTTTTTCATAATTGTTTTATTTCTTGTAATTGTTTTTCAAATGATTTGCCCCTTTGACAGTCCATACCAGAGAAGGTTTAAAAACAAGTTTGATTTTCTTTATTTGAGCTGAAAAGAATACAAAAGGTAGACATTGGCATTTTCGCAACAATTAATCTTTAAATAGTGCTAGTTGATTGTTTATAATTGTAGTGATAGACTTTAAATTCCACCCAGTATGCGAAACCTCTTAATAGGAATTGTACTTCTTATATGCACAGTGCAGGCGCATGGCCAAGGATGTAGCGATGCAGGATTTTGTACGATGGGTGCGATGAAGCCAGATCAGAACTACAGCAAACGTGTAGCCATTAAGCTGAGATCCATTGAGTTTAATTATTACAAAGGAACAAGTTTACTCACCCCAATAATCTATGCTGCAACGATAGATTTTAACCTTGGTATAAATGATTACAGTTCATTCCAAATCAAGCTGCCCTATCAGTGGGTAAAAGGTACGCTTGGAGAAACCGCGGGTTTGGGTGATATTTCATTGAGCTATACCAGACTGATAAAATCAACCAACAAATGGAACATAAACGGAACATTAGGTGCCAAAATCCCTTCTAACGATAGCAATACGACGGTAAACAATGAAAATACCGGCGGTTTAGATGCACCGATCCACATGTATTATCAGCAAAGCCTTGGTTCGTATGATGCGATAGCGGGTATTTCAGCAATCAGTAGAAATTGGCTCTTTGCAGCTGGTATTCAAATTGCCCTGACCAGAAACAACAATCAATTTGTATGGTCTGGATTTCCGAATTATCCTGATACTGAATATTTACAGAGCTACAATATTGGAAGAGAATTGCTAAGAGGGACAGATGTAATGATCAGAGTAGAACGAAACTGGAGATTCACCAACTTCAATTTTTCTCTAGGTGCCTTGCCTATATATAGAATCACAAAGGATGAAGGCATACCGCAAGGGGAAACTGAACGAATCAAACTTCCCCAAACGACGGGTCTAGCACTTTCGGTACTAGGCAGTTTCGGTTATCATTTTGATGTTAACAATAGCATAAAAATTATCAAAGGTATCAAACTGGTCGATCGTGATTTTAATCCGGATGGACTTACCAGAGACGAAGTTCTCAGTATAAGCTACGTCTATAAATTTTGATGATGAGAAAGCAATTACTAGCTGTATTTATTTCTGTCGTATTTTTTCCTGTATTAGCCCAGGAGATTCAACAAAAACAAGCTGAAGAAGCTTATGCAGGAAGCAATTTTGATAAAGCTTATGATCAATTCAAGCAAGCCGGAGATATCCATTATGCCAACCAAGACTATGGCCAATATGTAGAATCACATCTTAAAATGATCGATTGCCAACTACAATTAGGTGATCCTTTTCATGCCAAGAGCCTTTCTGAAAATACACTCCAATTTATAAAAAGTGAATTACCAGATCAGTCTGTTTTAATGGCGAGATGTCAAACCTTACTTGGGTTAAGCTATCTAAACTTAGGACATAATGACGATGCATTGGAGAGTCTGCTCGCAGCAGAAAGTAGCTTTGAAGATGCCGACTCAAAAGAAAAGGCCAATTGCCTTGATGCCATTGGACAGGTGTATAATAACAATGAGAATAAACAATTAGCAACGCAATACCTGGAGCAGGCCTTTAAGATGCGTAGAGCTATTTTTGGTCCTCAGTCACTAGAAGCAGCTAATTCATACAATAATTTGGGTCAGGTTTTTTTACAAAGCGACCCGCTACAAGCCATTATATATTTCAATCGGGCCAAAGGGATCTATGAAGAGAAGTTGGGGAATAGTAGTAGAAGAGCTTTAAGAGCGAGTTTGAACATTGCTTTTGCCGAAATAGAGCAAGGAAACTATGAAGATGCATTGGAGCAGCTCAACACCGTAAAGCGTATCTATGACCTTACGTATGAAGAAGAACATCCGAACAAAGCTTACATTCAGGCTATTGTTGGCAGGGTTCACTTATTGAAAGAAGAGTATGAAAAAGCCTTACTCAATCAAAAGCAAGCATTGCAGATGTACATTAGCTTATTTGGCGAAAAGCATCCTGACGTAGCAAACACCTACTTTTCGATAGGTGAGATATATAAAGCAAAGAGTGAATTCAAAGTATCAGTAGAATTTTATCAACAAGCCATATATGCCAACTTGCCTGATCAAGTATACACGACCATTTATGACTTACCTCAATTAGAAAACTATTTCAATGCGGACATTTTGCTAAGATCTCTTCAAGCAAAAGCCATTGCATTAGGAGCGCTGCATTTCGAAAAATCATTGAACGTCAAAGATCTGGTTGGTGCTATCGACACGTATAGAAAATGTGATGACCTTATAACTATCATCCGTAGAAAACGACTGAATGAGCAGGATAAGCTGAAGCTTGGCCAGATCGCCAAAGAGGTTTATGAAAGTGGGATTCAGCTTTCATTGATATTGAGCGATCAAAGTTTCAATAGAAAAAAACACCTCCAGACCGCCTTTGACTTTTGCGAACGAAGTAAATCGTCTGTATTGCTAGAAGCCATCACAGAGTCAAAAGCAAAAAAATTTGCAGGTATTCCGAACGAACTAATTGTCCTTGAAGACAGCCTGAAAGACGAAATTTCATACCTGGAACAACAGCTCGCTCAGCAAGAGAACGCAGATAATCAGGAAATGAAAGATCTGCTATTTAGCTATCAAAATACCTACAGAAGTTTTATCACAAATCTTGAAACCAACTATCCGGAATATTACAAGCTTAAATACAACCAGTCAGTTGCTACCATCGCTTCAGTTCAAGAGCATCTGACAGAAAATTCTGCAATGTTATCCTATTTCCTGGGTGACAAAGAATTATACGTATTCGTCATTACAAAAAAAGGCGTCAAAGCCGAGCGGAAAGAAAAAGGAGAAGATTTCAACAAGCTTACTTCGGCCTTAAGAAATTCGATCAAGTATAATAGCAAAGCTGCATTTCTTCGGACCGCCAAATCTTTGTACGCACTTTTGATTCCTGATCTGCCTTCTAATATCAGTGAATTAATAATCTTACCAGATGGTGTCTTGGGCACATTGCCATTCGAGTCTTTTGTTGATCCTGATGATGACGCAGATGCTTATTCAAATATGGCTTTCCTCATCAAAAAATATCATATCTCATACGACTACTCAGCTACGCTATTTAATGAAAGGCATGCCGACGAGGAGCAGATAAACCCTGAAATTTTATTAATCGCTCCCATAAGTTTTGAAAACAATGATGTGCGGATGAACGCTCTACCAGGCTCTGAAAAAGAGATAGAAGAAATCAGGTATTTGTTTATGGGAAGCAACTGTGAAACTAAAGTACAAGCTGGAAATGATGCAAGCGAGTCAAACTTTAAGAAAGAAAATCTAGGCAAATACCGCTACTTACACTTCGCCACACATGGATTGGTAAATGAATCCGAACCTGCACTTTCACGGATTTTTCTCAAGCCCGGATCAGAAGAAGATGGAAGCCTGTATACTGGCGAAATTTATAATCTCAACATAGATGCCGATTTGGTAACGCTCTCGGCATGTGAAACAGGATTGGGTAAGGTGGCTAAAGGAGAAGGTATCGTTGGTCTCAGCAGAGCCTTGCAGTACGCAGGCGCCAACAACATAATTGTCTCGCTCTGGCAGGTTGCAGACGCTTCCACTGCCCAAATGATGATCGAATTTTACAAATACAATCTCAATAATGAGCATCATGGGTACAATACCGCGCTGAGGCAAGCCAAACTATCACTACTAAACTCAGAGCAATACGCCAGACCATATTACTGGGCACCATTTATTTTAGTTGGGATGTAATATCTTTAGTTGGTGAACAAAAAGTTATCAATAGGCCTACTGGTATTTATTCTCTTTCTTATCGTTTTCGATGCGATACAGCAGAAATACTATGTAGAAACATTCGGATTGATACCCGAAAATGAAGAATTGTCTTTAGGATTACTCTTCAAAAAACACTTTATACGCTGGTTAATTTGGGGGCTTCTTAGTCTGCCTGGCGCAATACTTATTTGGAAAAAATTGCCGAAAAATCATGAACGCCTTACGACCAAAATAGTCCTCTATATTGCTATCGTCATCTTGTTCAATATCATTGCTGCAATAGCGCTTATTAGCCTCTATGAAATTGAAGACCAGCAGCTTTCATTTTCTAAAGCGCTATTATTTGAATTTATTACCTTCTTTGTCTTTCAAAAAGGTCTCACATTTCTCATGGCCTCAATCACGCTGACCATGATTTTGTACAACAGATCAAGAGATCAAACCATAGAAAGCCAATTTGTAGAAATAACCAACCTTAGAACTAAGAGTACAGACCTTGAAGAAGCCCTGAACATTAGCTCAAATAGCAATGCCTATCTCAACATTAAAACCGGAGGCAAATTGCAGCCAATATCATTGAGTGATATTGTATGGATTGAGTCAGATGACTATTGTGTGAAAATACATACGGAAAATCAAGCATTCACACTTCGAGAAAGCATGAAATCACTTGAAGAAAAGCTGGCTCCACACAGCTTCATCAGGGTGCACAGAGCCGCATTGCTCAACTTAAACTACTTGCACCAAATTAATTTTGACTCAGCTACAATCAAGCTTTCAAACACAACCGAGCTGCCTTTATCCAAAACGGGGGCTAAAGCACTAAAAAGCAAATTACAGCAGGTATCTCTTTGATTCCCTGCAAATAAGCATACATTAACTGCATTTATTAATGGTATATAAGCTTTGGTAAGTTTCTTTAGAAAAAACCAAACATATGAAAAGCTTAACATTACTCTTTACATTTTTTGTGTCCATCACCTTGTTTGCTCAGTACGATTATGAGCCAAATGACAAAAATCCTTATGGAAAATTAAATCCGGAGGCTCCTGCTCAAACAGGCGATTATGCTCCTTTAATCGGAACGTGTAGATGTAAATCTGTTGCACGCGTAGATCAAAATACATGGGCAGACACAGTTATGATGAATTGGACTTTCAAATACATCATGAATGGTCTGGCTGTGCAAGACATGACGCTCAAGGAAGACGGTGCTCACTCCGGCAGTATCCGACAATATAATGCGGACAGTGCAAGATGGTACGTGCATTATTATGCGTCGAGTACACCCACACCAGTACTTTCAGCATGGGGTGGAAATAAAGTCGAAAACGGAAATATTGTGCTCTATAGAGAACAAAAAGCGCCAAATGGAATGGACGGATATTATAAAATCACTTTCTCTGATATAACAGCAAAAGGATTCAATTGGGCTGGAGAATGGGTAAATCAAGCGGAGACGTTTTCTTACCCTACATGGAGAATATATTGTCGAAAAATGGAATAAAGAATCACAAATCTTAACAAGTAATGCGTTGAAAATCAACTGGGTTTCAAAATAATTTGGCACCTTACTGGTTACTAATACCTGTAATCGATAGTATGAAGAGAGTAAAAATCGGTGACATGGTGGAAAGTGATTATGGTAAGGGCAGGGTGCTGGCTGAAACCAAAGACTGGATTATCCATGATAATACAGCCAATGGTAGTGACACTGAATTTGCCATATTGAAGTCCGATGATCATTACCAATTGGTAAAGGAGATGGAGCTTCAAACTTCCTAATGTCTGTTTAATCAGAGCTACTCGGCGACAAGCGCGTCAATAATTTCATTGAATCGCCGATCAAAAGAACGGTAATAATCACCTGTTGCCGGTCCATTGAAGTAGCTATGTACGTGGCGCACATATCCTTGCTTATCTAAGATCACAAGTGTGGGGAAGGCCTCTATGCGCTGCATAAATGGAAATGGCATAGCTGCTCCCGTTTTGCTAAGTCTTCCGCCCAATACAAGGTCATATGGAATGTCATTCATCTCACGATATTCATCCAGTCGTTTCAAACCGTATTCTTGAGAATAATTGGCTTCATAGGAGGACGCCAAAACGGCTACATTCTTATGCTTGTTTTTATTATACCAATTCACCAAATATTTAGTCTGATCATGACTATTTGGGCACCAGGTACCAAATAACTGTATAATGAGAACTTTTCCTTCATATTCAGACGGGTCTATCGCGTCCTTTCCTTCTCCGGCACCGAGCAAATCATAATATGGTTTATGCTTGCCCGGTTCGATATTCACCATTTCGAATGGATCATTCAAAACTGCATCAGCATCATAAGTAGCTTCCCAGGGTTCTGCATACCCATTGTCATAAATCATTTCTCCTGCCCATCCTTCCTCAGTTCGAGCTCCTATAAAAGCAAAAGCATGGGCTCCGTCAAAACATGAGAGTTTAATTGAATCTCCATCCAGAATACCCTCAAAAAAGCGATAATCACTCACTTCAGTCATAATTGTACCTGAAACAATATGTCCTCTTTGTTTGAAAAGGCCCACACCATTCGACATGCCCGGAGTTTCCGGAGATAAGCGGATCGCCCATTTTTCTTGAATTGGCACCACTTGACGAATACTATTTTTCTTCATCCGAGGTTTGCCATACTGCGCATTGAATGGAATGCTCCTGTTGCGATAATACTTGTTGTAGCTTCCCTGCATTCCCATGGCTGTAAACTTGGCTCGTATATCTACATCGAAAGGATCTAATGGGATAATGATACTATCGCCAGATATCTCTGCATTGCTAATCACTCTCCGATCTTGTCCGTTTATAATTGTAACCTCAGGAACTTCACCTGACGGATAGCCAATTTCAAACGTAAAAGGAATGTCTAAACTATCATATTGCACTGCTCCTCTCCATTGACCCGCTTTAATCATTTGTGCGGACAATAAACCTGAGAAAAACATAAGAACTGCGGAGACGAAATATTTCATAATCCTGAATTTAAAAACTTATCTCTACTCTTGGCTTAAATTGGTATATTTAATCAATAACTAACCTAAATTAATTATGACAAATGGATCTGTAAAACCGCCTACCTGGTTTTGGGTAGTGAGTGTAATCGCACTTATTTGGAATCTGATGGGTGTTGGCGCATACTTAGCTCAAGCCTATACACCCGATGATATCATCGCCCAAATGGAGCAGGCGATGCAAGATTTAGTCAATTCAACTCCAGCATGGGTAACTGCAGCCTTTGCAATTGCCGTATGGGCCGGAGCACTTGGTAGTTTGTTACTTCTGCTAAGAAAAAGACTTGCACATATAGTGCTGATACTATCATTCATTGGAATAGTAGTTCAAATGTTCTACAATGTGTTTATAAGCAATTCAATAGAAGTTTATGGTCCTGGAGGACTGATCATGCCAATAATGACATTCTTGATTGGCATTGGACTTATATTCTTCGCTAAAAAAGGAATCTCAGCCGGCTGGTTGAAATAAAAATGATTTACAGAAAAGAGGAGGCTATCACACCGGATTACTATCTTGGTGGATAGCCTCCTTTTATTAATAGGTTTAATGCATCTTTGCTGCACATGACATTTAATGAATTCAACCTGGACGGTCAACTCACCGAAGCGATCGATCACATGGGCTTTTCAGAAGCCACTCCAATCCAAGAACAAGCCATCCCTGCCATTCTACAAGGAAAAGACTTGATTGCCTGCGCACAAACAGGAACTGGCAAAACCGCTGCATTCGTAATTCCAACGCTAAACTACCTTGCTCAAAATCCCAGCGAGGATGTAAAGGTGCTCATCGTGGTACCAACTCGCGAGCTGGCGATTCAGATTGATCAACAAATTGAAGGTTTTTCATACTTTCTGCCCGTTCATTCCATAGCCATCTATGGAGGCGGTGACGGTTCAGATTTCGCTCAGCAAAAGAAAGCACTTACGCAGGGCAGCAACATAGTGGTGGCGACTCCCGGCAAACTAATCTCCCATCTCAATCTGGGTTATGTCAAGTTTGATCAGGTCACTCATCTCATTCTCGATGAGGCTGATCGCATGCTAGACATGAACTTCTATGACGATATTAAGAAAATCATTACGTATTTGCCCAACCTCTCTCAGACTTCCATGTTTAGCGCCACCATGGCGCCAAAGATTGAAAAACTGGCGAAAAGCATCCTGAAAGATCCGTTGAGAATCACGCTGGAACTTGCCAAACCATCCGAAAAAATCAGTCAAGAAGTCTATCGTGTCGAGGAAGGATACAAAACAGAGTTGATTAGTAAACTAATCAGTCGCTACGATGATTTTGAAAGCATTTTGGTCTTCAGCTCAACAAAGAAGAAGGTTTCAGATATAGTGAAAAGCCTGAATAAAGTTGGACTGGAGGCGAAAGGCATATCCTCCATGCTAGAGCAAGATGAACGAGAACGTATTCTCTTAAAATTCAGAGCTAAGAAGCTTCGCATTCTGGTAGCCACAGATGTACTCTCACGAGGCATAGACATCAAAGACATTAACCTGGTGGTAAACTATGATGTCCCCAACGACGCAGCTGACTATGTTCACCGTATTGGACGAACCGCCAGAGCCAAGACAAGCGGAGTGGCAATCACGCTGGTTAATAAGGACGATAACTACAAAATGAAGCGTATTGAGAAGCTCATCGATCGTGAACTTGAGAAGGTTGATTATCCGATGAAGAGGCGGTGAGTACACAATAAGTAACCCTTAACTTATCCAGCTGTAATTGATTTTATGGTTGAAAAGCGAGAGCTTTGGTTTTTTAAATCAACTCATTACAGAATCATGAAATTTATCTTCAGAATGAAAAAATGCTTAGCCTCCATTTTTATAGGTTTTATCATCAATACGTCTATGGCCCAACAATGGAATACAAATACTCCTGATATTTATTTCGATGGAGGAAATGTAGGAATTGGTACGGATACACCCAATACAACACTGGATGTAAATGGAATTTTAGATATCAGAAACTCGGGCCTTGCAATGAACTTGGGGGGAAGTGCCTTTCAAGATATATATTTTCAAATAAGAAAAAATAGTCCTTATGGCATAAGGTTCGGCCTTAAAGCTTCCCAATTTGGCTCTACAAATGGGATAGGACTAATTCAAACCGGAGGAAGTCGGGGTTTTGGTATTAAAGTAAATGAGCAGCTAGGATTCAATACAGTGAGTAGCCTTGATTTTTTTATTCAACATACCGGAAATGTTGGCATAGGTACTATATCTCCAGGTGAGAAGCTTGAAGTAAACGGAACCATCCGATCTAAAGAAGTAAGAGTAGAGGCTACTGGGTGGCCAGACTATGTCTTCGAATCAGACTACAACCTCCGCTCACTAGAAGAGACTGAAACATACATCAAGGAAAACAAACACTTACCCGAAATACCTTCAGCTAAAGAAATGGAAGCCAATGGTGTTCAGCTTGGGGAGATGAATATGTTGCTATTGAAGAAGATTGAGGAGCTGACCCTCTACGTGATTGATTTGAAGAAAGAAAATGAAGCGCAGCAAAATGAAATTGAAAAACTAAAAGGTAAATAAGATGAAGAATGTTATAATTCTATTGACTTTAATTGTTCCTTCCTTGTTAAATGGACAAAATAGTGAAGATATTGGTCATTCAAGGCCAACAGGGAGTTCACCTTATGGATTGAATATCAATACACCCACCAATTCTTCTGGACTTGGACTAGACGGTCCTGCAGCAACCAATTTTCAAATTGCCTTGCGAGGATGGAGCGGCAGTCATGCATTGCTTTTTAACTCATATGCTAGCCAAAATATGGTTAGCGGTGGACTGAGCACTCTTGGCAATACAAAGTATGCCAATAATGTTGGTTCCTATTCATCTGGTGCTGGAGCAATTATGTTTTTTGGTAACGGAGGTAATATGGATTTTTTTATCTCACCTACTTCGACTGGAAGTGGTTCTGAAATTAGCTGGGGCACTCCAAAACTCAGAATTCAAAGAAGTGGACACGTAGGTATAGGTACATCTAGCCCATCTGGCGAATTAGAAGTAAAATCAGTTGCAAGTAATGATGCGGAAATACATATCAATGCAGGCTCAAACAACGAACAATCAATCATTCGATTTCAAGATGCGGGCACAAGTACCTGGGGTTTCTTATCAAATTATCCCGGTTCCGGTAAGTTCTCTATCTATAATTATCAAAATTCTTCGCATGCTGTTGTGCTAGATGCGAATGGAAATATGGGAATAGGCACCACTTCACCAGATGTAAAACTGACTGTAAGTAGAGACGATTCTGGTGTCCTCTCAAGATTTAAGTCGATGGCTAGCGGAGGGATAAGTGGCCTTCGTTTGGAAGGTCGATCAAACGATGGATCCGATGTTCGCTACATGGACATAGCTTATGATCCAGAGACTTATAGCTATGGGTTTGGTGCAGGATCCTATTCTGGTGTTCTTCCTATCAGCAGTGGGCTTGATAAGTCAGATATTGTGGTAAACGGGCAAGGATTTGTAGGTATTGGAACTGCCAATCCAGATGAGCAGCTCACAGTGGATGGAACCATCCACTCAGAAGAAGTAAAAGTAGACCTCTCTGTACCAGGCCCAGACTATGTCTTCGAAGCAGACTACAACCTCCGCTCACTAGAAGAGACAGAAGCATACATCAAAGCAAATAAGCACCTTCCAGAGATTCCTTCCGCCAAAGAAATGGAAGCCAATGGCGTGCAGCTTGGCGAGATGAATATGCTGCTGTTAAAGAAGATTGAGGAGCTGACGCTTTATATTATAGAACAAGAAAAACGCATCCAAAAACTTGAAGATATAAAGTAAATTGATATCAACTCTAATGTTGCTGTATCTGTGTTTCATGAAGGTAGATTACCCGATGAAGAGGCGGTGAGTACACAATAAGTAACCCTTAACTTATCCAGCTGTAATTGATTTTTTGGTTGAAAAGCGAGAGCTTTGGTTTTTTAATAACATCACTATGAAAAAAATAATTGCAACACTTCTTCTTTCCACTATATTTATTTTCAATGCCAATGCCCAACAATGGGATACAGCTACAAATGGTATCTCCTATTCTTCAGGTAATGTAGGAATTGGCGTGACTAATCCTTCTTTCTTGCTCGATTTAAATGAATTCGGTACCAGCCAACAAATTCAAACATTAATTGCAATTCGAAATTTGACATTAGGTGATACAGGTACTGGAACCTCTATTGACTTCCGTCACAGAACAACAACTGATGTGAAACGAGTAGTTGCAAGAATTGCAGCAATTAATGAATCGAGTTTTGCTGGAAGTCACAATAACGATGCGGGTCTAGCATTATATACTATGGAAGATGCTGTCAGTAATGAAAGATTTCGAATAAACCATAAAGGATATGTAGGCATTGGCACAACAGATCCAACATCCTTGCTTGAGGTAGAATCAAACGATAGTCCGGCAATTACTATAAATAACAAAAAAGCAAGTAGCAATTGGGCAATAGGTGAGTCATATGGTGAATTACTCTTTAGTTCCGATGATGGATCTGGCCTTGGTGCTGGTACAAGAGGGTATATTAAGCTAGTCACTCACAACAACACTGGAGGCCATGGTACTATGGTTTTTGGTACCCGAAACAGCAATGGACTAAACGAACAGATGAGAATTACTCAAAACAGCAGGGTCGGAATTGGTACGGATTCACCTTCGGAAAAATTAGATGTAAATGGAACGATTCGATCTAAAGAAGTAAGAGTAGAGGCTACTGGGTGGCCAGACTATGTCTTCGAGGCAGACTACAACCTCCGCTCACTAGAAGAGACTGAAACATACATCAAAGAAAACAAACACTTACCCGAAATACCTTCAGCTAAAGAAATGGAAGCCAATGGTGTTCAGCTTGGGGAGATGAATATGCTGTTGCTGAAGAAGATTGAGGAGTTGACTTTGCATACGATAAAGCAGCAGAGAATGCTTGAAGAGCAAGGAAAGATTATTGAAGAATTGAAGGAATCTATTCAAGATTAATTAGCGATGAATTTAAAACTTATTCTTTTGACATTAATGACCGCAACTGTCAATGTGCTTTTATCTCAGGACCTTGATATTAAGTACACCAACAATTTTGATTGGGTATGGGATGATAGGGGTAGTGGTGCAATTTTTAATGGGACAGTTTATAAGCCCAAACTAACAGGCTACCATAACATAGGTTATGTTGTTGTAGGGCCTGATCAAACAGGCGGATACTATTTTGGAGAAGGAAGATCCACTAACAGGGTAGCTATTATGGTAAAAAATGTCGGTACTAATACCGAACCTGCCATAAAACCAGCAATCGCCTATTTCGGAGAAGGAACTGATTCAGGTTCCGGAGCTGATTTTGATGTTTCCTGGTGGCTGCCTGTTGCACCTTTGGGCTATACTGCACTAGGCCATGTTTTTTCACCTAGCCATAGCTCAATCGAGGTTCATCCATCTGGTGACATAATGTGCATTAGAAATGACTACATAACAGGGGCTCGCGGTGGTATAATGACATATTCTGATAGAGAATCTGGTGCTTCGGATAACCTAGTGACATTTGAAATAATTCCGAAGAACAATTCATCAAAAATTGGATTGAATGTAGGTGCAACTGTTGTTGATGATGTATATACAGAAGGTGATCCGCCCAAGTATCCAAATAGCCAATCATTAAAAACACTAGGCTTACCAAAAACATTGAGAAATGGTTTAACTGAAGAAGTCATTAGAGATATCATAGATCGAAGAGGACCAATTTTATATCTACACAAAGACGAGCCATTTGAACCAATGCGTGTTGAAGATTTTATTGCAAATACTTCAATTCAAACAATTAATGGTGAACATCATTTTGTTAATAATGGAGCTGACTTTGAGGGTAATATTAACACCGCAGAAAGCTACGTCTCAGTAGAACAGATAAATCATTTTTTTACAGACATCCATTTTTGGTTTTTCTACGGACACAATGGGAATGTGTTGCTAAATCTTCAAGTCAAAGATCTTCTAGAAGTGATTGGAATTAATCAATACTATGATAATATTATTTTCGGTTCACATACAGGAGACTGGGAACATGTTACATTAAGAGTCGATAATAATGAACAAGATGTAGTAGCTGTTAAGTACTCTTCGCACGGAGATGAAGTATGGTATGAACCAAATGAAGCCGGTCATATCAAAGTATTTTCAGCTCTTAGAATGCATGGGACTTACCCTGATGTTTTCACCTCTCAAAATGATATTGATAACTATTCAGGTTTTAGGGAAAAAAATTATTCAGCACTTGCCCATTATTCTGAAGGATCTTCTAGGAGAGTTGAACTATATTCAAGAAACATTTGCTCCGAAGGAGGTAAATCACTTGATGCATCGCAAAATTTCACAATTGTGGCCTCTAATGTTTTTAATGTTGATGAACCCTATTGGGTTAGCCAATATAGAGATCATCACTGGGGAGAGATTGAAGAGTACGATATAACCGTTCCAATTGCTTTTTGGGATAAAACTTTTCATATTGAAGGAGCGTCTGGCCCATCATCACCTAAATTCCTAGGAGGAAGTTATGATATTTGTCTTAATAAAAATATTACTATCGACAATTCGATCGAGACAGGCAACAGAGATTATTTAAAATCTTCTAAAGCCATTACTGCATCAAATATAATTTATGATGGAGCTGAGATATCATATCTGGCTGATAATGGTATTATTCTTAAAGATGGGTTTCATGCCAAAAATGGCTCAATTGTAACATTAAGCGGTTATGGGTGTAGTGGTCAACCTTCGAGTTCTCCCCCGCCTTCCAATATCAATTTTACCCCTTTAGATAAAGAGCTTTTTAATTTGGAAATAAACTTTGATTCGACTTCAACGCAAAATTCTTCAAGTGGAATAATTATTCATCCTAATCCTAATCAAGGTATTTTTAATATCACGTTGGAAGGAAATTCTCACTTGTGTGAAGAAGTTCAAATTATTAGCTCAAACGGTAATTTGGTTTTCTCACATAACGTGGTTGATCCTGAAGTTCCAATTCAAATTAATATTTCGAATGAATTAAATGGGACATATTTTGGAAAGTTCATCTTTTCAGATCATTACGTAACTAAGCAAATAATTAAGGAATAATTTATAGCCAAAATTGATAGGATATACACAAAAAAAAGAAATTCTAAGCGTAGCATGTGCTACGCTTTTTCTATTTTGGTTGTTTTCTAAACAACATGGTCAATTGGAGATTGAGGTGATATAGGAGACATTGGTACAACCTGCGGTTATAGGTCGATTTTTTTGTTTGGCTTAAACTAGAATAGCCACAAGTTGCAAACTTGCGGCAGCAGATTGCAGCGACCTAGACAGATATCTGTTTTCTTTCCTGCAAGTTGCAGCGCCCTAGACAGACATCTGTTTTCTTTCCTGCAAATTGCAGCGACCTAAACAGACATCCGTTTTCCTTCCTGCAAATTGCAGCGACTGTTCATTGTAATCACCCCTCCCTCCTCAACACCTCCATGGGAGACTGCCTTACCACACCACGGCTGTTGAGCAGTCCAATCAGGACACTCATACCAGTCACCGCTATGAACACAATACCAATCTGAATCGGGTTGGGAACAAACGTAAATTCAAACAGAAACTGACCAAGCAGCGTGCAAAATAAGGCGGCAAGAAAAATACCGCTAATAGCCCCAAGGCTTCCCAGAAAAATGTATTCAGCAATAGTAATCGTCCAAAGTTGCTTTTTGGAAGCGCCCAATGTTCGTAGAAGTACATTCTCTTGTACACGCTGAAACTTGCTGAGAATGATTGAGCTGATCATCACAATAATACCCGTTCCAATACTGAAGAAGGCCATAAACTGGATGACAAAGGCCACCTTTCCCAACACATCTTCCAAAGTCTTTAAGATCAGCTCCAAATCGATGATTGAGACATTCGGGAATTGTTTGACCACTGCCTGTTGATACTTTACTGATGTAAGCATTTCATCAATCCGGGTAACTAATACATGAAATTGTGGTGCACGCTCCAATGCTCCCTTTGGAAATAACACCAGAAAATTCGTTTGTACCCTGCGCCAATCGATTTCCCTGAAGCTACCGACATAGACCTTTACTAATGCTCCCTGCACATTGAACACCAGTTCGTCGCCCAATTCAATATCCAGATTGTCTTTGAAACCCTCAGAGATGCTGATATATATACTATCATTTCGTACCTCTCCTATCCACTCACCTTCTACAATTATCTCAGAGTCAATGAGCGAATCGCGATAAGTCACCCGATACTCACGGCTATATGCCCAATCAGAAATAGAAACCGTCGTATCATTGTACGCTTCATCTTTGGAAAAGCCCTTCACTTCAAGCAGACGCATGGTTACGACCGGTACGTCCTGTATTACAGGTAAATCATACTCTTCAGTTAGCGCCTTTACTTGATCATGCTGCTCATCTTGAATATCAAAGAGCACCGTATTCGGACGATCATTCGCAGCAGATAGTGAAACCCGCTGTACTAACAAATCCTGCATAAAGTATAGCGTAGCTAGAAACGAGGTTCCCAGCCCAAGCGCCATAATTAGGATTACAGTCTGATTATTTGGCCGATATAAATTAGAGAACCCTTGCCTCCATACATAGCTCAGATTTTTTGGCATCAGCTTCCTTGTAAGCCAACTGATTCCTTTTCCTATCCCTCCCAGAAATATGATCGCTCCAATCAGTATACCTGAAAAGGCCAGTGATTCACCTATGGATTGAATCTGCCAATACACCGACACAAAAATGAAAAGTGCAATACCACCAATGATCGGAATAAGTAGCTTATCAAATTTGAATTTACTGTCTCCAAACCCTAGCCGAATAGCAGAAAGTGGACTAATATTCCTCAAGCCTATTAGCGATAACAAGCCGAATAAAAGTGAGATAACAATGCCTATCAAAACCCCTACGAAAAGTGCCGGCCAATAAGGAACCGGATCTAAGTCAATGGGAAGAAAATCCTGAACGACTACTGGTAAATACAAATGAATGACCAGGCCCAGAATACTACCGATAAGTGCTCCGATTAATCCAAACAAGGTTACCTGGATCAGGTATACGTTCACAGCTTGTTTCGCCTTCATTCCAAGGCATCGTAGTACCGCAACGGCCTGAACTTTACTTTTGGCATAAACAAAGATGGAACTGGCCACACCCAAACACCCAAGCAGTAATGCCGTGAATGCCACCAACTCTAAAAAGTTTGAAAGGTTTTCAAAGTCCTCTCCGGTCTCTCGCTTCTCTTCCTCTACTGTCTCAACATCAAATCCTTTACTTTCTGTCAGATTAGCCATTCTTCGCCATTGTTTGGCAGTATCTGCAGGATTATCTGAGAACATGAAGTAATGCACATAATTTACACGACTTCCCTTTTGGACCAAACCGGTAGAATCTAAATATTGAAAGGGAATATAGACCACAGGAGATACAGATGATGACACATCCGTCTGACCGGGAATTTGTGTAATTGCTCCAATAATTTCAAAAGTCACCAAACCAACGCTTAGGCTGTCACCAACCTGGGCGTTATACTGTAGCATCATTTTCTCATCCACGAGTGCATACCGTCCTGACTGAAATCTACCGGATGCATCGGCCGGTTTAGTTACAATCTCTCCATAGTAAGGATATGCACCTTCCAGCGCTCTAACCTGCACAAGTCGTGTTCCACTTGTTTCAGGAAACATCACCATCGATGCGAAATAATTCTCACGTGAATACTCAGTCGTCATCGATTTGAATGATTGCAATAGCGTGTCAGCGAGTTGTCTCCTCCCCTGAATACGTACATCTGAGCCTACAAGCCCTTTTGCTTGCTTATCTATCTCTACAAGTAAATTTTCACGAAAAGAAGTAATGCCAACCATTGCTGCAATCCCTAGCGAAATGGAAGCAATGAACAGTAGAAGTTTTCCTCTGCTTTTTCTACTATCACGCCACGCCATTTTCCATGGCCATGTACGACTGTATTTAGATGGCTCTATTGTAATACGTTTATCCATAAAAACTAGGAAGCTGCCGTTCTCATGTGTGAAATATTACTGCCTTTTCGCTGATCAACAATTTTTCCGCCTTTGAGCTGAATAATCTGATTTGTTTTTTCTGCCAACTCCAAATCGTGTGTTACAAGAATCAGTGTGGTTCCTTTTTCTTGATTGATTTCAAATAGCAAGTCCTCAACCGATTGTCCTGTTTCTTCATCCAAATTTCCTGTTGGCTCATCGGCAAATAGGATCTTGGGTTCATTGGAAAATGCTCTAGCAATAGCCACTCGCTGCTGCTCGCCGCCTGAAAGTTGAGATGGGTAATGATGTATCCGCTCCCCTAAGCCGACACGCTGCAAAAGTGCTTCAGATTGATGCCTGGCACTTTTTACACCTTGCAATTCAAGAGGAATCATGACGTTTTCCAAAGCCGTCAGCGTCTGAATCAATTGGAAGTTTTGAAAAACAAACCCAATGTGCTGATTGCGAATCTGAGCCATTTCATCCTCACTTAACCTATCGAGCAATATTCTATTTAGCGTGATAGAACCATGAGTCGGTCGATCAAGACCTGCGCACAGTCCTAGTAGCGTTGTTTTGCCGCTTCCGGACGGGCCAACTACGGCCACTGAAGAGCCTTCAGCTACCTTAAAATTGATATCGTCAAGTACATGGACTTCCTTGCTTCCGTTCTTAAATGTCTTGGAAATTGATGAAACCTCTAAAATGGGTGATTCGTTTGGCATGTAGAAAAATTTAGGAATGTAAACGCAAAGCCATAGTTCATGTTCGTAACTTAGGCCCAATACATTATAATTAAGTTAAGCGGCGTATATGTTACATCACCATATTCTATAAATACATCAAAATAGCATGCAATGTTTGCCAGAGTTCAATATTTAATCTACTTGATTTTCTTGCTAAGCTGTGGATCCACAAATGAATCAAGTAAGGAAACAACTAAAACACCTGTCGAAAAAACAACTAAATCGGAAATCTCTGAAGGCTCCGAAAAAGTCATCCTTTTTTTCGGCAATAGTATTACCGCTGGTTATCAACTCGACATGGATCAGGCTTTTCCAGCACTAATTCAAGAGAAAATAGATTCATTGGACCTGGATTATAAAACAGTTAATGCCGGCCTCAGCGGAGAAACATCTGCCGGAGGTAATAGTAGAATTGGCTGGGTGTTACAAACTGTTCCTGATATTTTCTTTCTTGAGCTAGGAGCAAACGATGGATTACGCGGGTTGCCACTTGAAGAAACAGTAAAGAGTCTACAGTCCATCATAGATGCAGTGAGGAAAGAAAATCCGGAAGTAAAGATTATAATAGCTGGGATGATGGTCCCACCCAATTTGGGTGAAGATTATACCAACCAATTCAAAAATATCTTTTCTGATCTGGCAGAGGATAATGATGCCGTATACATTCCATTTTTACTTGAGGGTGTCGCTGGCATCCCGGAATTAAATCTTAGTGATGGAATTCATCCAACGCCAGAGGGGCATAAAATCGTCGCTGAGACAGTCTGGCAATACCTTTATCCAATACTCTAGCAATTGGTTTTTGGTGTCAAAATAGCGATATTGAAAAACACCAAACCTAACCAATATGAATAACATCTATTACATCATACATCTCGTATGTGCAATCTGGGTCATTTACGAAGTGTGGACTAAATCGAAAATGGGTGGAGGAGCTAAGATTCTTTGGACCATTTTAGCGTTGCTTTTCAGCATCATTACAGCCATCATATATTATTTTACAAAAAGAAAATAGCCAGTATAGCCCACATCCAATGTGGGCTTTGTTTTTATTCTCCATTTGCTAAGTTCCTTTCTATCATTTAGTTATTCGTCTTAACTTTGCGGTCTGCAATGAAAAAAGTCGCATTTTATACGTTAGGGTGTAAGCTTAATTACTCAGAGACTTCTTCTATCTCAAGGATGTTTGAAGATAAGGGCTACACGAAAGTTGATTTCACAGATAAGCCGGATATCTTCATTATAAATACGTGCTCTGTCACCGAGAATGCAGACAAAAAGTGCAAGAAAATTGTAAAAGAAGCTAAGAAGATTTCTCCTGATAGCTTTGTGACCATACTTGGCTGCTATGCTCAGCTCAAACCAAAAGAAATCTCTGAAATTCCCGGTGTAGATGCAGTTTTAGGAGCGGCAGAAAAATTTCGGCTCTTCGACTACCTTGATGATTTTACAAAAGGAGGCGTGTTTGCCTCAGAAATCAAAGAAGCGAAAACATACAACGCGTCATATTCTATTGCTGACAGGACACGAACTTTTCTGAAGGTACAGGATGGTTGTAATTATGGATGTGCATTTTGTACGATTCCATTAGCTCGGGGCAAAAGCCGTAGTGATACTATTGCCAATATAGTAACACAAGCTAAAGAGATTGCTGAGACAGAGGTAAAAGAAGTGGTGCTCACCGGAGTAAACATCGGAGACTTTGGTATATATGAGGGCAAAAGAAGAGAGAAGTTTATTGATCTTGTCAAAGCATTGGATGAGGTGGAAGGCATAGACCGATTTCGAATATCATCAATTGAACCAAACTTGCTTTCAAACGAAGTAATCGAATTTGTGGCCCAGTCCAAACGATTTGTTCCTCATTTTCATATTCCATTACAATCCGGTAGCGACTCTATTTTAAAAAAAATGAACCGGCGTTACCTGACAGATCTCTACAAAAGCAGAGTAGAAAAAATTAAATCTTTGATGCCCAATTGTTGTATTGGTGTAGATGTAATCGTTGGTTTTCCCGGAGAAACTGAAAATGAATTTCTTACTACCTACAACTTTTTGAATGAGCTCGACATTTCATATTTGCATGTATTTACCTACTCCGAACGTCCCAATACCAAGGCTGCTGACATGAGTGATATTGTTGATCTTGGAGAACGAAACAAAAGGTCAAAAATGCTTAGGGGACTTTCGGAGAAGAAAAGAAGATATTTTTATCAGCAGCAGCTCGGAATCGTCTGCGAGGTGCTTTTTGAAGAAGATGTGCAAAATGGTATAATGTACGGCTTCACTGAAAACTACGTACGAGTAGCTGCAAAGTACGATCCGGTACTCGTCAACGAGGTGCGCCAAGTCCAGCTCAGAGAAATCAATGCAGACGGACATGTAGAGGTGGAAGAGCCGGAAGAAATATTGACGCATTAATCCCCAAAATGTTGGTCATTCTGGACTTGTTTCAGAATCTTTACTGATACAAACGGATAATTGGACTTCTTTAAAAACTGAGGTACTATCCGGCATGACTTTAAGGTAAATTATGAAGATCATTTGCATTGGTAGAAACTACGCAGAACACATTAAAGAATTGGGAAATGAGCGACCGGAGCATCCCATTATTTTCATGAAACCTGACACTGCCTTACTTAAAAACAACGAACCTTTCTTTTATCCAGACTTTTCAAAAGACATCCATCATGAGGTCGAAATTCTCATAAAAATCAAAAAAGAAGGAAAATCGATTCAAAAGGAATTTGCATCGGATTACTATGATGAAATAGGCTTGGGTATTGACTTCACAGCAAGAGACTGGCAGACCAGGGTGAAAGAAAAAGGCCACCCTTGGGAGATTGCAAAAGCTTTTAATGGCTCTGCTCCTGTTTCTAAATTCATCCCAAAAGGAGATCGGGATATGACTGACGTCAATTTTCGACTTGAAATCAATGATAAGGAAGTACAGAAAGGAAATACTAGCCTGATGTTATGGCCAATTGATGAAATAGTAGCTTATGTTTCTCAGTTTATCTTATTGAAAACTGGCGATATTATCTTTACCGGAACGCCAAAAGGTGTCGGTCCTGTAAAGATTGGTGATCGGTTGGTAGGATATTTGGAGGACAAACAGATGTTTGATTTTGAGGTTAAATAATTTGTGAAGTTTATAACATCATCTCTTTTGTTCATTTTCGTTTTGAACCTTCCCGGTCAGGACTTGAATTCTATTGACTACCAATTTCCGATCAATCCAGGTCAACAAAACTATCTGGCAGGAACCGTTGGCGAAATACGCAGTTCACACTTCCATACAGGTATTGATGTTAAAACCGGAGGGCGCACAGGATTGCCTATTTATGCTGTAGCTGATGGCCACATTGCTCGAATTAAAGTTTCCTCTTCAGGTTATGGATATGCATTATACATGAAGCACCCCAATGGCACATTTTCGGTCTATGCACATTTGGAAGCATTTGATCCTAAAATTGCCGACTGGGTATTGAAAGAGCAATATCGGAAAGAGTCTTTCGAGGTAGATTTATTTCCAGAGGAAAATCAGTTCGCCTATAAAAGAGGAAACATCATTGGCTACAGTGGAAATACTGGATCTTCCAGCGGACCTCATCTTCATTTTGAAATTCGTGATGCCAATCATCAGCCTATTGATGTTTTGACACTTGGATTCAAGGAAATTCGCGATAAGATACCTCCGGTAGTTAAGAAAGTAGCTTTTGTAGCACTAGATGGAGACGCGCGTATCAATGGCTACTTTGGCAGGTATGAGTTTGACTTGATTAAAACGGACAGCTGGTTTCAAACAAAAGAGCCCATCTTCCTCCAAGGAAATATCGGTGTTGAAATATATTCTTATGATCCTATGGATGGGATCCCCAATAAAAATGGGATTGTAAAAACTACCTTTCAGCTTGACGGGGATACATTGTTTTCCGAGCATAAAGAATCCTTTTCTTTCGGTAAGCAACGTAATGTATTGGTGCATTACAATTATCCGGCATACAAAAAAGGGAGCAGAAGATTCAACAAGCTCTATCTCGCTGATGGGAATGAACACAACATGTATACCATCGTCAATCGAGGAATCACCTTCGTGGATCAAAGGGAAATCCTCATAAACACAGAAGATAGCTACAAAAATTCCTCAACTACACGGATACTTTTGAACTCTGAAGAGGTGATTGACGCCCCAACTTTAATAAAACCGGAAAGAATTGGAAATTTTCTCCACTTTAAATCTACACAGCAAGCTTCTGTATTGCTCGATGAATGGGTAAACCTTGAACCTTACAATAACGACCAGAATAATCAATTTTATTTATGGGATTTAAGGAAAGGCACTCCTAAAAGTCTTTTCATTGATGGGGAAACGATCCCAACCTATTTGGTAGGATTGTTGCCTTCCAATCAAGAAATAACCTATGTTCAGCCAGAATTCACTTTAAATTTGAAAAGAAGATCACTCTTTGACACGCTCTACCTTGCATTCGAAAAAAAGATCGATTCGACGAGAAATCTTGAGCTCTTTCAATTTAAAAATCCTACTCAACCAATCAGATCAACTATTGATATCGCGTTGAATCCACAAATGACGTATAATCAAGAAAAAGCAATGGTCTACTCCGTTTTTGGCAACCGTTTCAATTTTATGGGAGGAGAATGGAACGATGATCAAATTTCCTTTTCTACAAGAGACCTTGTGACTTACACCATTTTAGAAGACACTGTTCCCCCTTCTATCGAATTGAAAATGGCAAATGAAGACATGTTGAAGTTTCGGATTGATGACAAACTATCCGGCATTAAGAGCTTTAAAGCATCAATCAACGGTGAATTTGTCCTGATGCACTACGAACCAAAACGAAAGCTACTTTGGTCTGAAAAGTTGAATAAAAACATTCCATACCGTGGTAGGTTTATGTTAGAGGTAATTGACAATTCAAACAACGGAACCATTTATACCAAAACATTATGATCACACTAAAGCCAGGCGATAATGCGCCAGAATTTGAAAGCAAAGACCAGGACGGCAACACGGTAAAACTTTCTGATTACAAAGGGAAAAAGGTCGTTTTATACTTTTATCCAAAGGATAATACGCCGGGATGTACCGCCGAATCATGCAACCTGAGAGATAATTACGAGGCGCTTCAGAAGCAAGGATATGAAGTTTTGGGTGTCAGTAGTGACGGGGAGAAATCACATCAAAAATTCATAAATAAGTATGAGCTACCCTTCAAACTTTTGGCGGATGAAGATAAATCTGTACACGAAGCTTTTGGCACTTGGGATCTCAAGAAATTTATGGGCAGGGAATACATGGGAACACTAAGATCCACATTCATCATCGATGAAAACGGAAAGATTGAGGAAGTAATCGAGAAAGTAAAAACCAAAGATCATACGGCTCAGATCTTGAAATGACATCCAGTTTCTTTTGACGGTGCATAAAAAAACCGGGAATATGAATTCCCGGTTTTATTTATCATCCTAAAATTTAGTTATCCCACCAAAGTGGTGTCTGTAAATTCCCATCTTTTATAGGAACGTTAGCATTGTTCAAATCTATCTCAGTCTGTGGATAAGAAACCCTTCTTGGAATTTGCCCATTCAAATTGAATGAGTTGATTCCATTCGTATTAGGTGTAAGGTTTGGATATCCGGTTCTTCTGTAATCGGCCCAAGGCTCAATTCCGTTCGAATACATTGCAATATACTTCTGAGTGATAATCTGCTCTAGACGTGCCGCGTTATCAGCCAGCCCTGCCAAAGCAGATTGAGCAGCTACATAAGCTGCATCTGTCGATCCGGTCAACTTCGAGATTGAAGAACTGATAGCTTCCGCCAGTGCAGCCTCTGCAGCTGGGATATCATTATTACCCATCAGCTCAATCTCAGCTTCCAAAAACTTCATCTCGGTGTAGCTTGTCATCACAACAGGCGCATTGATATTTGTATAATATGTGCCCTGATCAAATGTGGTAGAGAAACCAGACGCTGAAGTAGTACTAGGTAAAAACAAAGCACTTCTTCGAGGGTCTCCAAGAGTATTCAGCAGTCCAAAGAAATAAGGATCAATATTAATATTACCTCCCCTGTCTTGAGAAAACTGATAGGCTGGATTAGATTCATTTGGAGAAGTTCCAAATGATAGCTGAAAATCACCCGCTGTTGAAGCAATTGCGTTTGCAAGTTCTGCTTCAGCTTCCGCATATGCAGTAGCGCTCACTTTTGTCAACCGCATGTAATACTTGGCTTTTAATGCATGAGCAGCAGCTATCCAACTGTTCGTATCACCACCATAAATCAAGTCATCCGCGCCCAATGCAGAACCATTTCCAGCTGGGCCACTTAATAGGACAATCGCTTCATCCAATAAATTATGAATGGATGTATATATTTCCTCCTGCGTATCATAAGTAGGCTGCAAGTTTCCATCACGCGCGCCAAAGGCAGTAGAATATGGTATGTCACCAAACAAATCAGTCATTGAACCAAGGCCATGAGCAATTAGAATTTTAGCCATACCAGAGGTATGATTAGATTCTTCTGCAGTAGCTTTTTCATCAATGATCACCAAAGGCTGCAGAGTCGAAACGTACATTCTAAAGAATATACCATCACCATCTGCAGGAACCCATAGGTATCGATAGTTATCCTGTTGCTGTGCATTAATTCCAACAAATTGCTGTGTAAACAATCCGCTTAATCGAACTAATTCACCACCGACAACCCATGCCAGACCAGCCTGAGCCGCAGGCACAATTGCTTGAGCGGAAACATCAGCTGGGGTCGCCGGGCTTACATTTATATCTTCATCGAAATCGCAAGAACTGCTGATTAGGATGAGACAAGTCAATATAGATATTACTTTTATTTTCATCTTATTATCTTTTTTGATTGATTATAGGGTGAAGTTTAACTTAAACCCGTAGCTCTTCGTGTTTGGATTATTGAAGTAATCATATCCAAATACATTACTAGCTGCGCCAGTCAAGTTGGTCTCCGGGTCGATCCCTGTATAATCAGTGATTAAGAATACATTTCTAGCATTTGCATTGATAGTAATTCTTGAAAACGGAAGTCCATCAATCAACGACGCTGGAAGGCTATAAGAAATATTAACATCTCTTAGTCTGATCCATGAGCCATCCTGAACAGTCAATTCATCCAGGTTTACAAATCCGTAGTTCTGATAAAAGTTTGTACCTCCGTCAGTACCGCCTTTTACTACCGCTAACGTATTTTCAGTCTCCGTTGGATTACCATTGGCATCTGCTGCTACGCCAGGGAATACTACTACTTCATTTCTGTCTAATGTTTCAGCACCTACACCAAACCCATTAAGTACTCCTGAAGTACCATTGTATACATCACCACCACTTCTAAAGTCGAATAACATGGAAAGCTCGATACCTTTATAAGTGAAAGTATTTCGGAAGCCTAAAGTGAAATCAGGATTTGGATTACCTACTTTACCATCAACTGGATTTTGTAGAGGCATCCCTGTGTTTTGATCAATCACCATTCTGCCTTGATCATCTCGAAGGAATCTAGTTCCAAAGAATATACCATATGGTTCTCCTTTTTGGATTCGCTGAGTACCGAATGGATCAATTGTGATTACATCCAAACCTGGAGCAATCTCATTTACAATTGACTCATACTTGTTGAAGATTAAACCAATCTCATATTCAAAATCAGAAGTTCTTACCACACTACCAGTAACAACTGCCTCAATACCCTTATTCTCAATTTCTCCTGCATTAATTACAGTTTGAGCAAATCCAGTAGTATAAGGGAGGTCTACGCTAATAATCGCGTCCTCTGTAAGAGACCTGTAGTAAGTAATATCAGTAGTAATTCTTCCACCAAGGAGTTTCAAATCAGCTCCTATTTCGAAAGTCGTGGTAAATTCTGGCTTTAACTCTGGGTTACCCAAGATGTTATTTGGTATAAATGAGTTTGTTCCTAATGCAGGGAAAAGCGTTCCATTTGGAGTTGTCCATCCATCTCTAACTCTGGCTTGAGTAAAAGTGGAAGCTGTAAAACCAAAAGGCGCATCATTACCTACTCTACCATAGGATGCACGAAGTTTACCATAAGGAAGTGCATTTCCTAAATCGATATTTTCGGTAAATGCCCATCCAAGTGCAACTGCAGGATAGAAGAATGAATTATTGGCCGATCCTAGAGTTGAAGACCAGTCATTTCTACCTGTAATATTTAAATAAAGCATCTCCTGGTATGAAAGACGGATATCCCCGTAAACACCATACAACTGCTTAGCGGTTGGTCTTTCAACCACACTAAAACTCTGTGCACTAGCTGCGTTGAAAAAACCTCTGGAAGCAAGTCCTTGACCATCTTCTCTTCGATTGTCTACTTTCTTGTCGTAGTAGTTCCATCCAAATGTACCATTTAGGTAAAAATCTGATGAAAGCTCTTTTTGAACAGTTCCGTAGATATCAAGGTTTAAATCAGTATTCGTGATTGCCTGATTGATCACCTGACCCACGCCGAAAGATCCTGATCCTATATCATTTCTGAATTTTCTAAAATCTGAATATTGATCAATACCAGCTCTTGTATGAAGCGTAAACCAATCAGTGAAATCATAGCTTAATTGAGCATAGCCAATGATTCGATTCACATTGTCATTCATAAAGTTTTTATAAACTGTCCAATACGGGTTGTCATAAATTGCTCCTCCCCCTATTTGACCTCTATACGCTCTCGGTGTTCCATCTTCAAACTGATATGCTGAAGGATCATTCTCAGGATCTACCCCACCTCTGTTATCAAAAGAAGGTGTTGTTCTAAGCAAACCAAGCATTACACCTGAAGTGTTAGATCCGTTTTGAACTTTTATACCACCACTATTAATGAAATTCGTGGATATTGTGGCTTTCAGTTTATCGGTAAGATTCGAAGAAATTGTAGCCTTCACCGATGTTCTCTCGAATGTGTTATTCGGAATTATACCCTCTTGATTTAGGTAGCCTACAGATATATAGTAGTTGGTATTATCCGTACCACCACTTGCGCTCAGGTAATGATTAGCTGTAATACCTGTTTCAAAAAAGGCATCTGTGTTGTTGTATGCCTGCGCTACCCTACTTGTCGCTCTAGGATCCGATGCTGGTACAATTAAGCCATTTGGATCCCAAATTGAAGGTTCATCCGCATATCGTAATTCATCAATTCGCGGACCCCAGCTATTTCCGGTAAAGGAACCTGTCATCGGTCCTTGAAAGGTCGGAACTCCACCAACTACATTTCCCTGTGCATAGGTAGTCTGCAAATCCGGAAGTTTGTTGACCTTGTCAAAGGTCATTCCAAATGAATAATTGATTCTGGCTGCTCCTTTTTTCCCTTTTTTTGTTGTGATAAGAATTGCACCATTACCCGCTCGTACTCCATATAATGCAGTAGCAGCAGGACCCTTTAAAACTGTCAGACTTGCAATATCATTTGGGTTGATGTCAATAGCTCTGTTCGAGTTATTTACTCCTCCAGAACCCAAATTCGAAATTGCATCTTCCGGTGAATCCGCTGTGGTAAATGTACTGTTGTCAATAGGAATACCATCAACAACAAACAAAGGAGAGTTAGAACCTTGAATCGTAGAGTTACCCCGAATTCTTATTTGAGCACCTGCTCCTGCCGTTCCGCCTGAGCTTGTAACCTGAACCCCAGCAGCTTTTCCTGCTAATCCGGCCACAAGATTGACTTCATTCGCACGATCTACCTCTTCGCTATTTACCTCTTGAACTGAATATCCCAGATCTCGTTTTTGGGCAGTCAAACCAATTGCCGTGACTACAACTTCCTGAAGTTCTGTGAAATCAGCCGCCATTGAAACATCGATTGTGGTCCGATTTCCAACGGGGATTTCCTGAGTAACAAATCCAATAAATGATATCAATAAAACATCATCGTTGGATACACTTATACTATAGTTACCATCTACGTCAGTAACTACACCAGTTGTGGTTCCTTTGATTTGAACCGTCGCCCCGGGTATGCCTTCACCGTCATCATCGGTGACTTTCCCCGATACTGTCCTTTGAGCCATTAGTCCTGTGACTACAAAAAGACATGCCATTAATACTAGGTAAGCTTTTTTCATAAAATTTAATTAGTTGAATAAACCTTTAATGTTAGTCGGCAGGTCAACCAATTAATTGTAAAAAAGGAGATAGTATGAAATCCAACCATTCTTGAATTTCATGTGTATATAGCACGCTATTGATTAAGGAAACCTTCTTTTGATGCTCTGGAATTCATTAATAGAAGGGTGAACCATATTTGCCTTAAAATGAAAAACCTCGAACTGGCTAAGCTCGAGGTTAAAAAAATTCTTTTTTTTTGACTTATCTCTTCACCTCCGAAGGAAATACAACCAAACTTTCATTTCCATCTTTTCCAACTGCAGACACACCAAAGAAGTAGTTATCAATGACAATTCCATTAAGTGTGAATTCTGTTTTTTCTTTATCTACAGTATAATAATGATCCCAGGTAGGTGATGTTGTATCTCTAAAATATACTTTGTATCCCACGAGGTTGGGATCTTCCACCTTATCCCAGTAAAGAGTTGTCGAGGGCTGAACAGCTCCACTGATAGCCACATTTTGAGGCTCAATAGGTGCTGAAGCTAATGCAGCTAGAGAAATAGCATTTACAGCTGTTAATTTTCTTGCATACTCAAAATTTACAGCCTCAATTACATCACCATATTTGATTCCATCTTCTTCTCTTATGTCTTGATGTTGCTGCGTATAGTTTTCATGTGCTTCCATTATTCGCACACCAGCAAATCCCGCATCATTAAATGGACGATGATGACCTCCTCTTCCAAATCTATCCAATCTATAAATCATCATTGGATTCATTTCAGGCATAAAGTTTTTGGTTACCTGGTATACATATCTTGCTAGCTGTCGTGAGATTCCATCCACTTCACCACCATAATATCTCCTCATTCGTTTTTGAAAATCCGAATCTTTAGCATTGGTAGGTTCGGAGAAAATCCTAAACGATCTATTGTCAATTACACCATCGACGCCTTTAATATTTCCGATCATATCGTTATTTAGTACGCCGACGATATCCCAGCCTTCTTCCACAGCTTTTGCCGCTAAATGTTTCCCTCCATAAAGACCTTGCTCCTCTCCTGATAAACCGACCAACAGTATTGAACTTTCAAATTCGTATTTAGAAAGAACTCTAGCAGCTTCAATCACACCTGCCATACCTGAAGCGTTATCATTGGCGCCAGGTGAATCATCAGTGTAGTTCAAGGGATCTGATATTCTGCTATCTATATCTCCTGACATGATCACATAGCGATTTGGGTATTTTTTTCCACGTATGACCACCATTACATTAACTACTTCGGTATCCTTAGTAATTCGGGTTTTTTCATTTCCTTTTTCAAGGGTACGCTGGGTTGATATCTCGAGACAACCCCCACAGTTCTCACTGATTTTTTCAAACTCTGATTGTATCCAACGTCTGGCAGCACCAATACCTCTGGTATCAGATTCAGTCTCCGACATTGTATGGCGCGTGCCAAATGAAACAAGTTTTCTTATATCATCCTCAATCCGTTCCGCACTTACACTATCAATAATTGCATATGGAGATTGAGCATTTGCTGAGAACACAGCAATGATCATCAAACAAAAAATAACCTTTTTCATAATTCTATTCGAATTTAAATTTTGAATTGATTTCATAAACAATGAGGCTGTCGTTGTTGCAGGATACAATCAATTGATCCGGTTTATCCGCATTTAATACAAGTAACATATCTCTAACATCTTTATTTAGATATAGTTTACTCTGATTTGCCTGCAACGAGGTAAATTCGAAATCTCCCTTATTTAACAATACTCCTCCGACACTTGCGTCAGCTCTTGGTGTTTCGATTTCAGATCCGTACAGATTTCCTCCATAAATAATGTCATTCAGTCCATCCCCGTTTAAGTCATTGAATACGGCAGCTCTTAGCGGAGCAATCTGAGCTTGAAAAGGAAGCGCTTTAAACTTGAGAATTCCACTTTCATTAATAAGAATTCCACTTTCGAATATATTGGCTTTGTAATTCAAAGAATTGCTTAAGGCTTCATCTCCATATATTTGATCGATGCTTAAAGATGCAAATTCGTTATAGGTTTTGATCTTTTTCTTTAAGTCTGGAATTTGTTGACTAGAACAAGATTTTCCTCGTAAAGGGACTTCCTTTCCTGAATCAAAATAACTTAAAACTATATCTCGTCTTCCGTTACTATCAAAATCATGGCTGTACAGAGAGAAGGGTGTTTCTTCAGATGCCTTGTATTTGTAATTGAGTCCCAAATTTCCGACTAAATAATCATCATCTCCATCATTATCAATATCTGCTGAGCTTACATGGAACCACCACCCAATCTTATCGCTTAAACCCATCTCGTCAGACACATTTCTCAAAGTACCGGACTCGTTTGAGTAAACTGTCAAGGGCATCCACTCGCCGACAATAATCAAATCATAATCACCATCCTTATCATAATCTGACCATGTAGCGTCATTCACCATTCCGGTTTTCAGTAATTCCGGCGCTTTCGATGTTGTAATGTCTTCAAAACCTATTTTCCCATTTTCGATATAGGTATTCTTAAACAATCTACTTCCGGGGGCTAAAGGATAGTTACCAGGAACTAACCGACCGCCAATAAAAAGATCTTGGTCACCGTCCCCGTCGTAATCGATAGGTTTTGCAACTATTGTACTTTCGTCAAATTTTGGCAAAACATCATTTAGGAGATATTTTCCGTCAACATTTTCATAAAATAAATCCTGATAGAGATTTTTATTGACTTCATATTCGTTGCCTCCAACTACTATATACAGATCATCATCTCCGTCACTATCTGCATCAAAAAAGACAGACGCAACTTCTTCTAGTGCAGAATCATTATTGATCACCGAAGAAATTCCATTCTTATTAATTAGCCGACCCGTAAAACCAACAGCTCCTGGGAGATAAATTTCATTATTTACGCTTAAAGAAAGCCTGGGACCATAATCAGATAATTTATGGGGTAATAAGATTTCCCTATCAAAGTCATCGAAATCATTTTCAATATGTGAGAAATTTGGCTTGCTCTTAACAAATAATTCTTGGTTGCTTGATTCAGCTGAATTAACTGTAGCTGAAGATTGATCAATTTGAATGGTTTGATTTACATCAACATCGTCCATTGTAGTTACCGTGCCATCCATCCAATAGACTCTAATACTTTCTATTTTATCCACCTTTCCCAAGCCAAAGTGAATCGTTGGATCTACTGAAGAGTAGAAACCTCTCACATTATTTAGCTCACGGTATTGTTGCAAAAACTCATTTTTATCGGCATATGTTATTTCAATTCTTGAACCGATGGTGTTTTTTGGAAGTTCAATTTTTAGATAATTATTCTCGTTAATTACATCGCTAAGATTTTCATAAACAAGTGAAGTATCATTCAAATTATTCACTACTAAATCAAGATCCCCGTCTAAATCCAAATCTCCGTACGCTGCTGAAGTTGTCCAAAACCCATCATCAAGTCCCCATTTTACACTCGTATCACTGAATTTCAATCCATTTTCATTTTTAAAGGAAAAGTTAGCTACTCTCCTTTGAGGATATAATCCTAAAAGGGAATTGATTGCCTTTTCCAAAATATCGCCCTTGCTCATTCCTTGTTTTAGGTAAGAGGATACGCTTCGATTTATTTCAGCAATCGCGTCAGTATTTCTTAGCTCTCTATATATACCATTAGAAATATATAAATCCTGAAATCCATCATTGTCAAAATCTGAAAACAGTGGTGTCCAACTCCAGTCAGTAAATGAAATATTGCTCATAAGAGAAATATCACTAAATACACTATTTCCATTATCATTGATTCCTTGATTTAACTGAAGAGTATTCATCATATATTGGTAGTGTCCACCATTCTCTACAGTGCTCCAAAAAGCCTCCGGATTCATTCCACTCATGTTAGATTTTAATCCAAAATTATCCTTAGCAACCATGTCAACAACAACCAAATCGGACCAGCCATCATTGTTTATATCAGATGCGTCAACCCCCATGCTGAAGTAGGTAATATGTCCCATACTTTCATGAATGATATTTTTAAAGGTGCCATCTCCCTGATTCATATACAAAAAGTCCGGGTTGTTGTAGTCACTTGTCACGTATAGGTCTACCCATCCGTCATTGTTGAAATCTGAAGTGATAGCGCTTAATCCATAGCCAACATCATTGACATTTGCTTGCGCCGTTACTTCATTAAAATAACCTTCATCATTTCGCAATAGCCTCCAGCTAAGTAGTGGAATCCTCCAATCATTTCCTTTAAGTTCTGATAGAATTCCTGGATTCGGTGGTTGGTTCACTAAAAAGATATCTAAATCATCATCTTTATCATAGTCTAAGAATACGGCCTGTTGACTTCTCCATGGATCTGCAAGACCAAAATCTTGTGCCATTTCAGAAAATGTACCATCACCATTATTTATGTAAAGTTCATTAGTTCTTAATTCTGGAGAATCATCATATAAGGTTTTACATACATAGATATCGAGCAGTCCATCGTCATTTATATCAACCATTGACACCCCACTTGTCCATCCTCCTTTATTCAGAATTCCTGCCTTTTCAGTAATTTTTTCAAACTTTAAGTTTCCTTTATTCAAATAGAGTTCATCTCTTACTTGATTTCCACCAAAGTAAATATCCGGTAAATTATCTCCATTTATATCTCCTACAGCCACTCCTGAGCCGCTATAAATATTGTCATAAATAAATGGGTTGAGTTCAGCGGTTTCTTCAAGTTGGTTAACAAAAGAAATCCCCGAATCTATTGATCTACTAAAAAGCATTTCTTCATTTATGGTTTCATTCTCATGACACGAAACCAACATCATGGAAAATATGCTGAAAAAAATGTGGTATTTAAATCTCTTAATCATAAGGTCAATTCAACTTCTTAAAAATAAAAAAAGCCATCCCCAAAAATGAGGATGGCTTTAAAAAAGCTGTAGTTTTTATGGAGTAAGTATTACAGTACCTAATGCAGATGCATTTCCGGCACGATCAGTTACAGTAAACGTTAATGTAACTTCTCCGTCTGCGGCACCAGTCCATTCATATAAATACTCAAACAATAGATCATCGGATGGAGGTACAGAAATGGTAATTGCATCGCCATCAAGGTCCGCAGCATCAATGTCACCATCACCGTCATCGTCAATACCTGTAACATCTTCAGTTATGCTTACACTGCCTAGAATTTCATTGAAAATGTATGAATAAGAATATCCCAAAGTATCCAAACCACCGTCTCTTAGAAGTCTAGAATTATTTTCAACAACTATTGGACTTGTGTTATCTATAAAATACAATGCAGAGGTTGTATCATTTGTCATCACATATCCTCCAGATGTATAAGCAGAAGCATTTGAAACAACTATACTAATTGACTCTGTTGTTGGACCAGGTGTATAGCTCACCCAGTAGACAGAATCCACTCCGTCGACATCTTGAATCTTCTGAACGGGACCAATAACATCTCCACCAGAAGAAATACTTGTAACAACGGGATCTATTGCAAGTTGCGTTGTTAAATCATTAGCAAACTCTAAATAAATAGTATCAACGTTTGTTGAAGTCAGATACGTATCTATTGTAGAAATACTCACGAGACTAACAGTTTCAACGGCAACAGAATAAGAGAATGGGTTAGCAGGATTATATCCTGATGAAGCGCCTGCATTTACTTGACCCCACACAGAACCATCATTTTTTGTTACTGTCACTGTAAAATCAAAGCTATCACCTTCATCAATAGTTCCAACACCTACTCCTAAGGTACTGGCAATATCATTAAGGTTAAAGCTTCCTGAAGCGCTTTGAACACCATCTTCATTAGCTGAAAAACTGTTTACAGTTTCGAGATTTCCACTATTGGTTCCATCTGAAATATCAATTGAAACAGAGGTAACATCATTACCATTATTCCCATCAATGAGTTCAAATTCCCAACTTACTGATGATGAAGGGTCGGAAGTAAGCAAATTACCAGTTGGAGCTGTTGTCCAACTTGCAAATGCAGCCTGTTCTCCTCCTAAATCCTCTAACGGATTTGTGTTATCACATGCGACAATTAGTAAGCATGCGACTATTATATATGTTATTTTTTTCATATCAAATTTCATTTTAATGACTAATCATTCCAAAAAACTGGATTTTGGTAAATATCCACATCACTAACATTTGAATTGAATGTGATTTCATCTTCTCCATATGGGAATCTTGTAGGTACTCCTCTAGTGCCTGAAGTAGCAGTTAATGCAGGAATACCAGTCCTTCGAAAGTCATTATATGCTTCAGGCTGTAAGAACATAGCAATATATTTCTCGGTCATGATATCATTTAATGAAGGGACACCGCCATAGTTGCTAGCAACGTATGCATTATATCCACTGACACCTAAATGATCAAAATGAGCTTCAATTCCAGCTAAGAAAGCAGCTGTTGGATCTCCTCCAGCATCCTGAATGCATTCCGCTTCAATGAATTTAATCTCCCTGTATGTAATCAATTCTTGATTGAAATCATCAGTAAGATAAGGATGAGTTGTAATGAAAGTATTATCGAAAACGGGAGTTCTCCAGTCATCATTTAAACCTTCCATTATACCTTTCATCGTGGGATGGAATTCAATATCACCTGTTCTATCCCTATTAAATCGATACCATTGACCCGCACCAGCATCACCTCCTGGATATTGATAAGCTAAATTATCACTGGCACTGGTGAATGAGTTTTGAGCGGCTGTCAAAGCAGCTGCATATTGGCCTAGATGGAGTCTGCCTCTTGCCTCGAGAGCAGAAGCAGCCTTTATCCACTTACTAACATCGCCACCATAATACACATCATCATTACCAAGTGCTAATCCACCATCAGAGCCACCAAGCAATGTTGCGCCAGAACTCAGCAGGGCAAAAATCTCAGTGTATATTTCTTCCTGTGTATCAAGTACTGGTTGCAGAACATCTGTTCCTTGAAGTGCCTCACTGTAAGGGATGTCATCCCATACATCTGTCGCCATCATCAAACAATAAGCTATCATAATATCAGCCACACCTTCATAATGAGAATAGCCTAATTCTGCAGCTTTGTTTTTAACGGTAACAAATTCAATTAACGTATTCTCATACATATTATTCCATCCAGTATTCGTATACGCAGGGTTAAAACTAGAATAATTGTTAATCGATGACCACTGACGAGCAACCCCCTCTGTTTGTTGGGTTAAAACGCTTGTACTTCTTGAGAAAAATCCGCCAGTCAAATCTGCCGCATTTACCAAACCAACCGGTAATACTACAGATACTGGTGCATCTGTCGGAGAATTAGGGTTTTCATTAATCCCACCTCCTAAATAACTTTCACAACTTGACATCACCAGGACGCCAAAAGCAAGTGTTATTGCTTTAAATATATTTTTCATCTTTTGTCGCTTTAGTGATTAAAAGTTAAGGTTAAGTCTTACTATATAAGATCTAGAGCTCGCCTGGTTAAAGTAGTCCAACCCTTGAGCATTCCCTGTACCAACCAAACTAGTTTCAGGATCCACGCCATCATAAGGTGTATCGAACCATAGGTTTCTTCCATAGAATCCCAATGACGCAGCATCAAAGAATCCATTTAATATATTTGACGTATCAAATCTATATGAAAGAGAAACCTCTCTTAATCTAATCCATGAGGTGGACTGGATGAATTGCTCATCTACACTACCAAACCCTCCAAGAGAGCTTGTCCAGTAATTCTGTCCTCTCACGATTGGAATATCATTTGGTTCAGCAGGTGTCCCATCATTTGTTATAGTCGATTGCTTAACACCAGGAATGACAAATGGAGCCTCTTCACGGGTATCAGCCGTCAGCTGGGATCTTCCAAAAAATGTTAGTGCCCAGTTTGTACCATTCCACATTTCACCACCTTCTTTCCAATCTAATAGGAACGAGAAGTTGATTCTCTTATAATCAATACTGTTCTTGAAACCTACCTGGAAATCAGGGTTACTGTTACCGATTGCTCTTAGTGAAGCATCTGGGATTTGGAATCCATACTCTGAACTTCCTGGATCATCATTAATTACGATTTCACCTTCAGGAATATTAAGTCCATCATCGTTAGGTCCACCAGCACCTTCTCGAAGGTAAGCGCCACCAAAAATTGCACCATATTGGTTTCCAGCAATTAGGAAGATTCCCGTACCGGTAAATCCACCAATCTGGAATCTTTCAAGCCCAGGAGCAAGCTCATCTACAACAGATTTGAACTTGGTGAAGTTGATGCTTGTATTCCACCTTAAATCTCCAGAATTTAAGATATCACCATCTATGGTTAATTCAATACCATCTGAAGTCATAGCACCGGAGTTCAGCCAAACACTGGTATATCCTGTTGATCGTGGAAGTGAGGCTTGAAGAATTGCATCTTTAGTTTCTCTCTGGAAGTATGCAGCATCCACACCAATTCTTCCGTCAAGGAATCTCACGTCCAAACCTAATTCAACAGAAGTTGTTGACTCGGGAGTTAGTTCCGGATTTCCTAGAGTCCCAGATAACTCAAATCCAGAAACACCACCGAGCGGGAATGGAATATTATCACCCCAACCGTCACCAACATTAGCAGAAACAAAAACAGATGATGTAGAGTAAGGGTTTGGAGGACCTGCTCCTACCTGTGCCCATGATGCTCTTACTTTACCAAATGTTAGGAAATCCACATCCAATAATTCAGAGAATACAAATGAAGTACTCACTGAAGGATAGATGAATCCAATATCTCCAGCTGCAAAGTCCTTACTAGGAGCACTGAGACGAGAATCATAATCTTGTCTTGCAGTCAATGTTAAGAATACAGTATTAGCATAGTTAGCTTCAGCTGTAGCGAAGATACCCATGGTTCTGTATCTATTGATAGTTCTAACATTTGTTACATCTGACGCGTTTGCCATATTAACAAATCCTTGAGAAGCTAGTGAATTACCAGTTGTCAATGAATTATCAAATCGATAATTGAACATATTTATACCAGCAGAGTAGTTGAATCCAATTTGATCAAACTGGCCACCTCCTGAAATCTGCAAATAAGCATCAGTTTGGTTTACAGTATAATCATCGTGAATTACTCGTCCACCTGGAGCAGTTCGTGAGTTGATTTCAAACTCTTGCTTTCTTTCATCACCTGTATAATCAGTACCAACATTCAATGATACTTTGGCCCACTGGCTGAAGTCATAAGTAACCATCAGATTACCGAAAACTCTATCAACATTTTCTAGTCTTTGTGCAAGGTTAACCACCCAGAATGGGTTGTCATATCCACCACCCCCACGGTAGTTTCTCTGTGATCCATCTTCAAATATGTATGAAGAAGGCTGATCTACAGCACCTGCTCCAAATCCACCCGAGTTATCAAATGTAACTGGTGTTCTAAACAGTCCCAGATTAATACCAGAAGTGTTTGAACCTTGCTGGATTCTAACATGATCTGATCTGGTATAGTTAATAGAAGCAGAGAACCTCAGTTTATCAGTTGCTTGTAAGTCAGAAGCTAATTTAAGTGTATTTCTATCATATTGATTATTAGGGATAATTCCCTCCTGAGTATGATTTGAGTATGATAATCTAAATGAAGCTGTCTCACCACCTCCTGCAATTGCAATTGAATTGGTGAAAGCTTTTCCAGTTTGGAAGAAATCTCCATTATTGTCATATCTGTTAACCGCTTCTCCGGTTGCACTAGGGTCAGATGCACTTACGATTCTTCCGTTTCTATCATAAGGATAGCTAGAATCTCCATCATAACTTAAAGTTGATACATGAGGACCCCACGAAGTAGAACTTCCTGTCTCAGGAGCATCATAGGCACCAGACCATCCTTGAGCATAAGTAGTTTGTAGCTGAGGTAGAGTTGAAACTCGATCAAACTGAACGCTTGAAGTAAAGCTAACATCTAGTCCTTGACCTTTTTTACCTTTTTTGGTTGTAATTACAATCACACCAGTAGATCCAGCCGTACCATACAACGCAGTTGCTGCAGCGCCTTTAAGAACGTTCATGGAAGCAATATCATCCGGGTTCAAATCCATCAATCTATTTGATTGAGATGTACCTGCAGTTTGCGCTTCACTCGAATAAGTTTCGTTGTTAACACGAACCCCATCAATTACTATTAGTGGTTGGTTATCACCAATCATTGAAGTTACACCCCTGATAGTCACTCTGGAACCACCACCGGCAGTACCAGACGAACGGATAACTTGAACACCAGCTGCTTTACCGCTTAATGCATCAATTGGGTTTTGTGCCGCAGCATCAGTAATAGCTTTACTATCTACGCTTTGCACACTATAACCCAACGCTTTCTTTTCTCGTTCAACACCAAAGGCAGTTACAACTACCTCTTGTAGTTCTGTTGCCCCAGACATAGATAGATCGATAGTAGTTCTCGATCCTACTGCTACCTCTTGGGTATTAAATCCTACGTAGGAGAAAATAAGTGTAGCTCCATCTTCGACGGAGATACGATAGTTACCATCTAGATCTGTGGTAACACCTGTTGTTGTGCCTTTAATCACAACGTTCACGCCCGGTAATCCCTCACCGGAATCATCGGTGACCTTACCAGACACTGTTCTTTGTGCTATTAGACATGTAATAGCAAAAAAGAACAAAGTAGTAAGTAGTAAAATCCTCTTCATACTTTACTTTGTTTTGTTAAAAAAATAGGTTACTAATCCATCAAAGTAAATGAAATAATCCAACTTTAACAATAAGGTAACATTGTATTTTGAGGGGTGGTTTTAGTAAAATATTGTTTTAACAACCAATTTAAATTCCCAAACTTCTTGAGTTTATGCATCACAAGACGGAAATCTATTGATCTAAGTTCAGAGGACTTTTAAGCCGTATCAATTTTGAAAACTGGATAATGTAAACCATTTGTATACTTTATCTTCCATTTACCTTGCGTTAAGAACTAAATGATTGTGAGCCGAAGGTGTTTTATTATCCAACTCCTTCCTATTAAATCTGAGTCAAAATAAAACCTATTATTACTAGTTAACATTACACACTAAAATACCGTTTCCTAATTTTTAGCAACACACAAGTATGTCTGTCATAGAAATTAAATTGTGTAGAGTAACATTTACCTGATTCGAAATCAAAAAAACCCATGAGCTAGCTTCATGGGTTTTTATCTTGCATAATATTTAATCCCTTTCAGAATTGGGGATCAAAAATTGATCTAATCAGTTATCTACAATTGTAATTGTGGCGGATCGACCAAAACTTGTTCCTCCTCTCCCTACCTCAACACTCTCACCGCCCTTTGTTGCACTGACTAAAGTTATAATGACTGTCTCTGGATCTTCTGTTAGTGCATCGACAATAGCCTCAACCACGATTTCTCCATGATCGAAGTTGATAACATCAGATGGGTCGTGGACAATAGTGACCGATCCTCCCGCTGCTGTAGCACCGGCAATAACATAATCTGTTCCAAAAACAGCAGTTCCACTTAATTCATAATTGACCACAATATCATCTAAGGTTCCATTTGGAGCTTCTACTTCAAGAGTGACAGAAGCCCCTTCGGCAAGCTCCTCTTCAAGCTCATGTGTATCACCAGGAGCATTAAAAGAAACAGATTCAGGTAATGCTTCCAAATCAAATCCTTGGTCCTCTATATCAAATTCATTACATGCGAATAAAATTGATGTAGCTAAAATTATATGTAATATTCTTTTCATCTTTAGTAAATTTTAAAGGTCTTCAAACCACATTGGAGTATCTGTATCTGGATTCGCAGGTGTGTTTGGATTGGCCGCAACTTCATCTGGCGGATAATCGAAACGTTTAAGAATAGTAGTAATAGCTGCGCCAGGAGGTGGTGACAATGCAGGAGTACCTGTTCTTCTTACCGTATTCCATGCAACTACTGGTCTTAAAAATGCCTCTAGCCAAAGTTGCTCATGAATTTTCTGTAGACTGACTGTACCTAGTCCGGTTATAAATGCATCCACATCAGTTGCAGATACAGCAGTCCCAGAGAAACCGTCTATATTTCCTCCCCAGTAATTTACTGCGTATCTGACCCCGTCTTCGAAAGCAGTTTGAGCATTTCCAGTTAAGACGCCATCTAAGATCAATTCAGCCCTGTAAAGATCTATTTCACTTGGCAGGAAATAAATATCAGGATAATCTGCCCTTAGCAAGTTATCCGAGAATATTGCTTCTGTGGTACCTGACGGGAATGTCCCATAATCTGCTGCTGGTAATGAAGGATTGTTAATCCACAAATTAGCCCTCGGATCATTATTCGCATTCAAGAAATTCAGTAATGCAGGCGCAGGTCCAAATGGAAGTCCATTAGACGGATCTTCATTGCTTGGTCCCAGAAACTGCTTAATAATATCAAAATATGCGTTTGTTGCCGTTGATGTGCCTTCATATTTTAGAAACACTGGACTAGAGACGGTTGCCTCTGTAAAGGCGGTAGCTAGTCTGGTCTCAGCATTGGATTCTGACGCATTTACATTACGAATCAACATCAGAGTTCTGATCTTGATTGAATTAGCCAATTCTCTCCAACGATTGATGTCACCATTGAAGATCAAGTCACCAGATGAGAAATCAAAATTTCCAGTTGATGGCATAGCATCTATTAAATCCATCGCTTCATCCATCAATGTAACAACACCTTCAAGAACCGTTTCCTGACTATCGAAATTCGGAGTTGGATATTCCACGCCATCAAGCGCTTCGGTAAATGGTACATCACCCCATATTGACGTTAGTTCAAAGAAAAGGTGCCCTTTCATGATCTTAGCAACAGCCTGAATGTTGTTACTTGTCTCTCCTGCCGCAGCTGCATCTTGCTCGACCAACACTAAATTTCCAAGTAAGTTGGTATACCAAACAGCCCAGGTATTTCCAGTTAAGAATGATGAAATACTTCCTCCTTTGGGAGAATTAAAAGTATTGCTATAATACTGATAAACGTCACAAGTTCTAGTTCCTAGCTCTGTCGTTTTCCTAGCTGAATATTCCGCAAATACAAATGGCAATACCGCATTCGGATTTGCCGATGTTGCAGCCAAAGGATCTTCATTTATATCTAAAGTTCGATCACAAGAAGTAAAAGAAAATGCAAGAATAGTTGCCAAAAATATTGATAATAATGTTTTCATTGTTTCCTATTTAAAATACTAACCTAAGATTGACCCCATAGCTTCTTGTTGAAGGAACATTGTTTCTTTCAACCCCAAAACCAGCCGATCCAGCTCCAAACAAGTTAGCCTCAGGATCAATGTGTGGCACTTTGCTATACAATAAAGCTAGGTTGCGACCTTCTACACCAACTTGAACGGTGGTGAATGGGAGATTACTGAGTATTGATTTTGGAAATGAATAAGAAATACCAATCTCTCGGAGTTTGATGAAATCTGCATCAAAAATTGAGTGCTCAGTTACACTATTATTACTTAAGGTTTCCCAAAAATCTGCGGTAGACCTAACTGGAACATCGTTATCTCGTCTTGTAAATGTTCCGTCTCCGTTATCAATGACGATAATACCCTCTCTATCTATGAAGGTGCCCTGTCTGTTTATGGCAGTTTCAGAAGTAAATCCTCCATCCCATAAACCTTCTACCGAAGCAGACTTAATTTTGCCCCCAATTTTCCCATCTACAGTTACACTAAGAGTAATTCCTTTATAACTTAACTGATTAGTCCATCCCCAGGCAACGGATGGAAATATTTCGCCTAAGAAAGTAGCTTCTCCAGCTTGTCTTCTTCCTGTAGAAGGATCAATAATAGGTCGACCTGAAAGTGAATCTCTCAAATAGGGAATACCTAAAATTTCCAAGCTTCCACCATCACGTGCTACAATTTGTACACTATTAAAAGCACTTGCTCCTGGAAGAACAGTAAATTCGGAACCTAGGTCCTTAACCTTTATGTCGTTGGTTGAGTAGTTTACAATTGTTTTCCACTTAAAATCACCATTAAGTATTTGCGCGTCAAATCTTAGCTCAATGCCTGAAGTAACTAACTCAGCAGCATTTGCTGTTCTAAATCCAAATCCTGTGGACTCCGGTATAGGTTGATTAATGATCTGATTCTTGTTACTAGACTTAAAGTAGGTTAAATCGGCAGATAACCTCCCGTTAAAGAATCCAAGTTCGGTACCGACTTCAATTGAAGTTTGTTCTTCAGGAAGCAACGCCTGGTTAGGAATGATATTAGTTTTGTTGAATCCAAGCTGTCCCAAGAAAGGGAAGTTTAGATCCAAACCATATTGTCCGTCTGCTACGGATTCTGGAAAGAATCTAAAGTTCAAAGCATAGGCATTTGCAAAGTTTCCAACTTCAGCCCAACTGGCTCTTAGCTTTCCAAACGAAAATATATCATTTCCAATGTTTAGAGCGTCTGTAAATACAAAAGCAGTACTAACAGATGGGTAAAAGTAAGATCTATTGTTCTCAGGCAAAGTAGATGCCCAATCATTTCTACCTGTAAGGGTTAAAGTCAACCAATTCTTATAACGTAAATCAATTTGGGCATAAGCTCCTTGCAAAGCTACTTTCACAAAATCGCGCGTTGGAACAACGGTCTGTGATGCTGATGGAGTAAACAGTTCTGGAATTGCCAAGTCAGAAGCTTCTAAGGTTTCTTGTCTAGTTTCTCTTGAGTTAAAATTGTAACCACCAAGTGCACTAAGAGATATATCACCAAATTTGGTAGAATAATCAGCAATCAAATCCCAATTAAACTGTTCCCTAATAAAATTATCAACAGTGAATGTGCCAGTCAATGCGGTTATAGTTCCTACTCTGTTCGTGAGCAATCTTCTATCTACATTATAGTCATATCCAATTCTACTGGTAATATTTACATTCTCAACTGGAGTAACAACCTGAGTAAGGCTAGCAATCATTCTATCATCTTCTCGTCTGTTGATATTCTCAAATCGAGTCCAGAATGGATTGTTAGAGCCTACTATATTGTTGATTTGATTTCCACTTTCATCAATCCAAGGCTTAAATAGATTAAAGTCGGTTGTCGGTGTAAATGTGGTCCATCCTATAATATTCAAATCATTTGCACCTTGTGCCCCAGTTCCTTCAACATCAGATGATATATACTGGATACCAAATCTAGTATTCAACCAGTCGTTGTGCTTTACACCCGCATTCATGCTGACTGTTAACCTATCAAGCGACGCCCCTGGAAGGACTCCATCTTGATTTAGAGATGTTACGCTGAATCTATAATCACCTCTTTCGTTCGCATCGGCAATCGCTATGTTATTAATAAATGTTTTACCTGTTTCGTAGAAATCTTTGTAGTTCTTTTTATGAGCTTTTAGCTCCACTTGTTCTCCAAGATGATTATTAACCAATTGACCATTAATTCTTGATCCAAATGCATTGGCAACTACAGAAGAGTCATACTTTGCAAATGCTCCTCCAGCGAACTCATATTGCATGTCCGGCACTCTAAATAGTTCGTCGACTCTGAAAGTAGAATTAACAGCAACCTGAGGTCCACCTTTATTAATTTTACCTTTTTTAGTAGTAACGATAATTGCACCAGCAGCAGCTCTTGAACCATATAGTGCTGTTGCAGCTGCTCCCTTTAGAATACTCATTGATTCTACATCATCAGGATTGATAACTGCTGCACCATTAAATGTGTCTCTATTACCAGAAATTCGAGAGCCTGTTACGGTTTGATCATTAAATATAGGAATGCCATCCACTACCCATAGTGGATTATTATTACCTGCTAAGGAGGTGATGCCTCTGATAATGACTTGACTTGACCCCCCAGGATTACCACTAGAATTGTTTACTATCACTCCCGTAGTTTTACCTTGAAGTGCGCTTACAATATTAGTTTCTCGTGCTACCGTTAGTTCCTCTCCATCCACCTGAGATATACCGTAACCAATAGACCTCTTTTCTCTCTCTATTGCTGCAGCTGTAACCACAACTTCTTGTAATTCAATGGCCCCGCTCATTCCAACATCAATTGAAGTGCGAGACCCTATTTCAATTTTTTGTGATTCAAAGCCTACATAAGAAAAAATCAATGTAGTTCCATCCTCTACGGAAATTCGATAATTACCATCTAGGTCTGTGGTAACGCCAGTGGTTGTGCCTTTAATCACAACGTTCACTCCAGGTAGTCCTTCACCGCTATCGTCGGTGACCTTACCCGTCACAGTCCTTTGTGCTATTAGACATGAAATAGCAAAAAAGGACAAAGTAGCAAGTAGTATAATTCTCTTCATACTTTACTTTTTGGTTAAAAATTAATTTTAGAATAACAGCCAATTTTAGAAGGCCAAGCAGAGAATTATCCAATTAAAAACGGGTAATGGGCACCTGTACACCATTTGTACACCCGTAATAATCCTGAAGGAAAACCATTCTTTAATAGATGATTTTTACCGGGGTATAAATATTCTCATCGAAAACAATAGTTTTGCAGACTTACAAATCCGATCTCAATGACAAACCCTCCTAACCTCGACCACCTTAAGAAATTTTGCTCGCAAGTCCGACGCGATATCGTACGAATGGTGCATGCAGTCAACTCCGGTCATCCCGGCGGATCTTTAGGATGTACGGAATACTTTGCTGCTCTTTATCAACACTTAATGAAATATGATTCCTCGTTCAATATGACTGGAGAAAATGAGGATGTTTTTTTTCTGTCTAATGGGCATATATCTCCAGTATTCTATAGCACCCTGGCAAGGTCTGGATTCTTCGAGGTATCTGAACTAGCTACTTTTCGAAAAATTGGGTCTAGGCTTCAGGGACACCCTGCAACTGAGGAAGGACTACCGGGAGTGAGAATAGCATCTGGTTCACTTGGGCAGGGATTGTCTGCTGCTGTAGGAGTTGCGCTATCCAAAAAACTGAATGGAGATAATGGGAAAGTCTTCGTGCTGATGGGTGACGGGGAGCAACAAGAGGGACAAGTTTGGGAGGCTGCGATGTTTGCTGCTCACAATAAGGTAGACAACCTAATTGCTACCATAGACTATAATCATCAACAAATTGATGGGCCAATAGCCGAAGTAAATGGACTTGGTGATTTGCGTGCAAAGTACGAATCGTTTGGATGGTTGGTGCTGGAATGTGACGGAAATAACTTAGAGGTACTTATAAATACATTGGAGGAGGCTAAAGAAAAATCGGGTAATGAACAGCCAATCATGATTCTAATGACTACTGAAATGGGTAAAGGTGTAGATTTTATGGAAGGCACTCATAAATGGCATGGAGTTGCCCCAAATGATGAACAACTTGCTGACGCTCTCAGCCAGCTAGAAGAAACCTTAGGAGATTTCTAAAAGCCCAACCATCAAATTGATATGAAAACAAAATTAACCTACACAGAAAAGAAAGATACGAGATCAGGTTTTGGTGATGGCCTTCTAGAAGCGGCAAAAAAGAACCCGAATATTGTAGGGCTTTGTGCCGATTTGACCGGATCATTGAAAATGAATGGATTTCAAAAAGAATTTCCTGAACGTTTTTTCCAAGTGGGGATAGCGGAAGCTAATATGATGGGAATTGCTGCAGGGCTTGCAACAGGTGGAAAAATACCATTTACAGGTACATTTGCCAATTTTTCAACAAGCAGGGTATATGACCAATTACGTCAATCAATTGCTTATTCTGAAAAGAACGTAAAGGTATGTGCATCTCATGCTGGACTTACATTGGGCGAAGATGGGGCTACTCACCAAGTCCTTGAAGATATCGGCATGACTAAAATGCTACCTAATTTCACTGTGATCAATCCGTGTGACTATCATCAAACAAAAGCGGCAACTTTGGCAATTGCTGAGCATCATGGTCCAGTTTATCTCCGTTTTGGAAGACCAGGCTGGCCGATGTTCATGGAAAATCAGCCATTTGAAATTGGAAAAGCCATCACTTTGATTGAAGGAACAGATGTTTCAATATTTGCTACCGGGCATCTGGTTTGGAAAGCAATCGAAGCTGAAGCTGTTCTTGCCGAGCAAGGTATATCTGCCGAAGTAATTAATATTCATACAATAAAGCCACTCGATGAGGAAGCAATTCTTAAATCGATCTCGAAAACAGGTTGCGCGGTTTCTGCTGAAGAGCATCAAATTGCCGGAGGCTTGGGAGAAAGTATTGCACAAACTATCGTTAGAAACAATCTAGTACCGCAAGAATTTGTAGCCGTTAACGATCAATTTGGAGAAAGCGGTAAACCCGAAGAACTACTTGATAAATACGGGCTTGGCGTAAATGATATTGTTGAAAAAGCTAAAAAAGCAATTAAACGTAAGGGCTGAAGCTTTTCAAAAAAATAAAAGGAAGCCGAGATAATTGTCTCGGCTTTTTTTGTCATGCATCTTTGCGTTCATGCCTTCACAACGAGAACTTTTTCTTCGTCACCTTGCTCAAACTTCGGATGCTCCTTTATTGCTCGAGATGATATCTGCCGAGGGCATCTATATGACAGATGTTGATGGGAAAAAATATATCGATTTGATATCAGGTATCGGTGTTTCCAACGTCGGACATAGGCATCCAAAGGTAGTTGAGGCCATTAAAGCACAGGTAGATCAACACCTGCACGTAATGGTCTACGGTGAATTTATTCAAAGCCCGCAGGTAAAACTTGCGGAAGCTCTCGCTGCAACACTTCCAAAAAATATCGATTCAGTGTATTTGGTGAACTCTGGAAGTGAAGCCATAGAAGGAGCTATGAAGCTTGCTAAAAGATATACAGGTAAGTCTAATTTGGTAGCGTGCGTTGATGCATATCATGGCTCTTCTCATGGTGCCCTTTCGCTTACGGGTAGTGAGTCATTTAAACGTAATTACAGACCGCTTCTTCCGGATGTTTCTCATATCAGATTTGGTGAAATTGAGGATCTGGATATCATCACCGAAGACACAGCAGCTTTTGTAGTAGAGACAGTGCAAGGTGAGGCTGGTGTAAGATATTCGGATAATGCCTACTGGCATGCCGCGAGAAAGAAATGCGATCAGACGGGAACATTACTAATATTGGATGAAATCCAATGTGGGTTTGGAAGAACAGGTAAATTCTGGGCTTTTGAACATTATGATATCACTCCGGATGTTGTTGTGAGTGCGAAGGGTATGGGCGGTGGCATGCCAATTGGTTGCTTTATGTCTCGCGAGGAATTTATGCACGTTTTTACTGAGAATCCTGTCTTAGGTCATATATCCACTTTTGGAGGTCACCCGGTTTCCTCGGCTGCCTCACTAGCCACTCTGCAAGTAATTCAGAACGAGGGGTTACTGACAGAAGTCGGAGAAAAAGAGAAGCTTTTTCAAAAGTTACTTAGACACCCCAAAATAATTGATATTAGAAGCAAAGGCTTAATGATGGCCATCGAATTTGAGTCTTATGAAGTCCTGAAGCCGATAATAGACAGGGCGATTGAGCTGGGTGTCGTGACTGACTGGTTCTTATTCAACGATAAATCTATGCGAATTGCACCACCTCTAACGATAAGTGAAGACGAAATAAAAAAAGCCTGTAAAACTATTCTACAGGCTATCGAAGACGTTAAATCTTAATTAAATCAAGGCGCTTAAGTCAAGGATGAAGGTTTGCTCCTCTCCCATCTGCCACAGAGTTAATTCTACATCTTGATTTACTTGTTCCAATATTTTTCTCAATTCCGGTAAAGTGTATTCACTGACATCCTTGCCATTTACTTTCAAAACCTCAGCATCTTTCTTTATCCCTGCGGTCTTCGCTGGGCTATCATTATAGACTCTATGTATTAATACCTTGGTCATATCCTCGCTCATTTGCAGATATATTCCACTTGCATTCACTTTAAATGCTTCAGTGAACTTTCTATTCTTTACGAAATATATTTTATCCCTTGAATAGTCGAAAGTGATATTAAACCTCCTCAATACTTTGTTTCCAATAATTCCAGCTACCTTTTTATTATTCTGGATTCCGTGTTTAGCAGTGCTTATTCCAATAGGCATTTTTTTAAAATCGAATGTTCCGAATCCAAAGTTTTTTACTCTGCCCTCGTAATGTTGAGTCTCGGTAGCTCCCAATCCTGCTACGGGATATGAAAAATGCTCTCCCGTTCGATTAATAACGTCTTCTTTTTTGGCAAATTTAGTATTGAAGTCAAGTGTAGTTCCTGCTCCAGTATTGATGAAAAAATCCCCGGTGAGCACCTCGCCATCATTTAGAGTAACCTCTCCTTCCATATGCGGAATGTAATTATCCAATTTAAAATCAAAGCTTTCCCCAAATCCGTCGTGCACATATGAGCTTTGTTCGTATAGCTCAAAGGTTTCTTTATCATAATCCAATTTCACTACATAGTGATGCAACAAATCGTATCCGATTATTCCATCAATATTTCTGCCTATACTCATTTCTAAATGACGAAGACTTGTAGCGTACAACTGAATATCTTTTTCTAGTTGAATTCCATTCAGTTCTATCGTATTATGATCTATCAGTGCGCCTTTAATCGCTCCTTGTGCACTTGTTTTGGAGGCCGAATGATTTAAATCCAGGTTTAAACTTTTGGCAATATCCAGATCGATAACAGGCAACCCATCTCCTGTGTCAAAAATAAAATCGAGGGGATCTGATCCATCTACACTTAAATGAATGAATATATGATCTCCAAACAATTCCATTTTTGTGGAAGTCAGTGGCTCTTGGGAATAGCCGACAAATGCGGTGAATATTAAGCAAGCAATTAGATTTTTTTTCATTGTGATGGTCGTCTGTTATAATTTCAAGTCAATTTAGATATTTCTAGTAAAGAAGGTTTGATAAAATTAAGAAAGTAGGATATGCAAATGATCGAAAAAGTAAGTGCGGCTGTAAAGTTTTTAAAGGAAAAAGGATTTGAAGACCCCGAATTTGGAATTATTCTGGGTACAGGACTAGGCGCACTTGCCGAGGAAATTAATGTCGAGTATGAATTTGTATATTCTAACATTCCACATTTTCCAATTGCAACGGTAGAATTTCATAAAGGGAAGTTGATATATGGTACACTAGAAGGTAGAAAAATTGTCGCTATGCAAGGACGATTTCATTACTATGAAGGTCATAGCATGGATCAGGTTGTATTCCCCGTACGAGTAATGCAGCAGCTTGGAATAAAAAAGCTAATAATATCTAATGCTGGGGGATGTATGAATCTGGAATGGAAAAAAGGCGAACTTATGTTGATTGAAGATCATATCAACTTACAACCTGGCAATCCGCTGAGAGGTCGAGAAGCTTCGGCATTTGGGCAAATATTTACTGATATGAGCAACCCATATGACGAAGAGGTGAACACTCAACTTCTTTCGATTGCATCAGCGAATAATATCAAACTCAATAAGGGCGTCTATGTTTCTGTGGAAGGGCCTAGCTTGGAGACCAAGGCAGAATACCGTTTCTTACGAATGATTGGTGCGGATGTTGTAGGAATGAGTACAGTACCCGAAGTGATTGCCGCAAATCAAATGAACTTACCTGTATCAGCGATATCGGTACTTACAGATGAATGCGATCCCGATAATTTGAAACCTGTAGACATAGAAGACATTATTGCCACGGCAAAAGCTGCGGAAAAAGATCTTGTGGTTTTAATTAGGAACCTGATGAAGGCACTACCCTGATCTTCTTTTCTATCTCATAGATATATGGATCACCTTCACTTATTGTCTGCGGGAAAGGCCAATACTCATTCAAATTCAATTTCGGTGCTATGATTCTCGCTTCTTTGATTTGTTTCATTTCAATCTGCGGAGACCTGCATGTAATGGTTCTCTGACCAACAAACATTAGCAAAATCAAGGATGCCCAAATTACATTCAAATTCATAGGTGTGGGTTGTAAATGTAGGCAGCAAGGTAAGTATGCGATGAAGGAAAAGAAATACCCAAAAAATGGTATTTCCATTATCACTTGATAATAAATTGCTAATAACGCTACCCACTTCTGGGTATTTTTAAAAACTTTCGTTGAGGATACCAATACCGTTTCATAGAAAGTGACTAATCTCGAATTGTAATTGGTTAAAAAATGAGTGATCGTCAAAGAAGTTCACTAAAAAAATCTATCCAAGGATAGTTGGTTGGTCCGGTGCGAGTCAAGTTGGCTAAGCATCGGACCTTTTTTATTGTTCAAATTCAAACATAGATATCTTATTATCAACAATTGTATGGTTTCGCTTAAATTCGAATGATAAATGAATCTTGAATGAAGCTCAGAGAATTGATCCTTGGGATAAGCTATCTTATCATTTTTGTGTCATGTACCAAAACAAATCCTAATACAGATGAAACCGGCGCAGATGAATTGGCTTCATTGGAAGTATCAGATCCAATCGAAAAATCTGAAACTGAATACAGTGATGTGATCTACGTTCCGATATACTCAGACATTTACATAGATGTTAACAATCAAAACAGCCTATTAGCTGCTACGCTTAGTATTCGCAACACAAGTTACTCCGATTCACTTTTCATTTCGACGATAGATTACTTCAACACAGATGGTAGTCTTGTGAGAAGCTACGTCGAAAATCAAATAAGCCTGAGGCCTATGGCTACTATCAATTACGTAATAGAGCGAGAAGATGATACCGGAGGTTCAGGAGCAAATTTCATAGTAAGGCTAAGTGCCAAAAATGCCAATGTAAAGCCGATAGTACAAGCAGTTATGGTTGGTCAAAATGGTAATAAAGGTTTTTCCTTCACCACAGACGGTTATTCCATAAAATAAAAAAGACCACTTCATAAGAAGCAGTCTTCGCATTAATTTCTATTTCGATAATTATTTAAAAGCAGGAATGCCGGTGATCTCAGCTCCAAGAATAAGAAGGTGGATATCGTGCGTACCTTCATAGGTGACAACTGATTCTAAATTCATCATGTGACGCATCATTGGATATTCACCTGTAATACCCATTCCTCCGTGTATCTGTCTTGCTTCTCGTGCAATGTTTAAAGCGACCTCAACACTGTTTCTTTTTGCCATAGATATTTGGGAAGTACTTGCCTTGCCTTCGTCCATCATCTTTCCAAGTTTCCAGTTTAGCAGCTGCGCTTTGGTAATCTCAGTTAGCATTTCAGATAGTTTCTTTTGCACCAGTTGAAATGATCCAATCGGCTTACCAAACTGGATTCGCTCGAGTGAATACCTTCTTGCGGAATCATAGCAATCCATTGCTGCACCTATTGCTCCCCAAGCGATACCATACCTTGCTTTGTCAAGACACCCCATTGGCGCTCCTAATCCATTCTTGCCTGGCAAAAGATTTTCTTTTGGAACCTTTACATCACTAAACACAAGCTCGCCGGTACACGATGCTCTCAACGACCATTTTCCATGTGTCTCAGGAGTTGTAAATCCTTCCATGCCCCTTTCTACTATCAACCCGTGGATTCTACCTTCCTCATTCTTGGCCCATACAACTGCAATATCTGCTTTTGGTGAATTTGATATCCACATTTTGGCTCCATTGAGGAGGTAATGATCGCCCATATCCTTAAAGTTGGTTTCCATCCCACTTGGGTTGGAACCATGATTGGGTTCTGTCAACCCAAAGCACCCGAGCATCTCGCCTGATGCTAGCTTGGGTAGATATTTCTTTCGTTGCTCCTCAGAACCATAGGCATAGATCGGATACATTACCAAAGATCCTTGCACTGATGCAGTGGATCTCATTCCTGAATCTCCGCGTTCAACTTCTTGCATGATCAGACCATATGAAATATAGTCAAGACCTCCGCCTCCATACTCAGCCGGAACTGTAGGACCGAAAGCACCTACTTCACCAAATTTTTTCACAATCTCTTCCGGAAAGTGATTCTTTTCAGCCCATCCTTCTATAAACGGGGTAATCTCTTTCTTAACAAAATCACGTACCGAAGACCGTATGAGTTTGTGTTCATCGGTCAATAAATCATCCAGGGCATAAAAATCAGGAGATTCAAATTCATCTACAAAGTTTCGCTTTTCTGCACTCATCAGAGGGGAGGTTTTTTATATCTGTTGTTAAAATTTTGGCCAAATTTACAACCATAAAATACAACTCATACAACGATGGCAGAAAAGAAGATAGACGAAACCATTCTCAAACAATTGACCAAACTGGAAGAGAAATATGAAGCGATGGGACAAGATTTGTCTAGCTATCTGGATGGCCTTCTTTATTCTGATTATCTAACTTATTGGGACTACATTCACCTGGATACCTTATTGAGTCTTCAATCTCCGCGGACAGCCATTCCGGATGAAAAAATCTTCATCTTGTATCATCAGGTCACAGAACTCTATTTCAGAATGATTCTAAACGAAATGGAGCAGGCTGTTTTTACTGATCCAGTGGGTGAAGAAACTTTCCTAAAAAGGCTACGGAGAGTCAATCGATATTTAGATCATCTGATCGATTCATTTGATGTAATGACAGATGGTATGGATCAGGATCAGTTTCTAGCATTTAGAATGGCGCTCCTCCCAGCCAGTGGCTTTCAATCTGCACAATACCGTAAGCTGGAAATTTTCTCTACGGATTTTAGAAATCTACTAAACCTTGAAAAACGAGAAGAACTTAAAAACGAAAATAATCTAGCGGTACTCTACGAATACCTCTATTGGAAAGCTGGTGCAACAGAGTTAGCTACAGGAAAGAAAACGCTTACCCTAAGGCAATTTGAAGCAAAATATGGTAAAGAATTTATCGAATTGGGACAACAAGTCAATGACTGTAACCTGTTGAGAAAATACAAGGAGCATTATTTGGGGAATGAGGAAATAGTGAATGAGTTAAAAAAACTTGATCTGAAAGCAAATGTGGATTGGCCGCTTCAGCACCTGAAATCTGCAACAAGGTATCTGCAAAGAGATCCAGATGTAATTAAAGCCTCCGGAGGAACGAACTGGCAGAAATACCTACCTCCAAGACGTCAGAGAATAGTGTTTTATCCTGAATTATGGACGGCTGAAGAACTGAAAGAATGGGGACAAAAATTTAAAAAAGCATTAGGTAGTCTTCATGCATAAATTTGGTGCTTATATCGCCATCTTGTGCCTGTCTGCACCATTGTTTTCACAAATCAGACAAGGGAAAAATTACTTTGATTCAGACAGCTCAAAGGTACGAGAGGTATACCATTTCTCTGCCAAAGATTCGACTTTATCAGGCACCTATGAAGCTTTCTATCTAAATGGGTCACTTAAAACACTAGGGTGGTATGAAAAAAATAAACCTGACAGTGTTTGGCACTACTATTATGAAAATGGAAGAAAGAAAGCCATTGGAAGATTTAAAAAAGGAACTCCGAAGGGTTATTGGAAATACTATTTTGAAAACGGGAATATCAAATCAGAAGGAAAATTAGACGGAAGAGATAAAGAGGGATTTTGGAAATTTTACTACGAAAATGATGGAGTAAAGAGCAGTGGCAAATATGACAACAATCAGAAAGAAGGTATTTGGAATTACTTCTTTGAAGATGGATCTATAAAAGCCCAAGCCATAATAAAAAAAGGTACTGGACAATACACTGAATTCTATCCTTCGGGTAATCGACGGATGGAAGGACAAAATATCAATGATAAGAGCGAAGGTGAATGGACCTACTATTTCGAGACAGGGGAAATAGAGGCAATTGGCAATTTTGAAAATGGTCTAAGAACTGGAGAATGGATCTATTATCATAAAAATGGAGAAAAAGCTGCCACAGGTCTTTACAGAGATGGTGCGAGACAAGGCGAGTGGAAATATTTTCATGAAAATGGCCAAATAAGTCAATCGGGCACAATCACAAATGATCAAAAAGATGGCTACTGGAAGCTGTTCTATCCTACAGGAGAAATATTGGGCGAAGCACTTTTCGAAAAAGGTGATGGAGAATTTAATGAGTACTACCCAAGCGGAAATCAAAAATCTAAAGGACAGATTCTAGATGGTAAGAAAACAGGTAAATGGTTTTATTACAGTGACTTAGGACACTTGGAAGGTGAAGCTGAGCTAAAAGAAAATGAGGGAGCTTACATTGGCTACTATCCAGATGGTACAGTCAAGATGAAAGGCCAGATAAAAAATGATAAACGGATTGGTGAATGGACATTGTACAATCCTGACGGCTCCACAGCAGGCACTTACCATCCAATTTATGAAAATGAAGATCCCATTTTTAAAACGCGTGTGACAAGTGATTTTGAAATAAAAGAATCTTTGGACAAGCCAACTTATCATCCAGAAAAGCGCGGCTTACGCTACTTTTTACCTCGTGTTAATGAATATAAAGGTGTAATTGTTGGGACCAATCCTCTATGGCTCCTGGACGAGCAATTACCTATCGCCATCGAATACTATATCCAGGAGCGCCTTGGTTATGAATTGCAACTTGACCTTATTCGATCTCCTTTTTTCACTCCGGACAATGAAATTGGCGACTACAAAGTGTATCGAAGAGGTATTCAAGTCCATTTTAGACAAAAATTCTACCATGCCGATTCAAAGTTCGGCATGTTTTATTTCGGGCATGAGGTGAACTTTAAGTACCTCAACAATCAGGTAAATCATACAGATACTTTAATTATCCAAGAGCCCAGAAGATTCGGCAACCTGGTTGAAACCTCTTATGGATACGGGTTATTTGTCGGTTCTCGCTGGATGAAAGATGTCGGCACCTCCGGATTTACCGTAGATGCTTTCATAGGTGTAGGCGTATCAGCCCGATCTTTTGACAAACAATATGAACCAATTCAGGTCTTAGACAATTACTTTGATCGAGAGATCAAATCCTCAGTTCATTTTCCGATTATCATTGGACTGAATTTCGGATTTGCAGCTACTAAAAGTAAAAGTAAGACTCAATGAGCAAAAAAACTGTAATTCTTGGGGCTACCCCAAACCCAAACAGATATGCATATCTAGCCGCACAAAGGCTAACCAAAAAGAATCACAAAATTGTACCCATCGGCATCAAAAAAGGAGAAGTTTTTGGTGAAGAAATTTTAGACATAAGGGCTAAACCGAAAATCCAGGATGTAGATACAATCACAATGTATGTTGGTCCTTCAAATCAAACTGAATGGGAAGATTACATTCTTTCTTTGAATCCTAAAAGAATCATTTTTAATCCCGGAGCTGAAAACCCCAAACTCGCACAAAAAGCAACTGAAAAAGGGATTGATGTTCAATTTGCCTGCACTCTTGTAATGCTTGGCAGCGGACTTTATTAGTGAATCGGGATGTCTCGCTCTTCTCTGTGACGATTCAGGTGTAAATCCATATGGTGATACAAGCTTAACCTGAATATGTGTCTTTTTTCATAGTCAAATGGGGAGCCCTTGTGCCTGAAACTAAACATATAACCACCTTGAATCTGAAACTGCTCATTTAAATTGTATCCAACTCCTGCAAATGCCCTGTTATCCTCCAAATGATTGTATACAATTGATTTACCAGCCTGGATGAAAATTTCATTATAGAGAGAGAGAAAGAGCGTGTGATTTTCAAAAGCTGGTTTATTCAGCGGTACATAAACTGTCATTTTGTACCTGAACCTATGAGTTAACTTAAATGGTGATCCTTTCACGTAATCTCTTCGCCACCGTTGCTCCATCCGCAGTTGATGATATAGTTTGATGTGTTCGAACGGAGTAGCTAAAACAGCCTGCTGCCACAACCGATATTGAGGTACTATGTTGTCCACATTGGGATCTTCCGAGTTTGGAGCCCAATAAAAAGGGTGTACAATCCCTACGGTAACATCAAGGTATTTTTTAACAGTATACGTCGCTCCAAAGCGCAGATATACCTGAGCCATATCATTAAATCCATCTCGTTTCCTCACATGATATTCTCCATAGTAAGCCCATTTGTCATTGAAATGGTACTTTGTATAAAAACCTAACCAAACACCTGTGCTAGAGGTTATGCGCTTTTCCGGGGGAGTAATTGGTATGCTGGATTGTGCAAATATTTCATTTACACTGAATACAAGACCCAATGCAAGCAGTAGTTGTAGCCGGTTCATAGGTTGGTTTTAAACAACCAAAATTGAACTTTTTCAAGTAAATAAATTCATTTTCCAAGAGAAAAAATTAATCACCAGCAATCGTCTCAGCAGAAATTTTGGGAACTACGTTAGTTCCTTGCTCACTCAATTTCACCAATATCTCCCCTATTCGTCGGTTTTGCGGGTCATTTAGATTGATTTTCAAATCGCGCCAATAGAAATTTTTAAGTTTCAAACCGGTAATTCCATCCGGTATTTCAACAATATCAGTGCTTGAAATATCCAAATCTTTAAGGCTACTCATTTCTAATATCTGAATCGGGAATTCAGAAACATAATTATTTTGAAAATGAAGAGTTTTCACCTTCTTTAGATCACCAATATTATAAGGAATTTCACTTATTCGGTTATGATGAATATAGAGTTCTTCCAGTCGCTTCAACTTGCCAATCTCACTTGGAAGATCATAAAGCTTATTGAACGAGAAATACAGAATTTCTAAATCTTCAAGTCTCCCTATTGCTGCAGGAAGGATTTCAAATTGATTGTAGTAAAAATCAATTACCCTGAGTTTAGAGAGTTCAAAAAAGTCCTCAGGTAGCTTTGAAAGCTGATTCTTATAAAAAGATAGCTTTTCGAGATTTTTAAAAGAAGAAATGCCTGTGGGAATATCCTGCAAATCATTTACTTGTATTTGAAGCTCCTTCAAACCTGTCATTTTGTAGAATGATGGATCCAAATTCTTGATTTTGCATTTGTTAAGTTTCAATATCTCAATGTGGTCAATCAGGCCGTACCATCTTTTATCCAGTACGACAGGATTTATGGATAAATCAAGCTCTTTTAATCTCTTCAATCTACGAACACGCCAAGTTGGGATTTTGTCGAAAGAATTGTTCTCCAGCACCAACTCTTGTAGGTGTTTGAATCGATGGACTTTAGGAAGTTTGCCAAGTGAATTACCAGTCAAATCAAGCTTTTCTATACCGGAAAGCTTTGGAAGTTGGACTTTCGAGTTACCCAAATCATTGTATCTCCAGTAGATCCTTTTCAGAGAGTCCAACTCCGCCAACCTCTTTGGAAGCCTAGATATTTGATTATTATCCAGTACCAAGACTTTCATGTTTTTAGCCTCATATATCCAATCAGGCAGCTCGCTAAGTCTCGCTCCGGTAAGATCTATTTCTAACAATCCAGCAATATTTGACCCTTGATATCCCTTGATTCGTGATTCAGCATTTTGAAAATTTCTTTGCTCTCTTATGCGAGCCACAGAGTCCGCATAGCCTTGAGGATCCCGTTCTCTTCTTCGTCTTATTTCCTCAAAATACTTGAGTCTAGCCTCATAATTTTTTCTTCGTTCAAGAGCAACGCTATCTTCATCATTTTGATGTGCAGGGTCTGTGGTTTCCTGACTAAAAATGATGGATGAAAAACACATCATTTGTAGAAAAAAAAGACAAAATTTTAAAGGCATTACAGGTTTGGTTAAAGTGTGATTTTAAAGGTTGTTTTTTACTATCAAAAACCTCGCCAAATCGATATATTTTTAGTACTTTTGAGGATTGAAAATGACATCATTTTAAACAACAGAGAGCGAATCAGAAAAATGCTAAAATTAAGCCATTTAAGCTCTTATACCTGTTTTTTAATCACTGCACATGGAAGAAAATAAGCAAATGCAAAAAGGGGATTATTCTGCCAGTAATATTCAGGTTCTGGAAGGACTCGAAGCGGTTCGAAAAAGACCGGCAATGTACATTGGAGATATCGGTGTAAAAGGCCTGCATCACATGGTTTGGGAGGTAGTCGACAACTCAATCGACGAAGCGCTTGCAGGTCATTGTGATACCATCACCGTAGAGATCAATACGGACGAGTCAATAACAGTGACGGACAATGGTCGTGGAATACCAACAGACATTCATAAGAAGGAGAATAGGAGTGCGCTTGAAGTGGTGATGACAGTGCTTCACGCCGGAGGTAAGTTTGATAAGGATACTTACAAAGTATCTGGAGGACTTCATGGTGTTGGGGTATCGTGTGTAAATGCGCTCTCATCTCATTTGACAGCTACCGTTCATAGAAATGGTAAAATCTTCCAGCAGGAATACAAAATTGGTGTTCCTCAAGCACCCGTTAAAGAAATTGGAAAAACCGACATCAGCGGCACTATTATCCATTTCCAGCCGGACATGGATATATTCAGTGCCAATAAATACAACTCTGAAACCATTGCATCCAGACTAAGAGAATTGTCATTCCTAAATTCAGGAATTACCATTCACATGATTGATCATAGAGATCTGGATGAATCCGGTGAACCATTAAAAGAGACGTTTTTCTCAGAAGGTGGATTGTCAGAGTTTGTAGCTTACCTGGACTCGACAAGAGAAAACCTGATTCCAGATCCAATATATATTGAAAGTGAAAAAGGTATCGTACCGGTTGAGGTAGCCCTTAGCTACAATACATCTTACTCAGAAAATGTTGTTTCCTACGTAAACAACATTAACACAATCGAAGGAGGAACCCATGTTTCCGGATTTAGAAGGGCTCTTACCAGAACATTGAAAAGCTATGCCGACAAATCGGGACTTCTGGATAAAGTGAAGGTTGACATATCAGGAGATGATTTTCGTGAAGGGCTCACAGCAGTGATTTCTGTGAAAGTAGCCGAACCCCAATTTGAAGGACAAACTAAGACTAAGCTTGGTAATTCGGATGTAATGGGAGCTGTAGACACATGTGTGAGCGAAATCTTGAATGAATACCTTGAAGAGCATCCTAAAGAGGCCAAGCAGATTGTTTCAAAAGTAATCGTTGCAGCACAGGCAAGGCATGCTGCAAGGAAAGCACGTGAGATGGTCCAAAGAAAAAATGTACTTTCCGGCACCGGGCTTCCAGGCAAACTAGCCGATTGTTCTGATAAAGATCCTTCAGTTTGTGAATTGTATCTTGTAGAGGGTGACTCAGCAGGTGGATCAGCAAAGCAAGGAAGAGATCGGAAGTTTCAAGCAATTCTACCATTGAGAGGTAAAATTCTCAATGTGGAGAAGGCCCAGGAACATAAGATCTATGATAATGATGAGATCAAAAACATGATTACAGCCTTGGGTGTATCATTTGGTACCGAGGAAGATGAAAAGGCTTTAAACATGGAGAAGCTCCGCTACCATAAAATCATCATCATGACTGATGCCGATATCGATGGTAGCCACATACGTACGCTAATACTAACGTTCTTCTTCAGATACATGAGGCCTTTGATAGAGAGTGGGTACCTATACATTGCTTTACCTCCTCTCTATTTGATCAAGAAAGGGAAAATGGAAAAGTATGCATGGTCAGAGGATGATAGAGCCAGAGTAATCAAAGAGATAGCGCCTGAGGGAAAAGAAGATACCGTAGGCGTTCAGAGATATAAAGGACTTGGGGAAATGAACCCAGAACAATTGTGGACTACCACGATGGATCCAGAGCATAGGAGTCTTAAGCAGGTGACGATCGAGTCAGCTGCCGAAGCAGATCATTTATTCTCAATGCTCATGGGTGACGAGGTAGCACCTCGCCGTGAGTTTATTGAGAAGAATGCAAAATACGCCAAGGTCGACGTATAGATTACTTTGAAGTTAACACTTGATACATTGCCTGGAAAAACTTCCAGATTACAGCAAACGTAAAAAGGATAGCAGAACCAAAAGCAAAAATGATCAAAAGGAAGAAGTCTAGAATTTTTTCCATTTACTCTTGGTTAATTGATTTATGAATATACGTATTTATAAACCACATTGGGTATAAAATCTTAAACTAATTTTCGATTATGAAATATAATTTTATTAAGAAAGCAATTTTCACACTTTTATTTGTCAGCTTGGTGTCAATTGGATACTCCCAAAGTTATTGGCAGCAGCGTGTCGAGTATTCAATGGATATCGATTTCAATACTGACAATCATCAATTCTCAGGGAGTCAAACATTGAAATATTTCAATAATAGTCCGGATACATTGGACAGGGTTTTCTATCATCTGTATTTCAATGCTTTCCAGCCAAATAGCATGATGGACACACGAAGTAGGACAATAGAGGATCCGGATGGGCGTGTGGGAAATCGTATTTCAAAATTGAACGATTCTGAGATTGGATACCACAAAGTGCTTTCACTTACTCAAGATGGAAATGCCGTTGAGTATAAAGTAGAAGGAACATTATTGGAGGTCACACTTACAGAACCTATCCTTCCTGGCTCCGCAACCGTTTTAAATATGAATTTTCAAAGCCAGGTTCCAATTCAAATAAGACGAAGTGGACGAGATAATGCCGAAGGGATTGATTACAGCATGGCTCAGTGGTTTCCAAAAATGGCAGAATACGATGAACGAGGATGGCATACACACCCATACGTAGGAAGAGAGTTTTATGCTCCATGGGGAGACTTCAAAGTCAACCTTTCTATCAATAAAGATTACATTGTTGCCGCCACCGGTATTCTTCAAAATGGCAATGAGATTGGATATGGATATGAGGGTGATGAGACTAAAGTAAAACGTAAAGGGAAGAAACTAACCTGGAAGTTTGAAGCCGAAAATGTTCACGATTTTGTATGGGCTGCAGATCCAGATTACACCCATACCACAGCGATGGTACCGGGCGGACCTAATCTACATTTCTTTTATCAAAAAGGAGAAAAAACAGCCGCATGGGAGCAATTACCTGAATTGGCAGTTAAAGCATTTGAATTTATTGAAGAGAATTTTGGTGAGTATCCGTACCCTCATTACTCAGTTATCCAAGGAGGAGACGGAGGTATGGAGTATCCAATGGCAACCCTTGTAACGGGAAATAGAAATCTTCAAAGTCTTGTAGGTGTCACTGTACATGAAGCGCTTCATAGCTGGTACCAAGGACTCTTAGCAACAAATGAAAGCTATTACGCCTGGATGGACGAAGGCTTTACTACTTACGCAACGGCAGAAACAATGTCCAATATTTTCAGTGGTTCGAATAGAACTCAGGATGGAAACTATCGAACATATATCTACTTGACTAAATCAGGCAAAGAAGAACCGCTTAGTACACATGCAGATCATTTTGAAACCAACGCGGCATACGGCTTGGGCTCTTACTATAAAGGAGCAATAGCACTTGCACAAATGAACTACCTTATTGGCAAAAAAGCGACCGCCAGCGCATTGAAAAAGTATTACTATCACTGGAGATTTAAGCATCCGGATGCCAATGATTGGATTCGGGTTTTTGAAAAAGAATCTGATATCGAACTTGACTGGTATCTCGACTATTGGGTAAATACCATTCATACGATTGATTATGCGGTAGAAAGTGTGACTGAAGAAGATGGAAAAACCACCGTGTCTCTTAAAAGAGAGGGTAAAATGCCAATGCCGATGGATGTCTATGTGACGTTTAAAGATGGCACCAAAAAAATCTACTACAGTCCGCTGGTGATTATGCGAGGTGAGAAGGAAAACGACACTGAGCTTGAGCGTGTAATTCTTCCCGATTGGTCTTGGACTCATCCAACATACCAATTCACAATAGACGTACCACTTGAGTCAATTCAGACCATTGAGATAGATGAAAGCGGATATCTTGCAGATGTGAATAGAGAAAACAACAAATGGGAGAAGTAAACCTTACCTCTCCACCTTGCCTTTAATTGTGATAATTTGTGTGGGAGTTACAGGGTCATTGGAATAGATTGTGATCGACTTGTACTGATTCCCTCGCATCTCAGAGGTATCAAAAAAGACTTTAAGCGTTTGGCTTTTTCCTTTTTTGATACCTTTATTTTTTAAATCATAAGTGATACATCCACAATTAGATTTCACACTTCTGAAGAGTAACTTTTCTTTTCCCGCATTGGTAAGCTCAAATTCAATTTCTAGTTTCGTACCAGCAGTAACCGATCCAAAATCATAAGATCTATCTAAAATTTCCAATTTTGGAGCTTTATCCAACTCTTCAGCAGTCATTTCCGGAAAGTATTCATCTATTACAGCGATCACAGATAAATTTTCCTTTGAATCCGGTTCTAATTGAATGTTATCGCTGACATATCCAAAATCATTTTTCTTGATAGGATCATAGGCAACTTTTATCTCTCCTACTTCACGTGGATTCAAAAAATCCTGAACCATTGAAACTGAGATGTGCTCTGGCAAAACCATAGCCTCCGGATCCAAAATTGCTACTGTATCAGAGCTATTGTAAATATCAAATGTTTTCTCAACCACTTTCTCTGTAGTAATCTTTCCCATATTCATTCCTCGATACTTTAGACGAAATACTCCCAAATTAACCGGGTATTCCTGTTCTGGTGTTTTTGGTTTAGGTTTTACAAACCCTGAGATGTAAAGTGTTTTGTTGGAAGAAACATCACTTGTGGATATTCGTAATGATTTCCTAAATTTTCCCGGTCTGTTTCTCGGATTGTATTTGGCCTTAACATATCCGGAATCACCCGGCATGACCGCCTCTTTAGTCCATCCGGGAGTTGTGCATCCACACGATGCCTTCACACTTGTGATTTGTATTGGCTCCTCTCCATTATTTACAAAATGAAATGTGAACTCTGCAGGCCCACTCTCCTCTTTGATCTCACCAAAGTCGTGATCTACTTCAGCAAAATCCAATTTAGACTGCCCAACGCTTGTCAGAAAAATAAGTAGTGCCGGAATGGATAAAAAAAGTCTCATTGCAAATTTCATTTTGGTTCTTTTTAATACGAAAGACAAAGCTTCAAATTATATAGGTTTGCACAAATTTTTCAATTAATGGCACGAATACTAACAGGTATCCAGAGTTCTGGCAAACCACATTTAGGTAATCTATTGGGAGCAATTATGCCAGCGATAGAATTATCTAAAGACAAAGAAAATGAATCTTTCTTTTTTATCGCCGATTTACACTCTCTAACCACCATTAAGGACTCAAAGTTACGCATAGAAAATACCAATGCGGTAGCAGCCGCATGGTTGGCATGTGGTTTTGACACACACTCAAACACATTTTACCGACAGTCACGTGTACCTGCCTGCTGTGAGCTCACCTGGTATCTGAATTGCTTCACACCATTTCCAATGCTTGCCAATGCACATTCATTCAAAGATAAATCGGACCGTCTCTCAGACGTCAATGCTGGCCTTTTCGATTATCCTGTGCTAATGGCATCAGACATCTTGCTATATGATGCAAATTTTGTTCCCGTCGGCAAAGATCAAAAACAGCATTTGGAAATGACTAGAGACATGGCTTCATCTTTCAATCATCAGTTTGGTGAAGTATTTACCATTCCAGAAGCTTTAATCGATGATCAGGTGATGACCATTCCAGGTACTGACGGTCAGAAGATGAGTAAGAGCTACGGAAACATTATTGACGTGTTTTTGCCTGAAAAAAAACTTCGCAAAAACGTAATGCAGATTGTAACAGACAGCACGCCACTGGAAGAACCAAAGAATCCTGATACTTGCCATGTATTTTCGATATATAAACTACTGGCAACCGTAGACCAGACGGCAGACATGCGTAAAAAATATGAGGGAGGTAACTATGGATATGGTCATGCTAAGCAGGAACTTTTCGAACTTTTACTAGAAAAATTTAAAGTTGAAAGAGAGAAGTACGATCACTACATAAACAATTTGGAAGAGCTGGAGAAACAACTTAGAAAAGGCGAAGAAAAAGCAGCCGTAGTGGCCAATGAAGTATTAAACAGAGTCAAAACTAAACTTGGATTCGCTTAAAATGGATGCAAAGAATAAAGCATTAAAATGGCTTGAGGCAGACAACATAGACGAGCATGCCAAACGAGAAATAAATGCGCTCCTGGACAATCCCGCAGACCTGGAGGAGTCATTTCAAATTGATTTAGAATTTGGAACAGGAGGCTTGAGGGGCATCATGGGAATTGGCACCAATCGGATGAATCGGTATACCATAGGAATGGCGACACAGGGATTTTCCAATTACCTGAAAAAGCAGTTTAGTGGCGAAATCAAAGTGGCAATCGCATACGACAGTAGAAACAACAGCAGGTTGTTTGCTGAAACCACCGCCAACGTTTTCTCCGCCAATGGAATCAAAGCATTGCTCTTTGAAGAACTCAGACCCACACCTCAACTTTCATTCGCTATTCGCCACCTGGGCTGCCAGGGAGGCGTTGTACTCACAGCCTCGCACAACCCTAAAGAATATAACGGCTACAAAGCATACTGGTCAGATGGAGGACAATTAGTACCACCTCATGATAAAAATGTAATAGCAGAGGTGCAGAAGATTAAATCTATTGATGAGATCAATTTTAACGAAAATGCAGGCCTAATTGAGCATTTAGGTAAATCAATCGATGAGGCTTACCTTAAAATGATTTCTGAGATAACCCTATCTCCCCAAGATGTTAAGGCAAACAGTGACCTTAAGATTGTATACTCTTCGATCCATGGAACGGGCATTACCATGGTGCCTCAAGCACTTAGAAAAATTGGATTTCAGAATGTTCATATAGTTGAGGAACAGGAAACGCCAAATGGAAATTTTCCAACGGTAATATATCCTAATCCTGAAGAGAGAGAAGCAATGTCTATGGCTTTAAACAAAGCTGAAAAAATAGACGCTGATCTTGTGATGGCGACGGATCCAGACGCAGACCGAGTGGGTATAGCAGTCAAAAACACAAAAGGTGAATTTCAGCTTCTAAATGGCAATCAAACAGGAGCTATGCTTGTTTATTACCTTCTTGAAAAATGGAGCCAAAACGGACTGAAGGGAAATGAATACATCGGAAAAACAATAGTCACAACAGAGCTAATCAGAGATATTGCCAAAAGCTTCGATACAGCCTGCTACGATACTTTGACTGGTTTCAAATGGATTGCTGCATTGATTCGTGAAAAAGAAGGAAAAGAAGTTTTTATAGGAGGAGGTGAAGAGAGCTATGGATATATGGTCGGGGAGCAGGTAAGGGACAAGGATGCCGTGGCGAGCAGTGTCATCATTGCGGAAATGGCTGCATGGGCCAAAAGTCAAAACATTACGGTGTTTGAACTTCTGATTAAGATTTACGAAAAATATGGATTCTATTACGAAGAATTGAAATCCATAACCAAAAAGGGATTAAAAGGAGCCGGAGAGATCAAGGAAATGATGGAGAACTTTCGCAATCAACCACCTTCTCATCTGGCCAACTCAAGGGTCAGTGAGATTATTGACTATCAAGAAGGATTCAAAATTGATTCAGAGGGAAAAAAAGAAGCGCTCAGTTTTCCAAAATCGAATGTACTTCAATACCTTACTGAAGATGGAACCAAAGTTAGTATCCGACCATCAGGCACAGAACCTAAAATAAAATTTTACTTTTCGGTTATGAGCGAAATGGAAAACGGAGACTATTTTTTTACAGAGAATAAATTGAAAGAAAAAGTCCATAACTTATTGAATGACTTGAAATTGTGATCAAAAGGCAAATTATTGGATTAAATAAACCAAAAGTGTTAATTTGCGAAGATTAGAATGATGAGTTAAAATAGTCGTTCAAAGTGTGAGTCACCAATCTAACCTAAAACTGAATTGAGTAACGTATTACTAAATTTTTTGCTTGTAATCGTAGGTTTTGTCCTCCTAATTAAAGGAGCCGATTACCTGGTAAACGGAGCTTCATCTTTAGCCAAACGTTTTAATGTGTCAGACATAGCAATAGGATTAACTGTTGTTGCTATGGGTACCTCTGCTCCAGAGCTTGTTGTTAATATTATTTCAGGTTCAGTTCAAGATGGTGGTAGTGGTGCCAATGAAGTTGTGTTCGGAAACATCATTGGATCGAATATCTTCAATATTTTTCTTATTCTTGGGGTGGCTAGTATCATATACCCACTAACTGTAGAAAGAAATGCGCTATGGAAAGAAGTACCATACTCGCTGCTAGCTACATTTATCTTTTTCATTTTAGTAAATGACGCACTGTTTTTTGGTTCAGATACTAATATGTTGGATGTTAAAGACGGCATCATTCTGCTCATAATGTTCGTCCTATTCCTCGTTTATATCTTCATGAATTTGAGTAGAAATCCAGAAGCTGAAGTCGAGGACATTGAATTGCACGGCAGTCTCAAAACAACCATAATGATTGTTTTAGGGATTGTAGGACTGGTTTTTGGTGGTAATCTGATTGTTGAGAATGCTGTGACGATTGCAAAGTTTTATCATGTTAGTGACAAAATGATAGGTCTTACAATTCTTGCAGCAGGGACTTCTCTACCAGAGCTTGCGACCTCCGCAGTAGCCGCATTCCATAAAAAATCTGATTTAGCGGTTGGTAATATTGTTGGATCAAACATCTTCAATTTACTTCTGGTATTGGGAGCAACATCAATCGTTCACGCACCGCTAGTATTCACTCCTACATTGAATACCGATCTTTACATCGTAATGCTAGGTACATTTATGCTGTTCATCTTCATGTTTACTTTGAATAAATACAAACTTGACAGAGCTGAAGGAATGGTTTATTTGTTGGGCTTTGTAATCTATTCCTACTTCCTATTCGTAAGAGAAGATATCCTTCCGGGATTATTCTAAAAATTTTTCTATCATGCTTCCAAAAATAGACCCAACGACCACTCAGTCATGGGGAAAGCTAAATGAATTAGCTTCTGAAGAATATGACATCCGAGGATTACTTTCAGACCCAACACGAGTTGCGAAATTTTCCTTCGACTCTAAGGATTTTCATTTCGATTTCTCAAAAAATGAAATTTCTGATGAAATCCTGAACACCTTAATTACCCTTGCAAAAGAGTGTAAACTAAAGGAAGGCATTGATGCAATGTTTGGAGGACAGAATATCAATGAAACTGAGAATAGAGCGGTTCAGCATGTTGCTTTAAGAGCTGACACCAACGACCTTGTGAAGAGAGAATTGAACAAAATAAGAAACTTTACCACTCAACTTCATAATGGAACTCACAAGGGATACAATGACGAGCAAATAACAGATGTTGTAAACATCGGTATAGGAGGATCTGATCTTGGACCTAAAATGGTCGCCCATGCATTGCGCCCATATTGGAAAGAAATTACTCCACATTTTATTTCCAATGTAGATGCGGCACAAACAGTAGAGACATTGGAGAAGCTTAATCCTGCTACTACTCTATTCATTATTGCTTCAAAAACATTTACCACCCAGGAAACTATTACAAATGCCATTTCTGCCAGAGATTGGTTTTTAAACAATGGTGGAAGCCAAGGAGATGTGAGCAAGCACTTCGTTGCAGTAAGTACTAATGAAAAAGCAGTGAATGAATTTGGAATCTCAAGCACTAACATGTTTGAGTTTTGGGACTGGGTAGGAGGAAGATTTTCACTTTGGTCAGCCATCGGTTTAAGCATTGCTTGTGCGGTAGGTTATGACCACTTTGAATCTTTGCTCTCAGGGGCCAGAGAAATGGACGATCATTTCCACAAAACCGATTTTGAAAAAAACCTACCAGTAATTTCTGCACTACTAGGCATCTGGCATAATAATTTTCGGAGGTATGACTCCATGGCAATCTTGCCATATGATCACAGGTTAAGATATCTCCCCTCCTATCTGCAACAAGTGGATATGGAAAGCAATGGAAAATATATTGATCGATCAGGCAATGAGGTAAGTCATCAGACGGGTCCAATCATATGGGGTGAGCCCGGAACGAACGGGCAACATGCATTTTATCAATTGATCCATCAGGGTACAAAAATTATTCCGTGTGAATTCATCGGAGTTGTTAATCCGGCACATAAACATCAGGATCATCATGAAAAGCTTTTAGCAAATTTCTTTGCCCAGTCGGAAGCACTGCTTGCAGGTAAATCAAAAGATCAAGTAAAAAATGAGGTAGGCTCTGACGCCAACGACATCCTTAAAAATTCTAAGGTTTTTAAAGGCAATAGACCATCTACCAGCATCCTGATCAAAGAACTAAATCCTCATAATTTAGGCAAACTGATATCGTATTACGAACATCGGGTTTTTACACAAGGTTTGATCTGGAACATTTTTAGCTTCGATCAATGGGGAGTTGAGCTAGGAAAGCAATTGTCAAAGCCTATACTGTCTGAAATAAAGGAAGGTAAAGAAGGCATACATGATTCATCTACTACTTCCCTAATGAGACGCTACAGAGACATGCGCGCATAAGATGCGATTATACCAGTAGCTATCCCCACATTTAATGACTCAGCACCGCCATATTTTGGAATCGTAATAAATTTAGATATCTGTTCCTTGGTATAATGGCTGATTCCATGCGATTCACTTCCCATGATTATCACTGAAGGAGACTGGAAATCAACATTAACAATGTTCTCCCCATTCATATCAGCTCCGTAAACTTTAAGTTGATTTCTTTCAAAAAAATCAGGAAGCTCTACTGAGACAGCCTTTACTCTGGTAAATGAGCCCATGGTGCTGTTAATCACCTTAGGATGATAAAACTCCGCACAGTCTGATGATAATACAACCTGACCAAACCCAAACCAATCCAGCGTACGTATGATTGTTCCTACATTTCCAGGATCTCCTACACCATCTAACACAAAAACGTGTTGATCAAATTTGATTTCATCTATGGTGTAGTCTTCAATTTTAGCCACGGCGATACAATCTTCATTTGTTTTAAAAGTTCCTAACTGGGCTAAAATATCGGTTGATACAATCTCATTTCGATGATTACCTGTTTTTAGATTAGCAGCAAAGTAATTTTCCGTTCCGGCAACAATTTCAACTTTAAAGCTAGATTTTAGCAACTCTTGCACATTTTTTGCACCTTCTACCAAAAAGCACTTCTCGCGTATGCGGTACTTCTTAACTTTGAGCGATTTTATAAATTTCTGGTCTTTCCGAGAGAGCATCTGATTTGAAGCGATTATTTAAATTAAGCCAAATATCACTATTCGCAGGCATATTCCTTACCTCCTGCCTGGGTTCAAAATTTTTGGTTGATGATCAGCGAATTTTGGCAGGTCAGAAGGTCAATGGACTCTCCGGGGCACTTCACGATAATGCCAAGGGATTATATGAAGATCAAGCTAATACGCGGATTCTTTTTGGATATCCGTTTGCTCACCTTGCTCACTTATATAAACTAGGTGAAAATGGGTGGATTTTTAGGGGTTATGATCAACAAAGAGCCATTGCAAAGCGAGACTCGCTTGCCGCAAAATATGATCGAAAGATAGCTGCTGCATCCACAGATAAAAAAAGACAAAAGCTTCGAAATAAGAAAGCTAAGAAATACGACAAGAAAAATCGAAAGGTAAAACAAGGCAACCAGCTGATGCGCTGGGGAGAGCCTTTATCCATTTACAATCATGCAGCATCTCGATTGACGTCCCAAAAAATATCACAATACCTCGCCTCTGAAGGTTATTTTGATGCTACAGTTCAAATAGATACTACCCATTTTGACAGTCTCAGTGCCTTTGGGAAATTCGCCAGAGGAACTCGTAATTGGGTGAGCGGATGGTTTGGACACAGTGATAGGTATATAGATCTTAACTACAATGTGAATCTAAATACACGATACGTAATTGATTCTATTCAGTATGAAATTGCAGATACCGTACTCAGAGCCTTAATATTTGAAAATCTTGAAGAGTCTCCTTTGAAAAAAGGATTCTACAAGCAGGAAAAATTGAGTAAGGAAAGAGATTACATCCACACCTTGGCTTTGAATAATGGATATTATGAATTTTCAAAGCAATACATCGAATTCAATCTCGACTCGGTACAGCTGGGCCGAGACACCGTAATCGTAAGAGAAGTCATAAAAAACCCGCCAGGTAAAAACGAGCACAAAATATTTTACCTTGATTCAATCGTTTTCATTGCTGACGCAAGTGTGAATGAAACATTTACCAGAACGCAGGAAAAGTATAGAGATATCACTTTCAAATTTGGTCGCAATCGATATTCTAAGAAAGTATTGGAATGGAGGATTCCATTGGAACAAGATGATCCGTACAGCAGAGATTTAACTATCGAAACACAAAGACAGCTTTCCTACCTGGACAACTTCAAATTCATTAATATCAACTATGATACCACCGGCAACTATTTTGTGGCCAACATCTTTACCTCGCCCTTTGATAAATATCAAACCTCAAGTGAATTTGGACTTTCCAGGACCCAGGGCAGGCCAGGGCCTTTCATAAATATCAACCTGAAAAACAGAAACACGTTCAGGACACTTGAGATACTCAGCCTGGATGCAAACGCCAAATTGGAAGATCTCCAATCGGTAAGAGAAGAAACAGGTTTTGCAGGCAACTACACTTCGCGGCAGTTCGGTGCTGAAGCAGCAATTACATTTCCTCAATTTCTCTTTCCATTAGGGTCTTATTACAAAAACAAGATTGGACGATTTAATCCGAAAACGCGGATATCTTTTGGTTTTTCTTTTGAGGATAGGATCAATGAATATAAAAGACTTACCTATCGAGGTACATGGGCGTATAGCTGGCAAGTAAGGGATCAAATAAAATACACGTTGACACCAATACAACTTAGCCTTGTAGATGCCAACACAACTTCCGAATTTCAGTCTTTTTTGGATGAACTGACCACTGAAAACAACCCTTATGCATTAGCATTCAATTCTGCCATTGTGAGCAGCACAGCATTCCGATTAGACCTAAACTTAGGCGAATATACCAATGGACAAGATGGAGGATATGTTCAGTTTAATGCAGAATTGGGTGGTAATCTTAATGATGTGCTAGGTAATTCGTTATTTGGTGACAGTCTTGAAACCTATCAGTTTGCTAAATCACAAATCGATCTAAGAAAAATCGAACGACTAACGAGGAACACAAATTTGGCATTTCGCTTAAATGTAGGGCTTGCCTATCCATATGGTGATAATCAATCCTTGCCATACGAAAAATACTTTTTCGCCGGAGGAAGCAGCAGTATAAGAGCCTGGCGGCCCAGACGTCTGGGGCCGGGGGCATTTGGCGTTTTTGAAGAAGATGCAAATGATAACCCAACAGAATTTATTGATTACAGCAATGAGCAAAGAGGCGAATTGCTGATTGAATCGAGCGTCGAATTGAGGCAAGATCTTGTCGGATTTTTGGAAGGTGCCATTTTTGTAGATGCCGGTAACATTTGGACTGTGCGCAATTCACTTGTTGAATCCGACAGAGATCCGGAAGGCGATGATGGTATATTCAGATTCAATGAATTCATGAATGAAATGGCGGTCGGGACTGGAATAGGGTTAAGATTTGATTTGCAGTTTCTCATATTCAGAGTAGACCTTGGTATGAAGCTATTTGATCCCGCACAGAAAAAAGGAGAACGATTTGTAGGAAATGAAATTTTCTCCAATTTCAGCAGAAACTCAGAAATAAATATTGGTATTGGATATCCTTTTTGATGGAAATAGGAAAAGAAGAAATAGCGGAGTGGTTTAAAGGACTTCAGGATTCAATTTGTGAATCGCTTGAAAAGCTTGATGGCCATGCAAAATTTTCAGAAGATGAGTGGTCGCGACCAGAAGGTGGTGGAGGTAGATCGCGAGTCATCAAAAAAGGAAAATTGATTGAAAAGGGAGGAGTTAATTTTTCCGCCGTTTCCGGTCCAACACCGGATAAAATTTTGCAAGCGCTTAATCTTCCAGAAGCGGAGTTTTTTGCCACTGGCGTTTCAATTGTATTGCATCCAAATAATCCGTGGGTGCCAATTATTCATATGAATGTTCGCTATTTCGAAATGAGCAATGGTGTTTGGTGGTTTGGTGGTGGGATTGACCTTACTCCTCACATTGTAATTCCTGAAAAAGGGAAAGACTTTCATCAATTCCTTAAAAGTACCTGCGACAAGCATGATCCTTCATTTTATTCAAAATTCAAAAAATGGGCTGACGATTACTTCTTTGTAAAACATAGAAATGAGACAAGAGGAATTGGCGGTATTTTTTTTGATCGACTGGCGGATGAGGAAGGAAGAACTAAGAATGAACAATGGGAATTCGTTCAGGATGTCGGAAAAACCTTTATTCCAGCCTATTCAGATGGTGTAGTACTACTGCGTGATAAGGCCTTTACAGAGGATGACAAAAACTGGCAAAAGATCAGACGCGGAAGATATGTTGAGTTCAATCTTGTTCACGACAAAGGGACAAAGTTTGGCTTGGACACAAATGGCCGAACAGAGTCAATTTTGATGAGTTTGCCTCCAGAAGCTAACTGGGAATACGATCATCAGCCAGAAACAGAGCAACAAAAAGAAACTTTAGCATTACTAAAAAAAGGCATTGACTGGATATCTTAACCAATCAATGCCTTGAAGTTTTATTGGAAGCAGGATTAAAGAAGGTTGAATTTCTCCATCAACGATTCTTTATAAGAGGCCCCGATAGAAAATGTCTTCTCACCGATGTGCACCTGCAGATCTTCTATTCTATGAATCTTATTTCTATTGATAATATAGCTTCTGTGTACACGGCTGAAAATACTTTCAGGTAGTCGTTTTTCAATCCCCTTCATGGTATGATGTACAATGTGCTTTTTACCACTCTCCGTGTTGAAAATGACGTAATCTGCCAATGCTTCAACAAAAAGAATGTGATCATAACTCAATCGAAAGAGCTTTCCATCGCTTTTTACATAGATATGATCTTCTTGCTCGGCGATGAGTTTTTCTTTCTCAAGATTCTCTTTCACCTTATTGACCGCCTTTATGAAGCGCTCATATTCTACTGGCTTCACTAGATAATCCGCTACAGCGTCCTCAAAGGCTTCAATTGCGTACTCTTTCTTTGAGGTGACAAGTATTACATTGTATGCATGCTGAAGTGATTTCACCAACTCCAATCCACTCATTCCTGGCATTTCTATATCGAGAAACACTATGTCTACATCATTTGCACTTTCTCCTAAAAGGATATCATGTGCTTCTTGAGTATTATCCAGATCGTGAGATAGGACGAGTGAGTCAGTCTTATCTATAAATTTTTTAATTACGAGACGCGACATTTTGTCGTCGTCTACCACCATGCAATTGAGTGCCATTTAATTTTTATTTAGGATTAGGTCAATATATTTTCCAATAATATCAAATTCAATATTTACAACACTACCAACTGCCAGCTGATTGAAATTGGTATGTTCAAATGTATAAGGAATTATCGCGACAGAAAAGATTTTTTTTTCAACGTTGAAACAAGTAAGGCTAGTACCGTTAATGCAAATACTTCCCTTCTCTACCACGAGTCCCTCCTCTTCTAGTTCAAAATTCATCAACCAGCTTCCGTTTTCATCTTTTATTGAATGCACTTTAGCTCTGGAATCTACATGCCCCTGAACTATGTGCCCATCAAACCTTCCATCAGCCTTCATGCACCTTTCCAGATTTAGGTGATCACCGATTTTTACATTTCCAATATTTGATTTTTTCAAAGTTTCATCAATAGCAGTAACCCAATGTTTTCCATTATCTACTTTGGTGACCGTTAAGCATACACCATTATGTGATACACTCTGATCAATTTTAAGTTCATTTGATATATTCGAGGAAATTGCAAAATCGACATTTGATCCTTGCTGATTTATTTCTTCTACTTTCCCTACTGTTTCAACAATTCCTGTAAACACGCTGATTAAATTTAAGCTTCAAAATAAGTGAATTGGAAGATACCTACAAGCATAAAGGTTTACGCAAGCAATTGGTTTCAGAGATTGCAAAAAAAGGAATTACTGATAAAGCTGTTTTGAGCGCTATAAATAAGATTCCACGTCATTTCTTTTTTGATAAAATATTTGATACTCATGCATACGACGATAAGGCATTCCCCATTGAGTCAGGGCAAACCATCAGTCAGCCATACACCGTCGCCTTTCAATCGCAGCTTCTTCAGGTTCAACCTGGAGATAAAATACTTGAAATAGGAACTGGATCGGGCTATCAGGCATCCGTGCTTTTGGAATTAGGAGCCAAAGTTTACACAATAGAGTATCAGAAGAAACTCTACCAAAAAGCCATTCGCTTCCTACCTAAAATTGGCTATCAACCTCACATGTATCAAGGTGACGGCTCGAAGGGAATGCCTCGATTTGCCCCGTATGACGGCATCATTGTGACTGCAGGTGCACCCACCGTTCCCGAAGAACTAATACGACAGCTAAAGATTGGAGGTCGTCTGGTTATACCTGTCGGGAACAATGACATACAATCTATGGTTTTGATCCAAAAAGTGGGCGAAAACAAAATAAAAAAGAAGCAATTCGACCATTTCAGCTTTGTACCTTTGCGGGGAGAAAAAGGCTGGTCTGCTGACTAGCGTCAGAAGCAATACATTATTCAATTACAAAACTTTAACCACTCTCAATCAAATGAAAAAGGTAAAAAACTGCAAGGACTCCTTTGTAACTATGACAGAATTGGTACTTCCTAATGATACCAATGGGCTGGATAATTTGATGGGAGGTAGACTAATGCATTGGATGGATATAGCCGCAGCGATTGCTGCTCAAAAACACTCCAACCGTATTGTGGTGACCGCTTCAGTTGACAACATTTCATTTTCTGAGCCTATCAGAAAAGGCAATACCGTTACCATTTCAGCTTTCGTAACCCGAGCCTTCAGCTCATCTATGGAAGTATATATGGAAGTAGTTGCTGAAGATATTCCTGCAGATAAAAAAGTGCATACAAATAGAGCCTTCTTCACTTTTGTGGCGGTAGATCAGTCTGGTAAACCAATAGACATCCCTCAGGTAGAACCTGAAACAGAGCTTGAGAAGGAACTTTATGAAGGGGCACTGAGGAGAAGACAACTCAGACTTGTGCTTGGCAAACGTATGAAACCAAGTGAGGCTAAAGAACTAAAGTCTATATTTGATATGGAAGATTAATCCATGGAAAAGGAACATCTACATCTTTTTATCACTGAAGAAATCTACTTGCTATCGCAAGACCAAAAGGCTGAAGTACAATCACAAAGTCAGTCTTTGCAGGAAGATGAGCCTACTCTCACCTCTCCGGAAGAGTCTGAAAAAAAGACTGAGGATCAATTATTGGAGCAAACAGACCATGTGGAGGTTAAACCTCAGACTGAAGTCTCAAAAGAAATACCTGCCCATATCGAGACCAAGCAAGAATCACCTGAGATTCCACATCACGATTTGGAAGAACCCGGTGATATTCCGTTTGCGGTCTTTCACAGCAGTCACGATGTTTCAGACATTGAGCTGCTACATAAGATCATAGATGCATGTAAACTTCCGAAGGATCAGTACAAAATCTTTGGTGGAGGATTTGATCAGTCTGTACATTTTAAAAAAGCGCTGGTTTTTGTTCCCGAAGCAAAGGCTTTTTATACACCTATTCCATACAAAAACAGTGAATTTCTTTGTTCCAAGCCATTAGACCAAATCTCCGGTGACGTGCAAGAGAAAGCTAAACTTTGGGGAGCTTTGCAGAAGTTTGTAGATACCCTTTGATATTTGGCCGCTTATTGATTGAGAAATGAACAACAACGACATCCTTCGACGTATCCGCTACACCTTTGATCTAGGAGACGACAAGGTAATTAAGTTGTTTAAAAATGGTGGGAAAGAAGTCTCCAGAGCGCAAATCAGTGCGTGGCTAAAAAAGGAAGATGATGAAGATCATGAGCCAATTTACGATGTGGATCTCGCTGCTTTCCTCAACGGATTGATCATAAAACATCGTGGCAAAAAAGAGGGTGAACAACCTAAACCTGAAAAAAGCCTCAACAACAATCAGATATTTAGAAAAATCAAAATAGCGCTTAATCTCCGTGATGAAGATATTGTTGCTCTGATGAATTTGGCTGAATTTGAAGTCAGCAAACATGAGATCAACGCCATTTTCCGGAAACCAACACAAAAGCAATACCGCGTTTGCAAGGATCAATTCCTAAGGAATTTCTTACAGGGTCTTCAGATAAAACACAGGGGCAAGAAAGTAGAACGTGAGGTTACAGAAGGTGAGAAGAAACCTCCGACTCGCATTATTACACGACCCAATCGAAATTAGTTACTTAAATTTTCTCTGACGTGCTGCTTTGGCTTTCTTCAGATTTGATTCTGCCTTTAAATGCATTACAATGCCGGATACTGATAACGCTCCGCCAAGGTAATATGGTGCTTTGAAAACCTGATATGGTTCGTCAGGATTACTACTGTTTATCTCTTTTGCAAGACTTCCTGCAAGATTAAGCAACAGCCCTGTAACTATGATGCCGCCTCCAGAGTAGGCCAATATATTCCCGGTAGTTCTATTTTTTACCGCTTTTTCAACATACAAGTTAATTTCGGCATCTCTCCAATCGTATGTTTTTGTATTAAATCCATGAGAATTTAGCCATTTGGTCCTTCCTTTTTTATAAGGATTATCGATTTTAACGACAGACTTTGTTGGCTGTGATGATTCTGGCTCCTGCGCTGATGATTGTATTGACAGGAGAAAACCAATGCTGAATAGGTAAGTGGTGATAGTGAGTTTCATACTTATTTGTCAATTAATGGTTCTCTAACCCCTAATGACATGTATAAATTACCAATCAACTCACTTCATTAACCAAACAGCTCCTTTAGTTTCGCTGCAAGACTAGCTCCACGTAGGTTCTTAGCGATTATAACTCCGTCCGGATCAATAAGAAATGTTGCCGGTATGGCACCAACCTGATAATCTACGGCAGCTTCACTCCTCCAGTATTTAAGATCAGATACATGTAGCCATGGCAATCCATCCTGCTCAATTGCCTGCAGCCATTTGTCTCTGGTTCGATCCAGCGAAACACCTAAAATTTCAAAATTGTTATCTGAATATTCGTTGTATAATCGAACGACATTCGGGTTTTCTGCTCGACATGGTCGGCACCATGCGGCCCAAAAATCAATTAAAACATAATTGCCGCGCAAAGAACTTAGTTTGACAATTTCGCCTTCCGGGTTTTGTAGGGATATTTCGGGAGCTACCTTCCCTATAGCCAAACTCTTCTTGGAGGACACCTCTGAAACTAAAGCCGCTACATGAAAGTTGTCTGGCATTTCTGCCTGAAGCTCAGTCGCAATAGAGTCAATGAAATAAATGTTTTGATTGGCATCTATCATTTGCAATCCATAAAATGCCGCTAATGAAGGACTTGCTTCCCTGATTAGCCTTTTCAGTTCAGCTTCTGTACCACGAGCCAGGTCAATCATCTGAAAACGTAGTTTTTGTGCCGATTGAGTGTCCTTGCTCACAGCATATTGCTGCTGAGTCTGTTGCATTTCCATCATCTGGGTTCGATAGTTCTGCATCAGAATGTCTATTTGATTTTTGTATTCAGTGTCGTATGAGCCGGATATTTCCGAAAATCCACGTGGATCGTTACCATTAGCATTAACCACAACTTCAGTTTCTTCGCCAGTCAATACTAGGGTTATTATTTGCCTTCCATTAAAATTGAGGCGATAGAATGCTGGCTCTTGAATATCAATGTAAGTGCTGTAAGAACCTTGTGCATCAATATCAAGAGTATCAAATACTTTGACTCCATTTTCAGTTACTTTCTCGACATATGCAAACCCATCAGTCGGAAATTCCTCTAAATTCCCGGAAAGCTTTATTCCTTCACCTGCCTGCTCACTACATGCTGCAAGTAGCACTATTAGGGTTGTTATCAATGTATTCTTCATCATGCTATTAATTCTTCTTTTCCAACGCATCACATAAAAGTTCGTTTGTCTTTTTCGGATCGGCGGTCCCATCGGTTCGCTTCATCACCTCTCCCATAAACATTCCGATCAAGTTTTTCTTTCCATTCCGGTAGGCTTTCACCTTTTCGGGAAAACTATTCAAGACATGTAAAATTACATCTGAAATATCTTCTGTGGAATTGGCGGGAAGTTCTAAATCTTTCAAAACTTGTTCAACAGTTTTTGTCTGATTAATGAGCGCAGGGAAGACTTTCTTGCTGGCAACGGAGTAATTTATCTTTTCATCAGATACGGCATTAACCAGATCGGCAAGCTGCAGGTGACTCAGTGGTAATTCAATCTCACCTTCCGATTCATTTAAAATTGATTTGATTGGCCCAATAATCCAATTCGCTACTTGCTTATAATGTGATGTGTGTTCACAAACTTTTTCAAAATAGTGTGCAATATCCTTATCGTCAGTAAGTACTCCTGCATCATAATGTGAAAGCCCATAAATACTAATGAATCGCTCACGAAGTTCGCGGGGTGTGGCTGGCATTTTTTCTTTGATGCGATTAAGTGATTCTTCTGAAACTTCAAACGGACTAAGGTCTGGTTCCGGAAAGTACCTGTAATCGTTGAGTTCTTCTTTGGTGCGCATCCCTGAAGTTGAACTTGTACTTGCATCAAATAGGCGTGTTTCAGATCTTATCTCCTCCCCTAGCTCAATGCATCGAATTTGTCGTTTCATTTCAAACTCTATTGCCCTTCCTACATTTCGGATAGAGTTCATATTCTTCACTTCAACCTTTTTTCCTAATTGCAAATCGCTTTTTTTCTTAACAGAAATATTGGCATCACACCTTAGCGACCCTTGCTCCATATTACCATCACAAATATCTAGGTAGCGGACAATCCTTCTAATTTCGGTGAGTAGAGCCATAGCTTCTTCCGCTGAGCTTATCTCAGGTTCTGTCACCAGCTCGATGAGTGGAACCCCTGCACGATTGAGATCAATTAAAGAATCAGAAGACTGTTGATCATGGATAGACTTTCCGGCATCCTCTTCAAGATGTATTCGATTGAGTCTAACTACAACTTCTCCACTTTTTAATATCAGTGGTATCCTACCTCCCACGCATATAGGTGTTTTATCCTGAGTCGTCTGAAATCCTTTTGGCAGATCTGGATAAAAGTAATTTTTGCGATCAAAAAAAAACTTTCTTGAAATCTTACTTTCGCATGCCAATCCCATTCGTATCGCATACTCAACTGCTTTTTTATTCAGTTTAGGCATTATCCCGGGATGGGCGAGTGTAATGACACTTACATTGGTATTGGGGTGCTGACCATAGGCCGTTGAATCTGAAGCAAATAGCTTACTTTCCGTAGAAAGTTGAATATGAACTTCCAATCCAACTACTAGTTGATAATCGCTATATACTTTCTCTTCCATCAAGAAGTCTCGATCATGGCTTTACCGAGCTTAAGGGCTTCGTCTAGTCCTGAAAGGTCTTTACCACCGGCTGTGGCATAAAAAGGTTGCCCTCCACCTCCACCTTTGATTGCACCAGCCATCGTTCGAATGATATCGTTGGCATTCATACCATTTTTAACCAAACCATCCGCCAGCATTACTGTTAGCATTGGTTTATCGTTGATATTGGCAGCAATTAAAAGCACCAGATCATCTACCTCTCTCTTCAAATCGAAAGCAACTTGCTTCATACTGTCGGCAGAAGGAAAATCTCCCTTGTAGGTAATCAATTTTTTTCCATTCACATCACTAGCCGAGTTTTTAAGCTGATTTTTGATTTGTCCTGCTTGCTGTTGATTCATCTCCTCAATCTTTTTCTGATTGGATAGATTTTCTTTCACAAGATTTTCAACCGTTTTTTTCAAATCCTTCGGATGCTTCAGCATGTCTTCCAATTCGGCTAATAAATCAAGTTTTTGTTGAAAGAATTTTTCAGCTTGCGCAGAGGTTACCGCCTCAATTCTTCTTACTCCGGCTGCTGTCGATCCCTCGCTTACTATCTTGAACATACCAATATTGCCAGTTCTTGGAACATGAGTGCCTCCGCACAACTCGACCGAATAGTTTCGATCAAAAGTGATCACGCGAACAAAGTCTCCATATTTTTCACCAAAGAGTGCCATTGCTCCCATTTCTTTTGCTTCCTCGATGGGCACATTTTGCTTCTCATTGAGTTCTATGTTCTCCCTTATTTTTTTATTGACAATGTGTTCTACCTCAGCTATTTCCTCTTCTGTCATCTTTGCAAAATGCGAAAAATCAAAGCGCAGTATTTTGTCATTTACCAATGAGCCTTTTTGCTGAACATGATCACCCAGCACCTGACGAAGTGCCGCATGTAGTAGGTGTGTCGCTGAGTGATTGTTTTCTGTAAGTCTTCGCTTGCTCTCATTGACTACTGCAAGCACCTCACCTTCCAATTGAGATGGAAGCTTCTTCACGAAGTGCACAATGAGGTCATTTTCTTTCTTTGTATCTACCACCTCAATCTTCTCTTCACCAAATTGCAAATAGCCTGTATCTCCAACCTGACCTCCACTTTCAGCATAAAAAGGTGTTTTTTCTAAAACTATCTGATATTGAACCTTGTCCTTCTGCTTTACTTCTCTATATCTAAGCACTTTCGTAGATACTTGGATATCTGTGTATCCCAGGAAAATTGTATCGTCTCCGTCATATACCACATTCCAATCGCCTGTGGTTTGCTTACCCACACTTTTAGATCGATTCTTCTGAACTTCCATCTCTTTATGGAAACCCGCTTCATCAACCTCCATATTATTTTCTCGCGCGATTAATGCAGTAAGATCTAAGGGGAAGCCATAGGTGTCGTACAGCTCAAAAGCGATCTCACCTTCAATCACTTTGGCAGATCCAGATGTAATTGAATCCAATTTTTTTAATCCGTTATCAAGTGTCCTTAGAAAGGAAAGTTCTTCCTCCTTTATCACTTTTGCAATGAAATCTTTTTGGCCGGTAAGCTCAGGAAAAACTCCATCGAATTGTTTCACCAGAATGTCCAGCAACTCGAAAAGGAAAGGTTCCTTAAAGCCTAAAAAAGTATAGCCGTAGCGAACTGCTCTTCTAAGAATCCTTCGGATAACGTACCCAGCCTTATTATTGCTTGGCAGCTGACCATCAGCAATGGTGAATGATATGGCACGAATGTGGTCTGAAATGACTCGAATTGCAATATCCAATTTTTCATCTTCCCCGTAGGTTACACCTGCCTTCTTTGCCACCCATTGAATTAACGGCTGAAATACATCCGTATCATAGTTTGACTGCTTTCCCTGAATAGCCATTGCGAGCCGCTCAAAACCCATCCCCGTATCTACATGCTTCTCTGGCAGGTTTTCCAGACTTCCATTGGCAAGTCTGTTGTATTGGATAAATACGAGGTTCCAAATTTCAACCACCTGAGGATGATCTTGATTGACTAGATCTTTACCAGGCACCTTATCTACTTCATTTTGCGGCCTCAAATCGATATGCAGCTCCGAGCAAGGACCGCAAGGACCGGTATCGCCCATTTCCCAGAAATTATCCTTCTTACTCCCGTTAAGCACACGGTCTTCTGGCAAGAATTGCATCCAGATTTCTTTAGCTTCTATGTCCTGGTCCAGGTTTTCGCTGCTGTCACCTTCAAAAATGGTTGCATAAAAGCGATCCTTAGGAAGTTGAAAATGATCGACCAAGAGCTCCCAGGCCCATTCAATCGCTTCTTTCTTGAAATAATCGCCAAATGACCAGTTTCCAAGCATTTCAAACATGGTATGATGGTAGGTATCAATACCCACCTCTTCCAGATCATTGTGCTTTCCCGAAACGCGCAAACACTTTTGTGTATCAGAAACTCTTTTATTTTCCGCAACCTTATTACCCAAAAAATAGTCTTTAAACTGATTCATACCTGCATTTGTAAACATGAGTGTAGGATCATTTTGCACCACTATCGGTGCTGAAGGAACGATTTTATGTGATTTACTTTCGAAAAAGTCGAGGAATGTTTTCCTGATTGCTTTGGAATCCATTTAGGAAAGAAAAATTAGAATGTTAATGTAAAATCTTGTAATTATGAAAAAAACTCAATTATCCGTAAATTGCACCGGTATTTTGTAAACCACCTGCAAAATTTATTTTACAAAATTACGACAATTACCCTATCAACCCATGGCTAAAATTAAGTACTACTATGACACAGAATCTTGTAGGTATGAGCGTATCAAAGTCTCTTCGTGGGACATTGTGCTTAACCTGTTAGGTTTTCTCGTAGTTTCTTCCATAATAGGATTAGGAATATTTTTCGTCACCGATCACTATTTCGAATCACCAGCGAAAGCTACTCTACGAAAAGAAAACGAAGAACTCAAACTCTACTACGAGCTACTGGAAAATGATCTTGAAGAGGCCAATCAGATGTTGGCAGTTTTAGAGGAGCGTGACGATGATATTTATCGAGTTGTATTCGGCGTTGAACCTATTCCAAACGAAATAAGATCTGCCGGTGTAGGTGGATCCAATAGATATAGAGATCTCCTGGAAAAAGGTCTTGAGCGCGAAGAATTGATTCTAAGCAATATGCAACGAATTGATAAGCTCAAGAAGCAGATGTATATCCAAACCAAATCTTATGATGATATCATGAGTATGGCAAGAGATAAGGAAGCTTTGCTTGCCAGTATGCCAGCCATTCAACCTGTATCCAATAAGGAGCTAAAGAGGTTGGCTTCAGGCTTTGGATATCGAATGCACCCGATTTACAAGGTACGAAAGATGCACACCGGAACTGATTTTTCACTACCCACGGGTACACCAGTTTATGCCACAGGAGACGGTCAGGTAGTCTATACAAAGACGAAGTTTTCTGGATATGGCAAACACATAAAAATCAAACACGGTTTTGGATATCAGACTTTGTACGCACATTTAAGTGAATTTATTGTAAAGCCAGGTCAGAAAGTAAAGAGAGGTCAGGTGATTGGATATTCTGGAAATACTGGTGGATCTACAGCCCCGCACTTGCATTATGAAGTGATAAAAGACAATAAGAAAGTAAACCCAGTTAATTTCTTTTATCAGGATTTAAGTGATGAAGAATACGCTGAAGTACTAAGACTTTCATCTTTGGAAAATCAGTCTATGGGTAACTACTAAAAAAGGAAAAATTAAAATTTGAAGCGGTTAGTCAATTTTGGCTAACCGCTTTTTTATTTTACACCGAATGAAAACGCGCTACCTAATTTTATTACTTGGTACTATCATAGCTTGTAAAGCGGTGAAACCTGTTGATGATAATCAGGATGCTATGTCTTCTCCTGAATCAGATTTCACTGAAGTATCCGTGCCTGACACAGTATATCTTATTACACAGAGAGGCGATACCTTGTCAAGTCTGGACGAAGAAGTAGCAATTCCAATTGAACGATTGTATTCGGATACAGTAACAATTGCAGCTGTTGGAGATATTATGATAGGGACGAATTTTCCTAACACCTCCTATTTGCCCAGGGAGAGTGGTGCCTATCTATGGGATCATGTTCGACCTATTCTTCAAAATGCTGACATCACATTTGGAAACCTGGAAGGTACAATTCTAGATGATGGTGGTGAACAAAAGGAATGCAACAATCCTAAGCTTTGTTACCTGTTTAGATCGCCGGAGTATTTGGCTGGAAATTTACGTGAGAATGGCTTTGATTTGATGAGCGTAGCAAATAATCATGCCAACGATTTTGGAGAGACGGGAAGGCTAAACACTCAGCGTGTACTTGACTCACTTGGCATTGTCCATGCGGGATCCATCGACCAACCTTATGCCATTGTTAAAATCGGCCAGGTGAAGATTGGTTTTTGCGCTTTTGCACCAAATAGAGGTACAGTCAGCATTCATCAATACGAGAATATAAGGTCTACAATGCAATTATTGGATTCGCTAACAGATATTGTCATTGCATCTTTTCATGCCGGTGCTGAAGGCTCCAAACATCAACATATTACAAGAAAAAGGGAGTATTACTATGGAGAGGACCGTGGCAATGTATATGAGCTATCCCATATGATGATTGACAATGGTGCCGATGTGGTATTGGGACATGGTCCGCACATTGTAAGAGCAATTGAGGTTTACAAAGAGCGGATCATTGCTTACAGTCTTGGTAATTTTTTGACATATGGAAGATTTAATTTAAGAGGATTAGCTGGTGAAGCTCCGCTCCTAGAAGTGCAAACTGACGCTTCAGGCAGGTTTTTGAGTGGTCGCATTCATGCCTTCCGACAAAGTTATTCGCTGGGACCAAGAAATGATTCTAATCTTTCTTCAATAAAAACAATCCAACGATTATCTTTGGAAGACTTCCCTGAAAATCCGGTGACGATTGATGATGATGGAAGTATCATGTATAAAGAAAACTAAAAGCCTACTCACCTACAGTGCCCTACAAGGAAAAGGAAATTGAAAAGAAGTACTACACCATCGGCGAGGTTGCCGACGAATTGGGTGTAGCCACTTCCCTTATCCGTTTTTGGGAAGGAGAGTTTGATAACATCAAGCCTAAGAAAAATCGAAAAGGCAATAGGCAATTTACCAAAGACGACCTCCAAAACGTCAAACTTATCTACCACCTAGTTAAGGAAAAAGGATACACCCTCCAGGGAGCACGAGACTTCATCGCCAATGGTGGTGAAACTGCTTCAGATAAAATGGAGATGATAGAATCCCTGAAAAAAATCAGAAAATTCCTTACAGAACTCAAAAACGAACTGCCTTAATTAATGTCGGAAGAGTTGATCTTCCAGATATCGCTTGAGCTGGTACCGGGAGTTGGTAGCAAAGGAACCAAACAATTGATCAGCTATTGCGGGTCAGCTGCTGAAGTTTTTAAATCTCCAAAAAACAAGTTGATTAAAATTCCGGGTGTAGGCGATAAATTGGCCAGCACCATAAAAGCTTCAAATCCATTTAGAGAAGCGGAAGCTATTCTGATTTCTGCTGAAAAGATTGGGGCAGAAGTCCTTCATTACACCAATCCATTATTCCCCCATCGACTAAAACAAGTTGTGGATGCACCCAACATAATCTACAAAAAAGGATCAGGTGATTTAAATCCAAAGAGAACGATCGCTATTGTTGGAACCAGAAAAGCCACGGAATATGGTAAAAGCATTACCTCCAAGATCGTATCAGACCTACTCGCTTTGGATGTAAGCATTGTTAGTGGATTAGCCTATGGAATAGATATTCAATCACATAAAACTTGCTTACGGGAAAATATTCCAACCTTCGCGGTTCTTGCAGGAGGATTAGATCGTATATATCCATCCATCCACAAAAGGTATGCAGTAGATATGCAGAAAGCCGGTGGGATAATCTCTGAAAGTATACCTGGCACTAAACCCGATCCTCACTTGTTCCCAGCTAGAAACAGAATAATCGCAGGCATGACAGATGCAACCTTGGTTGTAGAAGCTGCCGCTAAAGGAGGAGCGTTAATCACGGCTCATTTAGCGGACTCTTACGGACGCGTCGTGTTTGCAGTTCCTGGGGATGTTGGACATACTTTTTCCGAAGGAACAAATAAGTTAATCGCTACTCAAAAAGCTTTAATCTACACCGGCGTAGAAGATCTTATTTATCACCTGAATTGGGATTTAAACTCAGAGACAAGTGACTCGAAACCTGAGCTTCAAGCACTTAGCGATGATGAACTTGTTGTTTATAATTTATTAAAAGCCACCGGAGAAGCCATCGAAATCGATCTTATAGCATTGAAAACCCAGATTCCAATTAACCAACTAGCCTCTCACCTTCTCAGCCTTGAGTTTAAAAACATAGTAAGGAGCACGCCAGGAAAGAAATTTGGATTGGTCTGACCGTCCGGTTTTGCGTCCAGATATGGACATTCATTCTTAAGAATTATTGTGTAACCCATTGATAATCTGTCACTTTTCTCTTTTGGCATAGTATTCTTATACAAACAATAAAACCATGCCATTATGCTAAGGAATTTTTTAGTTACCTCGATTAGGACCCTGACCAGAAATAAAGTTTATTTTTTTCTAGGCACCATTGGGCTTTCGCTCGGAATTGCATGTGTCATCACCATTTACACAATTGTAAATTTTCAGGGCAATTTTGATAAGCATCAGAAACATTATAGCGATATCTATCGCATCATTGGAGAATATCACATTGGTGATGAAGAAGGCAAAACAGCTACTGTTCCCCATCCACTTTCAGAAGCTTTAAAGACCGAATTGACAGGTGTGGTGGCAATCTCAAACACCTACCTTCTTTCAGATCAGATAAATATACCCGGGGAAAATGGTCAACTTAAAAAAATCAAACAACGGAGAATTGGATTTGCACAAAACGAGATTTTTGACATCCTTACTTTCGAGTGGGTAGCGGGCCAGGTAAATCAGGATAATCCGAGTGCTGTCTATCTTTCAGAGTCTACAAGCAGGAAGTTTTTTGGTAATGATGGCACGTTGGAGTCATTTATTGGCCGTACAATAGTGCTTGCAAATAGGCATAATTTAGTGGTCACAGGTATCTATAAAGACCTTCCGCTTAATACCGATTTTCCATTCGAAATGCTTGCTAATTACGATAAGCAAGATGGTGTAAATCCATATTTTGGGGAAGGTAAAATGTGGGGAAGACTGAATGGTGGAACTCAGTGCCTTGTAAGATTAGAAGTTAACTCCGATCCGATTCTTTTTCAGAATAGCCTGAAAAATGCATATGCCAAGTTTAATCAGATAGAAGGATACGATTTGATATTGCAACCACTGGCCAACATCCATACCGAACCAGTAAGCAACTATAGCGGCATTTCATTTGAGCCCAAATACACAACACTTTCTTACGCTATTGCAATCCTCTTGGCTATCATAGGTAGCATAAATTTCATTAACCTCACAACAGCCCGAGCACTGAAGAGAGCCAGAGAAGTAGGCATTAGAAAAGTGATGGGAGGTCTTCGAATTGATCTCATTACTCAGTTCATAATTGAAACTTTTGTTATTGTTTTCATTTCATTGGGAATAGGATTTCTGCTCGCATCTCAGATTCTCATACTATTCAACACGCTGATAAGTACAACATTAGAATTAACCATTGTCTCTTTGAGCGACTGGATTATTTTCTCCTCAATTGTGCTGACATCCATGACAATTTTGTCTGGACTTTATCCTGCCTTGGTTCTTTCAAAGTTCTCAGCGCTGAGTGCTATAAAGATTAAAATTTCAAATATTGACAAACAGAGCAAAATTCCAATGCGGAAGTTATTGGTAGGGGTTCAATATGGTTTTTCAATTATGATGATCATGGGTGCAATCGTCATATTCTCACAAATCTCTTACATGAAAAATTATGATATGGGGTTTGCTGCAGACAATATAATTACCCTCCAGTTTCCTGAACCAGATCCAGAAAGACAAGTAAGATTGAAGGGATTGCTTGATGGTATGCCAGAAATTCAACAAACTTCCTTGCACTTAGGTAGTCCGATGGCCAATACCAATAATACCGACAAATATTTCAATCCACTGATAAATAAGGAAGAGACCTTTACAGTCAATTCAAAGAGTATTGATGAAAACTATCTGGATCTTTTTGAGCTTGAACTATTGAGTGGAAGAAATCTAAATTCTAAAGATCCACAAGAAAATGTATTGATCACTGAGATCGGATTGTCGAAATTCAATTTAGGTAATCCGCAAGAAGCCATCGGAATGGAATTGGAGGCATCCTGGGGAGGTAAGAAAAAAATTATTGGCGTAATTAAAGATTTTAATGCTAACTCATTAAGATCTGAAATCATGCCTGTAATACTTTACTATCAGCCCAAAGGCTACTACGAACTCGCATTTAAAGTAAGCAAAACTGCTGACCCTGCTAAGGTCTTGACTGAGGTAGAGACAATTTGGGATCAGGTTTATCCAGAATTGCTCATTGAATATAGCTTTCTTGACGAGCAAATTGCCTCTCGATATAATTTCGAGGAAGTCATGGGTAAAAGCATCAGCTTTTTCGTGGTTGTGGCGCTCATTATTTGTGTGCTGGGACTTTATGGACTTACGGACTACATGGCGAATGCCAAACGAAAAGAAATAGGCATAAGAAAAGTGGTAGGTGCAGAAATTCATCAGATATTACGACTTTTCGCAAAAGAAGTGGTCCTGCTACTGGTCGTCGCATTTGCGATTTCTGCCTCAGCCTCCTATTGGCTAATGAACGGGTGGCTGGACGGTTTTGAATATCATATCACAATTGGTTGGGAAATCATTGTTTCCGCACTGCTCCTCACAGGGACGATTACTGCTGTTACAATGGGATCAAGATCTATATCTGCTGCACGGTTAAATCCTGTGGATGTATTAAAAGACGAATAAAGGACGGCTAACCAAAAACAGAAGGGGCCATATTCATGGCTTCTTCAAATTTTTTCATATCAAGTCCTGTGGTCGCATTTACAGATTTGAAATAGTCAAGCATCTTTTCAGTAGCCATATTCCCTGTAAGATCATCTTTAGCCATTGGACACCCTCCAAAACCGAATATTGCTCCATCCATTCTCCTGCAACCTGACTGGTAGGCAGCTTCTACTTTTTCCTTGATTGTATCCGGTGTGGAATGCAGATGAGCACCGAATTCAATATGTGGGAATTTTGGTATTAAGGTCTCAAAAAGTCTTGAAATATTTTTTGGATCAGAGACCCCTATGGTATCAGCCAGCGAAATGATTTGTACCTCCATTTTGTCGAGGCGATCTACGAATTCCCCAACGTAATCCATTTCATAAGGGTCTCCGTAAGGATTACCAAAACCCATAGATAAATAAACCACTAAAATCTTTTCATGGTCTTCTGCGAGTTCTTGCATTTCTGCCAGATCATTAAATGCATCATTTATAGACCTGTTGGTGTTTCGCTGCTGAAATGTCTCAGATAATGATAATGGGTAACCCAAATACCTGATTTCATCAAACTGACATGCATCTTTTGCGCCTCGAATATTGGCAACAATAGCCAAAAGGTGTGAATTAGTTTCCGAAAGGTGCAGACCTGACAGTACCTCCGCTGTATCGCGCATTTGTGGTATAGCCTTTGGAGATACGAAACTGCCAAAATCGATGGTATCAAATCCAACTTTTAATAGCTGATTGATGTAGCCTATCTTAGTTTCTGTGGGAATGAAATCATGCAACCCCTGCATGGCGTCTCTCGGACATTCGATGATTTTCATTTCAAAAAATTTGGTCTTTTTTTATGGGTTCAAAGCTAGAAAAACTCTTTGGCTATCCGCTGAATTGCATCAGATTTTCCCATGCTGTAAAAATGAAGTACTGGTATACCTGCTTCAATCAGCTCACGGCATTGATGAATGCCCCACTCTATGCCCAATTCCCGAACTGCCGCATTGTCTTTACATTTCCCTATTTCTTGTTCAAGTTCATCAGGTAAATCTATTTTAAAGATCTTAGGCAATGTTGTTAAATGTCCTTTTGTTGCTACCGGTTTCAGGCCTGGAATAATTGGAACATCAATGCCAATTTTTCGGCAGTCTTCCACAAATTTGAAGAAAGCCTTATTGTCAAAAAACATCTGCGTAACGATGTACTCGGCACCCAATTCTACCTTCTTTTTCAACCATTTGAGGTCAAAATTCATGTTCGGAGCTTCGAAGTGTTTTTCCGGATATCCAGCAACTCCTATACAGAAATTGGTGGGTATCGCGTTTTGCAACTCTTCATCGATATATTCCCCTTTATTCATAGATGCAATCTGCTCCACTAGCTCGGATGCATAAGCATTGCCATCTGGCTCCGGAACAAAAGCCGGTTCTGACTTAATGTTGTCTCCACGTAAGGCAAGCACGTTATCAATCCCAAGGAAATTGAGATCTATCAACGCATTCTCTGTTTCTTCTTTGGAAAACCCACCACAAATAATGTGTGGAATTGCGTCAATCTCGTAGTGATTTTGAATAGCCGCACAGATGCCTACTGTGCCTGGTCGTTTCTTGATACTTCGCTTCTCCAGCAGACCGTTTTCTCTTTCTTTATAGACATACTCCTCACGATGGTAGGTGACATCAATAAAAGGCGGTTTAAATTCCATCAATGGATCAATCTGATCAAAAAGGTTTTTGATGCTGTCTCCTTTTTTAGGAGGTATGATCTCCAATGAGAAAAGTGTGTTGTCCGAATTTTTAATATGATCTACTACCTTCATTATTTGTAACTTAAATTAGGAGCGAGCCATTTCTCAACCTCCTCAACTTTTAATTGTTTACGCTTAGCGTAATTCTCAACCTGATCTTTTCCAATCTTTCCTAATCCAAAATATTTGGAATCCGGATGCGCAAAATAGAATCCGCTTACTGATGAGGCGGGATACATAGCATAGGATTCTGTCAACTTAATGCCTGCGTTTTTTTCAGCATCCAAAAGGTTGAATAAGGTACGCTTCTCGGTGTGGTCCGGACAGGCAGGATAACCGGGTGCCGGGCGAATACCTTCATATTTTTCTTTTATTAAATCATCATTCGACCACTCCTCGTCAGCGGCATATCCCCAGAGTTCCTTTCGAACTTTTTCATGCATTAGTTCGGCAAATGCTTCTGCCAATCTATCAGCCAGAGCTTTGATCATAATTTCCTTGTAGTCATCATGATCTGCTTTGTATTTCTCTATTAGGTTCTCAATTCCAATTCCAGCAGTAACTGCAAACCCGCCGATGTACTCGGGTTCATTTGGTTGAAGAAAGTCCGCTAAGGAAAGGTTGGGGATTTCAGGTGCTTTTTTGCCTTGCTGCCGGAGGAAATGAAATTCGAATTCATTTTCATCATATGTTATTTTCACATCATCTTCTACCCTTTTAGCAGGAAAAAGACCAACTACCGCCTTAGCTTTTAGCGATTTTGAGGAGATTACTTCATCCAACATTTCCATAGCGTCTGCTAATAGCTTTTGTGCTTCTTTTCCCACCGTTGGATTTTCTAAAATTGCCGGATATTTCCCTTTCAACATCCAGGTTGAGAAGAATGGCGTCCAATCTATATATTTTCTAATTTCATTTAAATCATAGTCCTCAAAAACTGTAAGGCCTAATTTTTTTGGTGGTGCTATTTTTATTTCCTTCTTGAGGATAGTTCCATTTTTTTTGGCGCTTTCATAAGAAATGTAATTCTTGGCTTCCGTTCTGGATGCATGCGAAGCTGCCAGTTCCTCGTATTCAGTTTTTATGTTATGGCCAAATTCGGATGCCCTGTCACTTAATAAACTTGTAGAAACACCAACACTTTTGGAGGCATCGAGCACATGAACAACCGTTTGATCATATTTAGGTGCAATTTTTACGGCAGTATGAATTCTGGAGGTTGTCGCCCCTCCAATGAGTAACGGTGTCTGCATTTTCCTTCTGCTCATTTCTTCCGCAACGGAGACCATCTCATCGAGCGACGGTGTAATCAGGCCACTTAGTCCGATAATGTCTGCATCAATTTCCTGCGCACGATCCAATATTTTATCACCGGGCACCATTACTCCCATATCTTCTATTTGAAAATTATTGCATGCCATCACAACGCCTACAATGTTCTTTCCAATGTCATGAACGTCCCCTTTTACAGTGGCCAAAAGGATTTTTCCTTTCGCATTACCTGATGACTTTTCTTCTTCCAGGTAAGGTGTCAAATATGCAACCGATTTTTTCATCACACGGGCGCTCTTCACTACTTGAGGAAGAAACATTTTTCCGCTCCCGAAGAGATCTCCCACCACGTTCATTCCATCCATTAATGGACCCTCGATTACTTTGAGCGGACTCTTATATTTCAATCTTGCCTCCTCGGTATCTTCATCAATAAAATCAATAATTCCCTTCACCAAAGCATGTGATAGTCTTTCTTCAACAGCGCCTTCTCTCCAACTTAAATCTTCAACTTTTTGCTTACCCGATCCTTTTACATTTTCAGCAAACGCCAACAAGCGTTCGGTGGCATCATCTCTCCTATTGAGTAAAACATCCTCTACATGTTCCAACAGATCCTTTGGAATTTCATCATACACTTCAATCATACCTGCATTTACAATCCCCATATCCATTCCGGCGTTGATCCCATGATAAAGAAATGCTGAATGCATTGCCTCGCGCACTACATTATTCCCACGAAAAGAAAAAGAGACATTGCTAACTCCGCCACTGACTTTGGCACCCGGAAGGTTTTCCTTGATCCATTTGGTGGCATTGAAGAAATCGAGTGCATTGTTGTTATGAGATTCAATACCTGTGGCTACAGGGAATATGTTGGGATCGAAAATAATGTCTTGGGGAGGAAACTTAATTGTGTCAACCAGTATTCGGTAGCTTCTTTCACATATTTCAATTCTCCGCTCATAACTGTCAGCCTGGCCTCTTTCATCAAAAGCCATGATGATTATTGCAGCACCATATCGTTTAACTTTTGTAGCCTGCTCAATAAATTCTTCTTCACCTCCCTTTAGGCTTATTGAGTTTACAACTCCTTTTCCTTGCACGCACTGAAGCCCTGCCTCAATTATCTCCCACTTGGAAGAATCAATCATTATTGGAATTCTAGCGATTTCAGGCTCAGAAGCTATAAGGTTTAAAAATTTGATCATGGCAGCTTTACCGTCAAGCATGCCTTCATCCATATTCACATCCAAAATTTGAGCACCGCCTCGCACTTGGTCAAGTGCTACTTCCAATGCTTCATCATACTTATCTTCGGCAATGAGCCTTGCAAATCTTTTGGATCCTGTAACATTGGTTCGTTCGCCAACATTTACAAAATTGGTATGTTCGGTAATTACCAGAGGCTCTAAACCCGAAAGAATTAAAGGCTTCATATCAACTCTCCTTTCCTTGGTTCGTAGCTGGCCGCCAACTCAGCAATTGCACTGATATGATCAGGTGTGGTACCGCAACAACCTCCAATTATATTGACTAGGCCCTCATCGAGGTATTCCTTAATCTGGGCAGCCATCATTTCAGGTGTCTCATCATATTGTCCAAATTCATTTGGTAGTCCTGCATTTGGATGGGCGCTAACTAGAAAATCAGATTTATCAGACAAAACCTTTAAGTATGGTCTTAGTTGAGAAGCGCCTAAAGCACAATTCAATCCAACACTCAAGAGGTCCATGTGGGAAATAGAAATAAGAAAAGCTTCCGTTGTTTGGCCGGAAAGTGTTCTTCCAGAAGCATCTGTAATGGTGCCAGAGACCATTACCGGGATTTTAAGGTTTCTAAATTCCTTTATTTCTTCAATAGCAAAGAGTGCAGCTTTTGCGTTTAACGTATCGAATACGGTCTCAACCAAAAGTATATCAACTCCACCATCAATCAACGCTTCTGTTTGTTGTTTATATGCAACTTTTAGTTCTTCGAAAGTTATAGCTCTAAAACCTGGATCGTTTACATCAGGTGAAAGAGAGGCAGTACGATTTGTTGGTCCGATCGATCCAGCTACGAACCTGGGTTTCTCAGGACAATTTGAAGTGAACTCGTCAGCTACCTTTTTTGCAATTCTTGCTGACTCATAGTTAAGTTCATATACAAAATCTTCTAATCCATAGTCAGCTTGAGCGATGGTCGTGCTAGAAAAAGTGTTTGTTTCTGCAATATCCGCCCCTGCAGCAAAGTAAGCAGCGTGAATTTCTTCTATAATATCCGGCCTGGTAATAGACAACAGATCATTGTTCCCTTTTAAAGATTTGGAATGATCACGGAGGCGTTCATTTCTGAAATCGCTTTCTTCAAGCTGGTGCCGCTGTATCATAGTACCCATTGCTCCATCAAGCACCAGAATTCTCTTATTCAATGTATTAATTAAGTCCTTCATTCTCTGATTTAAAATTTGCTTATCAGAGAAAGTTCCGAATGGATTCGCTCATCTACCCTGTCTCTACAGGATGGGAAGTAGCACCGAAAATCACGCTGGTAATCAGGTTGCTAAGACGTCATTGGGCCCAGTCCCTCGGTCTTTCTTGATAAGTGAGGCAAATATAGTCAGCATAATTAGAAATAGTATTGAACCAATGGAAAGCATCAGTATTGACGTAATAATAATACCTAATTCCGTCAACTATATTCATTTTGTACACTCATAGTACACCCTCCATTTTTTTTCTGGAACATCATCAAAATTTTCTTTGCATGTGTACGAATTGAACATTTCAATTCATTCTTGATATCACTAAAATTGAAAAATTATGAAATCCAGATTTATTAAGAAATCAATATTATTCTTACTTATCATTCCATTCGCATATTCGCTGAATGCTCAAACCTGGGTTGGAGGTGGTACTAATTGGAATGATCCAGCCAATTGGAGCACTAACCCCAGCCTCCCCTCTAATGGATCCACAATTTATATTGATGGCTTAACGGCAACAGTTGATGTACCATCAGGCTTTAGACCTGGTGAAATAAGGATTTTAAACGGAGGCGAGCTCATTGTCTCCAATACATTTGATGTCGCTTCTGATGCGTATACCTACATAGATGGAAGTGGAAGTAAGCTTGCTGTGACGTCAGGAGGTCTATTCACAGCAGAATTTATCACTTCTACAAATGGTGGTGAGATAGAGATTACTGGTGGAGAGCTCGACGTTAATGATCAAATTTTGATGAGTGATGGGGTATTTAATATTTCAGGAGGATTACTCGATTATAATGGGAGCACAGGAGAAGAATTACGATTAAACAACTCAGACTTCAATATGACGGCAGGGACTTTAGAATTTAATAGAGGGATAATCGTAACCGGAGGGACATTTGATTTGGAGGATGGTGCTACAATGACCGCTACAAATACAGCAAGAAACATTGAATTTCATAGTGCAAATGCCGTCTTGGATGGAGCCATTAATAATGCTGCCGGAGATTTGTCTTTGTTTGGTACCTCTGAAGTAGACTTACAATCCAATCTCACCATGTCATTAGATGACTTAGTACTTAATGATGACGGGCAGAGTTCTGTTCTCAATATTTACGGAAATTTAACGGCTTTCGATGATTTGAAATTCGACGAAGATCCACCTGATGACTACCCGAATGACAATGATCAAGTGAATGTCAAGGTTGGAGGAACTTTAGAAGTCCAAGGAACATTTAGAGACATCTCATCTATAGATCCTACAATTAATATCAATGTAGAGGGTGATGGCACCAACGGAGGTACTTTGACTATAGCAGGACTAGAAGCCGGACATGATCCTGAAGATGTATATGGTACTTTGGTTACCAGCCAGGATGGAGCCAGAGTCTCAATGGAAGGTCAAACTCAACTACCTGTAGTCCTATTAAGTTTTTCAGCAACAGAGAACCGTAACGGAATAGATTTAAAATGGTCAACAGCCGTTGAAATTAATAATGACTATTTTGATATTCTTAGATCTGATAATGGTCAGAATTTTATTACAATAGCCAGAGTTGATGGTTTTGGAAATACTAATGATATAATAGAGTACTCATATATTGATAGAGATCTCTCTCATGGAACATACTTTTATCAACTAAAGCAAGTAGACTTTAACGGCGATTTTGAATATCATCACATCATCAATGCCTCTATTCAAAGTAACCTTAAAAACTCAATTTCTGTATCACCTAATCCTATTTCAGCTAATCAAATAACTTTGACTGCTGACTCTGAATTAACTGAACCAACGCTTAGCATATATTCTCTAAGCGGGAGACTGGTGATTGAAAAGTCTTTGAACTCCTCAAATAAATGGTTCTTTTCCAAATCAGAGCTAAAACTATCTGCAGGAACTTATATCTTAAAAATTAAAGATGGATTAACGGGATCCTCGTTCGACTCAATCAAAATCGCCGTTGTTGAATAAACATTAAATTCATTAATTCTTGCTCTATCATTTCATTGGGTCAGAATCGCCGTATTTTAGCCCAATGAAATTGGCGGCCATTGATATCGGATCAAATGCGGTTCGACTACAAATTACCCGAGTCCTGGAATATGAGAAAGTCATCACATTCAAGAAACTTGAATATGTGCGCTTTCCTCTAAGATTAGGACATGATGTTTTTTCTGAAGGAAGAATCAGCGAATACAATATTGAGCGATTCTTCAAACTCATGACTGCCTATAAAAATCTAATTGACCTCTATGAAATTGATGCTTTCTACGGTTGTGCCACCTCCGCAATGCGAGAATCTGAAAATGGACATGAAATAATTGATAAAGTAAGGAAGGATCTGGATCTTCCTATTCAAATTATATCAGGCGAAGAGGAGGCTGAAATGATCAATAAGGTAATACTGCAGGGTTTGGATAACGGGCATTACATCCATATCGATGTTGGTGGTGGTAGCACAGAACTCAATATTTATGAAAATCATGCGAAAGTATATTCTCATTCATTCAAAATTGGATCAGTAAGAACCCTTGAAGGAAGAGATACCCCTGAGGCCTGGCAAGAGATGCGTAATTGGGTAACGAAATATGCCTTTAAGAAGGGTGAAAAAATCACTGCTGTTGGGACAGGAGGTAACATCAATAAGTTGTTTGAGTTATCAGGGACTAATCTAAAGTCAAGAAAAATGAGTTTGGAAACATTAATGAAAACTCAGGATGTGTTGAAAAACCTAACATTGGAAGACCGACTAAACAAGCTTCAGCTCAACCCCGATCGCGCTGATGTGATTGTACCTGCTTCGGATATTTATGTATCCGTAATGCATTCTGCAAAGGCTAAGAGTATAATTGTACCGGATGTTGGACTAAAAGATGGGATCAACTACCACATGTATCAAACACATCACCCTGAAAGTGATAAGGTTTTTGTGAAGAATTGATTTAACTAGTAACTCATTTTGTCCCACTAAACATCAGTTTTCTTACTTCTGAATTAAGATTTTTACTCTTTTTTGTCAATCTCATTTAACTTGAAGTTGAAATGTCACCACTCAAATTCAAGATTGCATCACTAATTTTCATTTGGGCAACCTGCTCATATGGTCAAGAGTCTAACATTGATTTACTTGATTCAGCATATGATGAGAATAATCCTCATAAATCATTACTGATTCTGAAGAGCATAGAATCGCTTTCGAGCTATTCTGATAGCTTACGCGGAAAATATTGGTTGACAAAGGGGATTGCCTATGGTAAGTTAGGTGTTGAAGATTCTGCTCTCTATTTTCTTGATCAAAGCATAATTATATCCAACAGTAATGGCTACAATTATTTGAGGGCCAGAGCTGGAAATGCGAAAGGGTTAACTCTTTTCCATGCCGGAAGATATGAGGAAGCGATACAAACGTATCAGGCAGCCCTGGTTGTCGCTGAGGAAAATGAATTTCATGAAGAAGAATCTACTATTCTCGGGAATATGGGAGGTGTCTATTTCCAAATGGATGATTATCCTTCTGCTATAAAATATTCTCAAGCCAGTTTGGATATCGCAATTGAAATAGATGATACTGATGATATAGCCTATGGAAACCTTAGGTTGGCTGTTGTTTATGAAGAAATTGATAGTCTGGAACTTAGCATCTTTTATAATACAAAGGCGAGTAAATCCGCCGAGAGCTTAGGCAACTACGTATTGCTGACATACATAGAAAAAACACTTGGTAATATTCATAAAAAACTAAGTCGACTTGATTCTGCACTGTATCATCATGAAAAAGCAAGAGAATTTGCGATACTAGCTGGGGAGCAAGAAAACATCGCAAGTACAACGATTGAAATTGCAAGAGTCTATTTAGACATGAATCAGTTGGACATGGCCGAGAGGGAAGCATTGAATAATTTGAAAGTATCTAATGCAAATAGTTATCCGCTTCAAGCAAAGTTGGCTCATGATGTCCTTTATCAAATAGCTGTGAAGCGAGGGGACTATCAAACGGCATTAAATGAAAGAAATGAATATCTAACGATCAATGATTCATTGAATGCGGTGGAAACGAAGGAACGAATAGCTGAACTCGAGATCAAATATGAAACAGCCAAGAAAGAAAAGGAGATTATCGAAGCGAATGCTGAGATTGAACGTAAGGAAAGATTTCAGCAATTCCTTTACATCATAATCGTTACCATTTTAGTTTTTAGCACGATTGGCATCCTGCTCTTAGTTCAAAGATTCCGCTTAAAGAAAGCGCTCCTGTTTCAAGAAATAGATACACTTCGTGCCCAGATCAATTCAATATTCGGAGGAGAAACCAAAAAACTTAACCTAAGTCTGGAACAGATCAATGACGGTTTGTTCAAACCCCTCTCAGAAAGAGAATATGAAATATTAACAGAGGCAATATCTGATAAGACCAATGGTGAGATCGCTGAAACAGTATTCGTATCAGTCAATACCGTGAAAACTCACCTAAAAAACATCTACATGAAGTTGGGTGTCTCGAATAGAAAAGAGGCACTTGAGGTAATTCTAGCAAAATCTTGATAATTGTAAGTATCTGTTTTTCTGATACTTAAGCATACTTATAAGCAAAATCACCCGGGGTGGGTGAATAGAAATTTTGCTTATTAACCGAGCATTGGCATTCGAAAATAAAATAATCGCAATGCCATGAATTACTACCAAACAACTTTGAAAAAGAGGAATAATTATTTAAATACATTTCTCACTCTACTTTGTTTATTAATCGCACGTCAGGGTTACTCCCAAGATGTAACACCACCAAATGCTACTCTTTTCTCGCCAAATGATGACGCGACAGAAATCCCTGTTGACAATTGGACTTTTGAAATCACATTTGACGAAGATGTTCAACTCAACACCAGTCATATAAGACCTTTTATTGTCATTAGGCGTGAAACGGGTCACAATGTCTCTATTATAGATATTACTCAAGGTGGTGCATCTATTACGGGTAACGTCCTAACAATTGATTTTAACTGGGATGGGTCGTTGGATGCTTCTCCACTAGAAGAAAATATGGTATATCATATCATAGTAGTGCCTGACCTCATACTGGATCTTGCCGGAAATTCTTATGCAGGGTTTGAAGATGATGCGACCTGGAATTTTTATACTCCTGATACTATTGGACCTGAAAGTAGCAATCTATTGCCTTTCAATGGAGCCACGGGAGTGTTGATAAATGATGTAGTTGAAATTACTTTCAGTGAGCAAACCAATCTAGGAACGGGTACTATTGACTTGTATGAGGGCAGCACCTTGATCCAAAGCTATGATGTCAATTCTTCTGATGTCGTGCATGCCAATGCTGCCAGTACGAGCAGACTGGTTGCTGATTTCGACCTGCAGCCTGAAAAAACATATAACGTAAGAGTTTCCGCCGGAGCAGTCGAAGATTTCACCGGCAATCCGTTTGAAGGAATTGCCGACAACTCTACGTGGACGTTCACCACAATGGATAACGAGTCCAATCCTCCCATCATTGAGTATTTCTTTCCTGAACATAATGAAAGTGAGGCTTTGATAAGTGACATTGAGTCTGATGGAATTGGGTTTGAGTTTGATGAAGAAGTACTGCGAGGATCGGGAAACATTGAAATAAGAAAATCTTCCGATGGTTCACTCATTCGCTCGGTGGCAATGGACGATCCTGATTTGTTTGTAGAGGGAAGTTATTTATACATATATCCTGTTACTGAAATCCCCTACAACACAGAGGTGTATGTTACTGTATGTGCTACTTGTATCACGGATGTTTTGGGAAATCCATTTCCCGGTTTAAGTGCCGGAGAATGGAGTTTTACCACAGAGGTAGGGCCTCTCGCCATCACAGCTGTAACACCGGATTTTGATTCTTCCAATGGTCATGTACTTTTTCTTGAAGCATATTTCAATAAGAATATTTCACTTACCGGGCTTCCAAATAATCGTCTGATTGAGGTATATCGCTATTCTGATGATCAGTTTGTCGCTTTCGCCAATGTTGAAAACGCTACCGCAACAGGTAATCTACTCGAAGTACAACTTGCAGTGGACATACCTTCAGGAGAAGAAGTTTACATATCAATTGAAGATGGTAGAATCCAGGCCGAAGAGGAGGAATTTCTTGAGGTTCCATTGAGTAAAGACTTTTGGAAATTTCTCTACCTGGGATTTTGTTGAGCGTCTAGAATTTGTTCCTGAAAACTTTTCAACAAAAAACCCGCTGGACACTGAAATTAAAATTGTCTATGCTGAAGATGTGAAGCGAGGATATGATGGCAGCTATACACTTAGGAAGTATGATGGTAGTGAAATAATCGCATCTTTTGATTTTGAAAGCGAACTTATATCCATCAATGGAAATGAGGTGATTTTTGAAGTCAACCACTTATTGGAATACAATACAAGGTACTTTATCACCATGCTTGGATATCCGATCAGGTCGCTAAACGATATACCAGCAGATCGCTTCAACAACAACAGCACCTTTGTATTTACTACTGAGCCTGATCCTGCTCTATTTGCACAGCCACTAACCTTCAGTCCTTTCCATTTGGAGACAGGCGTTTCGATAAACGCCGACATTAGCATAGAATTTACGCACCCAGTAGCTCTCGGCAACACTCATCTTCTTTTTTATAATCGTACCAATGGTGATTACATACAATCTGTCAATGTATCTACAAACGGAATAGTGGATGGAAATACAGCAACGGTAACCCTAAACAATCCTTTTCCCTATGAAACAGAAGTAGCGGTAAGAGTGAATGAATTTGCCTTCATATCCGAAAATCATGGAGTAATTGAGATCACAGATAATGACACCTGGTATTTTACTACTGAATCCCAACCTGATATTACCCCTCCATCTATTGTTTCCCTCTCACCTACAGATAATAGCACAGAAGTCAATCCCGGCACGAACTTGATCATTGAGTTTGATGAAGATGTATTCCTTGGAAATAGTTCGTTTCTAGTTAAATACTACGATTCAAACGTGAATCAATTTGTTATCAACTATGCATCAGAGTCGGTTTCGGTATCTGGAAATACAATTACCATTGAACCGCCTGGAGCTCTACAGGGGGCCACACACTATTGGATCCAAATAAATGCAAATACAATTACAGATGCTGCTGGCAATGGATTTGAGGGAATTCTATTGGAAAATAGAGACGACTGGGACTTTACTACTGCAAGTAAAATTGATCAAGTTATCACCTTTGACACACCTGAAGATAAAACTTATGGAGACCTTCCTTTTACGCTGACCGCTTCAGCCTCTTCTGGTTTGCCTGTCACTTTCGGTGTGGTGAATGGACCCGTTACTATATCTGGAAATGAGGTTACAATAACTGGAACGGGGAATGTTTCTATTCGTGCGGATCAGGAAGGTAATGCTGAATACAATGGTGCTAATGTGCAAATAAGGTCTTTTATCATATTTAAAGCAGATCAGACTGTCTCCATCGATCCTATACCTGACAAGCTAACTACTGATGATCCGTTTTCGATTTCCGCTAGCGTCAATTCCAACCTGACATTGGACTATTCTATCTCCGGACCTGCTACAATTAATGGGACAACCTTGTCGCTGACGGGTATCGAAGGAACTGTTGAAGTAACGGTAAGCCAACAGGGAAATGATAATTATAACGAGGCTTCGTCAACAATTTCTTTTGAGGTTGTCGAACCTACCAAGTCAGATCAGACCATCACATTTGATGATATCTCCGACAAAACCTATGGAGATGCTCCTTTTGATATATCTGCCACAGCAACATCTGGCCTTGATATTGAATTCAGTGTAATTAGTGGTCCTGTGTCGATCTCCGGAAATACGGTAACTATCACCGGAGCAGGAACTGCTACCGTAGCAGCAAATCAGTCAGGCAACGATAGCTTCAATGCAGCCCCTTCAGTTGAGCAAACCTTTGAGATCGCAAAGGCGGATCAAACGATCACAATAAGTCCGATTGATGATAAGTTGAGTTCAGATGATCCATTTGAAGCAAGTGCTACTACCACTTCAGGTCTGGAGTTAATATTTTCTGTCACTGGTCCGGCAACAATCAATGGAACCACAATTACACTAGATGGTGTAGAGGGCATGGTGACTTTGACTGTAGATCAGGCTGGTAATGACAACTTTAATTCATCGTCAGCATCTATTTCATTTGAAGTCACCGAGGAAGCGGTTTTAGCAATTAATGATGTGAACGTTCGAATCTATCCTAATCCTGTGGTTGATTACTTGACAATTGAGAGTGATGAATTAATTGGCTTGAGCATCTATGACTTGAATGGGCAGCTCATGAAAGTGAAAAGGCTATCCAATCGTAGAATAGATCTTTCACATCTAAATCAGGGGATTTATTTGCTGGAAGTTATCACCGAGTCAGGTTCAAGCAAATCAAGAATTATAAAGGCTAACTAAGGCAGCATTAGCTAATGGCTATTGCGATAGGGCGGCTCAAGGAGCCGCCTTTTTTATTTCAATAACTGATCAACATTCATTTTGTAAACCTTACCAATCGGCACGGTATGTTCATCAATAAAGATTCGATTTCCTTCTATGCTATGGATATGATGTGTTGCTACAGCGTAAGATTTGTGGACCTGAATGAAACCTTCGGCCGGTAATGACTCCAATAAGTCAGATATTTTTTCTCTGACAGTGACTACCTCATCCTTCAATATCACCTTGGCATAGTTACCTACAGATTCCAGATATAGAATGTCATTCACATTCACCTGAGTATATTTTTTGTCTGCCTTTAGAAATATGGTAGTTGATTTTGACTGATCTGACTTTTGTACTACTGACTTTGCTTCAAAAGTGCCTGTGGCTTTGTTGACTGCTTTTAGAAAACGTTCGAAGCTGAATGGCTTCAGCAAATAATCCGTAACATTTAGTTCATACCCTTCTAATGCAAACTCACTATAGGCCGTGGTGACTATAACCTTTGGCGGAGCAGAGAGTGTTTTTAAAAAATCGAACCCTTTCAATTTTGGCATATTAAGGTCGAGAAAGATCAAGTCTACTTCATTGGTATTCAAATAGTCTAATGCCTCAAGTGCGTCGTAGCAATTTTTCTGCAGGACCATATTGGGTAGCAAATCACAATATCCCTTTATGATATCGTGAGCTACGTACTCATCGTCTACAATAAGATATCTGATCTTCATTGCCTCAAAGTTAGCTGCACCTTATATACGTCATCAGATGATTGAAATTTAAGCGTGTGCCTGCCAGGATATGCCAATTCTAATCTCCTTTTAAGGTTTTTTATGCCAATCCCTTTTTCATCACTTAATGTTTCCACATCAAAGTTGTTTTCAATAGTAAAATGAATTTCACTTTCACTTGTGCTAAGATAAACTTTGACAAAGGCCTTTTCTCTCAAATTTTCTACTCCATGCTTAAATGCATTTTCTAGCAGTATGATAAATAGCAGAGGCATCACATTTAGATTTTCATCAAGTACATGCTGATCAAATTGTACGTCTATTTTCTTATGATAGCGCATCTTATGGAGTTCAATGTAGTTATTCAAATACTCGATCTCCTCTTTGAGAGTTACAGTTTCTTTCTCTCCTTCATAGATACTATAGCGCATCATGTCGGAGAGTTTAAGTACAAGTTTACCGGCCTTTTTAGGATCATTTTCTATAAGGCCATAAAGGTTATTGAGCATATTGAAAAAGAAATGAGGGTTGACCTGACTTTGCAAATGAAGCAGTTCTGTTTTCGACTTTTCAGTCCTGAGTTTTAGCAATGACCTGATCTGCCAAATCAACCAGGGGATGACCACCAAAATGGTGAATAAAAATGTGATAACAACTACCTGTACTTCTAAACCATCAACAGTACCACCCAAAATCAGGAGAATAAAGTAGACTAGTATAATGAAGCCAAGTGCGTATTTCTTTACAAATCTTATCATGTCTCAATTTTAGTCAAGTGCATTGCCACCAGCAAAGAAGTTGATAAACGACCAATCTGAGTATACATACCTATCATTTTTAGCTATGAAATGGCTTCATCTTATCGCCTGAATAGTATGTCCCATCTCTAGAGTTGTTTGTCCCACTTTATTTTAATAGGCTACTGACGGACTCATGTTTGCTCAAACTTTAATTCAAATCAATATGAGCACACTTAGAATTCAAGGTCTTTCAAAGACTTATACAAATGGAGTAAAAGCGCTTAACAATGTCTCATTAGATATTCCAACCGGATTGTTTGGTCTGTTGGGCCCCAATGGCGCTGGGAAGTCTACACTTATGCGAACTATCGCTACGCTACAAGAGCCAGATTCCGGCTCTATTACTTTAGGAAATACGAACGTACTTACTCAAAAAGATGAAGTAAGAAGGGCACTGGGCTATCTGCCTCAGGAATTTGGCGTTTATCCAAAAATCTCAGCTGAATCATTACTCAATCACCTCGCTGTATTAAAAGGAATCACTGATAAAAAACAGCGTAAGGAAATTGTAAGTGTATTGCTACATAAAACCAACCTTTATGAAAAAAGGAAAAAGAATCTGGGAGGCTACTCCGGTGGCATGAAGCAGCGATTTGGAATTGCTCAGGCACTGCTTGCGAATCCAAAACTTATCATCGTAGACGAACCTACAGCCGGTCTTGATCCTGCAGAGCGAAACAGATTTTACAACCTACTGAGTGAGCTTGGTGAAAACACAGTGGTCATTCTCTCAACCCATATAGTTGATGACGTGAAAGAACTCTGCACCAGTATGGCTATAATCAATCATGGAGAAGTGTTGCTGACCGGAAATCCTCATCGTCTGATAAATGAGATTGATGGAAAGATTTATCAGAAAACCATAAGGAAGGAAGAGTTGGAAGATTACCACAAAGATTACGATGTAATTGCCAACAAGCTGCTACATGGAAAGCCTGTCATTCAGATACTAAGCGAGGAAAATCCGGGAGATGGCTTTCGGCCTGCTCAGGCCGGCCTTGAAGACGTCTACTTCTCTCAAATTTTCAGAGCCTAGCCTCCCGCACTTTACTCAATTAATTGACCTCTAATTCATAAACGTATGTTGTACGAAATATTCAAATTCGAGCTAAAATATCGGACAAAGCGTCCTGACACTTATATCTATTTCATTATTCTTTTTCTATACTCAATTATAGCTGTTGATGTACTGTTTGAGGGTGAGCTTGGTCCACTAAAAAGGAATGCACCTATTGTGATAGCCCGATCAATGGGTATTATCTCCGCCCTCTTCATGATGGTCTCATCAATGATTATGGGAGTTTCCATTTTAAGGGATTTCAATCATAAAATGGAGTCTCTGATGTTTGTAAATCCTATTAAAAAAAGAGACTATCTATTGGGAAGATTTCTTGGTTCTTTCGTTGTACTAAACTTTGTTTTCATAGGTGTGCCATTAGGGATGATGCTTGGTGATTTTATGCCTCGGCTTGATCTGGGTAAACTATTGCCATTCAACGCCTGGTATTACTTCCAACCATTCCTTTCTCTTGTATTGCCAACCTTATTTTTTGGAGGTGCCATTTTCTTTGTGACAGGAGCGCTGAGTCGCAAGCTCATCGTGGTTTATACACAGGGCTTTTTCTTTTTAGTCCTCTATCTTCTTTCTCTTAGTTTGGCCGTAGGTGCCGAAGACCTCACGCTAACTGCATTGATTGAACCGTTTACCTTTCAGAGCATCAGGATTTCCACCCAGGCCTGGACCACCATCGATCGAAACTCCCTAATGGTTCCTTTGGAAGGTGTCTTGCTGTATAATCGTATTATTTGGATCGGGATTGGAATAGCTGCGCTTCTTGTGGGTCATTATCTATTCAAGTTCAACGTTCTTAAAGGGAAAGCTTCTAAGAAGCTACTAAAGGCTAAACAAGATATCCGGGCAACCAAAGATTTGTCAAACACCAAAATTCCTTCCTTCAGGATTCAGTATGGCATCAAGTCCGGCTTAAGACAGCTGCGTCAACAAATACTTTTTAGTTTCAAATATATTATCAAGGAAGTGCCATTCTGGACAATTGTGCTTTGCGGTGCAGGTATCTTGTTGATCAGCTCTATCAATGTTGGTTCTACACTTGGTGTAGATAGTCACCTAAAAACCTATCTTATAGTTGGTGACCTCATGGAAAACACCATTCTCTTCTTCCTTGCGATTGTTATATTCTACTCGGGCGAACTGATTTGGAAAGAAAGAGATGTCAAAATCAGTGACATAGCTGATGCACTTCCAATGACTGATTTCATTCGTCTGGCTGGCAAATTCATTGGGCTACTTCTGACATATGTAGTATTGATGTTTGTGCTTATTGTGGCAGGTGTTTCATTCCAGGCCATTAATGGCTACTATGAGTTTGAACTTGACGTCTATTTTACAGGCTTCTTTCTTGAAATATTTCCTTTTCTTGTGCTGCTCACCTTTGTGGCGTTCTTTTTTCAAGCCATTGTCAATCATAAGTTTATTGGGCACATGGCGGTGCTGATCTTTGTTTTTGCATCGACACTTCTTCTTCAAATGCTAGGCTTTGACCATGGACTTTACACCTTTGGCGGAGGTCCACTTCAGTCCTATTCTGATATGAATGGATACGGTCACTTTCTCACACCATATGTTTGGTTCAAAATTTACTGGCTACTCTTTTCAATGTTGATGTTTATAGTGGCCGTTATTTTTTCTCCTCGAGGAAAGGAAAATAATATCATCAATAGATGGAAAGCTAGTAAACATCGATTTTCAGTGCCTCTTCGAAATACAGCTGTGGTTATTCTTACCATTTTTAGTTTGACAGGGTGCTACATTTTTTACAATACCAATGTATTAAACGAATACTCCAGTAGGATGGAGCAACAGGTACAGCGGGCTAACTATGAGAAGACCCTTAAAAGATTTCAGCACATACCCCAGCCCAGGATTGTAGATGTGAACTTAACATTAAAGCTATATCCCTCAGGTAGAGATTTTGAAGTGCACGGGTATTATACATTGGTAAATACACATGCAGATCCAATTGACCAGATACATATTCAAAAACTCCCAACCAATGAAGTCACCCTCGAATACCTAAATATAGAAGGTGGTTCGGAGGTTGATGACTCTTATGATTGGTATGGATATACCATTCACAATTTGACAAGGTCGCTACTGCCGGGGGATTCTCTTCAGATGGACTTCAAACAACGTTTTACTACCCGGGGATTTAATCAAAGTACCAGTGGCACCATTGTTGAAAACGGTACTTTTTTCGACAATTTTTATTTCCCAACTATAGGCTACAATGAGGACATAGAAATCTCTGAAAACCAAGTTCGTGCAGAATTTGAGCTTCAGCCAAAACCTGGTAAACCTGCTATAGGTGATCCCAATGGACTAAAAGAAGGTCGATCAGATGGAGATGGGGAAGAAATCAATTTTGAAATAATCATTGGAACAGCAAGTGATCAGATCGCAATTGCTCCGGGCTATTTGCAAAGAGAATGGCAGATAGATGATAGGCGCTACTATCACTACAAAATGGACAAGCCCATGTCTAATTTTTACTCGATTGTGTCAGCAAGGTATGAGGTGAAAAAAGATCATTGGGTATCAAAATCTGATTCAATTAAAGACACCGTCAATCTTGAAATATACTATCACGAGGGTCATGAGTACAATCTGGATCGGATGATGAAAGGCATGAAATCGACCTTCGACTACATGAGTTTCAATATAAGCCCTTATCAATATCAGCAAATGAGAATATTGGAAGTGCCTGTGTATGCTAGTAAGGCTCAATCATTTCCAAACACAGTTCCATTTTCTGAAAATTTGGGATTTGTCATGAATATAGATGAGGAGAAAGATGTAGACATGGCCTTCTATGTAATAGCCCATGAACTTGCGCATCAATGGTGGGGACATCAGGTAAATCCGGCCAATGTTCAGGGGAATTTGATGATCAATGAGTCCCTTGCCCAATATTCAGCACTTATGGTTTTGAAACAAAAGTTCCCCGAGCACAAAGTTGTGCAATTAGTGAAGTCTGAAAGAAAGAAATACTTTAAGGGTCGCAATAGAGAAGTCGAGCGGGAGATGCCATTGAATCGCGTAGAATCAGGGCAGGAATACATTTATTATCAAAAAGGACTGGTCAACTTCTATGCATTTCAAGATTACATCTCTGAGGATAGTGTGAATGCAGCTCTGCGAAGGTTTGTCAGAGATTGGGATAGCTTTAATGGCACCATCAAGAAGCAAACAGATTATTATCCCACTACCAATGATCTAATAAGCTATTTCAGGTCGGTTACCCCGGACAGCCTTCAATATGTGATTGGTGATCTATTCGAAACCATCACAACTCATGAAAATGAAGTGAAAGCGGCATGGTACGAACCTGCAAACAAGGGTTCCTATCTTGTGAATTTAGTATTGGATTTTAAGAAATATCGGATGGACGAAACCGGTGTGGATGTGCCTGTAGAGCTCAATGATTGGATTGAAATTGGAATATATGCGGATAACGAAAACGGTGAGGAAGAGTTGATCTACTGTAAGAAACATAGAATATCTGAGCAGATGATTGAACTCCAAATTGATACGGATCGAATACCTGCAAAAGTGGAGATTGATCCGAAATCAAAATTGCTGGATAGAGATGTGAGAAACAATGTAAAAGCGATAGAAAAGATAAGTTGACCTGTACTTTTTAAGCCCCGACTAGTTCGGGGCTTATTTCTTTAGTACTCCCTCCTCTTCCAACAGCTCTCTCAGCTCTTGATGCTGAATCCAAAAATTCTCGGTAATTGTCTTAAGCGTTTGATCAAAATCCGGTTGTTCGGAAAGATTGAGTATCACAGGATCTTTATCCAGGAATAAAATCAGCCAATAGAAGTAGTCCCGTTCATCGGTAAATCCTTTAAAATATTCCATCCCTTTCTCCAATTCACCTTTAGCTGCATAATAAGAACACATATTCAGGTCTCGATAGATAGTCGGGTCATTCTCTGCGTAGTTTAAGAATTTCGAATAAAAATTCTCTGCTTCTTGTTTTCTACCTAGTTTATCCAAAACGTAAGCAATATGGATATCTTCAGAATTGTATATGTCCAGATTGAACATCTCTTTGATCCTTAGAAATTTACGGTAATACTTCCATGCCTCCTCATACTCATTCATAGTATAGCAGACTTTGCCGATCTCCTGAATAATATCTAAACGCATGGTGTCTTTTTCCAATAGCCTGATGAGATCACCTTTGGTACGCTTCAGGTTAAAATTCTGAGCCAGCTTGAGGTAGATGTATAGATACTCTGAAAACCTGTTTTCAGAATTGTATGCAAGAGATTTTTGAATGTATTGCTCTGCTTCCCTGATAAATCCTGTCTCCACCAGGGCATTGCCCAAATGCAAATAGGTGTAGCTAGCTTCCACTGAATCCTGGTCGGAAATAGCGTATCGAATACCTTGCAAGGCATGCATTAGGTATTGCTCTGTATTTGGCAGGTAATCTGCATAAATATCAGACAGGCGATTATGAACCCAGCCAGAGTTTGGACTGTAGATCAACACCTTTTCAAAGTATTGAGCAGATAGTTCGTATTGCTCATCCTGCATATAAAACAAAGCCTTCGCAATCAGGCTTTCGGCCAATTCTTCATCAAATAGAAGCGCTTTATCAGCGTATGTATTTATCTCTATGCCATATTTTTTGTCGGCTTGAAAAATATCCAGATAGTAGTAGCAAATGGCGATATATGCGTGAGCCAATGCAAACCTGGGGTCTTCTTCTATTGCTTGCTTGAAGTACGATATTGCTTCATTCAGACCCTCTGAGGTTTTCATGTTTTTTGTCAAATCAAGACCCTTGAGATAGTAGTCATAGGCCACAGCATTTTCTGTCGGGATCATTTCTATTCTCTTTCGCTCCTCCGGTGTGATGATTACCTGGATTTTATCAGCGATATTTTTTGCCACCTCTTGTTGAAGCTGGAATATGTCGGTTACTTCTCGCTGATACTGCTGAGACCAAATGTGACGATCATTTTTGGCATCAATAAGCTGGATGGTAAGCAAAATTTGATTACCTATTTTTTGACCACTGCCTTCTACAAAATAGCTTACATCCAATTCCCTGGATAGCTCAGGAATCGTTTTTACAGCATCGCGATACTTCTCTACCGTGGTGCGACTTGTTACATCCAAATCTTCGATTTTCTGAAGATTATCCAGGATGGTTTCCATCAGGCCATTGATTATATAGAGGTTAGACGAATCTTCACTATCATTTTTAAATGGCAGCACCGCGATTGATTTATCCAAGGCAATTAGCTCATTAGATTCTTTCGTAATTAAAACCGCTGCTACTATCACGATCAGAGCAGCAATGACAACCAGAAGCTTTGCCTTTGATTTTCCTCTTTTTTCTTCTCCAGCCAAAGCATCAGTTTCATCTGCCACCTGACTTTTCTCCTCTCCCGGCGGATACCCAAAAGTTTCGCGAAAGCATTTAGTGAAATAGGAAGTACTATTGAAGCCTACTTTAAATGAAATCTCTGAAACGGTGAGTGCCTCGTCCTTGAGAAGCTCCTTAGCATGATACAAACGCACCTGCCGAATGAAAACACTAACCGAGAGACCGGTAAGGCTTTTCACTTTTCTTAGCAAATTGGAACGACTCATATTGAGTTGCTGAGCCAAATCAGGTACCTCAAAGTGTTCATCCGCTAAATTTTCCTCAATGATAGCTATGACCTTTTTCAGGAAATCGTTTTCAGGATGAAGAAAATCAGCCATATATAGAGCGGGTTAAGTGGCAACAATGATCGTCAAATAAATGGCCTTCAACAACACCAATTCAGACTTTTGCATCATAATTTATAGTGTTGATTCATAGTTACAAGAGAAAATTCATAGTTCACAAATCTTGTCTCATACCTCATAACTCTCCCCCTGCTTCCGATCGGACCTTTGTATCGTCAAAAATTAAAAACACAATAACGATGAAAACATTAGAAATGAAATCAATTAGAAAATCCGTTTCGGCCTATCTCTTAGTAGCACTAATAAGCCTTAGCGCGTGTGACTCAAACGGTCAAAAATCAGCATCAGAATCCGGCAAACCTAAAATGACCTTGCATGAAGCAGCTTTTATGGGAAATCTGGACGCACTCAAAGCCCACATTACGGCTAAATCAGACCTTAATGAAAAAGATCAGTATGGTTCAGCGCCGTTAAGTATTGCTGCCGTTTTTGGAAAGCCCCAGGTTGCCGAATTGCTTATCAAAGCTGGAGCCGACCTAAATGTAAAAAGTGCCGATGGCTCAACTCCACTGCACTCCGCATCATTTTTCGGAAGAACTGAAATTTCCAGAATGCTATTGGACAATGGCGCTGATATTACCATCAGAAACAACTATGGCTCCACTGCACTGGAAACGATCTCAGCTCCATTCGAAGATATGAAGCCCTTCTATGATCAAATCAGTAGAGACCTGGGCCCTTTGGGTTTAAAGCTTGACTATGATCAAATCCAGAAGGCACGTCCGATGATCGCTGAAATGATAAAAAGCAGCACTAAATGATTGCCGAAAGACGACACGATATTGACTGGTTGAGAGTTATAGCGATCGGGCTACTATTGATTTATCATGTAGCCATCGCTTTTCAACCCTGGGGAGTGTTCATTGGCTTTATTCAAACCAATGAGCCTGTTGAAGCCATATGGATTCCCATGTCCTTGTTGAATATCTGGAGGATACCACTCTTGTTCTTCGTCTCAGGTATGGGCGTGTGGTTTGCGATTCAGAGAAGAAATTGGAAACGATTGATAGCCGAACGATCCAGACGCATCTTATTGCCATATATTTTTGGGATTATTGCCATTGTCCCACTTCATATGTTTCTATGGCAAGATTATTACCATCAGGAGGTTTCGTATGTGCCACATCCAGCACACCTGTGGTTTCTCGGAAACATATTTGTATATGTATTGGTGCTATCACCTGTTTTTTTCTATTTAAAGCGAAACAGTCAGGGAGTAATAGGTAAGCGTATCATAAAAGTGCTGAGCCATCCGTGGAGCCTCTTACTCTTGATGATTCCCTTCATTCTTGAGGGAATACTCGTAGCTCCGTCGGAATATGAAATGTATGCGATGACCTGGCATGGATTTGCGCTGGGATTTCTCGCTTTCTCGACTGGGTTCTGTTGTGTTTTTGCAGGATCTTCCTTTTGGAACAATGTAAAAAAACAGCGGTGGACTCTATTCGCCCATGCTATTGGCTTCTACCTTATCAGATTACTGTTTTTCGAACTTAGAACACCAGACTATATGATGGCAGTAGAATCATGTCTTTGGGTATTCACTGTATTTGGATTTGGCTATAAATACCTGAATCGACCAAGCAGGACTTTGACATACCTAAGTCAGGCGGCATATCCAGTATACATCATCCACATGATATTTATCTATGCCGCTTCTTATGTACTATTTCCTATGAACCTAAACTCATTTGGCACATTTGTACTCGTGAATATTTTCACGTTTGCCTGGAGCATGCTTACGTTTGAAGTAATCAGGAGGGTGCGTTTTTTAAGACCGCTCTTTGGATTAGCATATCAAAGGAGATACGATAGATTTGATAAACAAAAAGCCTATGATTCACCTAGCAACGGAAAGATTGATATTCAGACAGTGGAAAGCTGATGACTTTCAGCAAATAGCCATGTTTTTCTCTAAGCAAGAAAATGCCCGTTTCGTTGGTGGGGTAAAAAATCCGGAAGACTCATGGCGCCTGATGGCCACATACATTGGGCACTATGAGCTCATGGGTTACTCCTATCTAGCCCTGGAAGAGCGAACATCCGGAAAACTCATAGGCACTGTTGGTCTTTGGAATTCTGAACCATGGCCCGAACCCGAGCTTGGCTATTGGCTTTTGCCCGAAGCGCATGGAAAAGGCTACGGGGTTGAAGCCGGAACCCGAGTGAGAGACTATGCATTGAATGAACTGCAGATGGATTCGCTGGTCAGCTATATAGATGCCTCCAACGAACCTTCAAAAAAGCTTGCCATCAAGCTTGGAGCCCACCCTGATCAAACGATTGATCTACTGGAATTTGGGCCACATGAAGTCTACAGGTATCGATAATCAGGCCCCGATCATTTGCCAAATCACTTGCTTGCGATGACTTGACAGCTCCTGCACCTCTATTCGAAGTGGATTCATCTTAATCTGGATCACAACTCTCGCGTTACCCTGATTATCTTTTTCGGCAGGAACCCCCTCCTCGTTTAAATAATGATCCAACGGGCTCAATTCATCAAACGGAAAGTGATTGTTATAAACAGCAAGAAGCTTCTCTTTCAGGTATTTTCCATACTTGGCGAGAACCAGTTTTCGACTTGATTTAGGTGTATATATTTTTTGTGTAGTAGTTTCCATATTATGCTTATTTAATAGGCAATTCAATATGGTAGGCAACGCATATTTAGAATTCCCCTAAATTCAGTGGCAAACAAAGTTGAAGACATAGCAGAATGAATCAGGAAACAAAGCCAAAACAACAATTTAATCTATGGAAGGTCCTCATTATAATGCTACTAGGCGCTATTTCATTGCTGATATGGACAATGGCTAAACCCTCCACGCCTGATGAAATCTTCGACGATTATTTTGAGCCATATATCATTCAAACAACTCCCAGAGGTCTGACAGAAGATTCCGATAACTATATGATGGGAACGATTCATTACCGAGATGGTGAATATGATTTAGCAATTTCAGAGCTCAAAAATCATCTGAAAGAAAACGCCACAGATTATCGTGCCCAATTGATGCTCGGTATCACCTATCTAGCTATTAAAAATTTTAATGCTGCTGAGGTAGTTTTGCTGGCCTTAGCAAATGATCCGAATCATCTTTTCCAGGATCAGTCAAGGTGGTATTTAGGGCTTTTGTATCTGACTGACGGAAATGAAGAGAATGACAATAGAGCAGATGAGTATTTTGAGAAAATAGAAGATGAAGCACTTTTGACCCGAACAAAAGATCTATGAAAAAAACGCTACTTATTACTTGCTTCATTACCCTGGCACTGCATGGTCTGTTCAGTCAGGATATCTCCATCAATGATGGGCCATACATCTTTATTGAGGAAGATGAATTGGTAGTAAAAATCGTAAAGGCTGGCGAAGTATTTACAACAACCATGGCTTTGGATGCCTACGAAACCTCTTATTCACCTCAAAAGTCAATTTTTACCGATGTAGCCAACATCGTGGCACTTAGCGATATTCATGGTCAATATGATCTGGCGGTAGAGATCCTTCAAAACAATGGCATCATCGATGAAGATCTGAACTGGAATTTTGGAAATGGTCACATGGTCATTGTGGGTGATATTTTTGATCGTGGACCTAAGGTTACTGAAGTACTTTGGTTGGTATATGAGCTCGAGAAGCAAGCAAAAGAAGCCGGAGGGTTTGTTCATTTTCTGCTTGGCAACCATGAATACATGGTGCTTCACAAAGACTTGAGGTATCTGCATGAAAAGTGCGAAAGTGTATCCAAGCTTCTGGGCAAGGAATATGACGAACTCTTTGGCAGCAACACGATCCTGGGAAGGTGGCTGAGATCAAAGCCCACCATTGTAAAGATCAACGAACATGTTTTTGTGCATGGTGGCATCTCTAATGATTTCCTTTCCAATGTAGGGTTTGACATTGAAAGTATAAATGAGACCATGCGCTTGTCGATCGATCGGAGCAAAGATGAAATGAAAGCTACGGACTTTTATAGCACGTATTACGGGCGTTCAGGTCCGATTTGGTACAGAGGCTATTTCTACGATGATCTCTCCAATCAAGCCATTGACAGTGTGTTGAATCGGACCAATAGTGAGCATGTGGTAGTGGGACATTGTTCCAACGATGAAGTCGTGAGTCTGTTCAGCAATAAAATCTTTGGTGTGGACTCCAGCATCAAAATGGGGAAGTATGGAGAAGTGCTTTTTCTAAATGGTAATCGTTTTTATCGGGGTACGAAGGATGGGGTGCAGTTAGAGTTTGAGTGATTCAATCAATGCGTTTTGCATTGCGCTATCAGTTAACTTGAAACCAACTCTACAATATCTAGCCCAACAATTCATCTGCCTCATTCAAAAACTCAATGATTAGCTGGAAGTCACAAGCGATAGACTCAAAATCTGATGGAAGTGTTTCATGCTCAGAGATGATGTATTGTAGGTAAACACGCAAAAGGCTTTTTCGTAATTCGGCGGGCGGTGAGGCTATTAAGAGGTCTTGCAATTTTTCTGTGAGATTTTCTGACATTGGATGTTATAAATACCGAATATATTCCGTGGATAAATATACGGAATTAGTCAAGCTTAGCAATAATCAAATTGCCTGAGTGTGGACGATCAAAAAGCCCCAATTCTTAAAGTTGTTGCAACCAATATCGTAGAGATACGAAAGCAGAAAGGCATTACACAAGAGCAACTCGCTCACAAGGCAAATATTGATCGGTCGTACATGGGTTACATCGAAAATGCCAAGCACAACATCTCCGTTGGAATGCTCGAGCGAATAGCGATTGCGTTGGCAGTGGATATTAGAGAGTTGGTTAGTAAATGAGCACAAACTATTGCTATAATCAATATGGGCTATTCGGGTTCATTATCATCTACCTGATGTATTTCTTTTCTGAAATCAAAAAGTGATACTGTTTGTAGACCGAAACCAATCATCAAAAGATAAAAACCTCTCTTATCAAGAATTGAAGCTTTTTCTAAAATCTCATTAAAATCTTTCATTTCATTTGATGGAATAGGATCATCTTGCCAGAATCCGGTTTTATTGGCAACAGATTCTAGTAAATTAGATATAACAGAAATCGAATCTTGGCTGTCGCTCCAAATTATATAAGTACCCAGAGTACCGCATAAAATGCTACACAGAATCAACACATTCTTGATATCAAATCTAAAAACAATCGTTTTTTTCTTCATCATTCCAATTCGTTATTAGATTTCTTAAAGTTCTCCAGGTAATAAAAATTGTTCAACCTCTGACCAATTGACGTAACATTGTTGTGGTAAATCGCTACGTATTGCTTTGAATCTTTGCATTGGCAACTGGGGGTTCAAATCTTGAAAATATACTCTTTCTAAATCGGTCATTTTCCCAATAATTGCCCTATCTACTTCTCTATTGAAGAAAGGAAATGAATAACCAATTACAACAAGAACTTCTGTATCATAAATTAAATTATTAACTCGATTCTCAAGTCTGTCTATTGATTCCCAAGCGAAAGACAGAAGTGGTTCACCATGATTAATTGCCGTCGCCAGCGCATAGGATTCAACTACTTTCTCAATTACATATTTTTCATTTCCTGGAATTATATCTGATATGAATAAGTAGTCCTCTTCTTCTACTACTTTTAGAGCTGTAGTACCATTAAGTTTATCAATACCAAAATTTAAACTTCTTCTGACCGGCAAGCTACTAGTGTGGTTTATATTCAATTTGTCCTGATTAAATGATAATTGGTTAGAACCAGAATAATGAGAAAATGCAAGTTCGAATTGATAGTCATAGTTCCATGAAAGAATCCGTACATGATCTGGAAAAGATCCATTTCTATCAAGAAGTGAGGCAAAAAAAGCATCATACCTTTTATCTACACTACAAAACGCTTGTTCAAGTATGAAATAACATGATAACACCACTTTTAAATGTTTCAATAAATTTTTGTTCGTAATAGTGAGTTTTTTCGCATAGGTATCGATACTTGCATGGTTATAACTCTCACGCATTAACCATTTTAAAGCTTCAATCAAATGCTTTTGGTGATCATAAAATGAATACCCTGGTTGACCACTTTTTATATGCTCTAAACCAGGTGGATAATCCAATCCAACTCTATATTCTTCTTTTGAAAGAATATTGGCAATATCATGGATTCTTTTAGGAATATTCTTCACAAGTGGTAACGAAGGGTTTTCGAGAGTTCCACAACTAGCACCCGCTCCAAATAGATATGTTATTTTCTTTTTGTTCACAATTTTAAACTATTCAGTTTAGAGTGAAAATAAAGGGGCTGCCGCAAGTTTCCAACTAGTGAATCCTTCCATTCCATACCCTTAAACAAATTCAGTATGTCTTTGAGTTTACTATGAATGCAAAAAAACCGATCCAATCCGGACCGGTTTCGTAAAGCGAAGCGCTTTAAAACTTACCTATTCAACCACCTCCCATTGGAGATTTCCTATATATCTATATGCTACTTTTCCTTTGTCATTCATGGCAAAAAGGAAGATCCATTGGTTATCGCACAACTGTCGAATTGACTCGTGCTTGTCCAGGATCCTGCTCATCTCATCTACCGGCGCTTCGATGATAACATTCAATCGTTGCGGCTCATGCTGATACTGCTGCCCGTCGTGTACCGACTGCCATGGAAGGCCTACTCGCAGGTCTCCCGCAAAACCTTCCAGCACACCTAATCCTCCGACCACATTGTGCAGCGTTTTATTTCCGGATCCAAACCGCTTGTTGTCCACCGTAGAGGCGTAGTACTGCAAGTTTATCCAGGAGGTCACCACCATCGGAGCAGTCATAATCAGCTCAAGTACCCCAAAGCCAGTGTCATTCTTCCAATCGTAATTGTGCATAAATGCCTTGCCGTCAAGGTTGAGGTTTGCCGTCCGCTCTCTAGGCGCCACCACAAATGAAGAGCATCCTGCCAGCCCCCATTCCGGACGTACCTGCGACCAATCTTTGCTCCGCTCAATCACTTGTTTGTCTACATTTCCATCCTGTATGTTCATCCGTCCAGCTCGCTCCCTTCTGGAGGCTGCACCGGCAATGATCAGGGCATCCGTCAATTCTGCCAAATGTCCTTCGTGCCAGGTGGTCAAATCTTCTGTATTAAATACCGTCAAATGATCGGTTGTGGTGTCGTGCAGTCCAGCCATAAATATGGTGGAGTTAGGAATATCTATGCCTTCCTCTGTCAATCCTGCGCGTACTTTTGGGTCGTTTAAAATGGCGGCTGCCACCTTAGCATTTGATTCTCCGGAATGTCCGCCACATGCTCCACAATCCAGTCCCGTGGCATGTGGGTTATTTGTAGTTGAAGATCCATGACCAACTATGAGAACTATGGGCGCAAAGTTTTCGGTGAGGGACATTCCTCTCAGGGCTCCTGCGGCCATCTTGATCCGCTCATTTAGTTTTAACCCTGTTGCTTCTTCGGTGATTTTTTCAAAAACTATTTCTACCTGCTTGCCCGCCACCTGTCTTTTGGACAAACCGGCCTTATCGGGGTGCGCTACCGGCCTGGTAATCCCAAAGGAGTCAGCAATCAATTTTGGCAAAAAGAAAAGTCCTAAAGGGCTGACAAAGCTGAAGCAGCTTATCGCTCCGGACTTGAATGTCTTTAAGGCTTTGGTAAAGTGTGCCCACAACTTACGTTTGGATATTGCTTTCTCATTTTCTCCAGAATCGGGTATACGTTCATTGATGGTGTGCGAGGTGGTGAGCAAGACCGGGCATTGATCTGTGCCTTCCTCCTGACCTATCTGCTTGTATTTAATTGGGAATCCGAAAAATCCTGCAAAACCCAGCGTTTCAATATCCTGATGTGATGCCTCCAGATTCCTCCTAAAGACCTCAGACCGCACGTCTATACAGAAAACAGCCTGTACTTTGGGTGTCCTTTTTTTCCGTGTGTTTGTCTCTTGATTGTTGATCGATCTGACGATCTTTCGCTGGTTGGCAATGTCATAAGCATGCTGTAAAATCAACTGTTTTGATAGCAGGTCGCTGGTTCTGCCGAGCGATACAATTCCTAATGATTCTGACTTTGCCTGTCGCCATTCATTGTCCAGGTGGGTATAATTAAGCAGCTTTTTGAGGCTCATCTCCCAGACAAGCAGTATCGCAAGAAATTCCTCAAGTGCATTACTTTCTTTTCCATACAGCCTGGCGTCCCAGTCTATTCTAGCCGCAAATCCCGCCCAGCCATTCATTTTCAACAGTAGACTGCTGAGGTAGTGATCCATCATGTTTTCTGGAACCTCCAAAACTACCAGTGCCTCAGATGCAGCCATTAAATGGTCATTTGACAATGATTTTATATGTTTCCTAAATCCCTTCAAACCCATGGCCTCAGAACTGTAGTCAATCTCAGCTTCACGTTTCCACGCTTCGAAAAGTGATCCGGATTTACTTGTGGTTTTCCAGGAGGCTTGCGTATGGTCAAAATAGGCAGAGGCCCAAAATGAAATCCGATCCACCATAAATCGCCTCCACTTCTTTCCGTTTATTTCACTGGCTACATCCACAAGCGTTTTGATCCGAAGTGAATCGTTTTCCTGCTCTTCATAAAGGCTCTGGATAAAGGCATCTGTGTTTTCATCTTCTCCATTATTTTTTAGCGCCTCTTCAATATCTTCTTTGGTCAATATTCCTCTTTCAAGTGCTTCGCGATAAAAACTTATTGGCAGAGTAGCTTCCACTCCCCCACTTTTATTGAGGAAGTCCATCGCCTCTTCGAATCTTATTTCTGACATTCCCATGTATGGGTTTACAGCTACAAAATTCTCTAGTGACCATAGTGGAGCAATTGATTGTGTTCCTCTCTTGAGGAGTTCTTTTACTCGGGTCGTGGAAATCGTTTCTTGTGTTGTCAATTTTTTAAGTGTTAGTTGTTAAGAAGTACTTCAGTTCGCTGTATTTTCTCATCTCCCGTGGATCTGGTCTCAGAGTGCTCTTGGACCGTAAGGTTCGCCCATTTGAATTTTTCATTTTTGAGCGATCCAATCATGCGGTCAAAAATCACATTCGCATAAAAACCGTTTCTCAAATGTATCCCCAGTCGATACCCAAATCCGCTCGATTTCATCAGTGGAGAGATTAATTGTAGGAGTGTAACCAGTCCATAACCGGATAGCAATCCGATAATCGTCCAACTGACCAAAGTGGTTGGTTCTTGAAGCGCAGGGAGTTGGGAGTTGAGTATAGATCGTGCTCCATGCTCCAAGGTGAAGAAGGACAATGAAACCAGCAGAGTCATTCCAATGGCAAGTCCTACTGCCTTTAGCTTCCCAGCAGAATCAATTGTTGCTGTCAGAATTTGGCTTAACCCCATCACAATGATGAGTCCTACAGCCATGATGCTGATGTTTTGACCCACCTGTATTCCCCACAGGTAACTAAATCCGAGGTACGTAGATAAGGCCACCGATATACTTAATGCAATCCGAAGTATGTTTCCTTTCCTTTTGGGTACCGAAACTTTGTGCGATCTGACTACCTCAACAGCACTACCGGAAGATAAAAAGGAATGTGCTTTGTAAAAAGAGTGCGCTACCACATGCAGTATCGCTGCAGCATACACCCCAAATCCACATAGCAGAAGAGAAAATCCCATGTGAGCTACACTGGAATACCCAAGCGCCACTTTCACGGATGGTTGAGTGAGAAAGACGACCGATGCAAACAATGCTGTCAATCCACCAATGATGATCAACATCATAGATGCTGAGGTAGATTCTATCATCAGGTAGCTCATCCTTGCCATTAGAAACGGCCCGGCATTCAGCAATCCTGCGTGCAGCAACGCTGACACGGGCGTGGGTGTTTCCACAACTTCGATGAGCCATCCATGAGTTGGAAATTGGGCAGACTTAAGTACCGCTGTGAGTACCAGTAAGACTGTAGCTGTTGATAACAACGCATTCATTTGGAATCCGGCTGCTTGCGTAGCTTCAAATAAGGTCTGCAAATCACCTGTTCCCATGGAGAGGTAGATACAGACAATAGCTACCAACAAGCTCACATCACCTAACCGTGCCAAGACGAACTTCTTTCGTGCAGCAGCAATGGCCTGGGGTCTACTTCTGTAAAAAACCAGAAGCGAATGCAAGCACATACTTGTGATTATCCAGAAAGCCAGGATCTGAAACAGGTTTCCGGAAAGTATCAGCAACTCCACCGATGCTATGGTAATTGCAAGGCGACTAAAAAAAACAGCCTTTCTGCTTTCTCCATCCAGGTAGTTTACGCTGAATCGAAGGATTATAAAACCCAATATGGCAATCATAATGAAGATGGAAACACTAAGCGCATCCATTCTCAATGAAAACCCCAATCCAGCCCATCCTATCAAGCTTGATTGCATCGTGCCATATTGGTACAATGCTATTGCACTGATGATAGAAATTACAATTCCTATCAGGGCAATACCTTCAGCAACTTTTCTGGAGACTTTTGCTTTATCTGAAGATAACGCAAGTGAGCTTCCATAAATGATCAATAGTGCCGGAGCTATTAATGGTAGAAGTAAGAATAAACCTTGCATATTCATAATGAGGTCTTAGGCGTTGGCCATTTTAGGTGAAGAATAATTCGTCATGTTTTTTTGATAGTTGGCTGCCGCGAATGCAATCAAAAATGCTGTGACAGTAAGCATACCGGTAAGAGCCCCGTAAACGAACCCCGATTCGATCCAATTATGTGCGGCAGACAATTCCAAAACCGTGGAAAGGTATCCGCCTATTTTGGCACCAAATGCCCCACCGGCAACTGTTCCTGCAAGGAGGTATCTAAAATTTTTCATAATCATTTTATTATTTGATGAATGAGGAATTCTTGCTTAGTCGGTTATCTCTACTTTCAAGGTTCTGGTGTAGGTAATGTTTTTACCCAATTCTTCAGCTCTTAGGATGAAGCTGTTTAGTGTCATTTGCGAGATGCCTTCCACTTCCATTTCATCATCAGCAGTCCAAGTTGCTTTGAGTGCTTCCAACTCACCATTCTCAGCTACGGTGTTTTGGAAAAGCTCTCCCAGTGATGCCGACTCGGCTCGTTTCTTCTTCTTCATGTCATCAGCCATAGGACTGATTTGTTTGTTGGAAGTTTTCATGAGCAGCGTAAGCTCATCGTTCAATCTGGCAATTTTTTGATACTCTTCTTCTCTTGCTTGAGTGTGCGTATCGTTTTCAATTTCAGTTTTCATTAAAAGTGACATATCAGATATTTATTTTTTGATTTCAACCACGAAAGTAGAGCGAGGGATTCATTAATTTTTATTTAATTAAATTATGATATACATAAATATTAATTAATGTTTTACGAAAAACGAGGGATCGTAAAAACCACCTAATAATCTGATTTTTAATTAGTTACAAACGAACCATTAATGGCTGATTTTGCCAAAGAATTTGAACCTGAGAAGATCAAAAAAAAGTAGTAGAGTGATGAAGAGATGAAACAAAACAATGAGGATGGCCGCTACTTTTAAACCAAAATATGAACCCATCGGAGCAAGATTTTTACTTTTTTCAAGAAGAATTGTGAGTGGAATTGAGTTCTTCCTTTGTTATGGGACATAAAAAAAGCCTCAGATTTCTCTGAGGCTATCTAGTAGCGGGGACAGGACTCGAACCTGTGACCTTCGGGTTATGAGCCCAACGAGCTACCAGACTGCTCTACTCCGCGATATGAGTGCAAAATTACGACGCTTATATTTTCTTACCAAATAGATTTGAATATATACTTACTCGGCTTTGATACTATTCCAGATATCCAGGTAGATCTTCCATTCTCCATCCACCTTTCTCCAGATAATAACATATTTACCTTTCCAGTCAGATGACCTATCACCATTAGACGAAGACCCTTCATAGTATCCATAGTCGTAAGCTTCATCCCCGATGACCTTGATCTCAACAGGCGTGACCTTATGGTAGGTGGTTTTCCACGATCGATTCTCCGGATTCCAATAATTAGCAAGCCCGTCATCTTCCAGGATGTCAGTGCCGTCAGGGAAAATTTTGGCGTCAGAAGTGTACATCTTTACTACCTCAGCTCGCTGGTCTGTCATCAGGTAGTTAGAAAATTTCCGAACCTGCTCTTTGATCGCTTTTACTTCCTTGTCTTGGGCATGCATTGCAGTAAAGAAGGATAGCGCTAGTATGCTAAATATTATCCGCATAATTTTGTTTTTGATGAAAGATACGGAAGATTTCAAAGCTGGGTTTGTAAACATCATTGGTCGGCCAAACGTGGGGAAGTCAACGCTACTCAACGCCTTGATGAATGAAAAGCTGGCGATCACAAGCAGTAAGGCTCAAACCACGCGTCATCGCATGTTTGGCATTTTGAATGATGAAAAATACCAGATCGTATTTTCAGATACTCCGGGCGCAATTGATCCGGCGTACAAACTGCAGGAAAAAATGATGGGTTATGTGCGCACAGCTCTTGATGATGCCGATGTGATTCTTTTTATGGTTGCTCTTGAAGATAAAGACGAGTATCCTCAGTTGATTGAAATGGCTCAAAATGCTCAAGCTCCGGTCATCTTTCTCATCAATAAAACCGATCAGAATAAAGGCTCTCAAACCTTTGATAAAGCTGCATACTGGAAAGAATTGTATCCTGATCTTGAGATTATGTCAATTTCTGCGCTTGAACAGCAGGGCACCAATGAATTGCTGGATCGAATTTTAGAATTATTGCCAAACCATCCGGCATTCTTTCCGAAAGATGAAATTACTGATAAGAGTGAACGATTCATCTGTGCTGAGATCATTCGTGAGAAAATTTTCATGAATTATCAGCAGGAAATTCCCTACAGCTCGGAAGTGGTTGTTACCTCATTTAAAGAAGAAGACACCATCATCCACATCGATGCTGAAATATTTGTGGAGCGAGACAGCCAGAAAGGGATCATTATTGGAAAAAAAGCAGAATCTATTAAGAAGGTAGGCATGCAGGCAAGAAAGGACATGGAAACCTTTTTCGGAAAGAAAATTCATTTGCAGACTTTCGTAAAAGTAGAAAAGGACTGGCGGAAGGATGATAGAAAATTGACTAGGTTTGGATACTAATCAATCAGTAAAGCCATGCGAAAGCTTCTTTTTATCCTAGCCCTATGCTCATCAATCACAATTTCATTCGCACAGCAAGGTGACTTATCCAAAGTAGACAGAATCTACTACACGTGTAAAATCTGGGGATATCTAAAATACTACCACCCACTTATTAGTAAGGGTTCGTTCGATTGGGATGAGAAAATGCAAACCGTTGTAGGTATTACAGCCAAATACAAGACTCACGCTGAGTTTTCCGAATATATGGCCAATTGGATTTACTATATGGGTCAAATAAAGCCATGTACATCATGCAATCAGGGTGACTCTCAGGATGCGTTTTTAAAAAATTTCGATTTGTCATGGACACAGAATCCAAAATTCTCTGACAAGCTTAGAAAGTCTTTAAAAAATATAGAGAGGAATCGTTTTCAGGGAAGTCACTACTACATAGATCAAGGAAAAGTTGGGGAGTTTATACCTAAAAATGAACAACCACAATTAGATCTGATCTGGAAGGAAGAAAATCAGCGACTACTCGCACTATTTAGGTATTGGAACTATATCGAATATTTCTACCCCTATAAATACCTGACCGATCAAAACTGGGATGATGTTCTCAAAGAAATGATCCCCAAATTTATTGATGCCCAAACCAGGCTTGACTTTCATTTAGCCATGCTGGAGTTGGTTGTAAAAATTGATGATAGCCATGCGGGCCTCATTACCTCCGTGATCGATGAGATGCCATACTATAATTACCTTCCTGCAAGAATAGATTTGATAGAAGATCAGGTGATGGTCACAGAAATAATTGATATCGAAAAATCCAGAATGGCAGATCTGCAAGTGGGCGATATCATAAAGACAATAAATAACAAACCTGCTGTCCAAGTTCACAACTCAAATAAGAAATACATCTGGGGATCAAACGATGCAGTAAAAGACAGAAGTCTCTACCATACACTATTCATGGGAATGCAAAGCCCTGTGCAAGTCACAATAGAAAGAAATGGAGCAGTAAGACCCACCAGTTTAAGTTTCTACAAATACTCAGATATTTCCTATGAGAAGACTGCAACTAAGCCTAAATGGTCCTCTCCCAGCGATTCTATTGGCTATGTGAATATGGATGCTTTGACCTCCGGAGATGTTGATCAGATGATGAGTGAATTTATGGACAAAACCGTAATCATTTTTGATGTGAGAAATAATCCAAGGGGAACCTACAAAGCTCTCGCTAAGTATCTGAATCCATCGGACACCACCTTTGCCATCTATACAAAACCAGATTATTCCTATCCTGGCAAGTTTGTCTGGCAAGGCAAGGCTAATTGTGGAGAGTCTAATGAAGATTATTATAAAGGCAAGGTGATCGTACTGGTAGATGAAAACACGCAAAGTCATGCGGAATTTACAGTCATGAGTTTGCAAACAGCTCCTAATGTGCTTACCATCGGAAGTCAAACGGCCGGTACGGACGGGAAGGTCACCAAGTTTCCGATTATCTCAAGATTTTATACCGCTATGTCTGGCATGGGAGTCTACTACCCAAACAAAACTGAAGCACAGCGCGTGGGCGTTGCTATTGATATCCCCGTGGAGCGAACAGTCGCCGGTATTCGGGAAGGAAAGGATGAAATTCTTGACAAAGCGATTGAAATAGCTAAAGAAGAAATAGCAAGAGAGATTGCTGAGGCAAAAGCTGCCGCTTTGGCATTGCAAGATTCACTACGAATGGATTCAATCAGACGCTATACCTTAAAAATGGATTCATTACAGATGAATGATCTGCCATTAGATTCATTGCAGGTGGATTCTCTGAAGGTGAATGATAATTGATCTCAATTTATCTATTCAAGCAATAGTGGAATATCTTTTAAATTGGGAGTGAATCAAATGCTTCCTCAATGAAAAAGCTATTTACCTTTTTGCTAGTTTTTACTGTTGGCTTTTCGGCGTTTTCTCAGTCTGATAAACAGCTCAATAAGCTTTTTTTAGAAATTGAGAAGGTTGAAAAAGCCTATGCTATTGAAAATCCGATATGGCAAGGCAAGCATCCCGAAAAATATGTCTTTCAAAAAATCGACAATCAAATCAAACGATCAAATGAACTAAAAGTCAAACTAGAGTCATTAATCGCAATACCTGACAGCAAACTTTCTGATCAGAGTAAAATCAACAAGCAAATCAGAATTTTGCAGCTCAGAAACTCAATCTCCCAGACACAGTTCAAAATTTACTTAATACCATTTAATGCTGAAGGCGGATTTTTCAACTCTCCTTCTTTCTTTCTTCCCAACCTTCCATTCGAGACAAAGGAGGATTTTGACAGGTATTTGAAATGGCTGCCTACGTTCGCTGAGTTCATTTCTTACAATCAGAATTTAATGAAGATGGGAATCGAGGAAAAAATCCAAGCACCAAAAGCCATTGCCAGGAATGCAGTAGACCTTTTGGATTCCTGGACTAAAAACGACATCACTTTGCACCCATTCTATTCTCCAATCAAAAATATTCCTTCAAACATTTCACAAGCTGACCGAGAAGCTATTGAAAAAAGTGCCAATGAAATTCTCGCCGAAACGATCTTACCTGCTTATAAGAAACTCAAAAAATTTATAGAACAAGAATATCTCCCACAAGCACCGAAGAAAGTGGGAATAAGTGAAATCAAAGATGGAAACGCTTACTATGAAAATCGCATCAAACATTTCACGACACTTGACATTACACCAGACTCAGTTTATGCTACAGGACTATCAGAAGTTGCGCGTATCCGAAAGCAGATGAAAAAAATCATACAGGAGGTTGAGTTCGAAGGAAATTTTTCCGAATTTCTTCAATTTCTCAGGACAGATCCTCAGTTTTATCCAAAGACAGGTCAGGAACTACTCAATAAAGCAGCATGGCTTAGCAAGAAAGCGGAAGGCCAGCTACCAAAGCTCTTTTCTAAGCTCTACTCACTTCCATTTACTGTAGAACCCGTTCCGGATGCCATTGCGCCAAAATATACAGGTGGCAGGTATGTTGGCGGCAGCAGGTCCCAGAACAAGCCGGGAATCTATTGGGTGAACACCTACAATCTTTCCAGTAGGACACTGTACACACTGCCTGCGCTTTCATTGCACGAAGCAGTTCCAGGACATCACCTGCAAATTACGCTTGCTTCGGAGCTAGAAGGATTTCCCGCGTTCAGAAGTGGCTATTACATCAGTGCATACGGGGAAGGATGGGGATTATACTCGGAATACCTGGGTGAAGAGATGGGAATGTACGAAACTCCATACGACCTTTTTGGAAGATACACTTATGAAATGTGGAGAGCTTGTAGATTGGTGGTTGATGTAGGGCTTCATTATAAAGGATGGACGAGGCAACAGGCAATCGACTATATGGCCAGCAATACAGCCCTCTCGATGCACGAGGTGACAACTGAGATTGACAGATATATAGGTTGGCCAGGGCAGGCAGTGAGCTACAAGATGGGTGAGCTTACCATACTTACTTTACGCAAACGTGCCACAGACACATTAGGCAATGCTTTTGATTTACAACAATTTCACGATGTAATCCTTCGAAACGGAGCTGTGCCCCTGCCGATTCTGGAAGCTGAAGTAGATAAATACATATCTTCTGAAAAATCCAAATAGGGCTTAGTCTTTTGGTTTAACTTCGCGGTTTAGTCAATTGAACATTTTCCCAAACAATGGCCAATATTCTCGCAATCGTAGGTAGACCTAACGTAGGTAAATCAACCCTTTTTAACCGACTGGTTGAAAAGAAACAAGCCATTATGGACAATGAGTCTGGTGTGACAAGAGATCGACACTATGGCTATGGCGAGTGGAATGGGAAAAAATTCACAGTAATAGACACTGGAGGATATGTAGAGGGTTCTGACGATATCTTCGAAGGAGCTATCAGGACTCAAGTGAAAGAAGCCCTTGAAGAAGCCACAGCTATTCTATTCATGGTAGACTGTGATACCGGGCTGCATGGGCTGGACCAGGATTTTGCCAACGTGGTGAGAGAAATAGACAAACCTATCTTCCTGGTTGCCAATAAAGCAGACAATCAAGAAAAACACCTGGCTTCCAACGAGTTTTATAACCTCGGAATGGATGCAGACCTTTTTCCAATAGCTGCGGCCAGTGGCACGGGAACAGGTGATCTGCTGGATGCAGTTGTCAAGGAATTTGATGATGAAGAACTTCAAGCCGATGATGTGCCTCGAATAGCCATACTGGGGAGACCCAATGTGGGTAAATCATCTTTTGTAAATGCCCTTGTAGGAAAAGAGCGGAGCATCGTAACTGATATTGCCGGTACTACAAGAGACGCAATCAATACACGATACAATTTATTTGGAAAGGACTTCATTCTTACTGACACTGCCGGTATACGAAGGAAAGCTAAAGTGAAGGAGAACATTGAATTCTATTCAGTTTTACGTGCGCTGCAGGCATTGCAGGACTCAGATGTCTGTATAGTGATGATAGATGCAGACACGGGTCTGGAATCTCAGGATATGAACATCATTGGGTTGGCGCATAAGTATAAGAAAGGAATCGTTCTCATGGTTAATAAATGGGATCTTCAGGAGAAAGATTCCAAGACCGCAGATACGTATCGCAAGTTTCTTGAAGAGAAGCTGGGACCGATGAGTTATATCCCGGTTATTTTCACCTCGGTGCTCAATAAGCAGCGAATCATGCAGACATTGGAGCTGGCACTGCAGGTGTATGAAAACAGAACTCGCAAAATCTCCACCTCCAAGCTGAATGAAATTATGGGTAAAGAAATAGAGCATTATCCTCCTCCGGCTGTGCGTGGACATTACATCAAGATCAAGTACATCACGCAACTGCCAACACATACCCCAACATTTGCCTTTTTCTGCAACTTTCCGCAGTATATCAAAGAACCATATCACAGGTATTTGACCAACAGAATGCGGGAGCATTTTGATTTTAGAGGAGTGCCTATAAAAATGGTGTTTAGAAAGAAATAAACTATTTTTTTACTAATCGGATTTGATCAGTACTCTCCCCTACACGTGCAGATAATGTATAGGTTCCAAGCGGGCTTTGTTCCAATTGACGAGAAATTAGTTTCTCGGCCTCTGCTCTAATGATATCTTTCTCCTCAAGTAAAAGAATACCATTTGAGTCGTAAAGTTGAAACTCAGAGAGTTCATTCAACTTACGGATTTTACCAATTGCCGGGTTAGGATATGTGGCCAGTGAACTCGCTACGCCATTTTCATCAATTCTTATGATTGAGCTATACTCATAAAGGCCATCGAATTCTACGTTGCGCAATCTGTAATATGATAACCCACGAGAGGGGCTGTTGTCTGTGAACGAATACCTGGGCACCATCATAGAGTCTGTATGACTTGGGATCCACCCTACCGCTTGAAAATTTTCTCCATCTTCACTCCGCTCGATCTCAAAACCATGACTATCCAGGCCAGAGACCATTTGCCAATTAAGCGTGACATATGGTGTATCCATTTCTCCTGTAAAAGATTTAAACTTTACCGGAAGCAATTCACCATTGTACAATCCTGAATAATTGGAGTCATCACCATTGTCTATATAATCTCCACCTACCATAATCACACCATTTCCTTCGATCACTCCTCCACCGGTATTGGTGAAATCTCCATTTACCATCATGTCTCCATCGATATCTGAAATTCCGATCCCACCGGAAACAAAACTACCTCCTACATATACAGAAGCTCCAAAATCAACAGCAAATGCAGCATAAAGTCCAGAGCCCGCATTTTGCGCTATCGCTAGCGACCCACCCTTCTCAACAGTGACAGAGGAACCTAAGCCACTCACCATGCTCACCACATTTATAATGCCACCATTGCTAATAATTACTGAAGAACCTTTGCCTGCATTCAATGCTCCGAGTACCGTGAGTTCACCATTGACAATTAGCGTTTCACCTATAACATCAAAATCTCCACTAATAGTCAAGTTCCCATCTACGGTCAATGTAACTGGTCCCTTTCCTTGCAGCATTATATTGCCTGCAGGCTCTCGACATGTTCCTTTCTGAGTGCTGGAAGTTGAATAACTTGGGCATTGGCCTAGTGCAATACCAATCGCACATGCTAATATTGCAAAAGTGAGTGATCTGATTTTCATTCTGGTGATAGTAGCCGGGTTCATAAAATTAACCAATCCATAGCAATTAGCGGAAAAAGTGACTTTCAATCAGACAAAGCAGGTTTACTGACAGTAAGGATCTATAAAAGCAACGTCTATGACTTCAGAAGAAGTCTTTCAAAAATTTGTACCTACACATTCTGTGGACTACTGTGCCAAGCTTTACAAGCGCCTCGGCTTTGAATTCAAGATTAAAAAAGCCCGACAAACCAAGCTCGGAGACTACCGGTTTAATCCAAAATCAAGCAGGCATACGATCACAATAAATAATGACTTGAATCCTTACGCTTTCTTAGTAACCTATCTGCATGAAGTCGGCCATTTGATTGCCTTTAAAAAATATGGTCGAAGGATTCAACCGCACGGTAAAGAGTGGAAACAATGCTTCAAAGAAGTTTCAGAACCTATGCTCAATGAGCAGGTCTTTCATTTCAGTGTATTATCAGCATTGAAGAAGTATTTCAAAAATCCAAAGGCCTCGAGCTGTTCTGATCCTGTTCTCTATCAAATTTTGAAACAGTTTGATGAGCCATCCAATAAAATTCTGCTAAAGGACGTCTCCATAGGGGAATCGTTCAGATTTAATAGCAAGAGTTATGTGAAGCTTGAGAAGAAACGGACACGATCCGTATGCCAGGAGGTAAAATCCGGCAGAAAATATCTGATCTCAGATTTAGCCGAAGTTGTTACGGATGTAGACCTTTAAATTTAAAAATTACATCCATTTGAGATAAAATTTTCTTATTTTAACAAACCCAAGGCCACCGCTACTTGGTATGGATGCATTTAAGCAAAATGAAATGTCACATACGTTAGCGGTTTATAATTTTAAAGGTGGTGTTGGAAAAACAAGCACCACGCTTAGCTTAGCCCATAGTTGGGCCAGGTCATTCAAAGTTTTAGTAATCGATTGCGATCCGCAGGCCAACCTTACACAAGCCCTTACCAGTCAGGAACATTCAACCAATCTTTTTACGATTACGAAAAAATTTCTTCATAACGAACAGCCAAGTATTCAGCCAGTAGAAATCCATCCGTATCTGTACCTGATACCAGGTGACTACCGAATGGCTGAGATAGAGTCGAATACTCAATTCATATCTTTCGGTCATATCATTTTTTACAAGCTATTATCGGCAATTAGACACAACTATGATTTCATCATCCTGGATTTTCCAACTCATTTTGGTGTCACTGTCAAATCCTTCATAGCTAATATCAACAGTATTTTAATACCTGCCACCGCCGGGTCGTTTTCTATTTCGGGATTCAAAAAATTGTTGAGCTATCTGAGTGATGTGGATAAGGATAAACCGCTTGAAATATTAGGTATCTTTTTTAACCAGTATAGAAAAAATACCTTGTATCATCAGAAAGTAGTAAGGGAAGCCGAGCAGGAACTCGGAAGCCTCATATTGGATCAAAGAATCAGAGAATCTATCCGTGTGAGTGAAGCCAATGGAAGAAATGAGTCGGTCTATGCTTTTACAGATCAGAGTGCTGTAGCTGAAGATTTTCTAAAGCTAAGTGAAGAGGTTATTTCCAGATTGAATAGAATTAATCTGAATGAAGCCATTAGTAGTGTTGCTGAGCAAGAGGCGAAGGGTTAGATGGCTAGACGCCTAGAGATTAAGCCATTGATCAGCTCAAAGAATCGAAGTGGTGGCAAAGTTCTCCACTTCTCTATCTGCAGGCTACCGGACATATTCACGTAATTGTCGATGTTAAAATTTTTCATCTCATCGATGATAAACTCTCTGAAATTCACACCTGCAATCCAACCATCTTCTACATCCTCAAACCATTCTTCATAGTAGCTATCGTCGCTCCCATGAAAATTCATGATGTTTTCACCAATCAGTGCAAACTTGTTAATTCCAAAATCCATCAAATGCTCCAGAATGTTTCGCTTCAATTGCATAATGTCATTGTTAAGCGCATCATTCCACTCGCCTATCATTTCAATAGTGGCAAAACCAAGCTCATAATCAACGAAGAGAATTTTTAGATATAGGGTTTCTGAGCCAAAAAAATCCCAGGCTGGATCGATATAGTAGCCATAGATATTTTCGGAATAAAGATCATAGTTATACTCTTTTCCTGCAAAGGGAGATCGATCATCATAGCTGGAATTATAGTATTGATTCCACCGATCATATGGAGTAATTGTATGCATCTAGGCAAAGGTAGATTGGCTGCATTTAAAAGAAAAAACCCTGACCAAATGGCCAGGGTTTTTCTGAAATGTTGAAAAAGATTATCCTCCGAAGATATATCTTAATCCGAGCTGCATTTGCCATCTTGAACTGACTAAGCCGCTATCATCTTTTCCAAGGATGTCTGTCTTGCTCTCGAGATTAGTATCAAATGAGTAAGTTGGTATGTTGGTACCCGTCTGGAAACCTTCAAAGTTGATCAGCTCAACAGAAGTTCCGCCACCATCAGGGATGAAGTAACGTCTTCCCCAATCGTTGTTAATTAGATTACCGAAGTTGAAAATATCAAAAGACAACTGAATGGTATTTTTCTTTCCGTTAGACATTTCAATGTAAAAGTCTTGAAGCAGTCTGAAATCTAATATGCTCGTGAAAGGCGTTCTTACCATGTTTTTCTCAGCATATTGACCTCTTCTACCGCTTAGGTAATCATCATTTTCAATATAGTTATTTAATGCGGCCCATTGTGCATCAGCTGTTGCTGCATCAGCAAAAACAATTTCTGATTGCGAGGCAGGTACATAGATGAGTGCTCTTTCTCTTGAATCTTCGCCAGTTAGGTCATCATCATATGTGTAAGAAAATGGAGAACCACTCTGTCCATTGTAGAAGAAGGATACTGTAGTAGCGAAATTGTTAAAGTATTCCTTTCTGTATGAAACAGATGCCAGGATTCTTGAACCTAAATCAAAATCTGATCGTCCGATAGTTGCATTATTTCTGCCATTGATTGCGTATACACCTCTCCACTGTGAGCTGTTTTGTGAAGACGTACCCTCAAAAATCGCATCTGCACGTCCAAAGCTATAAGCAGCATTAGCCGTAAGTCCATTTTTGAAAGGTTTAGTAAGACTTAAAGACAAGTTATATGTCTTACCTTCATTTGTATTTGAACCAAGTATAATTCTTGAATACGTACCATCTACATCTCCATTGAAGATTGGTCGATCATCTGGTGTTCCTTCCAAATTAGCTGTTGATGGAACTACATTCACATTTTCATAGAAAATTGCATTGATGTTCTTAGTGTAGATCGCTTCAAATGTACCTATCAATCCCCACCATGGTAGTTTTTTATCAACTGCAATGTTCATTCTCAATACCTGAGGGAATTTGTAGTCTGAAGCGAAGATATCAACCTGACCTTGAGGAATTACATCCGTTCCACCAAAATCACCAACAGTAGGCTGTCCAAATGGATTAGGATTGAAGTCAATCACATCTCCATCAGAAAGTCTTGCTCTTACCCCTCCAACACTCAATCCATTATTATTGTACATAGCACCTGGCCATACATATGGAATTCTACTTGTGAATACTCCTATTCCTCCTCGAATTTGTGTTGATTGATCACCATTCAGATCATAGTTGAATCCAAATCTTGGGGAGAATAATAATTGAGCATCAGGTGCCTGTCCGGCTCTGGCTCCTTTGAGGTCGTAGCCAGCTGCTTGAATCAGTCCTACAGTCGTCGTGTTGAAGTAAGTATCTTCTTGTGGATCATCGAGGAACATAGGGATGTCCACTCTTAATCCTCCTGTTAATTTAAGCTTCTCGTTTACTTGAAATTCATCTTGAATATAGAACCCAAGCTGAAGTGCTTTGAATGCCGCCGCTGCAGAAGTAGCGTCTCCAGTTGTGTTGTCTATCAAAGAGTAGCTTCTTTCAAATTGAGTAGCAAGTCCTGATGCTCCATTCAAATCTGCAATGAAGTCAGCGATATTGTCATAATCATATGATCCAAAGTTTTGACGTATGAAAACATTGTTCATATCGTAATACTCGTTGTGCGTACCAATAGTGATAGTATGCTGACCTTTGTAAATACTAAAGTTGTTGGTAAGGGTGAATATCTTCTGTTCCAAAAGGTTGGCAGTTGAGAATTGCTCACTACCAAATTCAATATCTCCATCTCTAATGTCTACATATGGAAATGGTGAGCCAAGTGGGTCTCTATTGTCTTTTACAGAAGTAAATCCAATAATCAACTTGTTGGATTTATCGTCAAAATTTGATGCAACTTCCAATGTAGTCGCATTGGTTGTGTTGGGGAAGAAGACACCTGAATTGGCAAATCGAATTCTTGAAGTGCTTGATCCGCTTGGAGAGAAGTTTTCTCCTTTGTTGTAACTGTGACGAAGTGAAATTTTATGTCTACGATTAAGGTTATAATCGAATTTGATCAAAAATCTTTCTGCTTTAAGCTCCCTAACTACATCCTCGTATGATCCCGGATCATATCCTATTCCATTTAATGTATTAACTAACCCATCTACGTCAGCTCTGGTAAGTGACCCGGTATATGAATTAAAATCAAAAGGAACTGGTGTCTCTTCCCGTTGAATTTCACCGTTTACGAAGAAGAAAAATTTATTCTTGATGATTGGTCCACCTGCTCTGAATCCGTAAGTTTTTGCACTGAATTCAGCAAGTCTTTCTCTCTCGATACCTGCAGGATCTGAAATGAATTTTGGAGTTTTGGCAGATAGGCTTTCGTTTCTTACAAAGTAGTAAATAGAACCTTCATATTCGTTGGTACCGCTTCTTGTAACAGCACTGATACCACCACCAGCAAAACCACTAAGTGTTACATCATAAGGAGCCACAGCTACACTGATTTGGTCTAGTGCATCCATACTTACCAGTGGGTAATTACCAATCTGCCCTCCATTTTGTCCATTGTCCGCCAGACCAAACACATCGTTACTACTAGCTCCGTCAATGAATATTGAATTGTATCTGTTGTTAGTTCCAGCAATACTCAGGCCGCCACCGGCAGTGATACTTGCTTGTGGAGTCAATCTTGTGAAATCCTGAATACCTCTACTCGCATTTGGAAGTGAGTTAATTTCTCTTGTAGAAACTTTGGTCTCTGCTCCTGTCCGGTTACCATCTATAAGTCCAGAATTAGCAGTAACAACCACTTCATTTAGTGCTTGCGCTGATTCTAATAAGACCACAGAGTACCTAAAAGACTGACCAAGATCTAGTGAAATGCCATCTTGGGTTCGCGTTTCAAATCCTATGTAAGAAACTGTTATGGTGTATGGACCACCAGCCTTTACGTTCGGGATTCGATAGTATCCATCAACATCTGTGATGTTACCATATTCTGCACCTGTGGGTGTATAAACTGCAAGTACAGTAGCACCGATAAGCGGTTCTCCGCTTTCATCCGTAATCCTACCATTAATGGCGGATGTTGTAGAACCTTGACCAAAAAGGAATAACCCAGTCAGCACAAGGCACGAGGTAAGTAAAAATTTCTTCATCTTATTTATTTATGGTTTATATAGGTATTACAAAAGTAGAATCTTCTTCCGAACATTACATTTTTTCAGGTTTAAGTTTTCCACATTTGGCTTAATAATAAGATAACAAACAAAATTTGGCTTTCTTGGAAAAAAGTTATTTTCCTGCAGATTTAAGTGCTTTGCGCACTGATCCATGCTCATTTAGGAGCTTTATCGCTTGCTCTTGCGTGATATTTAGCTGCTCTACGAGCATTTGAACTCCACGTTCCACCAATTTTTCGTTGCTTAGTTGCATGTCCACCATTTTGTTTCCTGCTACGTGTCCCAATTTGATCATCACAGATGTAGAAATCATATTGAGTACTAATTTTTGAGCAGTTCCTGCTTTCATACGAGTACTTCCTGTAACAAACTCTGGACCTACCAAAACTTCAATTGGGTATTCGCAGGCATTCGCAAGTGCTGATTTTTCATTGCATGTTATGCATCCAGTTAGCAGACTATTTTTTCTGGCTTCTCGTATTGCACCGATCACATAAGGCGTTCTGCCTGAGGCGGCAATACCAATCACGGTATCACCTTCATTAATATCATGTGCTTTCAGGTCTTTCCAACCTTGCTCTTCATTGTCTTCGGCAAATTCAACAGCTTTTCTGATGGCGCTATCGCCTCCTGCAATCAGTCCTATTACTCTTCCATGATCTACTCCAAACGTTGGGGGACATTCTGATGCATCTACGATTCCCAATCTTCCGCTGGTGCCTGCCCCAATGTAAAAAAGACGACCTCCCTTTTCCATTCGAGGTACAATCAAAGAGACCAAAGCTTCTATTTGAGGTATGCACTTCTCAACTTGAGAAGCCACCTTTTTGTCTTCTTGGTTAATGCTCTGCAATAACTGCTTTATACTCATCTTTTCCAGGTGATTGTAGTGTGAATCAGACTCGGTGAGTGGCTTTTTAGTCATACTGCTGATGGTACAAAACTAGTCCTGAAATGGGTGATTGAATGATGTTTTTAATAATAATGCCCCTTTCTGAGCCCACTTGACGAAGAATATCGGAAAAATGAAAAGCCACTGATCCAGAAAAATAAAATGTGGTTTCCGAATGATTATTTTCGAAAAAGAATGCCTCAAAAAAATCGGTAAAATTTTCCCGTATCATGTGATGTATGTCCGGGTGATTTTTATGATCAAAAATGAAAGGTGCAAAAGATGCAAGAAAATGATTTGGTTTAGGTTGATTATAGATTCTTTGAATTGCCTGGTGCGAGCTTAGGTTGAATCGATCTTGAAATGCAACTATAATTTCGGAGGCTACTTGATTTCTAAAAACAGCTCGGAGTAATTTCTTACCTAAGTGTGCACCACTTCCTTCGTCACCGAGAACATAACCTAGAGAGGCTCCAACATTTTGGACACTAGCCCCATCATAAAAACAAGCATTGGCTCCTGTACCAAGTATGCATACATTTCCCTTCTCTTTTCCGCACAGTGATCTTGCCACCCCAACAAGATCGTTGGTAGCATATACATTTTTGCCAAAGACTTCTTCTAATGCCAGCTTAACATCCCGTTCTTGCTCCTCGGTATCAATACCAGCTGCATAGAAAAAGGTCGGCACATTTAATGATATTTCATTTCCAAAGGTTTCGCTAATGCTTTGTTTCAGGTCATTGATGTCATGCGTATAAGCATTGAAACCAGTGGTCTCATGCTGAGTGATAGTACCTCCATTTACAAGACGCCACTGTGTTCCTGTGCCTCCGGCATCTCCAACTATGAAAGTCTTACTGGTCATTTGCTGACTTGTATATTTTCTCGATTATCTCGACGGTCTTAAGGCCTTCCAGCCCATTAGTGGCAATACTTCCACCCTTTTGAAGTACATCGATCAGGTTTTCATAAACACGATCATGATTACTCATACTGCCTTGATATTCACCATACTCATTGGCAGGATTTCCTTCACGCAATGCTCCTATTTCGTCACCTTCAAATGATTGATATTCCAGTTTATTCAGGTACTGGCCACCTACTTTTACGGTCCCTTTTTCACCAAATATGGTTATAGAACCTTCCATATTTTTAGCAAATGAGTTGACTGTATAATTGACTGTTCCTAAAACACCATTTTTAAATCGTAAAGTCACTACTCCAGTGTCTTCAAATTCAATTATTTCCTGATGGGCATAATTATTAATCATAGCTGAAGCTTCTGCTATATCTCCTATCATCCAATATAGCAAGTCTATGAAATGACTAAACTGAGTAAATAGCGTACCCCCGTCCAATTTCTTGGTCCCTTTCCAATCAGACTTTTGATAATAATCGAAATTTCGGTTCCAAAAACAATTGAGCTGAACGGAGTAGAGCTTTCCTAGTGCGCCTTGTTCAATCTTTTCTTTTACGGCTTCAATGGCCGGATTGAACCGATTTTGCTTTACAATGAATAATCTCTTATTGCATTTTTCAGCAGTTTTTATCATTTCTTCACAGTCAGATGATGTTAAAGCCATCGGTTTCTCACAAAGTACATGGAATCCTGCATTTAATGCCTTGATCGAATGCTCGGCATGGAGACCATTCGGCGAGCATACAGCGACGACATCCATATCTTTGAAGCTCAGAAAGGTATCAACATCCGAAAAGAAGGGCACTTCATATTCCTCTCCAAGTTTGGTAGCTTTCTCTAGATTCACGTCGCATACAGCTGCGAGTACGCCCAGTCTCGAAATGTGTCCGGCATGCCTCTGGGCAATGCGTCCACACCCTATCAATCCAACGCTAATTTTATTCATTTCTAAGCAATAGCTTTTCTAATTTTTCTACTAAATAACTGTGCGAAAACTGATTGAGCAGTGTCTCAGTATCCTCACGGGTTGGCATTCGGTCATTTTCAAATATATCTTCCAAAAATCCTCTGATACTATCTATTTCAGAATAGGCCACAATCTCTCCAACATCTTTATCGTTCATTAAATCACCCAGATCGCTTTTACGCTCTCCAAGTCCTAATATCATCCGATCAGCGGCCAAATACTCAAAAAACTTGACGGGCAAAATCCATTCGGAGTTATTGGATTTATTCAAAAGCAAGAGCAGGACATTGCACTTTTTGTATTCTTCCTGAATGCTATCATGAGGTAAATATCCCAAAAATTCCACCTTACCATTTAGCTGACTTAATTCTCCAACTTCCTTTTTTATAGACTCGGATACAATGCCACCTATTTTGATCCTTAGTTTGGTCGCAAATACTTGATTTTCTCTGCACATCTGATCGAGTAAATGCCACAGCTGACGTGGATTTCTCAATTCGTTGAGCATACCAAAATACCCAATGGTAAAGTGAGAATCGTTGGGTTCAGTATTGGATTTGTTGTTTATGGTGATACCATTATATAACAAATCAATTCCTCCAAATGCTTTCGCAAGACGTTTGCTTACGGTTGTTGCCACATCAGCTTCCTTTATCACACTCCTCTCCATTCGTCGGTGAAGGTCAAGCACAAAAGTGGAAGTATTTAATTTTTCTAAAACGTCCCATTTGCTCCATGGATCTCTAAAATCAGCAAGCCACCTTATCTCACTGTTAGAACGTTTGATTTTCCTGCCTATCAAATGAATGCTGTGTGGCGGTCCTGTAGTGATCACCGTGCCTATATTTTGCTCCTTAATGACCTTTATTGCCTCCTTAGCCGCCGGCTTTACCCAAAACCGGCGTGGGTCTGGCACTAGCAGGTTGCCTCTTACCCAGACCATTAACTTATCCTTTATTCCCTTTTCAGATTTTTCCAGTACCAATCCTTGCTGGACATTTTTTCTATCCTTATTACCGGTCAGCTTGTGAAAAAGATTGAATGGCTCCCATATTGGGAGCTTGATTGTAGGTATTTCATGTACTCTCCCAAGAAGCTTCTCATCTTTAATTTCAAATTGAGGATTTTTAGGTGTGAGCACAGTGGGCTCCCAACCTCTATTTTTTAATTGAAGGGCAAAATTCATCCAGCGCTGTACGCCTACACCTCCACTTGGAGGCCAATAATATGAGATGATTAGGATTTTGCGATTGGGTTCCATGATTCAAATGGCAAATCAACATAAATCCGTCTACTCAAGGAAGTGACTTTTCAATTAGATTCTTTATTTCTTGAATCTGATCAGGCTCGTACCAATAAATATCTTCATAACGCCCAAACCAAGTCAATTGTCTTTTAGCATATCGGCGACTATTACGCTTCAGCAGCCTGATTGCTTCCTCTTTGTCGTATTCTCCATCCAAATATTTGAATATCTCAGTATAACCTACTGTTTGTAATGCGTTATGCTCGCGATATGCGATCAGTGATTCCGCCTCTTCAAATAATCCGGCAGCAATCATAAGGTCCATTCGCTGGTTGATTCGATCGAAAAGAATCTCTCGTTTCATGTTTAATCCTATCTTCAAATTGAAGTAGGGCATTTCTTTTTCCTTTCTTTTTCTAAAAGAAGAAAATGGCTTTCCGGTTAACCTGATTACCTCAAGTGCACGAATCACTCGTTGGCCATTGTTCCTATCCACTTCTAAGAAATAATCCTGATCTCTTTCTTCCAATTCTGCCAGCAACGGACCTAATCCGTCTTCTTTTAATGTTTGATTCAACTCCTCTCGTATCCTTGGGTCAATTTCCGGCATATCATCGAAGCCTTCCCAAATAGACTTGAGGTATAAGCCTGAGCCACCAACTGCTACCACCGCTTTATTTTCATCATGGAGTTTAGTTATTCTATCTACTGCATCGCGACCAAATTCACCTGCACTATATAGTTTATCAATTGAATGTGAATCGATAAAATGATGAGGCACCTCGGCTAATTCTTCTGTCGTTGGCTTTGCTGTTCCGATGGTCAATTCTTTATAAAATTGACGTGAATCCGCAGAAATAATTTCTGTTTTTAGCCACTTAGCTATTTCTACAGCCAGAGCTGTTTTACCTACTGCAGTAGGGCCTACAATGGATATTAATATAGGTTTGCTCGAATTAGACATCATTTCAACAGCTAAAATGCCTAATTTTATTCGATATGGCCGAGGTGGAAAACGATATAGATGAACTAAAGAAGAAAATTGCCAATCTTCAGGCTCAGTTAGACAATACTCAGCGGGACTATTACACCCTGGTAGAGAAAACTAATCAAAACCTGAAAGACCTTTTCGACAACTCCAATGACCTAATCACAATATTTAGAAAAACCGGAGAAATTCGTTTTGCAAATGAGGCTGTTAAAAACAAACTCAGCTATACAGAGGATGAAATAACTGACTTGAAATTTCTAGAAGTTGTACATCCGGACTATCGCCGTGGCACACTTCAAAACATCCTTAAGATAACTGCGGGCAGTCGATTTGAACGTTTTGAAACCGTTTTGATCTCCAAAACCGGAAAAAATATCTACGTGACCGGGAAACTCACCTCAGTATTCGAAAACGATGAGGCTGTAGAATATCGATGTGTGTTCTATGATATTACCGAACGAATAAGAGCTGAAAGCGCACAAAGTCTTTACTACCAAATCGCCAATATCACCATTACCGAAAATGATCTTGAGCAGCTCTACACCAATATTTACAACCAACTAAACCAGATGTTGAAAGTGCACAACTTTCACATTGCCCTTAAAGAAGGAAAAGAGTATCGCAGAATTTTCAGCATCAATGAAAAGGCAGATTCAGACGATTTTACTTTTGATGTAGACCATAGACTGATGGAGTATACAGTGCAGCGGGATAGATCGTTGATCGTCTACAGTGATGGAATTGAAAAGATAAGCCAGCAAATCGGGGTAACATTTAAAGACCCAATTCCAAAAATCTGGCTAGGAGTAATTATCAGGACCGCAACAGAAATGGGCGTTATGTCCATCTGCAGTTACAATGACCAAAGTGCATTTAATAATAAAGATTTAGAGCTACTTGATTATATCGGCGGTCAGATTAGTCTGGCCATGGAACGGCAGCACAAAGAGGAGAAAATTGAAAATCAAGCAGCCACTCTCGGGGCTATTTTCGATAGTAGTACACACGAGATATGGTCGGTGGATAAAGAATCAAGATTTACCTCTTTCAATCAGAATTACGAGGTTGCTTTCAAAAAATACTATGGTATAAAGCCAAAAATCGGAACCAGTATCAATGAGGTTTCGAAAGAATTGCCAGACGAGGTGAGAGAATTTTGGTCGTCAAAATATAAAGAGGCCTTCAAGGGTAAGTTTGTAAACTTTCAAACAAACAACCTCAACAAGTCCGGTAAAATGGTATGGCGAGAGGTGTTCGTCAACCCGATATTTCTCCCAAATGGTCGAATAGAAGAGCTTTCCATTATCGCCAATGATATTACTGAGAAGAAGGAATCTGAAAGCGCACTTATCGCGAGTGAAGAAAAGTTTCGTACCATCTTCGAATCATTTCAGGACATCTACTTCCGGTGCGACATTGAAGGGAAAGTAACCATGATAAGCCCTTCTGTGCAGGAGGTGCTCGGCTATGAATCTAAAAATGTGATCAACACCAATGTTTTGGATTATGCTGCAAACGTCAAGCAAATACTTGAAATAGGGAGGCGTATCAATAAAGAGAAGAGAATTCGAAATATTGAGGGAACATTAAAAACTGTAGATGGCAAGAAACTTCAATTCTTCTTCAACATCCGGCTAATAAATAAGGATGATGGGTCCGTGGAGATTGAAGGTGTTGCAAGAGACATATCGCAGCTGAAAAAGACCAATGAAGAACTCAAGCGAGCCAAAGAAATGGCTGAGCGATCGCTGAAAATAAAAGAACGATTCCTTGCAAACATGAGTCATGAAATTCGAACGCCAATGAATGGCATCATTGGTATGATCGATTTGCTCGCAAGCACTAGCCTGGATCATGAACAATCGGAGTATGTAAAGACAATCAACAAATCATCACAAACGCTACTTAACATACTCAACGACATACTTGACCTGTCGAAGATTGAAGCTGGCAAGATGGATCTCAGACAACAGCCACTTCATTTGGTGAAAACAATAGAAAAAGTATATGATCTATTCTCGCAGCAAGCTTCGTCTAAGGACAACAATCTGTACTATCACATCGATGAGAAGATCCCGGAATGGATACTGGGGGATGAAACCAGATTAATACAGGTTCTCTCCAACCTAACCTCCAATGCAATCAAATTCAGTGAGAGCAAAGGAAATATAAATATGAGCATTCGTCTTGTAAAGCAGCGCGGCAAGCAATTTGTATTTAAGGTTACCATAAAAGATTCCGGTATAGGTATCTCCGAAGAAGATCAAAAAAGTCTCTTCCAGAGCTTTCACCAACTTGACAATAGCAGCTCCAAAAACTTTGGTGGTACGGGTCTTGGTCTTGCTATTTCACGTGAATTAGTGAAGTCTATGCAAGGTGAAATAGGTGTCGTTTCCACCCCCGGACTAGGGAGTACCTTTTGGTTTACCTTCATGGGGCAGGAAGTTTCGCCGGATGAAGTAAAATCCATACAGCCGGACAAACCATTTACGAAAGAGTTTACCGGAAAACAGCCTAAAATTTTACTTGTAGATGATAACGATGTAAACCGAAAAGTAGCCAGCAGCATTATGCTGAAATCTGGATGTCAGGTAGAAGAAGCTTATGATGGTTTTCATGCAATTGAGCAAGTCAAGAATGAAAACTATGATTTAATATTCATGGACATTCAGATGCCAAAAATGGATGGAATAAAGGCAACCCATGAGGTACGAAAACTCAAAAATGGCGGCAATACACCAATCATAGCAATGACGGCCTATTCCATGGAGGAAGATCGGGAGCGATTTCTCAATGCTGGTTTGGATGACTATTTGGCAAAACCCATAAAAGCCGAAATGCTCATCGATAAGATTAAAAAATGGGTTGATTTTAAACCAATAGAGGTTTCTATCGACTCTATTGTTGAAAAAGCAGAAGATCTGGCAATCAATCAAAACACATTAAATCAGCTTGCTAAATTTGGTGGCCAGGAGCTTATTGAAGCCACTTTGATTGAATTTGAAGAAGAGGCTGAAGAGCTTGTGAAAAACACTGAAATATTCTTACAAGCAGAAGAATATGAAAAAATGAGAGGTGAGCTGCATACATTAAAAGGGAATGCAGGTACATTGGGAGTAGAAAAGCTGTCTAAACAAGCAGCAGATATTGAAAAACAACTAAAAGAAAATAAATTTGAGGGACTGGAAAGTAAAGTGCAGGAATTAAAATCGCTTTTCCAGGAATTCAAAGAGAGTAGCCAAAACCTATTAGTCACCGATGAGTAAGAAAATAATTGTAGCCGAAGACAGCAGCGTCATTCAAAATCTAACCAAGAAGATTCTTTCGCAGCTAAACTATGAAATCTCCTCAGTAAAGAATGGACAACAGGTACTAGATCTGCTTGCCAAAGATGAGTATGGCTTGGTCTTGCTGGATATTCACATGCCAGTGATGGATGGAATGGAGTGCGCAAAACTTATAAGAAGCAGTGGTGGAAATAATCAGGACATCCCGATAGTAGCAATCACCGGAAATGCAAACAACTATACGATTGAGGATTTTGAAGAGGTGGGAATAAATGCATTCATTCCTAAGCCACTAAACTATGACTCGGTGGTAGAGATGGTGAAAAAGTATACGGATGACAATTAAGTACACCAACCATTTTCTAAACAAACTCGAGGACATCATGTCCGAAACGGACTACATCCTCCGCTACGAAAAAGGAAATTTTCAATCAGGGTATTGCATTCTCAATGAAAGCAAAGTGGCAGTTGTCAATAAGTTTTTTGCTTTGGAAGGGAAAGTCAACAGCCTAATTGAGATCCTTCGATCGATCAAAATAGACACCTCTAAGCTCAGCGAAAACAATAAAAAACTTTACGCAGAAATCACCAATAACCAACTTCAGCTGTGAAGGTCATTTTTCTTGGCAGCGGTACTTCGCAGGGTGTACCTGTCATTGGATGCAATTGTGAGGTCTGTACCTCGGTAGACTATAGAGACAACCGTCTTCGATCATCTATTTATGTGGAAATGAATGGTGTACATTTTGTAGTGGACACCGGACCTGATTTCCGTCAGCAAATGCTTCGGGCACGAATCAACCAATTGGATGCTGTCCTTTTTACGCATGCGCACAAAGATCATACTGCCGGTATGGACGACATCAGAAGTTTCAATTTCAAGCAAAAGAAAGACATGCCTGTCTATGCAAGGAAAGAAGTGCAAGATCAGTTGAAGCAAGAATTCTCTTACATTTTTTCAGAAAGCAAATATCCCGGCATTCCAAAAGTGGAGTTGAATACACTTGATGGAAATCCATTTAATGTACAAGGACAAACCATCCACCCCATTGAAGTGATGCATCACAAATTACCAGTGTATGGATTTCGTTTTGGAGACTTTACCTACATCACTGATGCTAATTATATCTCTGATGAAGAAAAAGAGAAAATCAAAGGTTCACGAATTATTGTCCTCAATGCACTGCAAAAGGAAGACCATATTAGTCATTTCACTCTGGATGAGGCAGTAGCTCTAATGCAGGAATTAAACCCTGAAAAAGGATTCTTAACACACATTAGCCACCGATTAGGATTGCATATGGATGTGTCAGCCGAGCTACCGGAAAACATAGAGCTCGCCTGGGATGGCCTCACGTTGACAATAGACAGTTAAAAGATCAATTGTCATGTTTCACAATTATTTCTTCCTCAAACGTCTGGCTCCGGAGCTTGAAAAAGAGCTAAAAGGGTTGACTCTGCTTGAATGCTTTTCCCAGAATAAAGACGAACTCATTCTTGGATTTGGGAACGAAAATCATGAATGCTATATACGAGCCAATCTTGACCCGAATATCTCTCTTCTTTCCTTTCCCGATCAATTTGCACGAGCCGGGAAAAACAGTGTCGACCTTTTCCCTCAGCTGCTAGACAAAGTAGTGACCGGAGCATCTGTATTTCAGTTTGAACGATCCTTTCAGATCACATTTGGCAATGAAGCGTTGATATTCAAGATGCATGCACGCAGAGCTAATATTCTCTACGTGGAGAATGACATTGTTCGAAGTGTTTTTAGAAAGAATATTACCCAGGATTTAGAGATCAATCCGGCGGAGCTACACAAAGACATAGAAATTTCTGAAAACCAATTCACAGCTCATGGCGGCAATCCCATTGAGCTAATCCCTGCACTAGGAAAAGAAGTAAAAATCTATCTTGAAAAAACAGCGTTCTTTGAACAAACAGATTCGCTCAAATGGGAGAAAGTTCAAGAATTACTTGACCTCTTGGACACAAATCCAATTTACCTTCACGATGAGCCATCAATAAGTTTGCTAAACGAATCCACTGAAACAGCCGAAACAGCCATAGCAGCAGCCAACTGGCTGTACGATAAGACGGTACGAAGCTTCTACTTTGACAAGGAAAAAGCCGAAGGCATTAATAAGCTAAAGCAGCGAATTAAAAAATCAGAAAGCTATATCTCCAAAACCCGGAGTAAACTTTCACAAGTGGAAAATTCAAGAAGTCCTGAAGAAATCGCCAACATCCTCATGGCCAATCTCAATAGCTTACAGACAGGACTGAACAAAGCTATGCTTCACGATTTTTACAATGATCAGCCTATCGAAATAAAGCTTAATCGTGAGTTGAGTCCACAAAAAAATGCTGAAAATCTATACAGAAAGGCTAAAAACAGGCATCAGGAAATAAACGCACTCAAAGAAAACATAGCTGCCAAGGAATCATTAATAGACAAGCACAGCAGACAAATCCTGCACATTCAGGAAATAGAAAATAGTAAAGAGCTTAGAAAATATTTTAAAGATCATGGTCTAACCCAAAAGGAAAAGATCAAAACAGAAAACCTCCCCTATCACGAATTTGAAGTAGACGGTTGGCAAATTTTTTTAGGAAAAAATGCCAAAGCTAATGACGAATTGACCCTGAAAGTGGCCAACAAAAATGACCTTTGGCTTCATGCCAAAGACGTATCCGGGTCGCATGTAGTCATCCGGCAAAAACCGGGACAGAACTATCCCACTCACATTATTGAAAAAGCTGCAGGTTTGGCAGCTGCCAACTCCAAAAGAAAAACCGATTCACTATGCCCTGTCATCTACACACCAAGGAAATTTGTGAGAAAGATGAAAGGTGCTCCCGCAGGTCAGGTCATTGTGGAAAAAGAAGAGGTGGTGATGGTGGAGCCTCAAGGTTTGAACTAACAATTGATTAGATAACAGAAAAAATATGAGGTTTTATACTTTTGTAGAAGGATATACCCTTCTTTACTTATCAAATAATTTTCAAACCCTTAATTTTTCGCTTGAACGACTTGTGCGTATCAAAAACGTTTATTTGCACGGGTTTATGTCGTTTACATTACAGTTATATTCAATTTCACCAGATTCTTAAATTCTATGACAATGAAAAATATCAGAGTTCAAATTTTTCTTTTAAGCATATTGGTTATCCAGCAAAGCTGGTCACAATCAAATACCTTCCCAACCTCTGGAAACGTTGGAATTGGGGTAACCAACCCATTAGCAAAATTATCGGTAGATGGCTTTGTCAAAGTAGAGGGAGCAGATGGAAGGTTGATGTTACAAAACCCTAGTGCTACTGGTTCAATTTATCTCAGAAATAGCGGCAGTTCCAGCCAGAGAAAATTGGAAATTCTATATGGTTCATCAAGCAAATTTGTAATGGATAACAATGGAAATGTTGGAGTAGGCGTCACGAACCCTCTCGCAAAACTTTCTGTTGATGGTTTTATCAAAATTGAAGGGGCAGATGGAAGATTGATGCTACAAAACCCTGGTGCTACTGGTTCAATCTATCTCAGAAATAGTGGTACTTCCAGTCAGAGGAAATTCGAAATTCTTTATGGAGGAACGACACAATATGTCATGGACAATAATGGAAACGTTGGGATTGGAACAACTAACCCTCTTTCTAAACTGGCCGTCAATGGAAATATCAGAGCTACTGAAGTTAAAGTCCTAACTGACATTAGCGTGCCAGATTATGTTTTTGAACCTGATTATGAACTTCGAACTCTTAAAGAGACAAAGGAGTATATCATTGAAAACAAGCATCTCCCAGAGATTCCCTCAGCCTCTGAAATTGGTGAGAATGGTATCGATCTTGGTGACATGAATATGAAGCTATTGAAGAAGATCGAGGAGTTAACTCTTTATCAGATCGAACTTCTGGAACGACTTGAGAAAGCTGAAGAGAAAATTCAAATCCTTGAAAACAAATAACATGAATATAACAGATGTTAAGGTGAATGTGTCCAAGCGCTTTCTGGAAAAGGATGTACCCATAGATACTTTAGTGCTACTCACAAATGGCAGACACACTCACCTTAGCTAGACGTTATACAATAGAACATTTTTTCAGCAGTATTCGTCTATTTGATATATGAGTTGAGAAGAAGTAAAAAATGCAATTAACCAACTGCTAGATAATACTCCTTAAACAGTACTTTAAGAGATTGTTAACCTCAATAGATTTCCCAGGGTCAATATTGCACTATCTAATATCTGTTCAAGGAAAAACAAAAGTATCCGTCTCTCTATCACTGAATCTAAGAACTATTTTGACACAAGACAAAGAATTGCTGGACAGACTGGCTCGAAGATCTCTTGAAATAGAAGTTCTAGAAATACATGTGAAAGGTGCGCTTTGCCGGACAAGTAATCGTTGAAAAAGAAGAGGTAGTAATGGTGCAACCAGCCAATCTTTGACGTTTATAAGACATACTTGATCAGTACTGTCACATTTCTGTAAACTAAAGTTTCCTCACACGTAAATTCATGCACGTGGAAAAAAGTAAGGAGGCTTCTGTTTTTCTGATTCCGGAAAATTCTTCCGTCGAGTTAAATTTTCAATCCTATCACTTTGAAAAAGAATCAGCTGTATTCATTCCGCAAGGTCAATTCATTAGGGCTGAGCAAGCCACAGACCAAATTTCGGTAAACACTAAATCACCAAATGATTACCGCTACCTATTTTCACAGGTGCTCACCTTGGGGCATGTTGATGCAGATGAAAAAATTAAGTCTACGACTACAGATGATGTACTTGACTACTCTAACAAAAAATGGAAAAAAATAAACCCGTTTAACACGACAGACGAAGAGCTCGAAATGCTGTTTGACACGAGCGACTGGCTGGATCAGCATGCAGCAGCAGCCATAGATTTGCGTTCAGAATTACTATCCTACAAGGAAATACAAAAACTGTCGAAAGAAAAACTTCATCTTTCACTCTTCCAATGGAAAAATCACAAGCTTATCAATCAAGCCAGACAAACACTGTATGAATCAGGTGGCTCAGTGAAAGAAACCACCTACAGGCTTGGGTTTAAAGATGCTTCCTATTTCTGCCGGTTTTTCAAAAAAACCACCTCCCTCTCACCTGGCGAATTCATACGAATGATAGAGGATAAGCCTCAAGAAAAACGCATCCTAGAAGGTTTCAAATCCCTACTTGATCATTACGTCCATCTAGAGCATCAAGTATCATTTTATGCGAATCAATTAAATCTCTCTGCAAAAAGATTTAGTCAAATCATAAAGTCTATTTCTGGAATATCTGCAAAAAAGCATATTGAAGAGGCGTTGATTTCAGAATCCAAATTTTTACTTAAGGAAGGCTACTCAGTAAGTTCCATCGCCTTCGAACTGGGCTTTGAGGAAATCAACCATTTTTCGAACTTTTTCAAAACTCACACAGGTCAGTCACCCTCTGAATTTTTGGTAAAAAGTACCAACCATTAGGCATTTTTTGTAAACAAACAAGCACGTCTGCATCCTTGCTTTGCATTGGTAATTAAACAATAAAACAATGCAAGAATTAGTATCACAAATGGACAACATGGTGCTGAGAGGAGAGATTCCTCAGGCAGTAGCCAAATTCTTTAGCGAAAACGCTAAAACCCGTGATGTGGATGGATCAGAGACTACAAACCGGGAGCAGGCTGTTAACAAACTTACCGGCTTTGTGGACAGCATATCGCAAGTCAATGAGATCTCGCTTTTAAACAGTTCAATCGGAGAAGATGTAAGCATGTCTGAATTCCGCTTTCACTTCTTTATGAGTGATGGAAGTGAAATAAAATGGCATGAAGTAATCCGCAGGGAATGGGAAGATGGCCAGGTCGTGAACGAAACCTATTTTCAAAACTAAAATTCTACAACAATGAAAAATATTGCAACAACTTTTCTAATCGTATTATTTGCCTTTGCGGCATCCGCACAAGAGTACAATACCGATGATAGTAAAATCGCCTTGAATGGTTACAGTCCAGTTTCTTATTTGGATTTGCAACTCGCACAAAGAGGCTCAAAAGAGTATATGTCTGAAGTAGATGGAGTCAAATACTTCTTTACATCTTCGGATCAAAAAAAGTCATTCGATGCCAGCCCATCAAAGTATATGCCCCAGTACGGTGGATGGTGTGCAACAGGAGTTGCCATTGGCTCAAAGTTCAGAGTAGACCCAAACAAATTCGTCGTAAAAGACGGAAGATATTACCTGTTCCTAAATAGTATCGAGGTTGATGCCAAACAGGTATGGAACGAAAAAGGACATAACAACATGGTAAAAAACGCAAACAACAACTGGAAGAAGCTCAAGACAAAATAGCTTTTGCAGTTAATTATGGTTGAATGTTTGAGGACGAAAGCAATTTCGTCCTTTTTTTATGCATTACTTAAACATTTATTAATCATATTCGTATCGATTACTTAAACAATTATTAATCTAATGGAATCAATCGGATCACTGGAAGAAATTGTCTTGATGATTTTACTTGGCAATGAGAAAATCAACAGCGTTGACATTGCCAAAGAATATGAAGATGCACTGAGTAAAAATATCTCTATTCCAGCCATTCATGTCGTGTTAAAACGAATGGAAAAGAAAGGCTGGGTAAAATCCCAATTTGGTGAACCTACCGCAGAAAGAGGCGGGAGAAGAAAACGAATTTATTGGGCTACACCGACTGCATATAAATTGGTAAGCGATCTGAATGAGGCCAAAACCAAGTTGTGGAAAGGTGTAACCAAACCATCTTTACAATATGTCAGCGCATAATCCACCACGATGGGCCGATTGGTTAGTGCAGCGGCTTTGCGCCCCGCACCTGCTCGAAGAGGTGCAAGGTGATCTACATGAAGCTTTTCATTGGAGAACCGAACAGCGTGGTATTAGACGTGCCAGGTGGCTTTTCATATTTGAAGTAATCAGGTCGCTTCGTTTTTCTACTCTTAGACCTACTCATTACATAAATCAATACCTTATGATGTATCAAAACTATATTAAGACCGGATGGAGATTTCTTAAGAAACATAAGTTGTACTCCAGCCTTAACATACTTGGTCTTGCGCTCGGCATCTCATTTTGCTGGCTCGCCTATCTATATGCAAACGATGAGCTAAGCTTTGATAAACACCTTCCTGATCATGAGCGCCTGTACAGAATAGTTTCGGATTTCCAGCGAGGAAATGATATTCATTATATCGGCGGAAGCTCAAATATGATGTCCGTGCAGTTTGACGAAAACATTCCGGAAATTGAAAGCATTGCACGGTTCAAGTCCGACTATGGTCTAATTCAAAAAGGGCAAGAAACGATTGGCCAATCATTCATCATGGCGGATCTGGAAATGGTCAAATACCTAAACCTGACTTTCCTTGAGGGCACAGCTGCTACTTTTGATCAACCCGATGATGTCATTATTTCTGAAAGCCTGGCTGGCAAACTTAATCTCAGAGGTAAGGCTGTTGGCACCATTATTTCGCTTATTCGGGGTGAAGAGTTTGAAGATTTTATAGTACGGGGTGTTTATCAAGACATTCCTGAAAACACCTCGGTACGGCGAGATCTTATCATGTCTTATTCCAATTACCTGACTAATGCCCCAGAAAGAAGGCTTACGACCTGGTTTGATATCAACATGAATACTTTAGTGAAGCTCAAAGACCCAATTGGTCTCGCTAGCGCAGAGGAAAAAATGAATGTTTTACATCAGGAAAACGAACCTGATGGTGAAGATGCCTCGGTTATTCTTAAACTTCAGCCAATAAGCGACATACATCTGAACGAAGATTATGGACACTACAATGGCATTTCGCGTGGTGGCAATGTGGAAATGATCAACCTGTTTGCAGGCATTGGTCTTTTTTGTCTCATCATCTCAATGATCAACTACTCCAACTTCAATATTTCGCTTTACATCAATCGAGCAAGAGAGGTGGCCCTTCGTAAAGTAATTGGCGCTGAAAAAAGCGGAATCTTCAGTCAATTAATCACCGAATCATTTATTTCAGCTCTCCTTTCAGGTCTGCTCGCACTTGTACTGATGTTGCTCATGCTTCCTGGCTTTTCATCTTTTGTGAGGAAAAACTATGACCTTTCATACCTGGCTGACTGGAATTTTGCACTGGGAGCAATAGGGATACTAGTTGGTGTAGCCTTTATCAGCGGAGTGTATCCGGCAGCTGTTCTCGCTCGCTTCAAGATCATCAAAAGTCTAAAGGGTGAGCAAAAAATAAAATCAGGCAAGTGGATTACTCAGTCTCTCCTGGGAATTCAATTTGTAATTGCCACCGTGTTGGTAGCAGGAATGCTAACCATGAATAGTCAGATAAAATACCTTACTTCATTCGACACCAAAGTTGACTTTGAGAATGTTGTCTACATGGACTACATCCAGGCTGATGAGAGTCAAATCATGCCATTTGTCCACGAATTATCTCAAATGCCTGAAATAAAAATTGCGGCTGCCATTTCAAGTTATAATGGCACTCGAATGAAAGGAGAGACTCAATTTGATGTGCGACACCTGCGCATTCACAACGATCTATTGAGTCTGCTTGATATAAAAATCGTGAAAGGAAGAAACTTTGATCCGGAGATTGGTTCGGACCAAACTCAGTCAATCTTGGTCAATGAGGCATTTGTCACTAAAATGGGACTTGAAAACCCAATCGGGGAAGTTGTACCCTTCGAGTACGGTGATCTTAAAAATCCAAAAATTATAGGTGTGGTAGAGGACTACCATTTCGAATCTGCCAAAAGCACCGTAGACCCACTCGTGGTTTATCAAAACCCGGCATATCCCTTGCAGTCCGTTTATTTCAAACTCAGTGAAGGGACCACTTTTAACCAGGAAAAATTTGAAGCTATATGGGCCAAGCATTTTGACCCCTTCCCTTTTGAATTTGCCTTTCTGGAGGAAGTATACATGAGTGCCTATAGACAAGAACAACGAATGATGCAATTGTTAGCTACTGGTTGTTTTGTATCTATATTCCTGGCTTCTATGGGTCTTCTGGGAGTTGTTGGGCTTCAGCTAAATCAACGATTAAAAGAGATAAGCATTCGAAAAGTATTGGGAGCAACTTCAGGAAATCTCTACAAGGTTTTTACAAAGAGGTTTCTGCTGATTATTTCGTTGGGATTAATCGGAGGCTTGCTCATTGGCAACCAGCTAATCAAGAAATGGCTTGAAAACTATCCATACCATGTTGATTTTGGAATTTCAATTATCACATTCACCATTTTTATAACGGTGGTCATTGCATTGATAGCTATTCTATCACAAGTATTTAAAGTCGTTCAGACCAACCCTGTAAAATACTTAAAGGACGAGTAAGACACTTTCAACAAAAGCAGCCTACTTTCGCTATTCAATATTTTCGACTATGTCCACATTAGTACTCATTGGATGGCTTGGAGCCGGCTGCCTACTTGTAGGGTTTGCACTCAATATTTTCCAGAAAATTCATGCGGAATCCAATACATATCTGCTTTTAAACCTTATTGGATCTCTTCTACTCTTGTATAATGCATATGTGAATGGAGCATTTCCATTTGTAGCTGTCAACTTTGTCTGGGTAGTTTTTTCTGCTTTTAAATTGGTTCAAATGAGAATTAAAGCCTGATGGACGGAACGAGGAGAAGTGATATTGAAATTGGGGCTGAGGTAGCTGTGGTGCAAAAGCATCACCAACGTTCCGGTGAATTAACGGAAGGCACGGTAAAGCGAATTTTAACTAAATCGCCAAACCATCCACATGGAATCAAAGTCATGCTGGAAGACGGTACCGTTGGGCGAGTAAAGGAAATCCATTAAAGCCTCACTCTCTCCTGATCGCTTCTACCGGATCTAATTTTGATGCTTTCATTGCCGGATAGGTGCCAAACACAATCCCTACAACTATAGACACAGTCATAATCACAAGAAGTGTGTCTAGCGTATAAGCTGCTTCAAAAGGCATTTTTGTCAAATGCTTTACAATAGGAACTGCTACCAGTGTAAATAACACACCCAGAATCAAACCAAGAAAGCTTCCAATAAAACTGATACTCAACGATTCAGATAAAAACTGAACAACGATATCCTTCCGTTTGGCTCCAACTGCTTTTCTCACTCCAATCTCAGCTGTACGCTCAGTCACAGAGATCAATAGCACATTCATCACCCCTATACCACCTACTATCACAGAAATCCCTACAATCAAACCCATGATCAATCTGAAAACAAGAAACCCCTGATTGGCCTGCTCCACTCGAAATCCATTGGTCACCACTCGGAAATCTTCTGATTTATCTCCAAATTTTTGTTTCAAAAATTCGTTTACATAAGACTCAACTTCAGAGACTTTTTCAACAGACTGTGCTACCACGATTGCGGTGGGAGGTCTTGCAATTAATTTTTCTCTTTCGATCATTGATATCGGACAAAAAATTTCAAGATTATTGGATGGCGCATCGATGATCCCGACTACCGTAAATTCGGTTCCTTTAAAAGAAATTTTTCCTAATGACCGCTCACTGGCGGTATCTAAATTCATAGCAAGTGCCAATTCCATGGAGATCACTGCGTTTTTCAATCGTTGATCCAGATCTTCCGCTGTTAAAAATCTGCCGGAAACTTGCCTGAGTCGATCATTCCATTTATCCAAGATCCCGGTAAGAAGTACACCTCTTTCAATGGTGTCATTCAATTGTATAAAACCTGATTCCTGATATCTCAAATAACCATCCGCCTCTGGTATGCCACTCATCATCTCTCGAAAGGAAGGATAACTGAAAAATTCATATGCTGTCTTTTTCACATTGATATTATCTACGCGCTTTGTAGTGATGGTAGACACAACAACACTTTCTAATGAGGTGGTCTTAGAAATTTGATCATGCGCATATTTTTCCATCCCATCGATGAGGGATAAAATAGCAACGAGGGCTCCCACACCAATCACCATTCCCAATACCGATAGCAGAGTATGGAAAAGATTGCTACGAGCATTATGAAAGGCTGTCTTAAATGTATGGATGATATTTAGCATATAGTCACGATGATAATCAAACCAGAAATGTTACGCGTCAGCACCAATAAAAGTAACCTTTACTATTTCTGCAGAGTCATCCTGAATTTTAAACATCTCTGACATTCGTAATCCAATTAGCCAGGCAATGCGCTGATCTGTTTCTAAAATCATCACACTTTTTTTTGCCGCTAGTGGCACTTTTTCATCTATTAGGTAATCGCTCACTTTCTTTTCACCACGCATACCCAGCGGCTGAAATTTATCTCCCTTCTTCCAAGAACGTATCAATAATGGAAACTTCAGCCTGGAGGCATCAAAATGTGCCACATTGGATGCCCCAAAAACTACCTCCTCTTTTGAGATCATCTCGACAATGACCCTACCAACTTCCAAGTCGTACACGCCGGGAGACTCTATCCGGGTTTCTTTGATTATCACAGGTCCGTCCCTATTTATAAAAAGCGCATTGCGATCCATGGTAATCAGCCAATCCTCGGTAGGAAAGCTCTTTCCTGACTTACCTCTCGCCTCAAAAATCTCTTTGGCTGTCACATAGTTTACACCGAATGAGGCGAGGATCTCTGCAAGGACAAGCTCATCTGATGGCTTCTTCAGCCAGTTTAAGTCAAGATTAAATCCACCTTTCTCATCAGCCAAATATTGGTCTTTGATTTTATCCACCTTCTGAGCAATTATTTGGGAAGCAAAAGCAAGTCGCTCCGTGGTAAGTTCAATAGATTTCAATAAGGATGGATTAAGTTTTAGTAACTCCGGCACCACATTGTGCCTAATCAGATTTCGATCATAATCCGTTTTTGTGTTGCTGGAATCTTCTCTCCATTCCAAATCATGCTGCATAGCATAGTTATAGATCTTTTCTCTCTCAGCGAATAGTAGAGGCCTTATTACATCACCGTTTTTAACTGAAATTCCGGCCATCCCTTTAACGCCCGTACCTCTTGCAAGATTTATTAAAACAGTCTCCAGTGAATCATTCAAATGATGCGCCGTGGCTACTTTGTCATACCTATTTTCAGAAAGCAACTCACCAAACCACTGGTACCTTGCATTTCGAGCTTCTAGCTGAATAGACCCACCACCGATTTCAAATGCTTTTACGTGACAACTTATATTGTACTTATCAGCCCAATCCATAACAAACGCCTCATCGCCATCAGATTCCTCTCCTCTCAAACCAAAGTTGCAATGCGCTATGGCAAAAGGTATATTTTCTTCTAAAAACAGGTTTGCCATCACCATGGAATCTAAGCCCCCACTCACTGCAAGAAGCACTTTTTCATCTTTCTTTACCAAATCATTCGTTAGAATGAAATCATGGAACTGTTTTTGTAAAGATTGCACGACTTGATCAATTAATTTTGCGGAATGCTGAAGTTACTCCAAACCATATTTGTTTTCATTATTCTCTTCACTTCCATGAGCGCTCAGGCTCAAAAAGGAGATCGAATAAAATACAAAGCTGATGATTTATTCGAATTTCGAAAAAATGGCGAAAAGATCCGACGATTAATTGGCAATGTTGTTTTTGTGCAAGAATCATCCACTATGTATTGTGACAGCTCCTATTACTATGCAGATGACAATGTGATGGAAGCCTTTGGTAGGGTGAAAATTGTGGATGACTCTGTGACAATTACATCAAATAAACTCATCTACAATGGTCAGGATCGCACATCCAAACTTCGCAATAACGTGGTATATGTCAAAGGAGATCAACGCCTGACCACCGAGTTTTTAGACTATCACATGGACACTGAGGTTGGGCATTACTTCAATGGTGGAAAGCTAAAAGACTCAGTCAATGTTCTTACCAGCGAGTCCGGTTATTACTACGGACTTCAGAAGTACGCCATGTTCTACAAAGATGTAGTCCTCACGGCGCCAGATTATGTTCTCAAATCAGATACATTGAGGTATAATACTTTGCCTAAAATCGCCATAACAGAAGGTAAAACAACCATAATAACAGAAGATGAATCAATCCTACATGCGCAGGGAGGTACGTTTCGGACGCGAATTGAACAGTCTGAGTTTATAAGCGGTACCGTTGAGACGACGGATTACTATATGGAAGGGGACGAACTTTTTTTCGATGACCTCAAAAAATATTATGATGCCACCGGCAATGTGAAGCTGACTGCAAAAAACGAGGACATTGTCATTACAGGAGATTTTGGCTATTCGGATAAGAACAATGGGGTCAGCAAAGTTTATGGAAATGCGATTATGCGTCGGTTTCTACAGAAAGACACACTTTATGTTGCGGCTGATACTTTGGTCTCGATCGAGAGCGAGTATGATTCAGCCAAAAGAATACTAGCCTACCACAATGTAAGAATTTGGAAAAGTAACCTACAAGGACTGGCCGATTCTGCTTCGTACTTCTTGCAAGACTCACTTCTTTTCTTTTACGAAGAACCAATATTCTGGAATCTAAATAACCAACTGGAGGGTGATACAATAGCGATGGAGGTAACTGAAAAAGAAATAAAAAATATGTCCTTACTTCAACGGTCATTTCTTACCACCGAAGACACCATTCAGAACTACAATCAGATAAAAGGCCGTACAATGAACGCTATCTTCAAAGATTCAAAAATCGATAGGATCTATGTCAATGGCAATGGAGAGAGCATATACTACGTATTGGACGAAAATGATCCTACTAATATTTTCATTTTAGGAATGAATCGAATTTTGTGCAGTGATATGACCATCAGATTTAAAAATGAAAAGTTGGATAATATCTCCTTTTACAAAAAACCAGAGGCACGGTTTATCCCACCACATGAATTGACAGTTGATGTTCAAAGGTTAGACGGATTTGATTGGCGTGGTGACGAAAGACCGGAATTGGTTGACCTTTTCACGGATGTCATTGAAGCACCGGATTTACCTGAAGAAACGGACAAACCAATACCCAGTGAGGAGATCAATCTAGAAAACAAGTCCAAAAAGAACCTCAAAACGTTAAAAAGCCTTAAAGGCAAGGACGAATGATTGAGTCCTTGTTTCCGTTTAAGGTTTAAGTCCTTAGTTTTGCCGACTATTAAAAAATTATGAGGGAAATTCGAATACTTTTCTTACTAATCATAGCGGTCAGCGTAGCTGGCTGCAGCAAGTTTCGTAAGATTCAAAAAAGTGGAGATTGGAAGGTTAAGTATGAGGCTGCCTTGGATTACTACGAAAAGGAAGATTACCACCGAACCATCATTCTTTTGGAAGATATACTTCCAATCATCCGAGGTACCGAAGAAGCGGAACTTGGCAATTTCTATTTGGCGTATAGCTATTATTACCAGAAACAATACATCCTCAGTTCACACCATTTTGAAGAGTTTGTCAGAATATACGGTCGCTCAGAATATGTAATGGAAGCCGCATACATGCATGCGTACTCCCTTTACCTGCAGTCACCCGATTATCAGCTGGACCAGACTGTGACCTATGAGGCAGTGACTGCAATGCAAAAATTCATCAACAAATATCCTGCTTCAGAATACGCACCAGAAGCAGACCGTATCATTGACGACATGCAGCAGAAACTCGAAAAGAAGGCCTACGAGCAATGCAAACTGTATTACAAGCTGAGAAGATACAAAGCTGCACTTGTAGTCTATGACAACTTTTCCAAAGATTTTCCGGACTCGGATTACAACGAAGAAGTAGACTTTCTGGAGATAGAAACATCATACGATTACGCCAGGGAGAGTATCCAAAAAAGACAAGAAGAGCGCTACAAAACTACCGTAGATTTCTACCTGTCATTTCTTGACAAATACCCAAACAGCAAATTTTTAAAAGATGCAGAGAAAATTTATGCTGATTGCATCGAAGAAATAACTAAATTTGCCGATTCAAATTAAAAAGAGCGAAATGCAGCACATTACTTCTTCATTAATTACAAGAGATAATCAGGACATATTAGAGCCAACAGGCAACTTATATGAGTCTTTAGTAATTATCGCTAAGCGAGCAAGACAAATCAGTGCAAATCAAAAAGAAGAGCTTAATGCTAAGCTTGCTGAGTTTGCTTCTTCAGTTGACAACTTAGAAGAAATATTCGAAAACAGGGAGCAAATTGAAATCTCTAAATTCTACGAGCGAATGCCTAAACCAACTACTTCTGCCATAGAGGAGTTTTTGAATGGTGAGCTTAATTTCAGATTACCTGAAGAAGAAGACGAATCTGGTTCTGATTTAGCATAAATTAGTCGCCATGTTGGCGGGTAAGAAAATATTATTAGCGGTTTGTGGGTCAATAGCGGCCTATAAAACCGCTTTTTTTGTGCGTCTTTTGGTAAAAGAAGGCGCGGAAGTTAAAGTCGTTATGACTGAAAGTGCCAAGGACTTCATCACACCATTGACCTTAGCTACACTTTCCAAAAACCCGGTCCATTCTGAATACTTTGATAAAACCAGTGGCGAATGGAATAATCACGTTGAATTAGGAATGTGGGCAGACCTGATGCTGGTTGCTCCACTCAGTGCCAACACTCTTGGAAAGATGGCCAATGGCATTTGCGACAACCTGCTACTAGCCACCTACCTATCAGCCAAGTGTCCCGTCATGGTTGCTCCGGCAATGGATCTGGACATGTACCAGCACCCAACTACATTAGAAAATCTTCGAAAACTCCAATCTTTCGGAAATGAAGTAATAGAAGCTCGTGATGGTGAATTAGCCAGTGGACTCTCAGGACAGGGACGAATGGCAGAACCTGAAGAACTGATTGAGCTGGTAAAAAAAAAGTTGGTTAATTCAGACGCCCTAAAAGGGAAACACGTCTTGATAACCTCAGGACCAACTTTCGAAGCAATAGATCCAGTTAGATTCATTGGGAATCATTCATCAGGCAAAATGGGATCAGCAATCGCTAGAGCATTTCAAAATGCTGGTGCTACCACTTCCATGATCTCAGGACCTGCATCGTTCTTTCCTCAAAATGGCGAGTTGATAAAAGTGTCGTCAGCTGAAGAGATGCTAGCAGAAACTGAAAAACTCCATAGCAAGGCAGACATAGTCGTATTTTCCGCGGCTGTCTCAGATTACCGCCCTGAAAATCCTGCCAAAGAGAAAATCAAAAAGAAAGAAAGCACCCTTCAAATCAATCTGGTAAAAAATCCGGATATCGCTGCAGAACTAGGTAAAAAGAAAAGAAAGCAATTCCATATCGGCTTTGCCCTTGAAACTACCAATGAGATACTAAATGCAAAAGAGAAACTTAAAAAGAAAAACTTCGATCTGATAGTGCTTAACTCACTCAACGACAAAGGCGCCGGATTTCAACAAGACACGAACAAAGTCACCTTCTTTGATAAGAACAATAAGGAATACAAATTTGAGTTGAAAAGTAAGACCGATGTAGCACAGGACATTGTTGATTACGTTATAAAAAATCTCAAATGAAAATTCTTGGACTAGTTCTCATATTCCTTACCAGTGCCTCTTTTGCACAAGAGTTAAACTGTCGTGTAATCGTGAATGCACAGCAGGTTCAAACGACTGAACGTGCAGTATTCACTGAGATGGAAACTGAATTTGCGCAATTTTTAAATACCACCAAATGGACCAACGACACCTTCGAAGAAGAGGAAGTGATTAGCTGCAATCTGGTAATTACCATATCCGAAATGCCGAGCGTCGGTGTATTTAAAGCTTCTGTGCAAGTGCTGTCTAGTCGTCCGGTTTATGGCTCTGGATACGAGACGGTAATCATGAATTTTGCAGATCGCGATTGGGATTTTGAATATGTACAATCTCAACCATTGCGATTCAATGAAAATATATTCACAAGTAACATCACCTCCATGCTAGCCTACTATGCTTACATGATTATTGGTTTTGATTACGATACATTTTCTGAGCTTGGGGGAACGCCCCACTTTGAAAACGCCTTTAAAATTGTCAATAATGCACAGCAAACCAGCTATAACGGCTGGCAACAATTCAATAGTGTAAGAAATCGCTACTGGCTGGTTGAAAATGTCCAAAATCCTCAACTCGAGCCAATCAGAAAAGCTCTGTATAAATATCATCGAAATGGACTTGATATTATTACGGAAGACCGACCGCAAGCAGAAAAAACTATTTTGGAAGCACTTTCTGATATTCAGCGAGCGAATAGAGCACGACCCAGATCTATTTTGACTATCAGTTTCATGGATGCCAAGTCAGGCGAACTTCAGCAATTATTCACAGAATCCAATCTCGCCACGCGCAGACAAGCATATAATTTACTTAGCAATATAGATCCGTCAAGAACCGACGAATATAAGGCACTGATTGAGTAGTCTCTGATATCTTTGTGATCCATTTATGATCAAGTCGCTCCAGATAAAAAACTATGCACTTATTCAGGAGCTGGAAATGTCTCCATCTCCCAAGTTGAATATAATAACCGGAGAGACGGGAGCAGGAAAGTCCATCATGCTTGGTGCAGTTGGTTTATTGCTTGGCAAAAGAGCTGATACCAAAGTCCTCCTCAACGAAAATCAAAAATGCATTGTAGAAGGAATCTTTGATATTTCGTCCTATTCATTGCAGAAAATCTTTGAAGATGAAGATCTGGATTATGAAAACGAGTGCGTAATTCGACGGGAAATAAGTCCATCAGGAAAATCCAGAGCATTTGTAAACGATACACCTACCAATCTAAGTGCGCTTAAAGCAATTGGTGAAAAACTCATGGATGTCCACTCGCAACATGAATCTCTGCAACTCGGCGATAATTCTTACCAGTTGAGAGCGCTTGACGCATTTGCTTCCCATCCGGAGTTGCTCTCCAGCTACAAGCTATCATTCAAAAGCTACGTTCAAGCAAAAAAAGAAGTTGATAAATTAGAATCTCTGGCGACCCAAAGTGCTGAAGATGCAGATTATAAACAGTTCTTATTAAATGAACTATTAGAAGCACAACTAGACGATTTGAATCAAGAGGCCTTGGAAAGTGAATTAGAAGTATTGGAAAATGCTGAAGACATCAAACTTAAGCTTTCGCAAGCCAGCCATATGCTTGATGAATCTGAAGTCGCCATTCTTCAGCAAATCAAAGAATCAAAATCTCTGCTCAACACTATCGCCTCTTTCTCACCTGAATTGGCAGAATTAAGCAACCGGCTGGAAAGCACTTCAATCGAATTGACTGATATATTAGGAGAAATTCAACGCGTTCAAGCTACAGTAGAGCATGATCCTGAAAAGATACAAGAGCTCAAGGATCGTTTGGATTTACTGTTCAGGCTTCAAAAGAAACACAACGTCCAGACCGTTCAAGAATTAGTCGCTATCAGAGATGACTTAGATAAAAGTCTTAGCCAGGTAGCCAATCTGGACAATGAAATATTGCAAGCCAAAAAAGAGCTAGAGAAGGCAGAGAAAGAAATGCTGGCTCATGCTGGCAAGCTTACAGAAGCTCGCAAACTTTTCTCACTGAACTTTGCTGACGAAATTGAGAAGATTATCCACAAGATTGGAATTGAAAATGGCACTATTGAAATCAAAATCAAGCCAATAGCTCCAACAGTTAGTGGCTTGGATGAAGTTGAAATGCATTTCAGTGCAAATAAGGGAATAAAGCCTCAAGAGCTAAAAGAAGTAGCTTCAGGTGGTGAATTCTCACGTTTGATTTTTGCTGTGAAATACCTCATTGCGGATAAAACGGCCATGCCAACCATCATTTTTGATGAAATAGACACTGGTGTCTCCGGTGAAGTCGCTTTACAGATGATCCGCATGATGAAAGAAATGTCCAAGAATCATCAAGTGATCAGTATAAGCCACCTGCCACAGTTTGCTGCCGGAGGTGATGCTCATTATTACGTTTACAAAGATCACAGCTCTGACCGTTCGGTCAGCAGAATTAAACGTCTCGAAGATCAGGACAGAGTAACTGAAATAGCCAAAATGATCGGCGGTGAAAACCCGGGAGCTTCTGCAGTGGAAAGTGCCAAGGAGTTGCTGCAAATTGGCTAATTTCGAATCTCTAAATCAAGAATTAAACTAACTGAACATGTCACATAATCTACTGAAAGGAAAAAGAGGGATCATTTCTGGTGCATTGGATCAAAATTCCATCGCATGGAAAGTAGCTGAGAAAGCTCACGAGCAAGGCGCTACATTCACACTGACCAACGCTCCAATAGCTATGCGAATGGGAGAGATTAACAAACTAGGTGAAAAATGCAATGCAGAGATTATTCCTGCCGATGCTACTTCCATGGAGGACCTGGAAAATCTATTCAACAAGTCTCAAGAAGCTCTTGGTGGAAAAATTGATTTCGTTCTTCACTCAATCGGTATGAGTCCAAACGTGCGAAAAGGAAAAGATTATGGAGACCTGAACTACGACTGGTTCCAAAAAACATTGGATGTATCCGCACTTTCATTTCACAAGATGATGCAGACGGCTGAGAAACTAGATGCAATGAATGAATGGGGTTCAATCCTTGGTCTTTCGTACATTGCAGCACAGCGAACTTTCCCTGATTATTCTGATATGGCACAAGCCAAAGCCTTACTTGAATCCATTGCAAGAAGCTATGGCTACCGATTTGGAGTAAGTAAGAAAGTGCGTGTAAATACAATTTCACAATCGCCAACAATGACTACAGCCGGCTCAGGTGTTCCAGGCTTTGATGTATTCTTCAACTATGCGGACAAAATGTCTCCACTTGGCAATGCCGACGCTGAAAGTTGTGCCGACTATTGCATAAGCATGTTTTCAGACCTTACCAGAATGGTGACTATGCAAAACCTTATGCACGATGGTGGATTCTCCACTTCCGGCATCACAGACGCACTGGTTGACGAATTGAGTAAGTAACAGTTGAAAAAACTGTCATCCTGAGTGAAACGAAGGATCTTTTCAATTATAGGATAGATCCTTCACTTCGTTCAGGATGACATCAAAATAAGATTCACCGAAATGATCTCCTTCCCCAACGCAAAAATCAATCTTGGGCTCAACATTGTAAGCAAGCGGGAAGATGGCTATCACAACATTGAAAGCTGCTTTTATCCTATTCCATGGTATGATAGTCTGGAGGTGATAGAAGCAGCTTCTTTTGCTTTTCACAGTTATGGATTGGATATCCCCGGAGATGCCTCATCCAACTTGTGCGTAAAAGCCTACGAACTAATCAAAGCCGATCACAACATTCCAGCTGTAGCGATTCACTTACTAAAAAACATTCCCATGGGCGCCGGTCTTGGAGGTGGTTCAGCCGATGGCGCATTTGTGCTTAAACTGCTAAACGAGCTATTTAGACTCAATCTGACAGACACACAACTTGAAACCTATGCGTTGCAGCTAGGAAGCGATTGTCCTTTCTTTGTTAAGAATGAACCTGCGATAACTACTGGGCGTGGTGAAGACCTAAAACTGATCGATTTAGATCTTTCCGACTATCATTTAGCGATCCACAATCCAGGCATTCATGTATCTACTAAGGAAGCATATGCCGGAGTGACACCACAATCACCCAGGAATAACTTTTCAAATCTTATCGGGTCTCCGATTCACGAATGGAAAGGTTTACTAATAAACGATTTTGAAACATCCATTTTTCCTAACCACCCTGAGATTCAACAACTAAAAAATGCCATGTATAAAGCAGGAGCTATCTATGCTTCGATGACAGGAAGTGGCAGCACAGTCTATGGGATATTTGAAAAGCCAATAGTGGATGAAAAATGGCAATGGTTGAAATTTTAATCAGTATATGATAATGGCGAAAAGACAAACCAAACAAATCCTCAAAATCATATTTATAGCAGTAAGTATTGGTTCCCTATACTTTGTTCCATGGCTCTTAGTGAAAGCCTGGATTCTCCCGCTTCCTGATACAGTTCAAGGTCAAGTAGAAGAGGCAATAGATCACGGATTTGAAGGAGTGATTGTTTATATAGATCAAAAAGGAAACGAACCAGCATTTCATGCTGCCGGATGGCATGATCGGGAAAAGAAGATACCTGCAGATCCTAATTCCCTTTTCAAGATTGCAAGTATTAGCAAGCTGTATCATGCGGTTGCTGTTGCTAAACTTGTCAATGCTGATAGTTTGTCTTTAGACAAAACACTCGCTGACTATTTTCCTGAGCTTGTGGGAAGAATTGAAAATGCTGATAAAATTACCTTGCGGATGATGGTACAACATCGTAGCGGCATTCCCAACTTTACTGATGCACCAGATTATTGGGCCCACCCTGCTGAATCTACCGAAGAGGCACTCGAATTGGCGCTTGACTTGCCGGCATATTTTGAACCAGACAAAGATTATGGTTATTCCAACACCAATTATTTGCTTATCGGAGAGCTAATTGATAAGGTATTAGGCTACAGCCGTCATCAATACATAAAGGAAAAAATTATAACTCGACTTAGGCTTGAGAACACCTTCAGTTCGCTTAACGAAGTGAATATGGAAGATGTGATGAGCGGCTATCATATTGGTTATCCTCACGACTTAAAAGGGGATGATCTCGGCATGGTGGCTTCAGCCGAAGATGTAGGAATCTTCCTACGAGCATTGAATGATGGAACCTTATTTGACGAAGATGAGCAGGAAATATATTCATCCATCTATGAGTATGAACACAGTGGTTGGGTTCCCGGATATCAGAGTTTTGCAAACTATTACAAAGACTTTGACACTGTGGTGATTCACTTTTATAGCACGACCGATCCCGATCTTATTATGTGGAATATGTCTGAAATTGTAAACGGTCGAATTTCGAAGATTTTGCAGAGAGCAGTTGATTGAAATTTGCAAATAGTTTTAGGATAGAAATGTGAGTGTTTTTCTCACCAAAACCTTTTTTCGTTGTTAGCTGAAAGCGGTATATTTATTCTATACTTTGCTATTCTAGTATCCAAACAAATGCAACCTATGAAAGTCATCCTTTACTCATCACTTTGCTTTTTACTATTCGGGGTTTACTCACAAAGCGAGTCTTCGTATTCATGGGTGGAATGTCAGTCATCCACCTCTTTTCTTCCTAGCAAAGCGGACCAATTTTACCAGGGGCCTTGCGTAGCATATGCGCTAACGGCCGCATTAGAAACTAAAATTTATAAGGAGTATGGTACCGAGTATGATTTATCTGAACTATACACAGATTACCTAATATACAATGCTGGTAGAAATCTAGGCTCTTTGAATGCCTATATGCAGAACATAAAGATCCCTAAATCGAATGGTGATAATAACTTCCCTCTAAGACCATGTGGAGATCCACCCAGAAATCAAACAATCTCAAACATATTTAGCGCCAACAAAAACATTGAGGTCGTGTTGGACTTATCGAACGAACAGGTGTGCGAAGGAATTGACAATATTCTAGACGCCGGGAACATCACCCAATATGCCACGGTTAGCAATGTCACTAAAAGAACACTCTCTACAAACCATAGTCTTCGAAGCGAAATAAAAAATGGACCTGTGATCATGCGTGTAAATGGATCAGCCTTATCTACATTTTTCAACGGTAGAAGTTCGGCAGATGCTACCTACCATGCCGTGCTCATTTACGGATGGCAAGAAAAAACTGGCTCCACCACAAAATATCGGGTAAAAGATAGTTGGCCAGGCAGTCCAAATACGGTTATTACTAAAGCAATTAGCGATGCCACATTAAGCTCACTTCAAAACACCGGTGATCTGGAATTTGCTACTGTTGGAACTGTGACAAAAAGTAGCGGCTTCAAAAGCAATAATTGCATGCCTACCCTTACCTCAATAAGAGTGATAAAGGATTATGCCCTTATATCAGGGGATAATTATGCAAAGTGTTCTGTTACATCAAATGTAGCCGTTGAAGATTGGCAGTGGGAAATAAATACCTCTCATACGAGAAGGAGCTTTATAAAGCAAAGTAAATCATCAAGCATCATGATTTCACCGCAAAATAGTGGCACCTATACCATTAAGGTCAGGGCCAAAAGAGAGGGTATTTGGACCTCATGGAGAACCTTAACTACCAACCTATCTGCAGATGGGATAGAGTGGGATGATGGAATGTTTTAGCAATCCCAATCAATAGAGGATTTAGTTTCATGTTTCCTTGCGCATAATTTCATACGTGAACTGAGAATTGTCATAGAAATGAGATGCGGCATTTATATGGACGGACATATTAAACACTTGACTTAAGGGTCAAAGTGCACATATCTGTTTAGCTCTTGACTAAAAATGTCCTATGAAATACACGACAACATTTCTTTTTACATTAGGGCTTGTATTCAGCTGTTCACAGAATACTGAATTAAAGCAATCAGATATTGAACAAATTGAGCAATTAGAAAAGGATTATGTAAATGGCTGGTTCGCAGAAACTCCACAAGAAGCTGTCCTCGAGGTTTTTGAAGAAAATGTGGTGTTTATCCCACATCATGGTGATGATGCGGTCATCGGGAAAGAAAACCTAAGGGACTTTTTCTGGCCGAATGGAACGGGTGGGATTGTCCACTATTTCAATCATTACCCTGACACAATTGAGGGAAACCAATCCATTGCCTGGGTAAGAGGTCGTTTTGACATAAAGTATTCCTGGATCGAAGAATTAGATACAGTCACAACACTAAATGAAGGCAACTACGTGCTTATCGCAAGAAAAAATAAACAGGATTGGAAAATTGCCACATTCATTTTTAACGATCCTGTAGCTCAGGTCGAAGAGTGATCATAAAGAAGGTCTAATTAAAAGTTGTCAGAACTACCCCAAATATCTGGCCAACATCGAATGAAACTGATGAACCCCTTGTTCGCGCGTAGGAGAAAACCTGCCTGATTTATAATACTTAGACCTAAGCCCTTTTTGCACGCCCTCTACAACAAACTCGTCCTCACGCTCCACCTTATCAAGCAAGGCTCCTGCTCCTTTATGGAGTTTCGATTCATCATAGATATAGGACAAAAAAGACACCTTCGTTTGATTCAAAGAAAGTGGTCTAACAATATTGACCGACAACCCCCATGGGTAGAAATTGAACATCATGTTGGGAAACACCCAGAAATAATAAGCCGCCACTCGCTTGCCTTCATGAATGTGACCTTTCGGTAGGTCAAAGATGTCTTCTGCGCCTTCTGAGTAACCGACCTGAACATTGAAATGATCATGTAGCACCGTCTCGTAACTACCATAATCCAAAGCTGCATTGAGATCGCTATGCACAAATGGTATATGAAAGCCCTCCAGGTAATTATCACAATAGAGCGCCCAATGTGCATTGACCAGGTAGTCTTTGGACTGCACCTCATTAAAAACGAATTCTTCTAGCGGAAGAAATCCAACATACTTGTTCATCTCCTCAATCACGTGATTGAAATCAATTTCCCCTCCTAGCTTAGCAAAAAGTAGCGGACCCCATTTTGCGCTTTCAAACCGATGCAAGTCTTCACATGCACGTGGAAAATTTTTTGCTTCTTTAAACTCCGGCATGGATTCAAATTTTCCATCTAAACCAAATTTTCTCCCGTGATACATACACACAAGCTTCCGTTGGCTTCCGGGCTGATTGGCAACAAGGTTTCCACGATGGGTGCAGACATTACTTAAACAATGAATATCTCCTTTTTCATCTTTGGTTAACACCATTGGTTCAGTCAGGAATCCATCCATTAGTACAAGTGGATGTGTATGTTTTGGCAATTGCACCAATTGCTGATCACCAATCCATTGCCAGGACCGATAGAAAATTTTCTCCTTGATTTGGTCAAAAGTTTCCTGATCCCGATAAAAAGATGCGGGTAATGTTTCAGCTTTCGCAATGTCTCTATTGATAGAATACCTATTCATTTATTTAGGGTATCTTTCAAAAATAGGGTTTTTTACATGACTCTATTGTTTAAGACATGAGTGAAAAAAAACTAGGCTTCTGGACCAGCTCTTCTCTCGTAGTTGGAAATATGATCGGTTCAGGTATTTTTCTCTTACCAGCCACCCTCGCATCTTATGGTAGCATCAGCATTATTGGCTGGGTAGTATCAGCATTTGGCGCTGCTGCATTGGCATTTGTCTTTATAGAATTTAGCAAGATGCTATCCGGTACATCAGGAGGCCCTTACATCTATTCAAGAGAAGGTCTAGGTGATTTTGCCGGCTTTCTGGTAGCGTGGGGATATTGGATATCCATTTGGTGCGTCAATGCAGCAATTGCTATAGCCCTGGTAAGCTATTTAGGAGTCTTCTTCCCGGTTTTACAATCTAACAACCTGATTGCCATTTTTACAGGGCTAGCAATCGTTTGGGGTGTTGTATGGATCAATACTCGTGGGATTCGCGAGGCAGGGATCTTCTCCCTTATCACCAGTATTCTTAAAATTACACCACTACTAGCTATTGGCATTTTCGGTTTGTTTTACCTAAAGTTTGAAAATTTCACCAGCTTTAATATCAGTGGACAAACAGACCTAAATGCCATCACTCAAACGGCAACCTTAACGTTCTTTGCTTACATGGGTATTGAGTGCGCGACTATTCCTTCCGGAGATATCGAAAACCCAAAACGCACAATTCCTCGCTCCACCTATTTCGGCTTAGGGGTGGTGACAGTGATCTACATCCTTGGGACAGTTTCCTTAATGGGCATTATTCCTCCAGAAAAACTGCAATACTCTCAGGCTCCTTTTGCTGACGCAGCAGCATTGATCTGGGGATCCTGGGCAGAAAACATCGTAGCTACTGGAGCTATTATCTCAACGCTTGGTGCTCTGAATGGCTGGATCTTAATTCAAGGACAAATACCAGCCGCAATATCCAGAGATCGATTATTTCCCAAACTTTTTGCGAAAGAAAATTCCAACGGTGTTCCTGCGATTGGTATCATATTATCAAGCATTTTGATTTCTGTGCTTATGATCATGAACTACTCCAAAGGGCTGGTAGCCGCATTTAAATTTGCCTTGCTACTCTCAAGTATGACTGCATTGATCGCCTATCTATTTACCTCGGTGAGTTATGCTGTGTATTCGGCCAAGCAAGAGGGTTTTTCTAAAGGTTTCCGAAAGAAACTGATGCTGGCATTTATCGCCTTTATATTCTCAGTTTGGGCTATTGCCGGTTCAGGAATGGAGATTGTTTATTGGGGTTTTCTATTGCTAATTGGCGGATTACCGGTCTTTGCATGGATGAAAATGCAGCATAAATAATCTCACCTTCTTTTTGGTGAGCAAATCATTTTCCATATTCTGATATTCTCGACCAGTTTTTTCCATCCCATGACCAAAAATCGTTTAACTTCTTTCTGTTTATATCTCTTCCTCCAAATAAAACCACTTTACCCATATTATGGTCAAATGCCCCGGCCGTCATATCTCTGGCAACAGGGCCCTTATCTGTCACTCTGATCCAAGTGTTTCCATCCCACTCCCATGTATCGCCATAAAGAATCCCATCTTGCCTGTTTTTACCACCAAAAAGCATCACCTTTTTTCGAAATTTATCTGATACCATCAAGTGATTGTTTCTCGCTCCTGGAGTTTCAACTTTCAGTTCGTTCCATTCTCTTCCATCCCACTCCCACATATCACCAATAGATTTTCCATCTGCATATCCACCATATAAAACCACTTTTTTCCGAACGTAATCATACACCATTTGTGAGCGGGTTCTTGCCGCAGGTCTCTTACTGCCTAGTTTGATTTCTTTCCATTGGTTGCTACTAAACTCCCACATATCATCACTTCCTCGGCCTGCCCCCGAAAAGACAACAAGTGTTTCGCGACTTTCATCGTAAGCAACAGCTGGTGAGTATCTAGGAGAAGGTCCTCCATCTATTTTTTGCCATTTGCGACCATCCCACAAACCCATTCTTGTTAAGTATTCTCCTTCCTTGGAAATCCCACCTATCAAAAGGCTCATATTTAAATGAGGTATAAAGACGATTGAGTGACTACTTCTTGGGGTCATTACATTTTCACTCAACATTTTCCAGCTTTCACCATCAAACTCCCACACGTCTGACAAATACGCTTCTTCATCACCGTTCCCTCCAAACAAGATCAGTTTATTCCTAAATGAGTCAAAAGTGGCAGCAAAATGATCTCTGGATTCCGGATAATTTTGACTAAAAAGGTCAAGTTGACATAATAAAAAAAATAGTATAAGTATTGATCGCAGCTTAGCCATATTCAGCTATTAAGAACGTGAATTGCTCTCATCAGTTATTCACATATGCTAACACCAGGGTCGTTTTAAAAATATCAAGGTGATATCACGTCGCCCACACCGAATATTCTATCTTTGCGCGCTTATTCCAGATCGCATATGAAAAGATTATTCCGAAACTTCACGTTTAATCCAAAAAATGATATTCTTTCAGGGCTTACTGTTGCCTTAGCATTAGTGCCTGAAGCTGTGGCATTCGCCTTTGTAGCTGGCATAGATCCAATGGTTGGTCTTTATGGTGCTTTCATGATGGGCATTGTCACATCAATGTTTGGCGGACGTCCGGGCATGATCTCCGGAGCTACAGGTGCGATGGCTGTGGTGATGGTGCACATGATCCAAAAAGGAAATGAAGTTGGCAATGCGCTCAGCGCACCCATTGATAATCTTGGATTACAATGGCTTTTCATTACACTATTACTAGTCGGAGCTATACAGATACTAGCTGGTGTTTTAAGACTTGGAAAATTCGTACGATTAATCCCTCATTCCGTGATGATGGGATTTGTAAATGGTTTGGCGATCGTCATATTCCTTTCTCAACTTGGCTTATTTAAGGAGCGAATCAACGGTGAATATCATTGGATGGGTGGATCAGACCTATACATCATGTTGGGTCTTGTAGGACTGACAATGGCTATTATGTACTTCCTTCCAAAACTGACTAAAAAACTTCCTGCTGCATTGGTTGGAATCATTGTTGTAGCATCAATCACCATTTTTGGCGGTTTAGATGTGAGCACAGTAGGTTCATTTATTCGTGAAGGTGGTGGCAATGGACTAGAGGGCAGCCTGCCCACTTTCCAAATTCAAATCTTTGGACTTCTTGATACACTGCAAGGGCATTGGGGATTGATTATTTCTACAGCCATACTTTTAGCCGCAGTGGGACTTATTGAGTCACTCATGACTTTGAATTTGATTGATGATATGACCGAAACTCGAGGAAGTGGAAACCGTGAATGCGTGGCTCAGGGTGGAGCAAACATTCTGAATGGCCTCTTCGGAGGTATGGGTGGATGCGCCATGATCGGTCAGTCCATCATCAACGTGAGCTCAGGAGGACGCGGAAGATTGTCCGGTATTACAGCGGCCATAGCTCTTTTGTGCTTCATTCTTTTTGCCGCTCCGCTTATCGAGCAAATTCCGATTGCTGCTCTGGTTGGCGTGATGTTTATGGTTGTGATTGGCACATTTGCATGGAGTAGTTTTAGAATCATTAATAAAATTCCATTAGCAGATGCTATCGTTTTGATTACAGTTTCTGCTGTGACTGTATGGCAAGATTTAGCTATTGCCGTTATCGTAGGAGTAATTATGTCCGCTCTGGTATTTGCCTGGCAGAATGCTACAAAAATTCGCGCTCGCAAGTCCATTAAAGAAGATGGAACCAAGGTTTATGAAATCTGGGGACCGTTATTCTTTGGCTCAGTACAATCCTTTAACTCAAAGTTTGATCCCGCAAATGATCCTGACAATGTGGAATTAGACTTTCTGGAATCAAGGGTAAGTGATCACTCGGGTATTGAAGCAATTTTCGCGCTTGAAAAGAAGTATAAGGACTATGGAAAGCAGGTAAAACTGGTTCATCTTAGTCCAGAGTGTAAAATGCTACTTCACAAAGCAAGCCCCGATTTTGAGCATATGATCGTGTCGTCCATTGATGACCCTCGCTATCATGTGGTGACTGACTTGATGGATAAAGAGGTTTAGTTGTAACCATGCCAACCTATCTGCCGTCCTATTTCAAAACCTAACCACTAACGAATGAAAGCCATTCACTGCGCCTCATACGGTCCTACTGAAAATCTTCAATTGATTGAGGTACCAAAACCTTCCCCAAAAGAAAATGAAGTTCTGATCAAAGTAAATTGTAGTGCCGTCAACGACTATGATTGGAGCATGGTGCGAGGCAAGCCCGGTATATATCGGCTTTTCTTCGGTCTATTTAAACCTAAGCGTCCAATCCCTGGTATGGAATTATCTGGAACAATTGAGCAACCAGGTTCCGGTGTTTCCAGATTTAAAGTTGGTGACAAAGTATACGGAGATATCTCAGATCATGGGTTTGGAAGCTTTGCAGAATACATCTGCATAAATGAAAAGGCGCTGGTGCTAAAGCCCGACTATATGTCTCACCAAGATGCAGCTGCACTCTCCCATGCCGCCAACCTTGCCTGGCAGGGGCTCGTGGATGTAGGACAAATTTCCAAAGGAATGAGCGTTTTAATCAACGGCGCTGGTGGTGGTGTGGGTACACTTGGATTGTACATAGCAAAAACATTTGACGCGAAAGTGACTGGTGTAGATACCGGTGATAAACTTAAGACCATGGCTGATATTGGGTTTGATCATATTCTGGATTACAAGCAGATAGATTTTACCAAAGAAGAAAAAAAGTATGATTTAATACTTGATGCCAAGACCTGCAGGTCGCCGAATGCTTTTATCCGCGTATTATCTGAAAATGGAAAGTATGTTTCGATTGGAGGTGAGATCAAAAATCTCCTTCAGCTTTTGTTTGCCAGAAAAATCAGAAAGAAACCAGTATATATGGTCGGCCTCAAGGCAAACAAAGACCTTGATAAAATTCATTCGCTTTATGAAAAAGGTCTGTTAAAACCTGTGGTGGACGGACCTTATCCTTTAGAAAAGACACCGTGGGCCATTCAATACTTTGGTGAAGGCAAACACACCGGAAAAGTGATTGTATCTATGGTGGATTAGAATTCAGTCCATTGCCTGATATACCTTGCGTACCACATCACCAATTTTCGATGGCTCTAGCCAACGAGTGACGATTACTAAATCCTTTTGCTCGTCTATCACTATGAAATTTCCCCCAAAACCTGCAGCGTAGTATAAATGATCCGGTAATCCTTCCCACGAACGCGGGCCTTTGTTTAACCACCACATGTATCCATAGCTTTCGTACGCTGCAGCAGGTGTCTGAATCATCTGGGTCCATTGTTCAGAGATGAGCTGAGTATCGTTCCATTTTCCTTTTCGTGCAAACAACAGCCCGAACCGTGCATGGTCTTCGGTGTTTATGAAAACTCCACCTCCGTGATGACCTCCACCACTCACCACCTGCATTTGTTGACCATCAATTGTGATCCAGGAGTCATCATATCCGTACCAGCGCCATGTTGTGCTTGCTCCAATTGGGTCCATTATTCTCTCCTTCAAAACCTGAGGAAGTGGTTTTCTCCAGACATTCAAAAGCGAGTATGAAAGAACATTGACCCTCACGTCATTGTATTTGTAACTCGTGCCTGGTTCTTTTAACTCTCGATACTTCCACTCGTCAAACGTACCCTCACGATCTGGTCGATCTGTCCAGTCGTAGAGTCCAAATAGTGCACCTGACCAATCTGAAGTCTGCTGCAGCAGATGCTCCCATGTAATCTTTGCATTGTGCTCACCTTCGAATGTTTCATCCCATACATATTCTGCCACCTTGTCCTGAATGGAAGAAATTAGTCCCTCATCAAAAGCTAGCCCGGCTGTTGTAGATAAATAGCTTTTAGTGACACTAAAAGTCATATCCACCCGCTTGGTATCTCCCCAACTTGCAACTACATATCCATCTTTTATGATCGTGCCTGCTGGGCCACCTCGCTCTTTGGTCGGACCTTGCAACTTGTGATAAGGCTCGCGACTGAAGGATTGAAGTATTGCCAGACGTAAATCTTTTTGTCCGGCATATTCATTATCCATAGCAAATTGAACAGCATCGTCAATAGCAGATTGTCTCAAGCCAAGCTGTGATGCCGTTTTGTTTTCCCATTGATTTTTGGAAGGATAATATTGAGCACTGAGCGATACAGAAACACTCAGCGCTAGAAGTAGAAATGTTTTTCTTGCCATATAGGCAAGTTACTAAATGGGAATTAATCCAGTTTGACAGCAGTACCGCTGGCGCTTACCATCATCATACCTCCATCCTTTCCCATTGTTTCATAGTCAAGGTCTATCGCAATAACAGCGTTTGCTCCCAATGCTTGTGCTGCTTCAATCAATTCCTGAACCGCTATATTCTTAGCATCCTTTAGCGATTTCTCATAGGCACCAGAACGACCGCCTACTATATCAGTGATTGATGCAAAAATGTCTTTAAAAATATTGGCTCCAATGATAGCTTCACCGGTGACCATTCCATAGTATGTAGAGATCGTTTTACCCTCTACGCTGTTGGTTGTTGTAAGTAGCATATTATCTAATTATATCAGTAGAAAGCGCCTTCTTTTTGTAGCGTCGATTCAATAACGGATAGAGAAGCACAGAGGTTAGGATCAATAGTGTTCCAATATAAAATCCCGGGCTCATCTCCTCACTATCACCGAAAATAATCAATGCCAGCACAATACCATATACTGGCTCAAGATTTACGACGAGATTGATAGAAAAAGCTGATAGTCGCTTCATCAATTCCACTGAAACTGAATATGCATACACCGTACACAGTATAGCAAGTACCGCCAAATAAAACCAATCATTTGGTGTCGGGTTTAAAGTCAGTTTATCGACGAAAAATCCGGAATAAACAGGGAAAAAGAGTGCCGTTGCAATACAAGCTCCCGCCATCTCATAGAATGTGATCACATAAGGATCATAAGTTTTAGTAAGCCTTCCATTGATTACTGTAAAAACCGATGCAATAAATGCAGATAGCACAGCAGTCAAAAGACCTGAAAGGTAGTCTAGCTCAACATTGAAAATAACACCAATTCCAATGAAGGCAATTACACTCAGCAGCACCTCAAATGCTCTAATCTTACGACCCTGCGACAAAGGTTCAATTAAGCTTGTCCACAATGAGCAAGTTGCCATTCCGGCTAAACATACAGAAGCATTGGAAATACGAGCTGAAAGAAAAAAAAGAATCCAGTGAGCAGCAATGAGGCCACCAGTACCCAGAATGATTAAAAAATGCTTTCGGGAATGTATGGCAAATGATCGCTTCCAAAACTTCAAAACGATCCACAGACCTACAGCAGATATGAGTGTTCTGAAAAAAACCACCTCAACTGATGGAATGTCAATGAGCAATCCGAGAATCGCTGTAAAACCCCATATCAGAACAATGAAATGAAGGGTTAGAAAATCCTTCTTTTCCTGTATCATCGCGGCACTGTTCTGTAGAGCAATAAGGCCACTCCGGTAAAGATGATATTCGGCATCCAGATTGCTACGATGGTGTTCATTGAACCTGCCTCAGCAATCGCTTGTGCCAATATAAAGGCAATGATAAAAGCAAAGGCTATTACGAATCCCAGGGCTATCTGAAAGCCGGTTCCTTGCCTGGATTTCCTTGCGGATACGATCACTCCGATGGCCATCAAAATTATCATTGTAAATGGAGACATGTATCGAATGTATTTTTCAATCTGAAAAATATGGACATCATCTGCGCCGCGAGACTTTTGCAATTTGATGTGATCGTTGAGTTCATCCATCGTCATCGTTTCCCAAATCCGATCTTTATTCCCGAAATCACTGGGCGACAGATTCAATAAAGTATCCAGTTCATCACCCTCCGTTATTATCTCCTTTTGATTTTTTATTTCACGTTTTTGCCACCGCTTCAGCTTCCACCTTCCGGTGGTATCCCAATTGATTTGACGAGCCGTCACTTTCTCCACCAATTGTGTGCCGTACATAGTTTCCAAAGTGATAGCAGAGCCTACATTTCGGCGAACATCAAATCGATATAGGTAGATGTAATCTTCAAGGCTATCGCGTTCAGCAATTTTGATGTGAATGTGCTTATCGGTATTGTAGAATGGATCCTTTAAATACCTGAGCTCAAAATCCAGCCGAAATTTATTGGCATCCGGAATAACGTAACTATTCAAGTAAAAGCTGGCTCCGCCAATCATCACCGATGCGATGAGATACGGGAAAAGCATGCGCCGAAAGCTGATTCCGCTCGCCAGTATTGCCACAATTTCTGTTTTGGCGGCCATCTTCGCCGTTACAAAGACAGTTGCAATAAAAACAGTAATCGGAGTGAGTAGGCTGGCTATGTAAGGGATGAATGACAGGTAGTATTGCCAGATCAATCCTGAGCTCAGTTCATTTTTGATAAAATCGTCATTCTTTTCAGTGTAATCAATCACACAAATGATTAGCTCAAGCAATCCCACCACAAACACAAATGTGACAAGGATTTTTTTCAGTATGTACCAGTCGAGCTTTTTCATTCTTACAGCTAAATCACAGTCTTTGACTCACTTTTTTCACCATCACCTCTTTCCAGTTCGCGAAGTTATCATTTATGATTTGCTTTCTGGCCTCACCCACTAACCAGAGGTAAAATGTCAGATTCTGGATGCTTGCAATTTGTGCGCCAAGAATTTCATTACTGGTGATCAAATGCCTTAAATATCCTTTAGAGTAAAAGGTACTGGTATACCCACCCAGTTCTTCATCGATTGGTGTAAAATCGTCTTTCCATTTTTCGTTGCGAATATTGATGATCCCCTGAGTGGTAAAAAGCATTCCATTCCTGGCATTTCTTGTAGGCATTACACAATCAAACATGTCAACACCCAGCGCAATGCATTCCAGAATGTTTGCAGGCGTGCCCACTCCCATCAGATATCGAGGCTTGTCTTTTGGAAGGATACCGCATACATGATCGGTCATTGCATACATATCTTCTGCTGGCTCACCAACAGACAGTCCGCCTATCGCATTGCCTTCGCGCCCTTTGCTGGCTATGTACTCAGCCGATTGGGTGCGTAGATCTTTATAAACACTGCCTTGTACAATAGGGAAAAGTGTTTGTTCGAATCCGTATTTCCCTTCAGTCTCATCAAATCGCCTCACACATCTATCCAGCCAACGATGTGTCATATGCATGGACTTCTCTGCATAGTCATACTCGCAAGGATATGGAGTACATTCGTCAAAAGCCATGATGATATCTGCACCAATGGTACGCTGAATATCCATGATTCCTTCCGGTGTGAAAAAATGCCGACTTCCATCCTTGTGAGACTGGAAGTGAACACCCTCCTCAACAATCTTGCGATTATCAGCAAGTGAATACACCTGATACCCGCCACTATCTGTCAAAATCGGACGATCCCACCCGTTGAATTTATGTAGTCCTCCAGCCTTCTCAACCACATCAAGCCCCGGACGCATATACAAGTGATAGGTATTTCCCAAGATGATTTGGGCCTTTATATCCTCTTCCAACTCACGCTGATGAACAGCCTTCACTGTTCCGGCTGTACCCACAGGCATAAATATAGGTGTCTGAATCTTACCATGAGCGGTTTTAACCAAGCCAGCCCGGGCTGAAGATTTGCTGTCGGTATTTTGTAATTCGAATTGCATTGGAGCGCAAAAATAAGTTTTATCAAGAGCTTAAAGTATGGTAAATCAAAAACGTGTTCATTTTGAATGAAGGTTTTATTTAATTCACCTGATGGTTCTCATTCTTTGCGTGACTAGTCTGTTAATTAACCTTGGTTTTACGATTGCATTTTCCAGTGCATTTATGAGATATAGGTCTATTGAAAACAAGCAACATGTATCACTCAGCATCATCATAGCCGCCCGAAACGAAGAAGCAAACCTGAAAAAGCTTATTCCACAGCTTTTAAAGCAGGATTACCCAAACTTTGAAGTTATTGTTGCACTTGATCGATGCTCCGATAATAGCAAAATCTATCTGCAGAGCCTTGGAGACCAAAAGATTAAGGTCATAGATATCAATGAAGTCGAGCCCAATTGGAATCCAAAAAAGTTTGCGCTGGATCAGGCTATTTATAATGCAACCGGCGACTGGCTTGTTTTCACCGATGCTGATTGCACTCCATCTTCTAATCAATGGTTAAAAACATTCAATGGTCATATTACTGATAAAAAGGTTATTCTTATTGGTGTTTCACCTTACCGAACCGATGGTTCATTCCTTTCTTACTATATCCAGTTTGAAGCTTTCATGACTGCATTCCTCTACATTTCAAATGCATTGTTGCGGAAACCATATATGGCGGTAGGTAGAAATATGGCCGTTAGAAAATCATTTTTTGAAGCTTCTGATAGATACGAGCTGCATAAATCTACCACAGGAGGAGATGATGACTTATTCATTCAAGAAAACTCGACCAAATCCAATACTCAGGTCGTTTTAGGTCGCGAAAGCCTAATGTATACGGTACCCGAAACTTCATGGAAAGCATACAAGAATCAGAAAATTCGTCACCTGTCCGTGGGAAAAGTGTATAAAGTACATCATCAAGTATTCTTGACTTTCTTTCATTTAACACACCTTTCTACACTCATACTCCTACTTTTATCAACCACTCACGCTTTTTTCTTTCCGATGCTCCTTTTTTACCTATTTATTAAATTAGTGAGTTATAGATTTGCTGCGGGTAAAATGGGAGTTAATATCAACTATATTATGCTTCCGCTCGTTGACATTTTGTATGCGGTGCTAATTCCTGTGATTGCACTGTGGTCAAAACTCGAAAAGGACATTAAATGGAAGAACTAAATCGTCAGTTTTCTGATAAGGCTCTGCGAGACTTTAAGCTAATTGATCTTGCGACTGAAGGTAACGATGAAGCAGCCTACGCAGAGTTGATGCAGCGCTATAAAAAACCGGTGTATCATATGATCTTAAAAATGGTCAGAAATGTGGATGATGCAGAAGATTTGACCATTGAAGCGTTCGCCAAAGCATTTAAAAACCTAAGCCGTTTTAAAAAGGACTATACATTCAGCACTTGGCTCTTTAGAATAGCGACCAACAATGCGATTGATTTTATCCGTAAAAAGAAACTAAACACCTTTAGCCTCAACAGCACATTCACCGATGATAGTGGCGAATCAGTAAACATTGACGTTCAGGATAAAAACCTAACTCCCGACGAAGAAACCATTAAGGATCAAAAAATTGAGTTAGTCAGAATGTTTGTGGACAAACTGCCTGCAAAATATCAGCGACTAGTTAAACTCCGATACTTCGATGAATTGTCCTATGATGAAATAGCACAAGAACTTGAAGCACCACTAGGGACAGTAAAAGCTCAACTCCATAGGGCAAGAGAGCTGATGTACGAGTTGGTCAAGGATAAAAAGAAGCATATATAAGATTCGCCAATCTATCTTTGTGGTTTCAAATACTACAAGCATCGAAATCATTCATAAATACTTTCCTGATCTCTCCGAGCAGCAAGTTCATCAATTCGCACAGCTACAAGACCTTTACGAGGATTGGAATGCTAAAATCAATGTAGTCAGCCGGAAAGACATTGATCAACTATATGAGCGTCATGTTCTACACAGCCTGGCAATTGCTCAATTCACAACTTTCATACAGGGTTCAGAAATCCTCGATGTGGGTACTGGTGGTGGCTTTCCCGGAATACCTCTGGCTATTTTATATCCAGACTGTAAATTTCATTTGGTTGATTCCATTGGCAAAAAGATCACTGTTGTCAAGGAAGTTGCAAATGCAATAGGTCTTAACAATCTGAGTGCAGAACATCAACGCATGGAAAAAGTGAGCGGAAAGTTTGACTTCATCGTTTCACGTGCAGTCGCTCAAACTAAGCAGCTCTTCATTTGGGCGCATCAAAAGGTGAGCAAAGAACAGCGAAACGAACTCGATAATGGCCTGATATTACTAAAAGGCGGAGATCTCAAGCTGGAAATGAAGGAGTTTGGCAGACGCTATATTCAAAAAGATATCTCTGATTATTTCACTGAAGAGTTTTTCCAAACCAAGAAGATTATATACGTGCCTGTGCACTAGAAGTACAGCCTAAAACCCACGCTCAGGTTTAAGGTTTTGTTTCCATCAAAATCTCCCGTACCTATAGAATAGTTGAGAGCCGGCTCTACAGCGACCGCATCTACTATCCAAATTGGATATCCAGCCTGTAGTAATAATGTGCCGCCATCAGTTGTAAAATCACCAAAATCAGTTTTTGTTTTTGAGGTGGTATATCCAAATCCCGCACTCAGAAAAAAGGTGCCATTAAAATAATACCTTGCCAAAGGTCCAATTGTCAGTGAATTAGAATCTATGGATCCATTGGAAGAACTGGAAAAACTAAGAATCATTCCGGCTGCTAAATTATCCTCAATGAAATACCCTCCATCTGTAGAAAGTCCAAATGAAGTAAAGTTATCACTCGCACCATCTAATGAACTTGATGAAAATGAAAGTATTGATGAAGCGCTAACAGCCCAACCACCTTTCTCCGTTTGAGCAAAGCCAATCATTGAAGTCAAAAAAATAAATGCGAATACAATTGATTTTTTCATCTGAATTGATATTTGGTAGATGACGTAATTTAACTCAACTCACAAAAAAAAGCCCTGCCATAAGGCAGGGCTTAATTTTTATTATCTAAGTGTTCTTTAGAATGCAAATGCTACACCAGCGTTGATCACTAGCTGACCATCGCCAGGAGTTTGGTATTTAACCTGTCCATTAGCAAATAGATTATCGCTAAGTGGGTACATGATACCAGCACCGATATTCAGACCAGACTCAGTTGATGCATCACCAATACTTGTGAAACCTACAAGCCCATATAGTCCATTTTCAGTAAAATAATACCTAGCGTCAATATTAAGTGCCTTAGGAGCAAATTCAGCAGTTCCAAATGCGCCTAGATCAACTTCACTTTTGAAAAAGATAGTATAACTAGGAGCAATACTAATTGCGTCAGTTATAAGGTACTCAGCACCAAAGTTTATACCAAGCGCTCCTTTTGATCCACTAGCATCTATACCAGCTTTAGTTCCGTAAGCAAGTCCAGCACCAACTCTGATGTCACCTTGCTCTTGTGCGTTTGCAGATAGTCCGAAAAGTACGAACGCTGCAAATAATGAAAGGATAGTAAATTTTTTCATAGGATTAATAAATAATTTTGGTTGTACAATGAGTGCAATATAGGCATACCTAGCGAAGTATGAAATACCACCGTATGGGTATTTTATCCGCTTATGTAATTATCCAAATATGCACCTCATTATCAATGAGATAGGATTACATGCAAAAACCTACACTTTTAGACTTTTTTTCCTTGTCTCAAGATGAGCTATATTTAGTACTATTTAACGAACTCACTAAACATAATTCAGACTATGAAATTTAAAATTTTACTTCTTTCACTAGGCTTTACATGTATCACAATGGCAGCCTCGGCGCAAAGTCAAGGAGACTTTCGCGCAGGAGCCGGTTTAGGATTCGCAGCTAGCCCTTTTGGCGGTGATGGAACTATTGGATTTGGCGCCAACCTGGAATACCTCTTTAAAAGTGACATGTCAGGATCTTTAGAATATTATTCGTATACCAAAGACAGCTTCACAACAAATGTTTTGGATATTAATTTCAGATACTATTTTGTAACCGGATCAACTCAAGTTTATGGCAATGCAGGCCTTACTAATGTTGGTGGAGATCCAAGCAGCACATTAGGTTTAAACCTTGGTGGTGGTGCTATATTTCCACTTGCAAATAGTCTGGGGATAACTACTGCCCTTAACTATAATTTAGCAAAACCTGATGGTGCAAACGACCCATTCGGTTTCGGATTAAAAGCTGGAGTCATGTACTCATTCTAAGTGAAAACTTAATTTTATGATAAGCCTTGACTCGATGGTCAGGGCTTTTTTATTCGATTCATAAAAAAAGGTAATGAAGAAAAAAATCGCCGTACTTACCGGAGCTGGAATAAGCGCAGAGAGTGGGCTTAAGACCTTTCGAGACTCTGGTGGGCTATGGGAAGGCCATGACGTCACCAAGGTGGCAACACCAGAAGCATGGAGGAGAGATCGAGCTTTGGTTCTTGAATTCTACAATCAAAGAAGGAAGCAAGCACAAGAAGTAAAACCAAATCCGGGGCATTACGCTCTTGCTGACCTGGAAAAGCACTTTGAGGTCGTGATCATCACGCAAAACATAGATGCTTTACATGAAAAATCCGGCAGCACCAATGTGCTCCATCTACATGGAGAAATAAGCAAGGTGAGAAGCACCCTCGATCCTGAGTTGGTATATGAGTTGGATGGATGGGAGCTGAAAGAAGGTGATAAATGCGCCATGGGCTCACAGTTGCGTCCTCACATTGTTTGGTTTGGAGAGTCTGTATCTATGATGGAGCCAGCCATGCAGGAAGTGCTTTCAGCAGATATATTCATTGTAGCAGGAACTTCACTGGTTGTTTACCCTGCAGCGGGATTGATTGATTTCATAAAGCCTGAAGTACCAAAGTTTATCGTTGATCCCAAAATTCCTCCAATTTCCGGAAAAGAAAATTTCCATTTGTACGAGGAAACGGCCAGCGAGGGACTTCCTAAAGTGAAAGAATTATTATTAAAAAAATACTTATGAGCAAGGACACATTAGAAAAATTCTATTCAGCCTTTCAAGCCCATGATGCTAAAATAATGGCTGAATGCTATCATAAAGATGTTGTGTTCAACGATCCGGCATTTCAAAACCTGGATTATGATAAAGTGACAGCCATGTGGGCCATGTTAATCCAGCGATCGAAGGGTAATCTGGAAATTAACTTCGACTCAATTGTTGGTGACGATAAAATGGCGCAATGTATTTGGGAAGCCGATTATGAATTTTCAACAACTGGTAGAACAGTTCACAACATCATTCACGCAACAATGGAATTTAAGGACGATCTCATCATCAAGCATACGGATCACTTTAACTTTTGGCGCTGGTCCAGAATGGCTTTAGGAGTTCCTGGCCTATTATTAGGCTGGTCACCAATGCTGAAAAACAAAGTTCGTAAAATGGCCAGAGCTTCTTTGGATAAGTATATGCAAGAGAATTAACCTTCTCCCAAAAGCACTTTTAGAAGTTCTTTATTCTTGCTTTCGCTTAAGCCTAGCCAATCTAGCGTAGATTGATAAAATATATTATCCAGATCCTTTTGTGGCAAATCCATCTCCGTAATGAATTTACCTATTTCCAAATCGCCTAGAGGGAATGGATAATCTGATCCGAGGCACACTTTTTCAGAACCAATCAAGTCGATCACGTATTTCAGATAGGTCGGATCATGTGTAATGCTATCCACCCAAAACTTACCAAGGTACTCTCGAGGATTAACGTTGTTGTGAACCGCCACAAGATCAGGACGGCAATTGAAGCCGTGTTCTAAACGCCCAATTGTAGCAAGCAAAGAGCCGCCAGAATGAGCAAAACAAACCCTTAATTTTGGTAATCTCTCAAATACACCTCCAAAAATCATTGAAGCTGCTGCTCTGGCTGTCTCCGCAGGCATACCTACCAACCATGGTAGCCAGTACTTTTCCATGTATTCCTTGCCCATCATCTCCCACGGATGAACCAGTACGGCTATTCCTAGCCTTTCACAAGCTTCGAAAAATTCAAAGAATCTGGGTTTGCTCAGATTATGATTGTTGATATTCGATCCAATCTGCACCCCTGGAATACCTAACTCCTTTAGTCGTTCAAGTTCTTTTATAGCCAGATCAGTGTCTTGCATCGGTACAGTGCCAAGCCCAATGTAATGCTTGGGATTTTCTTCTACCACTTGTGCAATGTGATCGTTTAAAAACATGGAAAGATCCAGACAATCGTGCGCATCGGCCCAATAACTAAACATTACCGGTATAGTACAAACTACCTGAAGTTGAGTATCAAACTTTTTATATTCCTCTATTCGAAGTTTTTCGTCCCAGCAATTGGATTGAATTTCTCGGAAAAACTTATCTCCTTTCATCATACGCGCTGCTTCTGGCTTATGATGAAGCAGGTGTATAAAGTCTCCATAGCCAAATTTCTCAGCGAAATTTGGTATGTTGTGAGGAAGGATATGCGTGTGCATATCGATTTTCAAACTTGTCTGATTTGCCATTCAACAAAGGTAAATAGAAATTCATCTACTGACTATCGCAATGCTTTGACATCATGTCGTCGGCTTGCTCCATTCCCAATTCGCTTGCCTTTTGAAGGTACTGACAGGATTTCTTTGAATCTTTTAAATTCATGTATGCCATTGCGGCATTGAACCATACATTTTCATACCCCTTGTCTACTGATAGATACCGCTCATAAAAACCGATGGCATCTGAATATTTCTTCTCATGAAATAATGAATTTCCGATTAAGTAAAAGGCTTCAGATCTGGATGAATTTAATTGCAATGCCTTGATGAAATCTTGGCGAGCCTGACTAAAAGCACCTGTTCTCAAAAGGGCCTTGCCACGACTAATGTAGGCAAGATCATCATTCTCATTAGCCTCAATTGCCTTTGTATGGTACATTGCGGACATATCAAAATCTCCACTTTCATATGCATTGGCACCAACCAAATTGAGCATTGGAGTAAATTCTTCGTTTGCAAGGAGCGACATGGGCAGCTGAGCATTCTCATCCAAAATGGCCAAATTGTACCATGCATGATAGTTTGATGAATCCAGGCGTATAGCTTCTCTTAAATCATTGATCGCATCTTTTTCTCTGCCCATTTTCGCATATAGCTGAGACCTGTTTACAAAACAATCGGCCAGCGAATCATACTCAAATGCCTCTGTGAAATCAGCCAGTGCTGCATTCCAATTTCCCATTTTTTGGTATGCCATGCCTCGATACTGATGGACTCTGCTAATCATCGACTGCAGTGTGGTCAAGAAGGTACCTTTCGATCCGGACGGATCTGTACCATAATAAATTGCCCGTGTTTCTGATCCACTTTGATTTTCAATTACATATGTAAAGTCTTTTATGGCCTGCTCAGTACTTGCTGAGTTGTAATAGATCATCCCCTTTTGAAAATAGGCCTCTAAATTCCCTGGATCTTTTTGGATAACTGCTTCATAGTCGGCCAGTGCGCGTAAATCCTTATTTTGCGCTTCATGAATCATGGCACTAAGAAAATAGTCTTCGGCGTTGGGCTTTTTTGTTAAATTCTTATTGATATAATACCGTGCCGAATCAAGATCATTTTGATTAAACTTTGATCTTGCCAGGTCATAATGATCTTGAGAATTAGCCTGAAGAATTCCAAATATTAGTAGGAATGAAAATAGCGCTTTCATAAGGTTGTAGGATTTCACATAAACCAACGAACCTTGGCTTCAATAGGTTATAACACCCGCTGAATTTGCATGCTGCTTTCTTTGCTCAGGTGCTCAAACTTTCCGCCTTCCATTTTATAGAAACTGATTGCCATCACAAGAAATAGTCCGGTGCCCTCTGGAATAATTCTATTATCTATAGAGATCATTCCGGTCATAGGTTCGGTTGGTATTTTCAATAATGGCAGCATCGAGCTTTCGTAAGTGCCAAATTTGCCGTGAAGGTCTTTGTTCAAGGGCTTGTATCCTCCAGCCTTTTGATCAAACTGATAATCAGAAAGGGCAATTAATCGTGCCGTGATCTTAAAGTTGGATGCACCCTTAGGACTTTTAAAGATTTTCTCAGGAATAAACGCTGGAAAATGCAGAATAACCTGCCCTCTTTGTGATCCGGGCTTTACAAAATACTTTGCTCCAAATATCTTTTCATACGGCGCCTTTGAGTTAAACTCAAAACCATTCAGCAAATGACCGTGCTTACTTAAAAACAATGGGCGAGTGCCTGTCTTTCCCTCTTCCATTTTGGCCAGATTCCTAAATTGGGCCGTAAGCTTACCAGAAACATAGGTTTCGCAAATTTCTGACATTCCCGTGGACAATGACTGACGAAGAGTTTTTGCCATCATTGATGCCACACCAAATTCTTTCTGATTATTTCGGAGTTCCTTGTATGACGCTTTTGTCTTGATTTGCCTTGCAGTAGGCCCTCCTTTTTTTGCTATAATTTCTCTATCAATTCCCTTCAACTTATACCTTCTGTACCCTTTCGGGATTTCTATTTCCATTGGAGTTCGAGGTGAGTCTTTCATATCGCTGGCTTGACTTTTTGGGTTGATCGGATTTGATTTTTTGGTTAAGGGCTGATGAAGATAATAAATTGACCCGTAACAACAAAATTTCAGTTTCACCAATAGATTAACACCAACAAATGGTACCCCTTGAATACTACATACTTATGAAAACCTTTTGTTAAATTTTCTTATAACGTATTCGATGAGTCATTTTTTTACTGTTCTGTGGTTGTTTAGTTTCGATTCATCAAGATGCATTTTACGCACTCCTAAACCTGACCTAATGAAGTATCTTAAAACCACAATTCTGATTGTCTTATGTGCCTGCCAATCGACGCAGGTAAGCATTCCGAAAGAACCAGAAATTGGACCGCTTGGAGAGCAGGCCATGATTTCCACCGCTCACCCACTTGCTACACAAGTAGGTGTAGAAGTTTTAAAAAATGGGGGTAATGCTTTCGATGCGGCGCTAGCTGTAAAGTTTGCATTGGCAGTGGTATTTCCAAGGGCTGGCAATATTGGTGGTGGTGGGTTCGCACTCTACCGAATGAATGATGGCACCATTGGCTCACTTGATTTTAGAGAAAAAGCACCTAAAGCTGGAGGTCGGGATATGTACCTTGATGATGAAGGTAATGTGATAGATGGCTTAAGCACCAAAGGACACAAAGCTGCAGGTGTCCCTGGCTCCGTAGATGGTATATTGAAACTTCATGACAAGTTTGGGTCTAAAGCGCTGGCCGAACTTATTCAGCCTGCAATTAATCTGGCTTATTATGGTTTTACCATTACCGAAAATCAGGCAATGGAATTCAATGAAAAGCGAGAGGACTTTATTGAGATAAATGGAGCTGATTTCTTTTTGGTAAAAGACGAGGGATGGAAGAATGGTGACACGATAAAGTTTGTAGAGCTGGCGGGAACGCTCACGCAAATAAGAGACAGAGGCAGAGATGGATTTTATGCCGGTATTGTTGCTGATCAAATTGTGAAAGAAATGCAAAGAGGTGGTGGGTTGATCACGGAGGAAGATCTAAATGCTTACAGTGCCAGATGGCGTGATCCTGTCACCTCCAACTACCGCGGACACAAAGTAATTTCGATGCCTCCTCCCTCCAGTGGCGGAATCGCTGTGTTGCAATTACTTCAAGGGGCCGAACAATACAACATTTCAGAAATGGGACACAATACAGCTCAGACCATTCACCTACTCACTGAACTTGAGCGTAGGGTCTATGCAGATAGGGCCACCTATCTTGGCGATCCTGATTACTATGATGTTCCGGTGGATATGCTTTTAGATCCAACTTATAATAAGGAACGGTTTTCATCCATTTCCCTTAAGAAGAAAACAGATTCTCAAGATATAAAAGAGGGTGAGGTTGATGTCATAGAAAGTGTAGAGACAACACACTTCTCGATCGTCGATCCTGACGGAAATGCAGTTTCTCTTACTACAACTTTAAATTCCTTTTTTGGATGTAAAGTATATGTCAGAGGTGCTGGATTTTTTCTAAATAATGAGATGGATGATTTCAGTTCAAAACCAGGCGTTGCAAATCAATTCGGACTTGTGGGTGGTGAGGCCAATGCCATCGTACCGGAGAAAAGGATGTTGAGTAGCATGACACCCACCATCGTAGAAAAAGATGGGAAATTAAAAATGGTAGTTGGAACTCCGGGAGGCGCCACTATTATTACCTCCGTGTTTCAAGCGATTATGAATGTGATTGACCATGGCATGAGTATGCAAGATGCTGTGAACGCAACACGCACGCACAGCCAGTGGCTACCCGATCGAATACTGGTTGAGGAGCGAGCTTTCGATCCTGCGGCGATCAAGAAGTTGGAAAAGATGGGACATCTCATCGAGCGACGTGAAGCAATGGGTAGAATGGACTGTATTCTTGTGAGAGAGGATGGCAAGCTGGAAGGCGGAGCTGATTACTCGCGTGGAGATAATTATGCAGAGGGTTTTTAGCATAAGGAAAGTTTACTCAGCATCCATTTAGCTTGAATTATTTCGGATAGAATTGAAGTAATCAAAGATTTTGATTCATACATAATGTTATGGATATGTTAGTTTTGGACAGCATATAACTACTACCAAATGAAGAACCTTCTAAACACACTAATAATGACATTAATTTTGATGTCAGTTTTGATTTCTTGTAATGATGACGAAAATCCTATCCTAATTGAACAAGATGAAATCACTATTCTTGGAACATGGTCTTTTATAGAGTCTACAGCTGAGGTGATTTCAATGCCTGCGGGCACAGAAATCACCATTGGCGCACCTGATGTTAGTGAATTGAACTGGACCTTCAGTAAAGATAGTCTCATGGTTGAAAGTCCTGACACAACATGGATTGAGTTATATAATTATGACACAGCAACTATGGAGCTGCAAATCAGTGACGGATCTTATGATGTAGAGAAGTTAAGTGCAGACTCTCTTCACTTAAGATTTTACTCTGAAATAGCAATTCTAGAAATTGAATATTATACTTATTTTCAATTGGTTAGAGAACGAAACTGAAAACTCCAAATACAGCATTAAGTATTGATAAATTCTACTTCACGTCTTTAAGATACCGATTGAGAAATTTCCAATAACACTTCATCAACTCCTCCGGATCTTCTACCTGTGGGTAATGTCCGATTCGGTCCATTGTCCAGATATTTTCGGTGCTGATAATTTCTTTGTAGCGATCTACCATTACTTGTCCTGAAATGGGATCAACAAGACCGTTTATTAATCCAAGAGGTTGGTTGAAATTTTGCAACGCTCCTACCCAGCGCTCCCGATTTTTTACTCGTTCCTTCATATATCGAATGATCAGGTGAGCAATCCGATGACCATTATTCCTGGAGACTATTTGCCAGTAGACGTCCAATTCTTCATCAGTAAGCATCGTATCCGGCCCAAAGATTTGACTAAAGCTTTTTTCAAATTTCTTTTGATTGAGGAGCTTACTGAGCAAAAATCCGATCGGACTCATCAGCATTTTCTGAATAGGCAACGGATGGTGAGATTCGGGAAAGATTCCTCCGTTTAATAAGCATGCAGACTTTAGATTTATTCCTTTTCCCTCATTGTATCTGGTAATCAGTTCTTGGGCAACTGTATCTCCGTAATCATGAGCAATAATATGGCAATCGGATATTTTCAAGTGCTGCAACAGGTCCTCTATCAGGTCTGCCTGCTGCATAATAGAATAAGGGAATGGATTTGGTTTGTCCGAATAGCCAAATCCCAGCATATCCAAGGCTATGAGCGAGAATCTCTGACTTAAGGGTTGCCAAATCTTGCACCAATCATATGACGATGTAGGGAACCCATGAATCAGCAATAGCCACGGTTTGTCATTCGAGTGGATTTTATAAATAATTTGATTCCCTTTCCAATCGAAGCTATCAGTTTCTCGATACCATTCTTGCAACTGCATTTGAGGTTATTACTTTTCGGACTTTAGGTACTCCAAAAACTCATTTCTATCAATAAGCTCGGCACCCATACTGGCCATATGATCGGTGTAAGCCTGGCAGTCATACAACTGTCCACCTTCCTCTTTGAATTTTTGGATGAACATAATTAGGGCGACTTTGGAGGCATTGCTCACCGTCGAGAACATCGACTCGCCACAATAAACCGATCCAAGATGGATGCCATACATGCCGCCTACCAGCTCGTTCTCTTTCCACACTTTAACAGATTGCGCATAACCTAGCTGGTGCAGACGTATATACGCTTCTACCATGTCATCGGTAATCCATGTTCCGTCCTGACCTATTCGCTGCATCTTTTTGCAACTGTTAATCACTCCGTTGAAATCCTCATTGTACGTTACCTTGAATTCTTCTTTTCGTAAGACACTTCGCATGGATCTGGAGACATAAAGTTTATCCGGCAGTAACACAAAACGGGGATTGGGGCTATACCACATGATTGGCTCATCGTCATTATACCAGGGAAATATGCCTGAGTGATAGGCGAGCATTAGCCTTTCTGGCGAAAGGTCACCACCAATGGCAACTAGTCCATCCTCTTCTGCCTCAGAGACAGGTGGGAAATAAAGGTCGTCAGTCAATTGGTACGTTGGCATATGATGATTATTTGATGGAAATGTACATTGAATTTACCGCAATCGACTAAAAATTAATGCATATACATTTGCAGCTGATTTTCAGCAATTGAGAAAACTATTTGCAAGATATCGAGACAGTGCATTGAGGCGATTCGTTCGCAGACATGAAAAGTATGCACCTATCCTATTCTTTATCAGTGGCTTCATTTTCGATTCATTCACACTTGGCAGAATCGATCGACTCTATGATCTGACCATTTTGTGCATGCACATGACTTTGCTTACTTGCACTTTGTATGTCTTCAATCGGGTGCCTGATGGGAAGTGGAAAAATACCAGATTGGAACGATACGAAGAATATTTCCCGCTGTTCATTCAGTTTTTCTTTGGTGCATTATCCAGTGCGTATGTCATCTACTTCTCAAGAAGTGTTTCTCTTTCGAAGACAGTTTATTTTTTTGCAATCCTTGTCCTTTTGCTTTTCGCAAATGAATTCCTCAAAAAACGAATTTCCAACAAGTACTTACAATTCAGTATTTACTTTTTCTTGAGCTTCACGTTCTTCACATTCATTGTTCCGGTATTCATTAAAGAGATGAATACGCAGGTCTTTATTTTCTCAGGAGCTGTCAGTTTTGCATGCACCTTGCTACTGATTTCTATTGTATACAAGGTCAGCCCAAGTACAAAAGAGGAAATCCATTTTGGGAAGTTGATTGGAATCATCTTCTCTATCTATCTACTGATTAATACTTTTTACTTTTTTAAGCTAATCCCGCCAGTTCCTTTAGCATTAAATGAGGGTATAGTCGCTCATGAAGTGACGCGCGATGGCCAAAAATTCACAGTTTCATATGAACGTGATGAATGGTATGTTTTTTGGCGAAAACATCGAACGAAGTTTATCCAAAAACCAGGTGACAGTGCATACGTTTTTTCATCCGTATTTGCACCTACCAGCTTAGAAAAAACGATTTTTCATCGATGGAAATGGTACAACGCCAGCAGTGAAACATGGGAACATGTGGAAGATATCGGATATAACATTACAGGTGGTCGCGATGGTGGCTACAGAGGTTACACTTATAAAAGCAATCTTAAAGAAGGTGAGTGGCGAGTGGAGGTGTTGACGGAAGAGGAATTGGTTTTGGGAGTTATCAACTTCGAATTGATCATGAGCGAGACCTTGAAACCGAACCGTGTGATAAAGAAGAAATTCTAGTTCGATTCCAGATATTTCAAAAACGCAACACGATCAATATTCTCAGCTCCCATGCTCAAAAGATGCTCAGAATAAACCTGGCAATCGAATAGCTCACCTCCGCTATTTTCAAAATTTTGGATGAATCTTATCAAAGCCAACTTGGACGCATTGCTTACTAACGAAAACATGGATTCACCACAAAATACTTTACCTAGGTGAACTCCATACATGCCTCCTACCAGTTCGCCGTCTTTCCAAACTTCCACAGATTTAGCCTTTCCTAATTCATAGAGTCGAATGTATGCCAGTTGCATTTCATCGGTAATCCAGGTTCCTTCTTGACCTGACCGAGGCACTTTTTTGCATTTAGATATTACGCCTTCGAAATCTTGATTGAAGGTGACTTTCAGCTCATCACTGTTCAGAACACGTCTCATCGATTTAGAGATATGCAGACGTTCCGGAAACAATACAAATCGTGGGTCGGGACTCCACCAGATGATTGGTTCGCCTTCACTATACCACGGAAAAATACCGGCATTATATGCAATCATCAACCGCTCAGGAAGTAAATCGCCACCAACCGCAACAATACCATCTTCGGCACCATCTACCGGTGGAAAAATTAAGTCATCGGTAAGTCGATAAATAGGCATAAAAAATTACTTCCAGTACTGTAATCTACTTCCATACCAGCTGTAGAGCTCACCATCCACGAGCTCTAAACTTGCCTCAGGCCAAATATTTTTTAACTCTTTGAGGTGCTTTTCTTTGAAAGGATAAGGTTCTGAACTGAGCAGAACTTTGTCTGGATTAAGGGATGTGATCTGCGCTTCGGTCAGCTCAGGATAGCGCTCTGATTTTACTAAATTTTCAAAACCTAAATGCGCCAGCATATGATCTATAAAGGTATTTGCTCCTGCTGCCATCCAAGGATTTTTCCATATCAGATAAACTGCTTTTCCTGATTTAGTCCCTTCAACTGTTCTTATCGCTTTCTTACATGTTTGGATGATTTGATCGGCGCGGTTCATCAAATTGCAAAAACCACCTATGGTGGTCATCATTGAAAATGAGTCTTCTAATGTATAGATATCGCTCATCCAAACTGGAAATTCTGTCTCAAGCTCCTTTATTCCTTCCTGATAGTTTTCTTCTTTGTTGCCAATGATCAAATCTGGTTGAAGTGCTCGAATGGCATCAAATCGAAAGTTTTTGGTGCCGCCAATCACCGGAATGTTCGAGATTTTATCATTCGGGTGAATGCAAAACTTGGTGCGACCAATTACCGAAGCACCTATGTCGAGCAAAAATTCTGTTTGTGAAGGAACCAGTGATATGATTCGTTTAGGAGGGAAGTTAATTTCAACTTCCCTTCCCATCATATCTTTCCATTTGCTACAATTCGACATCTTTAATGTCCGTGTCCTTCATGCGATCCTTCCATTCGTGAAAGCAACTCGCGCATGTTTTCCTTGTTTGCTTCCAAAGTAGCTTTTATTTCAGGTGCTGCCCTATCTACAAGAAAATATGTTTTGAGCGTATCAGTCTTCCTCTCGCCAATAAAAACAGCTTGAAACAGCTCTTCACTTGACTTCTCTACTTTGAGCTTAAATGTGTGATTATCTGCAATCTTGCTTTCTATCAATGTAAAGCTCAAAAGGTTTCCATCTCTATCCAGCTCATATAGCAAGAATTCATCGATACTGCTGAGATAGCTCATTGCCTTGTCATCTGCCAACCACAGCTCCATGTAATCACCACTTTCCGCATAGGTATACCATTTACCTGTTATGGAATTCTCATTGCTTGTGCAGCCGGCCAATGCAGCTATAATCACTATGGCTGTGATCAACCTCATTTGAAATATGTAAAATCCTGACCGTCTTTGATTTGAACTACAGTTTCGTAGATCAGCTTAATCACGTTCTCTACATCATCTTTATGAACTGTCTCAACAGTTGTGTGCATGTACTTCAGTGGTAGCGATATCAAAGCAGAAGCCACACCAATATCAGAATATGCGAATGCATCTGTGTCTGTCCCTGTAGTTCTGGAAGCTGCCATCCGTTGATATGGAATTTTGTTCTTGTCAGCGACCTTCAAAATCATATCTCTCAAATTGTTTTGTACCGCAGGGCCATATGTAACTGCAGGGCCTTTGCCTGCCGTCATATCTCCGCTTGTGATCTTATCATACATTGGAGATTGCGTATCATGCGTTACGTCAGTTACGATGGCTACATCTGGCTTGATTCTTCGAGAAATCATTTCAGCTCCTCTTAATCCAATCTCTTCCTGAACGGAATTCACTACGTAAAGCCCGAATGGCAACTTCACCTTATTCTCTGCAATTCTTCTGGCTACCTCTGCAATCATGAATCCTCCAGCCCGGTTGTCCAAAGCACGTCCAACAAGATACTTTTCATTCATCTCAAATAGTTCATCTTGAAAAGTAGCGACAGTACCAACATGGATACCCATTTTCTCTACCTCTTCTTTAGACTCAGCTCCAACATCAATACATATGTTTTTCAATGTTGGGTTGTCTTCTTTGTCTTTTCTCACATGAATGGCAGGCCACCCAAAAATGCCTTTTACTACTCCTTTTTTCGTGTGTAGATTTACTCGCATCGAAGGAGCTATTTGGTGGTCCGATCCTCCGTTTCTCACCACGTAGATGTAGCCTTTGTCGGTGATATAATTTACAAACCAGCTGATTTCGTCGGCATGCGCCTCAATCACCACTTTGTATTTAGCATCCGGATTGATTACTCCATATACACTACCATAGGTGTCTACGACATAATCATCTACGTAAGGCTTCACATAATCCAACCATATTTTTTGTCCCTCCATCTCAAAGCCTGTGGGCGCGGCGTTGTTGAGGTATTTAAATAGAAAGTCTCTGCTTTTCTTGTCCATATTATATCGATTTAACAAGTCCTCCATCAATAAGGAAGTCTTGTCCTGTTATGTATTCTGATTTATTGCTTGCTAAAAATAAAGCGAGTTCTGCTACTTCTTCTGGCGTCCCTTGCCTTAGCATAGGTATTTGATTTATGATTTCTTGATCCGCCGGATAGCTATTGATGAAACCGGGAAGAATATTGTTCATTCTTAGATTATCAGCTCCAAACTTGGTAGCATATAGTTTAGTGAATGCACTTAAGGCTGTGCGAGCGACTGATGATATTGGGAAGCTCAATGAAGGTTCTTTCGCTCCAAATGTTGAGATATTTATGATAGAGCCCCCACTACTCATATGAGCGGTTACCAACCTTGCCATGCGTACTACATTCATCAAAGCCAGGTCAAGGCCTTCTTGCCATTGTGCATCAGTAAGCTCAAGTAGATCTCCTTTTGGTGGATGACCAGTGTTATTGATTACCACATCAATCTGTCCATAGGTTTCTAAAGTTGCATCAACCAATCTTGACAAGTCTTCTATATTATCTGTAGATCCTTGAACTGCTATACCTCCCAGCCTGCTTGCCAAATCATGGATTTCTGAGGAACGTGATAGTATTGCCAGTTGATAGCCTTCACTTGCTAGTTTCTCAGCACAGGCTAGTCCCATCCCTTTACTTGCTGCTGTAATAATTGCTACTTGACTCATTCTTTTAATTTACCAATGAAAATTACGATCATCTACTTTAACATCTTCTGGCACAAAATAATCCACTAAAGACGTTTGCTTTTTTGTTGTCTGGGCATGATTGAATTGCACAACAAGCAGACTATCTGAAAGCATTTTTATCTTGAAAAGCTTAAAATCCTCTTCAATATTCATCATGTGAGGGATTTGATTACTTTCCAATTTGAGATAACTAAAACCTTTAGCGTCCCGAGCCAATGACCATTGTCCTACCATTGATTCACCACAATCACTTCGTCCAACAGAACTAGTGATAAACTCCTTATTGTATTTAAAAGTCTGACGATAGGCAATAAAACAATCGCCCATGTTCATTCTTGTTCCATTGTTAAATCTTCGAGCTAATTTCCATGTTTTTGCAGAATCACCGGCAAGTAGTGATTTTGGGTTTTTTGGCAGTTCAAATGGTATCTCAGGTTCACCTTCGCACGCAAAAAGCACATGACATATTAGAACTATTAAGATCAAACGCATTTTGTCAAAGTGGAATATTTCCATGCTTCTTTCTTGGAAGCTTGTCCACCTTATTTTCAAGCATACTGAATGCACTAATCAATTTTGAACGTGTTTCCTTTGGCATAATCACCTCATCCACAAAGCCACGACCTGCGGCGATGTAAGGGTTAGCAAACTTCTCGGTGTATTCATTGATCTTCTCCTGATGCATTGCATTCGGATCGTCCGCCTTCTGAATTTCTTTTCTAAAAATAATCTCCGAGGCGCCTTGGGCACCCATCACTGCGATCTCTGCTGTCGGCCATGCATAATTCATATCAGCGCCAATGTGCTTGGAGTTCATCACATCATAGGCGCCACCGTAGGCTTTTCTTGTGATTACAGAAATCCTTGGCACGGTAGCTTCGCTGAATGCATAGAGTAACTTTGCACCATTCGTGATAATTCCATTCCATTCCTGATCAGTTCCCGGCAAAAATCCAGGAACATCAACCAATACCAATAACGGCACATTAAAGCTGTCGCAGAACCTTACAAATCTTCCGCCTTTCGTGCTTGAGTGGATGTCCAAAACGCCAGCCATGCTCATTGGCTGATTGGCTACTATTCCTATGCTTCTGCCTGCAAGTCGGCCAAATCCGCAAATGATGTTTTCAGCAAAATCTTTATGAACTTCCAAGAAGCTATCAGAGTCAATAATACCCTTGATAACATCATGCATGTCATAAGGCTGATTTGGATTCTCAGGCATCAAAGTGTCTAGTTCCTCTCGTGTTTCATCGCCAAGCTCATATGCTACTCTAGGTGGCTCTTCTTCACAGTTGGAAGGAATGTAGCTCATTAGCTGCTTAATTTGGCGAATGCATTCAGCTTCATTGGCGCAGGCAAAGTGTGTTACGCCACTTTTGGAAGCATGTGTCTGAGCTCCGCCTAACTCTTCACTTGTTACATCCTCTTGTGTAACTGTCTTCACTACATTAGGCCCTGTCACAAACATGTAACTGCTTTGCTCCACCATGAATATGAAATCTGTAATAGCAGGAGAATAAACTGCACCACCCGCACATGGACCAAGAATGGCTGAAATCTGAGGTACTACACCAGAAGCCAGCGTATTACGATAAAAAATATCTGCATAACCTCCGAGTGATACCACGCCTTCTTGAATGCGCGCTCCTCCTGAATCATTTAATCCAATGACAGGTGCCCCATTCTTCATGGCCATATCCATGATCTTGACGATTTTCTCAGCAAATGTTTCGGACAATGAACCTCCGAAAACTGTAAAGTCCTGGCTAAAAACATAGGTAAGCCGGCCGTCGATGGTTCCATATCCGGTTACTACTCCATCGCCAAGAATTTTTTGCTTGTCCATACCAAAGTCTGTTGCTCTGTGAGTAACAAACTTTCCAATCTCTTCAAATGAGCCTTCATCCAATAGCAAGTCGATTCGCTCGCGAGCTGTCAGCTTTCCTTTTTCGTGTTGCTTAGCTATCCGGTCTTCGCCTCCTCCTTTCAGCGCTTCTTCGTTCATCGATTCCAGCCTAGCATTTTTTTCTGCTTTGGATTGGATATTAGTTGCGGTTTTTGGTTTTTCTGTGCTCATATTTCTTTTGAAAACGCCAAAGATAAGCTTAGGAATGGACAATGTAGAAATCGTAATTATCAATTAAATAAATCTAAAAAGACTAGGTGCCAATTTGCTATATTGCGGCCGCTATGAACGTTGCAGTTATCGATTTGGGCACAAACACTTTTCATCTTCTACTCGCTAGAGTTGAAGGTAGTACTCATGAAATATTTCATCGTGAACGAAAGGCTGTGAAAATTGGTGAAAAAGGAATCAATAAGGGTGAAATCACTTCCGAAGCATGGGATCGGGCCATTGCTGCACTTACTGATTTCAAAGCGACAATAGATCAGCACCAGATAAATCAAATTTTTGCCACAGCTACCAGCGCTATGCGTAATGCAAGTAATGGCACAGAACTCGTTGAAGAAATCAAACGATTGACAGGGATTGAAATTGAGGTAATTTCGGGAGCGCGTGAAGCCGAACTCATACATTTTGGAGCCAGCAAAGCACTCGACTTTGGTTCTGAAAAAAACCTCATTATGGATATTGGCGGAGGAAGTATTGAGTTCATCATTGCAGATAAAGATCGAGCATACTGGATGCAAAGTTTTGAAGTAGGCGGGCAACGTTTAGTTGAAAAATTTCATAAAACGGACCCAATAACAAGTTCAGAAATAGAAGAGCTGTTTGATTACTTCGGCGAGGAACTCAAACCACTACTGGATGCATGCGATGAGCATAAGCCAACCACATTGATAGGTTGTTCAGGCACCTTTGACACGCTCAGCGACATCTATTCTGAAGAAAACAATATTTCAAGAGATTTAGATGCCACTGAGCTGCCTTTTGGTAAAGATGCTTTTAAAGACATTTACAAAGGCTTGATTGCCAAAAACAGGGAGCAACGTCTTTCAATTCCCGGAATGATAGAAATGCGAGTTGATATGATCGTGGTGGCTTGTATTTTGATAGATTACATTATTGACAAACTTAACCTGCAAGAAGTTAGAATTTCTGCTTATGCCCTTAAAGAAGGCATCCTTTACCACGTTTTAGATCAACTTCAAGCAAATACCTCTAATTAGGTATTGAAAAAGGCTCACATATTTTTAACTTTTACCAGATTAAAAACCTTACCATCATGAAATATCTACTGGGATCAGTATTTCTATTTTTTTCTTTTTCAAATTATGCACAGAACGGAGAGTTTGGGAACATCGTGTCCGAACTTCAGGCAAACCTTTTGGAAGTTCAAACGGGAGATGAAACCTATACCCACGAACTTGAACTGATTGAGTATTCAGTCCTTAAGTATACATTGGTTGAGGTGGATGAAAAGGGAAACCGAGACGAGCTTGTCTATGAATTCAATGTGGCTGATTTGGATCCATATGTAGTAAGAGAAGAAACAAAAAAAGACATCATTTACCTGAGCTTGACGGTGGACAACGGTCAAAAATTCATAAAAAAATATGAGAATGGTGAGGTCAAGGGTTATGGCGAAAACATGCTCATGGTGACCAAAAACATAGATAATGCCAGGATATTAAAGGATCTCATCAAAAAAGCTATTCCGATTGCTGAAGATATCATGAGCAAAAAGCTTGCAGTGGATACTTACCCAGAAATGGAAACATGGCTGGCAGAGCATGTAGTAAATGCCGAAAGCGGCAGCAAAACCTATAATCAGACATTGGTTGCCTTAGATGATTTCCCCGGCAATTACAGACTTATTCAAACGGAGATATCCGCCAAATCCTCTGAAGAAAAACAATACATTTTCAATTTGGGAGATATTAATATTAACAGTCTGAAATTCAATATTTCAGGATCCAACTTTTCCTTAGATTTTGAAACAAATAGAAAGCAAAAGTTGATCAAAGTTCTGGAAAGCGGAGCGCCCAAAGGTTTTGACGATGAAATTGAAATTTTTACAAATAATGTAGAAGAGGCTCGTGACCTTAAGAATATACTCACCAAAGCTGTACCACTTGCGGAAGATTTGGTTGAAAGCTCAATACAGAAATTTGAATCTTTACAACCAGCACTTGATTTTCTGGGTAAATACGTTCAAAATATAGATTATGGTGACGAATCGATGGAGCAATCAGTAACTGGCGATTGTCTGATGAAAATCACACTCGTAGATGCTGATGCAAAAAGCACCAAAAAAACCACAGCAGAGTTTAACCTGATAGACATCAATGGCAACCTGATAGATTTTGATGTGGCATCTGGTAAAATGTTCGTTGAGTTTGTGACGAAAGAGTCGCTTGATCTATTAAAAATGTCTGAGAATGATGAGTTTGATGGATACGATGATGAATTGAAAATCTACGCTGAAAATGTAGAGGTGGCCCGTCGAATAAAAGCAGCGTTGGAAGATGCTATTCGAATCTGCGAGCGTGATTATGTAGATCCATTTGCAGACATGACTGTAGTTCAAAAAATTGGCTGGCTTACCGAAAATATGGATGAAGTCAGAGTTGGTGAAAAAACAATCACTCAAACATTTGAGCGAATCGATGAATCAGATCCTGAGAAAATCAAGATGACTAAATTGGAGGTAGATGCTAAAGGCAGTCAGGAAGAAATATTTGAATTCAACTTTACAGATATTAATCCAAAGAGCATTCAATATAAAATTGGTAGCAAAACACTCGCTATTTCATTTGAGACAAAGTTTAAAGAAGACATCATTAAATACTACAAAGACGGTGAAATAGAGAACTATCAGGATGGCTTTGAATTGAGTATGACTGATATTGAAGCTGCGAGAAACGTAATTTTAGTTTTCAATCAGATCATAGCAGAGCTAAATGAGTAATTTCGCCGAATGATTTTTTCCGCGGAACAACTAAAGCAATTTGCAACCCAGGTATTTATCAATATTGGCTGCCCTGAAGCTGAAGCTAGACAGGCTGCCGATGTATTAGTTAGTGCCGACCTTAGAGGTGTCGATTCACATGGAGTAGCACGACTTTCCGGCTACATCCGATTGCATGAAAAGCAGCGGCTAAATGCCAAACCCCAAATCAAGACTGTTCATGAGACGCCATCCACTGCTGTGGTAGATGGAGATTTAGGATTGGGATTGGTGGTCGGGCCACATGCAATGAAGCTAGCCATTGAAAAAGCTAAGAACGTAGGCTCAGGGTGGGTTTCTGTGAAAAATTCTAACCACTACGGCATTGCAGGTTATCATGCGATGATGGCTTTGGATGAAGATTGTATTGGAATCTCACTAACAAACGCCAGTCCGCTTGTCTCGCCCACTTTCTCAAAAGAAAGACTATTGGGAACCAATCCTATTTCCATTGCAATCCCTACCAAAAATCAACCGCCATTTGTGCTTGATATGGCTACCACTACAGCCGCCAATGGTAAGCTCGAAGTACTGCAACGCAAAGGCATGGATGCTCCAGAAGGTTGGCTACAGGACAAAGAAGGCCACATTACTACTGACGCAAAAGGGTTGGTAAAAGGTGGCTCCATGCGGCCTCTCGGCGGTGATCGTGAACACGGCTCGCACAAGGGCTATGCACTTGGTGCAGTCGTAGATATCTTGTCAGCAGTACTTTCCGGTGCCAACTACGGACCTTGGGTACCTCCCTTTGTTGCATTTATCGATCCCGCTCCAAATCCTGTGGGTGAAGGTCTGGGTCATTTCTTTGGTGCCATGCGCATCGATGCATTCAGAGATGGTGAAGAATTCAAATCGCATATGGACAACTGGATCGAAAGATTCAGGAATTCCGAGACAGTTAACCCTGAGGATAAAGTTCTTATTCCTGGTGATCCGGAACGTGAGATGACCGCCGAGCGATTGAAAAACGGAATAGACCTACTAGACCCTGTGGTAGCTGATTTGAAAGAGTTAGGAGAAAAATTGGGTGTAACTTTAGTTTAGCTACCTAACGTAATAGCATTCATGGCTGAATTAAAAACCAAACCCAACGATCAAAATGTCGAAACCTTTATCGACTCTGTAGAACCTGAATGGAAACGAGATGACGCTCGCGAACTCCTGACCTTTTTCGAAAAAATAACCGGAGAAAAACCCGTAATGTGGGGCGACTCGCTCATCGGATATGGAAAATACCACTACAAGTACAAAAGTGGACGAGAAGGTGATTGGTTTACTGCTGGCTTTTCTCCCCGTAAAGCCAATATGACCATCTATGTCATGGCTGGATTTGAAGGACAGGAGGAACTTTTGGAGCAACTTGGCAAATACAAAAAGAGTGTGGGCTGCTTGTATGTAAAGAAATTAGCTGACATTGATATGAATGTATTGGAGCAAATGACTAAAAAGTCCATTGAAACGTTGAAGCGGCGATATGCGGATCACAATTAGTCTATTCTTACTCACCACAACACTTGTTTCATTTTCACAGCGGGTTTCATTCGAAGATCCGGATCTTACATTCAGTTTTAAAAAACCAAAAAACTGGCAAGTCTTTGACGATGGATATGTTGTGAAAGTGAGTCCATCTGCTAAGGATTCAGCCACCGTTTACTTCACCTTAACCTACTTTGAGTACGCACAGCCGATTGGTGCTTTGCCCACCGCGAAACCAGCCAACCATTCGGATGAAGAAGATTACGTGCAAACTAAAGTCGCTGGTGCGGCTGCCAAGCAAAGAGAAAGAATGGATGGTGAACTAACCATCATCAATTACACATTTGTAAAATTTGGTCAGAGCTTTTACCTCAAAACGTCTACCGATAACATCGCTGATCAGCGTATTTTTCGAAAAATTATTAGATCAGTACAAATAAAAAAATAAATTATCCTATTTAACGAAGGTTTTGATCAATTCAACGACTTTCATCTGAAGCTAAACTAATCCTGGAAACTCATCTGAGCGGAGGTAGTTTAATCACCTATCACCTTAATTATTTCCTAATGGATTATTTCAGAAAAGGCACCGATATATTACCGGCTGTCATTATGGACTCAGGTTCAAAATCCGCTCTCATCAAAGGAGTTTCATTGTGCGAAGACGTATCTATTTGTAGACAACTAGCGCTTGATATAAAGCGCAACATTGAACGGACACCCTACACAGATCTTAACATCCAGCTAAGCGTTTTCAATGTGAAAGCAGCAAAGTTGCTCCTTGATGTATTTCGAGTGATTAAAAGTAAGCGCCCATCGCTCAGCATTCATTGGCTATATGATCGAAAAGATGCAGAGATGAAAGAGATGGGTATGGATTACAGTGAATTGCTCGAAATGGATTTTGACCTTTCTCCGAATTAGAAAATGCCTATGCCTACACCAGCCCGTAAAACCCATGGGCTGTTGTACGGCCGTGGTATTTCTGATTCATCATACAACACATTGTATAGCGCCATTACATTGAATGATGCTCGCCCTCCTATTTGTTCCGAATAACCCGCACCGATTAGCAGGCTATTAAAGGCAGATTTTTCTGTGCGCTCTGGAGAAAAAGAGGTGAGATATTCAAATGTGAGTCGCTCGAATTCTGCATATGCAAAGAATTGATTGGTGACATTGAAGCGGTTGAAAACACTCCATCCAAAATTGGAAAGTGAGGTATTTATCGGTTGCTTGATTTTCACATATTGATAGGTAATACCAATACCGGCAGAATACCGATCCGTGATCTTATAGCCTACTTGTGGAAATATGCTAATGTTGGTTTGATTTGAGCTGGTGCTAAATCCTCCTCCACCACCAAAATAAATTTTGTCTGCAAGCTTACTTTGAGCTGTAGCGCTCAACGTCAATGCTACAATTATGCTTGATACTAAGAATTTCATCTTTCTATCTTACGACGATGAACAAATCCTCGTTGGGTTTTTTCATCAGATACTTCTCACGAGCCATTTTTTCCAATAAATCCGGATTGTGATTCAAAGCTGCCTGATCATTCTTGACTTCAAGAATTTTATCCTGATAAAACTGACGTGCTTCTTCCAGTTCTGCCTTTTTTCCTGAAAGTTCTGACTGCAAAAACAAGTCGTTGCTATCTACAAAGGCCAACCATACAATGAAAAATAAAGTCGAAAGAACATAAAAGTTCTTTAAAAAAGGTGGGATACGGTTCAATAAGTCTTTCATCTGCTTTGAATTTGAGGGTGGTTTGATTTCAAAGCTTCAGCAGATATGTAAAAATAGGGAATTGATTGAATAATCGAAAAATCAGTCCACCACTTGCAGTTTTTTAAGCTTATTCTCTCTAATACGCCAGGTAATCAAGAGTAATGGAAGCATTATCAACCAGATATACGTATCCCAATCTGCCTCCTTATGCTTGAAGAAAATCATATATCCATTAAAACAAAGCATTAAGAAAGCCAATCCGGCAACTACCAAGGGTCCTGTGGCTTGATTTTGTTTTTCCCGGTAAAGCTTCCTGGAAACCTTTATACGATCAGCCGGCAGCTGATCTGAAGGCTTGGCCTTGCGGGTTAATTCCCAGATCACGAAAGGAATAACAATTACCCACAAACAAACCATGTACCAATCAAGTCCTGATGGCTCATCGCCCATCATACTATAATGGATCATCTTACGGATGCGGAGTACAAGGCTCGCTGTTGCGATGAGTACCAAAATAATTTTGGAAATTTTCTGATATTTTTCAAGTCTGGATTCAGGCATGATCATAAAATTAAGTATTCATGTAAAATCATAGGTTGGAAATTCCTCCAATTGCCTGAGCCCATCTTTTTCCTTCTTCCAAATGAAATGCGATAAACCATTGGTGATTGTGACATACTGCGAATCAAGGACTTTATTATATGCCGCCACCTGGTTTAGCACTTTCTGATCAAGTTTCACATCGGGCGACTTGCATTCTACCAAAAGAAAGACATTGCCATCTTTATCTAAAACAATAATGTCGGATCGTTTTTGATTTTTGAAATATGACAATGTATGTTCCAGCTTAAACATCCCTTTTGGATAATTGAGATGACTGATCAGGAGATTTAAAAAATGCTGGCGTACCCATTCTTCAGGAGTAAGTACTATCCATTTTTTCCTAATAAGACAAAAGATGGTGTTGCCTTTAAGTTTTACATCAAACTCAGGTAGTTTGAGGGTTTGCATTTTTTAATTTCACTTGAGACAGGAAGATAATTCCTAAGATAAAAAATGATGCAAGCGCAAGCGTACTGTTTCTCATACTTCCTGTTACCTGCTCGATGTATCCGTATACGAAGGTTCCAATAACGATGGAGACATTATATGTAACATCATAAAAGCTGAAAAAAGAAGCGGTATCTACAGTGTCCTGAGGCATTATCTTGGAGTAGGTAGCCCGCGAAAGTGATTGTATCCCGCCCATGACCAATCCGACTACAGCTGCGAGAGCAAAGAATTCCAGCTCAGCATTGACAAAGTATGCGCCAAAACAACAGCCGATCCAAATGAAAATTTGTATTGAAAGTGAATAAATATTGCCTTTCTTTTTAGAAACATAGGCAAACAAATAAGCTCCTGCTATTGCCACAAACTGAATCAAAAGCACAGTCATTATCAGTTTGGATGCTTCCATTTTCAGCTCCTTTGAACCGAACGTTGCTGCCAGGTACATTACCGTCTGAACACCCATATTGTAAAAGAAAAACGCTAACAAGAATTTTCGCATCCCATCCATTTCCTTCAGTTCAATCCATACTTTTCTAAGCTCACGATAGCCATTGGTTAGGTAATGGCCCTCGGGTTTTCTGCCATGCACATTTTCCGGAAGTTTCGAAATGGCGTAAAGGGAAAATCCGATCCACCAAACCCCCACTGTAAGAAACGCCGCTCGGGAGGCAATACCTGCATCAGAAAAACCAAACGTATCCGGCATTTGAATCATGACCAGGTTGATAACTAAGAGAATAACACTTCCAAGATAGCCGTAGGAATAGCCCTTCGCACTAACAATGTCTCGCTTATCTTCAGTGACTATTTCGCTTAGAAATGCATCGTAAAATACCAGACTTCCCGAATAGCCAATACTTGCCAGAATGGAACAAATAATCCCCCATTCCACATTCTCTCCGGTAAAAAAGAAAAGGCCGATGCAAGCAAACGATCCAATGAACATGAACATTTTAAGAAAGAATTTTTTCTTGCCTGCATAATCTGCTATACCAGATAGTATCGGAAGCATAATTGCCACCAATAGAAAGGAAAGTGAAAGTGCGTATGAGTACAAGACAGAATTAACGATCTCAAACCCAAAGGCTTGAATACGGTCGCCACCGCTGGCGTTCACAGCTACATTCTGAAAGTAAATAGGGAAGATTGCGGAGGTAATTGTCAGCGAGTAAACGGAATTAGCCCAGTCGTACATACACCAGGCGTTGATGATTTTTTTATCGTTCAGCATGTAAAGTCAAGTTGATGCGGCAATATAATGAATGCTACTTTGACTACTTTTAGCTTATTCAAATTACACCATGGATTTTGACTTAAAACCAGAGAAGCTACACCGCCAAAATATACCGACTGCAAGACTGCCATCAGGTACGGTTATAGAAATACCCATTTTCTCATATGAAGCCAGCAAAGCCGGGCCTACACTACTGCTTATGGCAGGAATGCATGGTGACGAGATCAATGGAGTTGAAATAATGCGTAGAATTATCACTCAGAAACTTTACGAGGTAACTTCAGGCCGAGTGATATGTGTGCCGGTATTCAATGTATTTGGGTTTATTAATTTCAGCAGAGAAGTACCAGACGGAAAAGATGTTAACCGATCTTTTCCAGGCACAAAGAATGGATCGCTTGCAAGTCAGTTTGCCTATTTTCTTATGCAGGAAGTAATGCCTCACATCGATTATGGTATTGATTTTCATACCGGAGGGAAGCAAATCAACAATTTTCCGCAAATCAGGGCAATGTTAGATGATCCCACTAATAAAGCATTGGCAAATGCATTCGCTCCTCCGTTTATAATGAATTCTCCATTTCGGGACAAGTCTTTGCGAAAGGAGGCGGGAAAACATGGTAAAAGCATATTGGTCTATGAAGCTGCAGAATCTCTGAAGCTTAGAAAGCCGGCCATAGATGTTGGATTGAATGGAATGCAGCGGGTCATGAAACATTTAGGCATGATAGAAGAAGCCCCTGATCCCAAGCACACTCCTGTAATCATTAGCAAATCCAGCTGGACGCGCGCGAGTAGAGCCGGGCTTCATTATGCTCAGGCCAGAAACGGGACATTTGTGAAAAAAGGTGAGGTAATGGGAGTAATCTCCGATCCATATGGTGAGTATGAAAGACCGATTAAGGCATCACATGATTGCCACATTCTCAGTATCAACAACAACCCGGTAGTAAATAGAGGTGATGCGTTGTTTCATACCGGAGTAGCAGAATGATTAAAAAAATAGATAGCAGATTGAAAGTCGAGGCTGAAAGTATCAGAAAGGTTTTTCAAGCTTCCTATGCTGTGGAAGCAAAACTCCTTGATGCTGAAGATAACTTCCCTCCTCTTAAGCGGCCATTGGAAGGTTTTATTAAATCAGAAACTTCATTCTATGGCTTCTATGATGAAGAGAATCTTACAGGGGTTATGGAAATTTACCTGGCAGGAAACAAGGCCCATATCCAGAGTATGGTAGTAGATCCTTCTTACTTTCGAAGAGGAATTGCCAGCAAACTTCTCCAATTTCTATTTGAGCAGTTTAAAGAAAAATCATTCACAGTAGAAACAGGTGCAGCAAATGGCCCTGCACGAACACTGTATGAACGACATGGCTTTAAAAAGGTGAATCAGTGGATGACTGAAATAGGCATCGAAAAAGTAGCCTTTGAAAAGGAGTAGCCAGTCGAATAACATCCTAAATTATCTGGCTAACAAGTTTTAACTTTAGGTATGGATTCGAAAGAAATTCTAAATTTTATCAGCCGAGGACGTACCGACTTTATTTTTCGACTTCTTGAGCAGAAAAACTGGAAGGATTTACTTCAGCAAGGTGCAGTAAAACCCATGCAATGGCTTGTTTATTATAACGACACTACCGCCTTAAGATCCATTCTGCACGCCGGTGGTGATCTTTCATCTATCAATATCAATGATGAACTTGGGAATGCAGCCTTCTTCGGTCACTGGAAGGTTTGTGATTTTCTAATCAAACAAGGTGCGGATGTTAATTATTACGTTGACAAAACAAACGAAACGCCTTTACACAATGCTTTGGCGAAAGCCGGTCGTCCGTATTATTTCTATGTGGTAAAACTACTGGTAGAGAATGGCGCGGATGTAAATGTCAAAACTCTTCCAAATATTGAAACAGGTGCATTCATGCGGGACGTTCGCACCAAGGGTGAAACACCTTTGCATCGCGCAGCAGCCTATGCCGACGAACGAACCATTCAGTTTCTATTGGACAATGGAGCAGACAAAGAAGCTAAAGATGCTCATGGCGATAGTCCGCTAAGTTGGGCAAGTCAACATTTGAGGCCGGGCAGTGTGCTTTCGCTGCTTTCGTATGGGAATCACCTTATCAGTGAGAAGCATAAAGAAATTAACACCAGCGATCATGGCCATGGATGGGGAACTGGCATGGACTGGAATCTAATGGGGGATTATTTGCCAGAATAGTCTAATCATCGACTACCTCAAACTCTACTCTTCGGTTCAGCTTCCTGGTTTCTTCCGTTTCATTACTTGCTACGGGTTGATTTCCGCCGTAACCTTTACCTGAAACCCTGAAAGCGTTGATCCCCTGTGATAAAATATAGGCTTTCACAGTCTTGACACGTGCCTCTGAAAGTTGAACATTCTTGACCGGATCACCTGTATTGTCTGTATGTCCTTTCAGGAGAATCTTGATGTTTGGATTATCATTTAGTACTTCTACCACCAGATTAAGTTCCTTTTCAGATCCTTCTATCATATTGGCAGTACCTCTGTGAAATAACACATGATCAAGCGTAATTACACTTCCTTTTGCCACAGATGATAGCTGAACTAAATTTTCTCCTTTCTTAAGTCGTTCGTCAAGCATTACCATCTTAGGCAGGTATCCGGGAGATTTTATTTCCACCTCCTTACCAGAGAGCGTATCTACTTCAAATAGGCCATTAGCTCCTATTCTTTTTTCTTCGCCCCAAATCATCTCGGAAGGCAAGGTTTGTCCACTTTTGGCATCCACCACTTTTAATACAATCGTGGATGGGATTTCAGCTTTAGTTTCTTGCGTAACAACAGCAGGCACTGCTACCTCCGTGGAGTCTTCTTCAATGTCCTCACTGAATTTGATCCTCATTATATCACCATATCCGTCGCTATCTTGGGAGCTCACATAGTAGGCCCATTGAGATCCATCAACAAAGCCGAATGAAGTCTCAGAACCAGAAGTATTTATCTGCGAACCAAGGTTCACTGGCTCACTCCAATTCTTCCAGTAATCATCTTGCCTGACTGTATAATACAAATCGAAACTTCCCCGACCTCCACGGCCATTTGTTGCAAAGAAGAGGGTGCGATTGTCTTCAGCCAAAAATGGCGTAATCTCTTGAAACTCGGTGTTTACCTGCTGCCCCATATTCCTGGCCCTATCCCAGCTTCCATCTGGCTTCCTTTTTACAACATAAAGATCCTCAACACCATACGTATTGTTCGATTCCAGGCTGAGTATCATAAACTGCCCATCTTTAGAAATACAACCACTTTGGATTGGAGATTTATTCTTTAGAAAAGGGATATCCACTTCCTGATCATTCCCTCCAGCATTCAGCATCACTTTACCATAATGCATGCCTTTGTCGAAAATCACCTGGTTATAATAAAGCCCTTCTTTGGCAAAACCTATTGGGCTGACCATTCCTTTCTCTCCTAACCAATCGTAAAAAGTCAGGACATCCCATTCTTCAGAGCCCACATTCTTTTTCCTTAAATCGTATACCTCTGAGGTGATGGGTGAGCCTCCTCGTTCTTCGGTATAGGCTATGGATAGACCATCAGGACTTAGCACGAGATAATTCTGTCCATTTGGAGTGTTTAAAGAATCTAATGTCTCGCCCTGTCCTTCAAATGAGATCTGAGCTCCACATGTCAGATTGAGGATTATTAAAAATGATATTATTGAACTTTTCAACTAATTAATTATATTTTTTTGTGAAAATAATTTGATTATATAAATATCCTAATATATTATTGTACTTGTAAAGTTTCTCTATTGGTTAGTTGGTGACAAAACTAAACAGCTAGTGAATTATAGTCCGGTGTGGTTAGCCGGACTTTTTTTGTTTAACAGGTTTACTTACAAACTTATTGCCAGCAATTACAAACCTCCAGGGTTTTAATGCATCTTCTTCGGCATATTCTACACCTATTCTTGTATCGATTAAAATTTCAATTGTCTCCGACTCACTTCGTTCCATTATCCAAATTTTATCATCACACAAATCTTCTCCGGACATTGACACGTGAATTCCCAAAGCCTGAGACAGAGTGCCGGGTCCGGACGAAAGCTTTCCTTTGGTGAAATTTCTACGCTCATTCATGGTATCTATCCCTTGCATTGGCTCTAAAGCTCTAATGAGTACTGCATCGGCCATTCCTTCAACATTGGTTACTACATTGAATAAATGATGAATGCCATAGCATAAGTAGACATATGCAGTGCCTCCATCACCATACATGATCTCTGTTCTGGGGGTGCGCTTACCATTTGCGTGACATGCTTTATCGCCTCTACCGCAATATGCTTCAGTCTCTACAATTTTTCCTGCCGTTAAATGGCCGTCCACTCGGGTTACAAGCACTTTTCCCAACAAATCCTTTGCTATTTGCACGACATCTCCCCTTTGATAAAACGATCTTGGGAGTTTTTCGTAAACGGATGTATTAATTTCGAAAACCATAAAAACCTTAAACTATGAAAAGAATTACAAATCTAATCGCACTATGCGTGTTAGTTACTTTTGGTGCAACAGCACAAATCAACACTCCTCAGCCAAGCCCTGCAGGATCAGTAAGCTCAACTGTTGGACTTACAGAGATCAGCATTGATTATTTCCGCCCAGGTAAGAAAGGGAGAGATATTTTTGGTAGCGGAGATAACTACCTACAGCAATATGGCGAGGTATGGAGAACCGGAGCAAACGCTGGGACTATCATTAACTTCAGCACAGATGTGAAAATTGGAGGACAGGATGTGCCTGCTGGTAAATACCAAATTGTATCTATCCCTGGCGCTGATGAGTGGCAAGTAATGTTTCATAAAGAAATGATTGGCGGAAACATGGGCAACTACAAGGCTGAAAATGATGCAGCTAAAGTGACTGTAAAGACTATGAAGCTGAACAATACTATTGAGCGCATGACTTTCCAGATTTCTGATATTTCTGCTGACAATACTTCAGCTAACATTCACTTTGCATGGGACAATGTTTCGTTCAAAGTTCCTGTAGCTGTGAATTTTCATGAGACAGTAATGAAAGACATTGCTTCTAAAACTCAGGTGAACCCTCAGAACTATGTAGCTGCTGCAAACTATTACCTAAACGCCGGTGAAAACTTGGAGCAGGCTTTGGAGTGGATGAATAAATATCTCTCAATGGGAGAAAATTCAGGGCAGTTTTGGCACGTACATACCAAAGCTCAAATTCTTGCTAAAATGGGCAACAAGAAAGAGGCGATAGCAACAGCTAAAGATTCAATGGAGAAAGCAAAGAACTTTGCTCAGGGAGACTTTGGTTACATCAAAAGAAACGAAGATTTGATTGCTTCTATGAAGTAATCTTTTCTGTGTGAAAATTTAAAGCGTGAGCGATGCTCACGCTTTTTTTATGCCTTATTGCCGCTTAGCTTGGATAGCTGCTGCAAGATCATACTTAAGATTATTGTCCCACCACAACCGATGAGGTTGTACCATAGGTAGCTCAAGGAGAAGATTCCCGCCTCCGTCATGAAGTGAATGATGATGACGCTTGTTTGGGCTATGATAGCAGCGATAAATACAGGATTACCTTTAATCCATTTGAAGAAGAATGCTACCAGGAATATTCCCAGCACCGTGCCGTAAAATATGGAGCCTACAATATTTACAGCTTCAATTAGATTCTCTGAATTTTTAGCCAGAATAGCGAAGAGAATAGCCAAAACACCCCAACCCAAAGTCATGAGTTTCGAAGTATTTAAATAATGATGGTCTGATGCTCCCTTGTTTATGGCTCTTTTATAAAAATCAACTGATGTGGTAGAAGCAAGCGCATTCAACTCAGAGGATGTGGAAGACATTGCAGCAGAAAAAATTACCGCAATTAACAGGCCGATTAAGCCATGCGGAAGATAGGTAATGATGAACGTAAGAAATACATAGTCCGAGTCTTTGGTCTCCAGGGTATTGTCCGCTTTCAAAATTACCTCTTTTGCCTTCTGCCGAAGCTCTACAGATTTTGCGTCAGCCACTTTTAGTTGCTCCACAAACGCTGACCTTTCTGCATCAGAAATGGATTCGTTTGTCAAGGCTTGCGCAGCGAGTTTTCTTTCTTCTAATGCTCCTGAGTATTCATCATTGATTGTTTGGAATTCACCTGCATAGGCTGAATTTTCAACAATATCGACAGAAGCTTCTTTAAAATGAATTGGTGGATTATAGAATATGAAAAATACGTACACCATCACTCCCACGAAGAGGATGAAAAACTGCATCGGGATTTTCAATATGGCGTTAAACATCAAACCCATTCTACTCTCAGCTGCACTAGAGCCGCCAAGGTATCGTTGCACTTGTGACTGATCAGTCCCGAAATAGGAAAGTTGAAGAAAGAAGCCTCCGGCCAATCCGGACCAAATAGTATATCGTTCCCCGGCGTCCATACTGAAATTAACAGCCTCCAGCTTACCTAAACTACCTGCGATCTCTAAGGCTCCACCAAAAGAAGTGTGATCACCGATGTAACCAAGCGTCACAAAGAATGCTGCAAACATACCAGCCATAATGACTGCCATTTGTTGCTTCTGAGTAATTGAAACAGCTTTGGTGCCACCGGAAACAGTGTATATAATTACTAGAATTCCAGTGCCAAGAATTGTGGCTGTAAGATTCCAGTGAAGAATAGATGAAATGATAATTGCCGGGGCATATATTGTAATACCTGCAGCAAGTCCACGCTGGACCAAGAAAAGTGAGGCACCTAAGTAGCGAGTCTTTAGGTCAAATCTCTTTTCCAGGAATTCATATGCAGTATAGACTTTCAGACGGTAAAATATGGGTATAAATACTGCCGAAACCACAATCAAAGCTATGGGTAAACCAAAGTAATTTTGAACAAATCCCATCCCACTTTCATAGGCCTGACCTGGAGTAGATATAAATGTGATTGCACTTGCCTGGGTGGCCATGACAGATAATCCAATAGTGCCCCATTTCATGGAGTGCCCTCCTAGCAAATAGCCTTCTATGTCTTTTTGTCCTCTTGTCTTGTAAACGCCGTATGCCACAATGAAGAGTAGTGTGCCGAAAAGCACAATCAAGTCAAGGTTGTTCATTTAATTAGTATGTTGAGCTAAAGAAGTGAAATAATGTGATGAGTACGGCCAACCAGGCTGCAACAAAAATGTAGAGGAATCGCCACTTTTTGAATAATGGTGGCTTGTCTATGTTTCTTTCAGAAATCAGTTCTGTCATTTACCTAATGATATCATGTTTACAAAAATCCTATACGCACCGGGCACTCCGGCTGGCAGCTCTCTAAACCAGCTATATCCTGAATACACATAATACCCCTCTCCATATTTGGCGACGAGTAAGCCCCCTGTTTTTGGACTCTCACCCGGATCATTACTTTTCAATATTGGCGTGAATTCTTCGCCCCATTCATTGGGAAAGTACAGACCTCTTTCTTGAACCCAGCCTTCAAAATCTTTGTCGGTGATGCGGTTGGGGCCATTCATAACCGGATGATCGAAACCGATTATTTCAACGGGTGCTTGCTCCACCGCCACTCTATCTCTCGAAAGTTTCAGATTATATGGGGCAATTTCTTGTGTGACAAGTCTATGACTGGTATTGTATTGAATGATCAAATTGCCGCCATTTTTCACATAGTCGAACAATTCTACATTTTTATAAGAAAGCCATCCTACGGTGTTGAACGCTCGTATCCCAAGTATTACCGCGTCGTATTGCTTCAGATTACCTGCTGTAACGTCATCTTTTTCTAATGTTGTTACCTCGTATCCGATTTGTTCCAGGTTCTGCGGTATTGCATCTCCTGCTCCTTCGATATATCCCACTCTATTACCTTTCTTTTCAAGGTTTAACCTCACCACTTTTACTTCAGCTTCAGGATAAAGCGTCTGCTTCGGCAAATGATCATAATCAATAACGGAAAGTCCTTTATTATATGTTTGTCCATCTACCGATGCGGAAACGGAAACTATTCCCTCTGATGCTCCTTCTGGTGGTGTAATACTGAATGTAAACACCTCTTCTTCCCTTCTCTGAGATAAATCAAACGAATAGTTTGAAGGGCTTACTACCCAACCATCCGGCGCATTTAGCGAGATGCTACCAGAGCAACTTCTTTTACCCGCAATCACTCTCACTTCTACTGATTTGGAAGCATTGTCTCCAAACACAAGGACTCCTCCTGAGATATTTGCCATCACCGGTGGTCCGATGGTGATCGGTTCAGTAACTTCTCCATCTACAGGATCAGTCCTTTTGAATACTACCGGCACATCTAATGTAATGGGTGTGCCGCTTAGCGACAGCTTTACGGTGCTTACGATAGCAGGGGCATTTTCTGGATTACCTATCAACTGCTGATCTTCAACGGAATACATACCCAGTGAACCTTGCTCTCTAAGCCAATACGGATGTGAATATTTTGTGCCGCCTGGGATGACAAAATTCATCTCAGAATTGAATCGCTTGTTGTTGAGCAGAGGTGCTTTAAATGATATTGGGTTCACCCAGTTTTTAAACTTTACCTCCTCGATTTGCATCTCCACATTACTCCGATTTATAACTTCCAGTGCCATGGTAATAGAATCACCGATGGTGTAGCTGGGCTCATTTGCTCTGAGTGAGATATATAACCCCGAAGCTGCGACGATCAATTCATCAATTTCTTTTTTCTTGATCTCTTTCCAAAAGTCATCGCCTATCTTATCGAGTGCATTTCTGGCCCCCATAAGTGGAGCTATAATTTTTGAAGGATCCGTCTCGTCATATGCATCGATAGCTTTATTCACATAGAAGGCTACCTCTTTAGATCCTTTCACTCGATCCCAGGAAGTATCAATGTTCTCAAATACTCCCTTCCCTTCTGAACCGCCCCATTGTTGGAGGTATTCTATTTGATCTCCTCGAGAACCCGAGGAGCCAAAACCCTGACTTTTGTGCATACTTCTGCTTCGTGCAGCAATTTCTGTATAGGACTCTCCCAGCATCGGATTGTAGCCGCCTACATTTAGCTTAACTAACTTGGTTGTATCCTGATCTGAATTTCTAAACCACCACCATCCGGTATTCCAAAATATTTTGCTTGGCTGCCATGCATCTACATAACTAAGCTGCTCGGGGTAGGCATTCTTATCTCCACTCAGTTCAAATGCTTCTCTAGCTAAAATTGCACTTGCAGTGTGATGGCCATGGGATCTACCTGTATCGCTAAATCTTGTTATAATCACATCAGGTCTGAATTTTCTGAAAGCCCATACAAAATCTGCCAGTACTTTTTCACGATCCCATATATTGAATGTTTCATCAGGGTTTTTAGAATATCCAAAATCATTTGCTCTTGAGAAAAATTGCTGACCACCATCAGTTCTTCTGGCTGCCAAAAGCTCTTGTGTTCTAATCAAACCTAATTCTTCCCTAATCTCCGGACCTATTAAGTTTTGTCCACCATCACCACGAGTGGCTGATAGATAAGCGGTACGCATCAATTCTCCATTGGCATAATATGAAATTAGCCGAGTATTTTCATCATCTGGATGAGCAGCTACATAAAGGACAGAACCTAATTTGTTTAGTTTTTCAAGCTTTTGACGAATCTCGCCGGGTCTGTATTTCTGAAATTCTTGAGCACACAGATTTAGTGATAGAGCTAAAATTAAACAGCTCACAAATACATGGGTTTTCATTAGAGAGGTTTTCGTTGCGTTTTTGTTACGAGATAAAAGCCGGAAAGTTATACGAATTGTATGAGCGGTAGGAAAATGTTTCATCTCCCCCTTCATAAATTTTCTCTAGATTTAGATTTCAAACACCTAACCTATTGAAAGTCCTTAAAAATGTGCCGAGTCACTATGCTGGAAGTGACACTGAGAGCATTGCATCTGTGCTAAACACGGGTTACTTGCTGCTTCCATTTTTCCTTGCAATCATTCTTATTCGACAACTTATCGAAGGTGATTTTGACATTATGATTGTTGTCGGTGCTTGCCTCGTCTTTAGTCTGTTGGCCAGGGATCAATTCAGAAAAGGTAGATTAAGGCAGTCTGTTGTTTCGGTAGTGATATTTTTTAATATCGCATTAACTCTGGCATGCACTTTTGGCAATGGTATTAATGACATTGGCATCATTGGTTATCCAATAATTATTGGATTTTCAGGAATCATTTTGGATCAAAAAAAACTTGCCTTTGCAGCTTCTTTGAGTATCATAGGAGTGGTGTGGCTCGTCTTTGGACAACTGCAGGGCCTTTTTAATCCTTTACCACCTTCACAAGGAAGTCCGGGAGATTTCATGGTTACAGCTCTACTTGTAATACTTGGCGGGGTGGTTGCTTTTAGTCTCACGAGTAATATGAAGCAATCATTAAAGAACGTGGAGAGGGAAATATCGAAAAGCAAGAAAGACGCTGAAAATCTTAAAAAACGGACAGATGAGAAGTTAGAAATTATCGAAGAAATTCATCGTACAGTAATAAATAGCCTTCACCAGATCCAGGAACTTATTGACCACAAGCAGGGTGACATTAATGAATTGAATCCAGTTTATGACAGCCTCAAAAGGAAAGTAATGGTAATAGAGGCAGCTCATGAAATTCTTTTATCCGCTCAAGCCCCAATAAATCTGGATATTAGAGAATTAACCATAAGGCTTCTTGAGAGAATTGAGGAAAGTTTGACAACTTCCACCTTTCACATTGATGCTGGGAATACCACTCATATTGTGCCGCTGGACCTGGCTATAAATTATGGTATATGCCTGATCGAGCTCATTCATGAAGTAGACAATACCGATAATGAAATGCTAAGTGTTAAGCTATCTATCAGTGAAAATGTGATCAGCTTAAGACTATCAGGTTTTAGTTTGGACCAATTTGAAAAACAAGGAATTGTAATTGACTTGCTGACCAAACAATTGAAAGGTTCCTTAATAAGGTCATCCACAGAATTTAGTCTTTCATTTAAATATCTAACTGAATCATGAAGTCGTCTTGGTTGCCATATGATGCATCCTTGGATGACAATACCAGAAAGGGTGTTGCAAACTTGATGCGAACCTTTCTGTACATCATTCCGATTCTGGCTATTTTCCTTGCCACGATAGACTTTATCTATGGATTTACAAGTATTGCATTAACCACCCTTTCTGTTCCTATCTTTTGTGCCGCCTCCCTTTACTTTTTAAATAAGGGACAAATAAATGTGTCGATGATTATCATCACGGCCATTATGATAGTTGCCACGAGCATTATTTGCTTTATAGGCGGAGGCATTCACGAAATCGGAATAATTATATTTCCCGTCATTGTATTTTTCTCAAGCCTGGTAATGAATATCAGAGGAGTAGTTATAACTACTTCAATAGTGGTGGTTTGCCTGGCACTTATTGTTTTGGAAGAACATCTCAATATCTTTCCAGGTAATGAACCGGTAGCAAGTCTGGTAAATCTAACTATATGCCTTACAGTCTTGATTTTACATACTTTTATCACATTTAGTTTTACAAGCATTACAAAAAACAATCTGCTGAGGATAAGGCAGGAATTACATAACCAGGAACAATACAAAGAAGGAATTACCCAAAATCTAGATGAAAAAACAGAGCTTCTCAGGCTTGTACATCATCGGGTAAAAAACAATCTTCTATTAATTAATAGCTTGATAGAACTTGAGGCATATGGAAAGCCGGAAGTAAAATTGGAGTTTAAAGAAATCACAGATAGCATCCATACAATTGCTCGTGCACATGACCCGCTTTACCACACCGATGACTACAAGCAAGTTTCAATACGACCTTACCTGGAAAAAATGATAGCTTCTTTCATTCAATCCAGAAGTATTAAAGCAATGGAATTGCAGTTGTCGGATTTTTTAATTTATCACCAGAAAGCCCTTTTACTCGGAATTATCCTCCAGAAAATTCTCTCCAGTATTCAATCGTTGGAGTCTCATGAACTAAAAATCGAGATGGAAAAGATAGGGGAATCTTTCATTCTAAAAATTGTTGCACAAAATAAACAAGCTATTGAAGTGACAGATACAGCGATGATTCAGTCATTGATACGCAAAATCGAAGGGCAACTGACAATGTCTAAAAAAAGCATTTCAATTTCGTTTTCAGCAACAGATTAGAATGAGTTAGCCAAGTTTGCTGAAATCTTTTACATCAGCATCTGTTTTGAGGATGCGCTGAAAGATGCCATTCAAATCGTCAAAATCCCATGGTTTGGTTACAAAATCATGGATACCAAAATCTCCTATCGTTTCATATAGATCTGCCCTTTTTATAAATCCACTTAGGATCATACGCTTGATATTAGGCTTTGATGCAAACACGTCTTTCAATAATTCAACCCCTGACATATGAGGCATTCTATGATCAGTAACAATAAGATCAATTTTTTCTTTTTCGATGATTTCAAGCGCTTCGTGTGGTCCTAAAGCAGTATGAACATTATAAAGGCGTCTGAATGTAGACTTAAAACCGCGAAGGTTTGGCATCTCATCATCCACATAGAGTATGGTGTACTCCTTTTCTACCTTATTTGCTTGCCGAGCAGCTCTTCTAGCCGCTCTGCGTTCTGCTCTTTCTTCAGCTGTTAGTGATTCCATAAGCACAAATCTTGATCTACAAAAATACACGAATTACCGAGGATCAGACATCTATTTTTGCTTAGGTAAAATACTTAATTGATGAAAAACTTTAAAATTTTCAGGCAGGAAAACTTCAATACACCATCAATATGTTTGGAGTAATTAACTGTAGTCAAAGATTATCGTACCTATAAAAATGAAAAGTTTTCATTATATCCTAATCTTGCTTGTCATATTTGGTTGTTCTCATGCTCAAGAATCACGATCAGAGCAATCGAGCTGTGAATGGTGTGGAGCCACAGAAGCACCAAATGACGTACAATCACAAACCACAATAGCAGATTCTGAAGAAGAGGGTCTACGCATTAAAATTTCAGGGACCGTTTTCCTTTCTGATAAAAAGACACCTGCCGAAGGTGTAATATTATACCTGTATCACACAAACTCGAAGGGTATTTATCCCAAAAAAGGTGATGAAAAAGGCAACGGTAGAAGGCATGGCTATCTGCGTGGATGGATCAAAACAGGAAGCGATGGTAAGTATTCATTTGAAACAATAAAACCTGAGCCATATCCCGGAAGAACAGTACCCGCACACATTCATATTACAGTGAAAGAACCCGGTAAAGATGAGTATTGGCTGAAAGATTATTTTTTTGAAGGTGATAAGCTTCTCACTCAAAGAGATCTTAAAAATGAAACAGGCGATGACAAATTCAATCACATAGTCAGCCTTTCTGAAAACCTGGATGTGTTTTACGGCAAGCGAGATATTCTCTTAAAAAATTAACCCGCCTGCTTCAGGGTAAAACTAAAGATCGTGCCTTTCCCATCAGGATTATCACGTACGTCTAAAGTACCGCCATTCTGAGCAATTAGATCATTGCAGATAAAAAGCCCTACACCTGAACTCTTTTCATTCTCTGTTCCCGGTCGCTTATTATCTTTCTTCATCTCAAATAGGTTCACTTTCATTTCATCTGGAATTCCAATGCCGGTATCAACAAATTCTATCAGAATATCTTCAGAGCGCCTTTTTACATTCATATCGACCTTTCCACCTTTTTCCGTGAACTTGACTCCATTTGAAAGTAAGTTTCTGATAACCACTTTAAGCGCATTTTTATCAAATAGACAAGCCGACTCTACATCTCCGTTGATTTTAAATTCCAGCTCCTTGGATTCTATATTAGTCTTTAATTGATTAACCACCGGATCAACTATTTCTTTAAGAACTATATTCTCTTGCTCTATCCGCTTATTTTGAGAAGCAGCATGCCCCCATTCCATCAATTCGTCCAGCATCTGTATGGTATGATCAACGCCCTTATCTATAGTTACCATAAACTCTTTGGCCTGATCGATACCCACCTGATCCTCGCGCACAAGGGTGATTACACTTTTCAAATTGCTCATCGGTCCGCGTATATCATGACTGATGATACGAATTAATGTATCCCTTAATAGGCTTGCTCTTGAGATTTCGGAAGTCTTTTCATCAACACGTTTTTCCAGGTCCTTGCTCAACTCCCTATTCTCTTTAAATGAACTCGCGAAAATTTCAGATAGTGCAATCGATTGAAAAAACAAGAATATCACGAACCCTGTATTCACTAGGTTCGGTCCTGCATTTATATAAATCACTCCGGCTATTTTAAGGATTTCTGCCATTACAAAAAGAAAACTCATTACTACGCCTGTCAAGACATACATTGCAGCTATTCGTTTACCAATTACAGCATTTATCAAAATGATGAACATTATGACATAGGATGCCAAAATCATAAAATAATATGCTTCCAAGGTATGGTAGAAAAAGCTGTAGGGTGTGAATAAAACAATAAGCAGAAAAACGCCCGCAATGCCCACAAAAAGCTTCACGTACTTCTTTATACCCAAAAGCGGATAAAGCGTGTAGCAAAACAAAATCGATAAGGGAGCTCCAATGTAGCTACTGAAGTATTCAATCTTTCGGCCCAGATTAAGAGACACATCCGGAAAAAAGGTGTAGAAAATCATAGAACCATCATCAACCAGTGTGGCTCTTAGAAAAATAAAAAAAGACATTAGTCCAAGAAACAGATAGTACCTGCGCCTGACTTGACTGTATAATACCAGATTGTAAGCAGCAAAAATTGCGATGCTACCAATCTCCATCAACTCTATTTGATGTTGCATAAAACTTACTTTATAGCTGTGTTTAAAAGCAATTAAAGAATCTGCTCGAAAATAGACAACAGGCTATCGTAAATTTTCGACCATTGGCTTTCATATCTACATATTTCTATATCTTTAGCTATACTCAAAAGTTCAAATTATGTCAATGTACTGTCTTGCATGGAAATACAAAGTATCATCGAATCAAGCAAAGTTTGAAGAAGAATATGGCCGTAATGGTGGCTGGTTCAAGTTTTTTGAGTCCTCTGATGATTATCTGGGAAGTGAACTTATGAAGCACGCTGACGGCAAAACTTATCTCGTAATAGATAAGTGGATGTCTAAGGCAGATTATCAGGACTTTATCGACGAAAATAAATCTGATTACGACCAGCTAAGCGAGCAATGCAAGCCGCTTTTTGATGAGGAAGAATCTCTAGGAGAATACGACCTGCTTCAATAACACGAACTCTTTTTGTTGATGACCGTTTGAGTTTGGAAATACCAAATCCAACAAATCATGAAATCAACACTCAAAATCACAGGGATTGCCGGGCTCCTGACCATTTTTATATTCTCATTTATAGCCAAACCAGAATCTACGCCAGCTGAGGTTGACGAGGTGAAAAAGGTAGTCTTCGAATCATACGTAAATGGCGCATTCAATGAACTCGATACCGAATCAATGGAAAAAGGATTTCACAAAGAATTTGCCATCTTTTCTGCCAAGGGAGAGGAATTGGGGAAATATGCCATTGCAGATTGGGTAGCTGGAGCAAAAAAGAGAAAAGCCAACGGGTATGACTCTAATGACCCAAAAAATGTATGGGAACATAAATTCACCAACATTGATGTGACCGGCGGAGCAGCCACAGTAAAAGTGGAACTTAGAAATCAAGGCAAGCACGTTTTCACAGATTATTTGAGTTTGCTCAAATTTGATAGTGGATGGAAAATTGTGGCGAAAGTCTATCACAAGCACTAAAACATTAAAGCCCTGATAATTATTAGGGCTTTATTTTTATCCAATGGAAATAAGAAAAGCAAGAAAGGAGGATGTAATTCATATTGTGGCAATGCTCGCGGATGATGAATTGGGGCAAAAAAGAGAGAACTATGCCGATCCGCTTCCTCAGGTTTATTATGAATCATTTGCGAAAATTGATCAGGATCCTAATCAGCATTTGATTGTTGCTGAAGAAAATGGCAAGGTTATCGGCACTGCCCAGCTTTCATTTATTCCCTACCTCACCTATCAAGGCGGTATTCGATCACAGATTGAAGCAGTACGTATTAAATCTGATCATAGAGGAACAGGACTAGGCGAAAAGCTATTTCAATGGATGATCAATAAAGCACGACAAAATGGAGCTCACCTGATTCAACTCACTACTGACAAGAAAAGACCAGACGCACTTCGTTTCTATGAAAAATTGGGATTCAAAGCCACTCATGAAGGAATGAAATTGCATTTTTAAAAACTACTTTTACCTACTATGGTATTTGTAAGTGCACTCGCTTCTGAGGTAAATCTGCTTTTGGTTATCAGTCTGCTGATAGTAGTCTTGGGATTAATCCTCAAGCGATTTAATCAGCCTTACATAATCGCATACATCCTATCAGGCGTAATTCTTGGCCCACACGGACTTGAGGTTGTTACCGACATAGCATTTGCGCAGCACCTCGGTGACATTGGACTTATTATCCTCATGTTTTTTATTGGCATGGAGATTTCGTTGCCAGACTTTCTAAAAAGATGGAAAGTAGCATTCTTCGGCACTGGCATGCAGGTGATTTTCAGTGTAATCTTGATGTCCGTCCTTGGCTATTTTCTTGAGTGGTCATTCAACAGGGTCGTCTTGCTAGGATTTATCATTTCCATAAGCAGCTCTGCGGTAGTGATAAAACTAATCCAGGATCAAGCGGATCAAAATAGCAAGACCAGTCAAAATGTAATCAGCATTCTTTTAACACAGGACATTCTGATCGTACCAATGATTATTTTACTTTCCTTGCTTGGAGGAGAAGTGCTTGATATGGGACAAGTTGCACTTCAAATCACCGGTGGTATTCTGATTATCGCTACTATGATCTATCTGATTAAAAAACAAAGGATCAGGTTGCCGTTTGAAAAGGTGCTAAGCCAAGATCACGAACTTCAGATTTTCGCAGGACTTATTGCATGTTTTGGAATTGCTTTGGTGACATCTTTATTTGAACTTTCTGCTAGTTTGGGTGCTTTGGTTTCAGGCATTCTGATCAATGCGTCCAATTCAAGCAAGTGGCTACACGATAGTCTTCATTCATTTCGAGTAATCCTGATATCAATATTTTTTATTTCCGTTGGTATGCTCATTGACCTGATGTTTCTAAAAGAGCATTTGCTTGCCGTTTCACTTCTGGTGCTCATAGTCTATTTATCCAACCATGGCATCAATGCTATTTCACTTCGTCTCCTCGGAAATACATGGAAAGAGAGTTTGATTGGAGGTTCATTTCTGGCCCAAATTGGCGAATTCAGCTTTGTCCTGGCCACCATCGGTCTTCAGCAAGGTATCATAACCAACTATGGATATCAGATTACAATTATTGTGATTGCAATAACGATATTCATTAGTCCGTTTTGGGTCTTAATCACACAAACTGCCATTGGTGCTTCATCAAAATAATTTTCCGAATCTGCGCAAGTTTTTTTTCTGTAGAGCATCCAAATGCTAACCCCCTAAACTTCACTTAAGGATAGTTGTACCTCTAGTTTTACAACGTCAACTATCAGCTCGTGAAGGAAACAGAATTTAGGGATATCGTAAGTGAAAATCAGGATCGCGTTTATAACACGTGCCTTGGGTTCATGAAAAATGATGAAGAAGCTAAAGACATGGCTCAGGAAGTCTTCATACATGTGTATCAAAACATTGCCAAGTTTAAGGGCGACGCGAAGCTTAGTACCTGGATTTACAGGATTACCACCAATAAATGCCTGGAAGAAATACGAAGAAGAGGACGTAAGAAAAGATCAGCTCAGCTATCAGATATTTCTGATGAAGTAGTACAAAATCAGGCGCCGGACTTCTTCCATCCAGGTGTAGCTATGGAGGACAAAGAACGAGCTGAAATTCTTTTTTCCGCAATCGAAAAGTTGCCGGATCCACAACGCACAGCATTCACTCTGTCCAAAGTCGAGCAACTTTCATACGAAGAAATAAGTAAGGTCATGGAAAAGAGTATTAGCTCTGTGGAGTCTTTACTTTTTCGGGCTAAGAAAAATTTGCAGAAATTACTGACTCACTATTATGAAGCCGTCTGACATTCAACGAGAAGTAGAACTTACAATGGCCAGCCTTGATCGTTTGAGAAAGGCCGAAGCTCCTTCAGACTTTGCAGATATTCTAACTTCGAAAATGATCTTTGCTGAAGATCAGATAAAGTGGGTGAATCGAGCAAAACTAGCTTTAGTAGCGATGGTGGCAATGGCAATTCTAAATGGAGTTTTAATGTTTAAGAATCATGATAATCAGCGAGAACATATGCTTCACTCCATTGCACAACAGTATCACCTAACTGGAGATCTTTAAATGAATAAAAACACTGCCCGCCTGATAGTACTAGCTGTAATCGCAATGCTGATCCTAAACGGAGTGCTCATTACCATGCTTTGGACTAATCAGTCTCCTACTCAAAAGCCACAGCGTCCACGAATTTCAGAAATAAATGACTTCATCATAAGTGAATTGAAATTTGATGATGAAACTGCTGCAAAATTCCGATTGGTGTCCAATGATCATCATGAAAAGCAGGTCGAACTGCAAATGAAGTATCGGGACATAAAAAGAAGACTCAATCGGGCAATGTTTGATCAAGACGAAGAAAAAATTAATGTTCTACTTAACAACCTGACTGCAATTGTCAAGACCAAAGAGTTGGAACTTTTTCGCTTTTTCAATGAGATAAAAAAGATCACAAATGAAGAGCAGCAAAGAGAGTTTGGAAGAATATTCAGGGAAGCAACGGGCCCACCCGATTATGAGCGCAACCCAATGGATGGTGAGACTAACCGTCAACCTCCCCCCAGACACTAGACTTGGCGTATTTGAAATACCCCTGATCAATGATAATGGGAGAAGTAATATTATTATTATATAACCCACCGGTGCCAAGTCCGTGATGAATGCCATCGGTAGGATATTGACTTGTAAATTGCGCAATTGCATTTAAGCCAATGTTAGATTCCAGATAAGAGGTAATCCACCAGTCAATCCCATGGATTTCGGCAAGGTCTATCCATTCTTTAACTGAAGCAAATCCACCATGAAGGGTTGGTTTCAAAACAAGGTATTGGGGCTTTAGGTCCTGCAACAAATCAACACGATCTCGTGAAGACTGTATCCCAATCAGTTCTTCATCCAGAGCAATAGGAATTTCACTTCTGTTGCACAACAACTCCATCGCTTCTGGCTGCATAGGCATAATGGGCTGTTCAATGGAGTGAATATTAAACTTACTAAGCGCTTTTATTTTGGAAAGAACCTCATTCGTTTGAAATGCGCCATTGGCATCAATCCGTATGATCAAATCTTCTGATATCTTTCTGAGAGACCGGATGATGGACAGCTCTGTATCAAAATTCAGTGCACCTACTTTTAGCTTGATACAACTAAATCCTGCTTCTAGCTTTTCTTTTATTTGCATCTTCATGAATGAATCATCACCCATCCAAACCAGTCCATTTATCGGAATTTGAACATTACTAAGATCTTCCCTGAAGATGTGCTTTGACCCACCTTTATATAAATCCAGTAATGCCATTTCTAATCCAAATCGCACACTTGGAATGGAAGGCGGAATCAGTTTGGCTACCATGTCAAAAACTTCCTCCTCGGAATTAGGCATTTGAATATCCTGAACGGATAACTGAAGTTGAGTTAAAAAATCAGGTATGTCTTCTACAGCCTCGGGGCTTAGTCTGTGTATAGGTGCAACCTCACCTAAACCACAAGTCCCATTTTCTCCAAATACTCTGAGAAACCATACTTTACGATTATTCATCTCTCCCCTGCTTGTGCGTGCAGAAAATTTAAAATCAAGAACATACGGTATAACTTCGAGGCGCATTATGGATTTAAAATTAGACGATTTTCTGTTTGATCTTCCTGAAGGACGGATTGCGAAGCATCCACCCAAGGAAAGAGCTGATTCAAAATTATTATGCTATCACAAAGGAGACATTACGCATCACGAATTTAAAAATATTGAAGCCTTAATCCCTGATGAGTCGCTGCTAGTTTTCAATGATACCAAGGTAATCCCTGCGAGAATAATTATGCATAAAGAAAGCGGGGCTCGAATAGAAATATTTCTTCTTGAGCCAGTGCTTCCATCCAAAGTCCATGAGGAAGTGATGAACGCTATGGAAAGTTGCTCGTGGAAATGTATGATAGGTAATGCTAAGAAATGGAAGATTGATACTTCCCTGCAAATACCATCTCTTCATCTTGAAGCAACCCGAACAGGAAATGATGAAGTTGCTTTTCGCTGGAAATCTAAATTGACCTTCTCAGAGCTACTCTCAGAAATTGGCAAAATACCGCTTCCTCCATATATCGATAGAGAGGTAGAGGAAGCAGATCAAGTTCGCTACCAGACGGTATATTCGAAGATGAAAGGTGCTGTAGCGGCGCCTACCGCCGGACTTCATTTTACGGAAGAGATAATTGATCGAATTCGTGAGAAAGGCGTTCAAACAGACTATTTGACGCTGCATGTATCTGCTGGTACTTTCCAGCCAATAAAGAGTGAAAGTATAGCCGATCACCCCATGCATAATGAACAAATATGGATCAGCAAATCCAACATTCAAAACCTCATTAATGCAAAAAAAGTAATTGCTGTAGGTACAACTTCTATGCGAACCTTGGAAAGTCTCTATTGGTTTGGAGTAAAGCTTTTAAGCGGACAAACTGAGTTTTTTGTTGAAAAAGGAGATCCATATTCATTTCAAGCGGTAGATCGTTCAGATGCTTTGGAAGCCGTACTCAATCACATGAATAAAATCGGACAAGAAAAAATTGGAGGACAAACCGAAATATTTATCTATCCTGGCTACAAATTTCAAATATGCTCAGGGTTGGTAACTAACTATCACCTTCCGGGCTCCACGCTTATTTTATTGGTTGCATCATTCATTGGGAAAGATTGGCGCAGAGTGTATCAAACTGCGTTGCAAAACAATTATAGATTCCTTAGTTACGGTGATAGTTCACTTCTCTTGCCTTAAGTAGATTTCATTTTTACACGTTGCTCCATGATGTGATCCAGAGAAAATTTACCACTGCCAGTAATAGCGATAACAATGAGTAACCCAAGTATTATAGCTGCCATAGGCAATTCCATGTAGTTGTCAGCTGTGAGCATCTGTTTGTAGTTGAATATAACAGCACCAGCAAGTATTGGAATATTCAAGAGACACATCCAACGTGTAATCGCCCCGCACATCAAAATAATTCCTCCCGCCATGTGAATGAAAATAATCGCATGCGCCAAATGAGCTGCGACAAAAATCCAGCCTACCGACTGAATGTTAGCTGTGAAACTGTCAAAGTTGCTTGCAAAAACAATTCCCTTGTAAGTGATAAATCCACCCAAAGCAATTCGTAGAAAATCAACCAAAATGGGTGGATGAATCGATTCGATTTTTTGAACGATACCCATGATTTTTGGAGTTTGATTATTCTTAATTTACTCAAAATAGCATTTAAATGCAATAATTGGCCGTTGATAGGTGCCCTCACCTGATTCATCGAAAGAGGTGCAAAATACCCTATTTAGGGTATTGATTCCGTAGCAAAAAGCCACTTGATTTGTATTACCAACTATCGCAACTACTGCCATGAGTCAATTAATTAAAAGCCTATCAATCCAACGTATTCATATAGAACTTGCCGGAAAATTTTTCTTGCTGGTTCTTATACTAGCATTGCTGATTGGTTAAGAACGCTCTGTGTCACCGCACAACTTACCGTTAAACATTTAGAAGCGCCATCCGGCGCTTTTTTTTTGATTGACCTACGTTTCGATTTAACTAATTTCGTCTCCAAACGATTGTAAATGTTATTGGTAAAAAGAATATTCACCATCCTCCTCATTTTAATAGTCATTAGTTATGCAGGACTATCCTATCTGCTTTCAAATCGAATACTGAACACAAACAGTACAATTCAAAAAACGCTTGATGATATAAAAAACTACTGGGGCACAAGCTATGAAGAAATGATTGCCCTCCTTCCCCCACCTGAAGATCTCAGTGTAGTTAGCAAGGATGGAATCAAAATAAGAGGCAAGTACTTCACGGTTTCGGATTCATCTTCATGTTTATTCATTTTCGCACATGGATGGGCCAGAAGTTGGGAAAATATGCTTAAGTACTACCCAATAGTAGATGACTGTGGTTGCGATATAATTATGTATGATCACAGGGCTCATGGCGAGAGTGATGGAGAATTTCCGACAGGTGGTATTCGGGAATCTCAAGATTTATTATCCGTTACTGAATGGGCCGCTGATAAAAAGGGGTTCGAATGGAATCAAATAGCCTGGGTAGGTAGCTCGTGGGGAGCAGGGGCAGCTCTCATTGCCGGTGCGGACGACCGTAATCCAGCGTTCATCCTGGCAGATTCCCCTTATCAAGATTGGTACAGCGCGATTTTTGAACGAGCGGTTGAAGATTATGGTGCCTGGATCAATGGTATTGCGCCTGCAGTTATGTTTTGGGTAGATCATAGAGCTGACATCAATCACAAGGATGCGAGTCCTATGAATGCCGCAAAAAAAATTACTGAACCCGTCTTTATTATTCATTCTAAGGCAGACCCGAAAACCAATTCACAGCAGTCAGTTAATATCGCTCAATATCTAAATGAATCATCGCAATTTTATCACACAGAATGGGGAAATATCCATGTGATGGATGTTATTTCAAATAAAGCGGAGGTGAAGGAGCTGCTAAAAGCATTTATTCTTAAGAATGAATTAAACTACTTTGAACAATCTAATTAATGCTTGAAGCATAAATCATGTCAGAAGCACACTACTCAGCTCCAGAAGAAAGACTCAACGTTCTCACCCATGCTTTTGGAATAATAGCAAGTATTGTTGCCCTGATTGTGATGTTGATAAAGTCCGATTCATTTATCGAATCAACGGCAGTACTTGCATTCGGCATTAGCTTGATCATCCTCTATAGTGCTTCTACATTTTATCATGCAGCCAAAGAACCAAAACTAAGGGCCAAACTCCGCATCCTAGATCATGCTGCAATTTTCACATTGATTGCAGGCACCTATACCCCAGTATGTTTGATTACACTTGCTGAAAGTGTCGGACCAATTTTACTTTATGTGATTTGGAGTGTAGGTATAATTGGAGTATTGCTCAAACTTTTCTTTACAGGAAAATACGATAAACTTTCTACAGCTATGTATATAGCTATGGGTTGGATTGCTCTATTTGCACTCAAACCAATTCTTGAATCGATGAGTACAGAAGGGCTGCTTTGGTTACTTTCAGGTGGAATTTTTTATACAACGGGAGCAGTTCTTTATAGCATTAGATCAATTCCTATGAATCATGCTATTTTTCATATCTGTGTGCTTTTAGGCAGTTTTAGCCATTTCATGATGATCTATTATTGGATCCTTTGATCATCCTCTTAGGGGCATTTGTCATTGATGATTGTCGTTTAAACGAAACGTTTCAAATACATGCTAATTATAGTCTTTAAAGCGAGTTTGATTTTTTAATTTGCTATTCTGATACTGCCAAATGACTTATTTTTTTAAATCCTTAAAAGGTGTACTTGCGGACCGCCTTCAATCCATCAATACCTTCATTCTGGTTCTGAATGTAGTGTTGATTTCTTCAGGAGCGCTTCATGGCCAGAGTAATCTAGACGAGAGTAAAAGATTAAGTCAACTTGTACTCAGAAGTTGGAATACTGATGATGGACTTACCTCAGAGTCTGCAAATGATCTGATCCAAACTGAAGATGGGTATATATGGATAGCTACTTATACCGGTTTGCACCGGTTTGATGGCAAGGATTTCACAGTTTTCAATAGCCAAAATAGCTCTATCCCATCATCCAATGTATTAGACCTTGATATTGATAAAGACGGAGAGTTGTGGATTGGCACACTTCACGGACTGGCAAAATTTAATAATGGCGAGTTTTTTACTCCCAAGGAACTGGAAAAAGTTAAAAATTTTAGTGTTGAAGCGATGTTAATCACAGAATCCAATGAATTGTGGTTCAGCACTAAATCAAATCATCTGTTTCGATACTACGATGGAGCACTGAAAGAGTTCACCCATATTTTCGAAATTGGAGGCAGTACGGTTCTCAGTATAGAAGAAGATCGGGAGGGCACCTTATACTTTGGAACGGATAATTCAGAGCTTATCCTTTATCCAAAATCCAAGGAAGTAAAAAAGCTCCAATTGGGTCAAGACGTAAACGGCATAAACTCCATTTTCAATTCTGATAACACAATTTACGCTGGAACAGGAAGAGGGCTTTATGTGTGGGACGGGAAAAACATCATAAAGAGCACAATTCTGAAAAATACCACCATCAATTCCTTATTTGTTGATGATACAAATACATTATGGATGGGCACGATGAGAGGGTTATTCAGATACCAGCATGCTTCCAATCAGTTGGATTCGCTTACTGAGGAAAACGGAATGCCTAATAATATTGTGCAAGACTTGCTATTTGACCAGCAAGGTAACTTATGGGTTGGCACCTATAGAAATGGCATCTTTTTTCTTGCAGACGGATCAATTACCAGTTTTACTGAAAATGATGGGCTAGCCACTAACATCATAAGCAGTGTCACAGAAATCGGTGAAAACACCTTCTTGTTTGGAAATGAAAATGGAATTCTGAACCAATTAAAAAACGGAAGCATTTCCACTTTCGAAAGCCCCATACCGATTCCTTCTGAACGACTCAAGCATCTTTTCACAGATAGCAATGGTCGAATCTGGATAAGCACATATGGAGGGCTTATCGTGCTAGATGGTCAGGCAAGCAAACACTACACAATAAGCAATGGATTTCCAGATAATTTTATTCGTCTTGCCTTTGAAGCTGAAGATGGGAGTATCTGGGTAGGCACCAAAAATGCAGGAATAATCATTTTCAATTCCTTGGATAATTGGGAACAAATATCAATTGATGAAGGATTGAGTTCAAACTATGTTTTATCGATTGAACAGACAGAGAGCGGTGAAATTATAGCGGGCACTATAAGTGGATTAAATATCATAAAAGATCGTAAGGTTATTAAGACAGTGAATACGGAGGATGGTCTTCCTTCCGGTTTCATGTTCGCAACATTGCACACTCCCAATTACATATGGATCGCATCTAATGATGGCTTAACAGGATATAGCGATGATAAAATTGTGAATTTCAATACCAAAAACGGCATGCCATCAGATATTGTATATGACGTATTATTAGACAACAATGGCACGCTTTGGATGCCCTCTGAAAATTCTATTTTGAGTGCCAAAATCAGTGACCTTGAGGCAGCCGCCGAAAATCCTGATATGCAGATAAAGGTGCGCCAATATGACAAAAGTTATGGCATGAAGAACAGTCATTGCCTGGGAGCAGTATTGTCCTACACAGACTCCCAGAACCGCTTTTGGATTCCAACTCTGGGTGGAATAGTAAGGCTAAATCCTGACGCGGTGGTTGACCCAGACTTCAATCCAAAAACAATTATTGAAAATATCTATGCTGATAATAAGCGCATAGATTTTGTAAATGAAGTAAAGGTTCCATCCGGTACTAACAGGCTATTGATTGATTTTACAGGAATAAGCTATACGCAAACCGACCTCCTTCAATTCAGATACCGTCTGACACCTTTCGACAATGAATGGATAATAGCAAACGAAATCAGGAATGCTCTGTATACCAATCTGGCTCCGGGCACCTACACATTTCAGCTACAGACCGGTATTGACGATAATTTCAACTCGGACACCCTGACATATGAAATTCAAATTGAGGCGGCGTGGTGGCAGACAGCATGGGCTAAAATTTTGCTTGGTTTCCTCATTGCTTTGCTCACATTACTCATCTACTGGTTGCGTTTAAGATCTCTTACTGCCAACAACCTGAGACTGGAAGCCACTGTATCTGAGAGAACCAATGCACTCGAACTTCAAAAACGTGAATTAAAGAAAGCGATAAAGCAGCTAAAAAGTGCGCAAGAACAAATGATTCAGTCGGATAAAATGGCTTCACTGGGGATTTTGGCTGCCGGAGTTGCTCATGAGATAAACAATCCGTTGAACTTTATTCAGGGAGGTGTTGAAGGACTAGAGCAAACTTTAAAGAGAAGTAAGAAGATTAAAAAGGAAGAGTATGCCGAGCTTCTAAGAGCAATTAAAGAAGGGATTTCCAGAGCATCTACGATCGTTCTTAGTTTAAATGAGTTTAGTCATTCGTCAGAGAAAAAACTAGAGCCTTGTGACATCTATCATTTGATCGACAATTGCCTCACAATGATCAGGTATAGATTGAAAAATGGAATTGAATTGAAAAAAGAATTCGGCAGTAAAGACGCGGTGGTTTTAGGAAACAACGGGAAACTGCATCAAGCTTTTCTAAACATTCTTACAAACTCAATACAGGCGATAGATAAGAGAGGCAGTATTACGATAAGAACTACCCTGGAAAATGACAGTATATCCATAGAATTTACAGATTCTGGTCATGGGATAAAGCCGGAGAATCTTAATAAAATCACCGAGCCATTTTTCAGTACGAAAGATCCTGGAAAAGGTACCGGCCTTGGTCTATCCATTACTTATGCAATAATAAATGAGCATGGAGGATCACTCAAATACACTTCCAAATGGGGAGAAGGAACCACTGCTTCAATCAGACTCCCATTGCTGAAAAAGTAAGGTTGATTACCAAAATTCATACTCATATGTGATGGTATACTCCGGCTCATTGTATCGGTTGAATATCTCGGTCCGATCCTTTAGGCTGTTTTTATAGTAGTGAATCCGCGTGTTGATTATCTCTCCATTTCTTATATACTCCGACTTTATCATCAAGTTATTTTCATAGTAAAATCGTCTTTCAGCATCTCCATGTTTAATGCTTGTCACCAAATCGCCCTCGTATTCGTAAGTCGCGACAAGCTGTATTTTCCCAGATTTCCTCTTCCTGCTCTCTATAAACTCTCTTTGCTCTTTTGTTGTATTTTTTTCTAAGAGATCTTCTAGTGATTTATTCTTTTTTCCATCTTCAAGGATTTTGTAATCTGATTTTGAGGAAACACTCACCACTTTTCCGTCTTCATACTTGTAGTATTCTGTGACATCAGGCATTCCAAACCCGACGAATTCATTTTCTTCAAACCCTCGTCTGGTGGATATCTCGGTAGGCAATGTTTCATTGTCGACCTCAACGATTTCATTCCAGGGCATATCTCCTGATTGAGTTTTGTCATAAAGGTGCTTGTAATATGCGCTGGGCCAATCATGCCCATACAAAAAGCTTTTCTCAGCCTTGCCAAGTGACAAGCCATCCATTACATAAGGTAGGCCGGATTTATCAGGCACATCCCAAAACTCCTTTTTCACCTCAAATTCACGATCGTAAGGATAGGTGGTTTGCTCGACCAACTCTTCCAAGGTACCGTCCGGGGAGAAGTTGGCAATAGCCACTATTTTTCCTGTTTTCTGCTTCGTGTCTGATTGATGGCTAATAAATCTTGTGGTAATTGTTTTCACATCGCTAAGCCGCTCGGCCATCACTTCTGATGAATTGGCACCCTCGCAACTAATGATAAAAAACATCCCCAATATCATGAGCAAAGAAAAAACCGACACCCAGCGTTTGTGACTTATCTTTTTTGTCAAAGCCACTATCCGTGACCTCAGATAGAAAGCTCCGAAATAATTCATAACCATCGGGCCTTTCGATTTTGCGGATAATGACAGCAGCGTGTTTGCATATGTTTCGGCATCTGCTGATTGAAGCATTTGAGCATCGGCCTCTAATTCGGTATTCAATGCAATGCATTTTTTAATGAACCAACTAAATGGATTGAACCAGAACACCGCACAATAAATGTGGCTCAAGAGAATGTCAAAGCTGTGTCCCAATTTGGAGTGAATTTGCTCGTGCTGAATGATCAATGAATCGTCAATCTCACTTCCGATAAATATCCACTTGAAGAATGACGCACCTTTGAAGGAGGTATCGTTTACTTGATAAACATGTCCTTCATATTCCTCTAAATATTTCGACCGACTCTTCAACCTGAATATCTGCACAATTCCAAGCATCACTCGGAGCATAAAGAAACTCATTACCAAAAAATATAAAGACTTGATTACAGCCATCCAGTTGATATTGTTTTCGGCTGCTTCTGCCGGCTTTACATATTTTATGACCTCTCCGCCGGTGGTTTGCGGTTCTTCAAAAGCGTGAAATTCTTTTAGCGCAACATTCGGCGTTGGTCGCTGAGAAGATTCGTTGATCATCTGTCGGACGCTTAATTCCGGCGATGCTTCAGATTTCACAGTTATAGCAGGAAAAGAAATTGAAAAAACTATCCAGGCCAACAAATAGAACCGCTTAAAAGTAGGCGTAGTGTAATTTCGGATTATTAAAAACCCAATACAAAAAGCAATTGAAAGGATTAAAAATTCAAGTAAAAAAGTGATAAGCTGATTCATGATTTCTTGTTTAGCAGTGACCTTAATTCATTTACCTCCTCTACTGATACTTCCTCATCTTCCAATATTTGGGATAGGAGCCCTTTATATGAGCCATCGAAATAATCAACAATCATATTTTTAAGCATATGCTTGCGATACTCTCCTCGTTTTACAATTGGGAAATATTGGTGAGTCCGGCCATAGGCCTTGTGTCCAACCATACCTTTAGATTCCAATATTCTTACCAAAGAAGAAACGGTGTTGTAAGGTGTTTCGTCGGGTAATTCCCCCACAATATCCTTAACAAAAACGTCTCCCTTATCCCAGATGATTTTCATAATTGGCTCTTCTGCCTTAGTTAACCTTTCCATAAAGTGAATGTATAACGTATTTTTCAGTTATACAACTGTATTCATAGTTTAATAACTAAATTATCCGTTTTATTAGTCTTATGGACAAGTTGGACGCCATTCATCATTTCAGAAAGAAAACCTTGTGAGAATCAAAGCCACTATCCAAAAATTTGAATCTGATCTGTGGAGCTATTATCTGGCAATCCCTAAAGAAATTGGAAACAATTTCATAGAAGGTGAGGATCGAAGAATTATCTGCACAATTGGTTCAGGTGCGCCCATACATAGTGCTTTAATGCCAAAAGGAGATGTTTATAGTGTATATGTTAAGAAAGATTTCATGAAGAAAAATGGTCTTTCTCAAGGTGACGAAGTAGAGGTTGTTTTGGAAAAGGATCGATCAGAATATGGTATGCCACTGCCGGAATCCTTTCAGGTATTACTGGATCAAGATACCGAGGGAAGCGCCTACTTTCATCAATTAACAAAAGGAAAACAGCGCACACTCATACATCTCGTAGGTAAGGTGAAAAATGTGGACAGTCAACTTGCAAAAGGATTGGCGATCATGCAGCACCTGAAGGAGTCAAATGGTATGCTTGATTTTAAGAGACTCAATGTGCTCATTAAAGAGTACAACAACCGCAAGTGATTCGCATCATGAATTGAAGCATTCGCATTTAGTATGATCGAATCAGAATAACTCTTCAAATCCTCCAAATCAGTTTCCGTACATTGAATCTAAAAAGCATGCGGAAATTAAGCTTCATCTTACTCATTACTTCGTTTGTATGTCAGTCCCAGCAATCTGCGGTGCGGATCAACAATAGTAGCATAGCTTTCACCATTCCTGAAAAAGATCTTCTACCTGAAAGCATTGCTTTTGACCCACAGGAGCAAGCATTTTTCGTAAGCAGCACTCGCAAAGGAAAAGTTGTAAAAATAGACTCAAACGGTACAGTGAGTGATTTTATCACTTCTAAGCAAGATGGACTGTGGATGACTATCGGAATTAAAATCGATGCGCAGCGTCGCATCCTGTGGGTTTGTAGTTCTGGTGGAGAAAACCTAATCGGTTACAACCTGAATGATGAAAAAGATGGACGACCTGCTGGGGTTTTCAAGTATGATTTGAACAACGGTGCCCTATTAGATAAGTTTACTTTCACACAAAAAGGGAACGTTCACTTTATTAATGACCTGACAATTAATCACAAAAACGGTGACATTTACTTTACGCACATGTTCGAGGAGCATGCCATTTATGTATGGAAATGGAATAGAAAACCAGCAATCTTCTTGTCATCAGGCGATCTGCCCTACCCTAACGGAATCACACTCAAAGAAGATAAGACACTATATGTTGCTCACAGCGATGGCGTGAGCAGTATCGATTTAAAATCCAAAAACATTACTCAACTAAATGTTCCCGAAGGTCAGAACATTTCAAAGCGGGCGAGCATTGATGGACTCTACTATCACAAGTGGAGTCTTATCGGTGTTCACCCTGGAATCTCTTCTGTTTCTCGAATGTATTTAAATGATAAAGGGGATGGAATTGATAAGGTTGAACTTCTAGAGCAGAATCATCCCATGATGATGAATCCAACCACGGGAGTTTTAGTCGGCAATCAATTTTATTATATAGCCAACGCTCAGTTTGGAAGCTTTAACGAAGACGGATCGCTCTGGGCTGATGAGCAGCTCTTCGAGCCTGTAATTCTCAAAGTAATCATCGAATGAAATGAAAAAATCAATAATCTCTCTCTTCATACTAATTTCGTTTAATTCAAATGCTCAGACTGACATGGTTACCTTACTTAATTTCCCCGTAGGTGGAACCTGGACATCTAAAAACGTCAAAAATGATGGTAAACCGAACAGCTTCGAATCATTTTTCATGCAATTTCAATCCTGGTCATCAAAATCATCGGTAGTCGGGAATATCTATGGAATAAGGAATAATGGCGATACTACACAACTAATGGAAGTATGGAACTTCATGGAGGGTGACGGAAAGAGTGCCTATTTGGTTCAGCGCACAACATGGGGCGACAAGGGAATCGGCAATGTAAAACCATATGACGGTGAGCATCTTGACATCACCTTCATGACTACTACTGCTTCAGGAAGCACACATTTCACCCGAGACATTCATTATATCATTTCTGAAAATGAAATGAAAGCAGTGACCTATCATAAGGAAGCAAAAAACGATGAATGGGAATTAGCCGGAGAATCAATCTGGAGAAGAACAAACAAAAAATATTATGAATAGAAAACAATTTATCTCAGGATTAGGATTGGCTAGTGCCGGTCTTATTGTAGCTCCAAATACGATTTTGGGACAAGAAAAACCTGCATCCTACCAAAAAGATGTTGTATCCTCATTTGTGGGTGCCGGGCATAGTAATCTGAATAAGGTAAAAGAACTTCTAGAGGAATTTCCCAACCTTATTTACAGCTCATGGGACTGGGGCGGTGGAGATTTTGAAACAGCCATTGGCGCCGGAGGACATGTGGGACATAAAGAAATGGTCAACTTTCTGATTTCCAAAGGAGCTCGTCCTACTTTACATGTGCTGACCATGCTAGGAAAAACGGAATTGGTAAAACCAATTTTAGAAACATATCCCAGCTTGGTAAATTCCCTAGGACCTCATGGATTTACATTTCTACATCACGCCCAGCGGGGAGGAGAAGATTCTAAAGAGCTTTTGGCATACTTCGAAGAAAAAGGTCAGACACAGACTAAAATAAGCTTATGGGATTAGCTCTCATTAGTCTTTAATACCTTCAAAACTGAATCTCTATAGCTACCTCCTATCGGTATTTCTTCTTTCATCACCTCCAGGTACGAAGTAGTATAAGATCTGATTTTGGACCTTGCCACTATAAAGGATCGATGAACTCGAATAAAATTATCCACAGGTAATATTTCTTCGAGATAACTCAGTTTCTGGTAGCTAATAACCATTCGGTCTGTCAGGTGGATTTTCACATAATTGCTAAGGCCTTCTATGTAGAGAATTTCATCCAGCACAATCTGGACCATTTTCTTGTCTGCCTTGAGGTAAATAAATTGCTCCTCCTCAAAAACAGCTTTTGGAGGCGTATTGATTTTGTGAATCGCTTTCATGAAGCGTTCAATCGAAATAGGCTTAAGCAAATAGTCTATTACATTTAGTTCAAACCCTTCTACTGCATAATCACGATAAGCGGTTGTTATTATCACTTTTGGAGGATTATCCAAGTTGGCTAGGAAATTTAATCCGCTCACCATAGGCATCTCGATATCCAATAAAATCAAATCAACTTTCCTTTGCTGAAGGATATCATTTGCTTCAATGGCATTGATACAAGTCCCTACCAATTCAAGATTGGCAATCTGTTCAATGTAGCCGACCAGAATGTCCTGAGCAATTGGCTCATCATCCACCACCAGGCATTTAATTTTTTTACTCATAGCTTAATTACTAATGAAACCCTGTAGCCATTATCCATTCTTCCATAGGTCAATTCGTGTTTTGAAGGATATAAGAGCTCCAGTCTTCGCTTTACATTCTCAATTCCTAATCCACCTTTTATCATCTTTTGATTTGCACCAATGCTATTCTCTACCCTGAAGTTTAACTCATCCTCCTTGACTTCAAGATAAACATTGATCCAAGCACCTGACGATGATGTGTTCACTCCATGTTTAAACGCATTTTCAATAAACGGGAGAAATAAAAGTGGTGGAATATGCACTTGATCTAGAACTCCGACAACATCCATATTGCAGATAAATCTCCCTTCAAATCGCACCTCCTCCAGCTCAATGTAGTTTTTTATATAGTTGATTTCTTTTTCAAGCGTGACCTCATTTTGAGTAGTATCATAGAGCATGTAGCTCATGAGTTCCGAAAGTTTCATCACTACTTCGGCAGTTTGTTCCGATTTTGTAAGCGCCAGTCCGTACAAATTATTAAGCGTATTGAAGAAGAAATGTGGGTTGATTTGATTTTTCAAATACAAAAGTTCCGCTTTGGTTCGCTCTTCGGCTATTTGTGCCAATTTTTTTTGAGATTCAATTAACCTATAGACCACTGTGATTCCGATAAGAAAAATCATGGGAGAAGTAATAATCATCGCAGCTTGCACAAATTTGTACAGCTGCCAAAAACTCCCTTGGTCCCAGCCCGGAAATATCAACTCGTTTATATACTGATACATCACAAACCGGTGAAAAATGGCAGCCAGCAATATTGAAATAAACGTCTTGAATAGGTAATTACCAATTTTGCCTCTCAACAAAAATTTGGGCATAAACACGAAGTAATTGAGATAAACGACAATCAGACGAATGGGGAAATATGCCACTTCAATCAAGAATGCCTGTCGAAAATGATTATTGTAACCACCCTCTACAAAGGTGAAAATGGACATGTAGACAACCCAAAACAAAGCATGCCACAAAAGGGTCTTTTTCTTCATCTATTTTAAAGATAGTTTTTAGCTATTAAATCGGAATTCTAATTGGCGCCATTGGCACTTCTGAAATATTGATTGGCATATTGAAAACTGAGGCTGGCACAATTAATCTTAAAATCAACATAAATTAGCTACATGAAAAAATTATTTATTCTTCTTGCTGTATTATTGGCGACACAGCTGTCAGCTCAAGATCAACTGTACAAAGTAACATTACTTAGAGCCAAGCCAGGTGAACTGCTCAACTTAATTGAAGTCATCAAAAAAGACATTTCAAACTACTCTGACTACACCTCAAACAAGCCGTATTTGCTCAGACATAGTCAGGGAGATCATTGGGATTTGATGCTCATCTATCCCATAGACAACTTGGAAGAATATTTTTCGGAAGACAAGAGTAGTCGGAGAAAAAGGAGCCAGTCACTAGAAAAATCTGTTGGTGATTCCTTTTTTGATATAGTCTCCTATCAGGAAGAAGCCATCGTCAATGGACCAACAATCAACAAATTTGCAGAAGCATTTGAGAAGTATAAGCTCTTCCACATCGAAATATTTACCTCTCTGGCTGGCAAGCAAGCGGAGTTGGTAAAACAACGGCAATCAGAAAACAAATTCTACGTATTGATAAATCATCGGCCTAATTTCATCTTCAACAGGGTATTTGGTCCAAGCTGGGACAACTTTACCATTGGCTTTTACGAAGACATGCATGACTTTGCAGGGCCGGAAATTGCATTCGAAGAAGAGGATAAAGCTGCAAAAGCTGCCGGGTTTGAGGGAGTGAACTATATCGGAAGTTATTTGCGTTCACTCATTGCCGAGCACCACGACACACTGGCCTGGAAAGTTGACTAAAATCAAATAGAATGAAAATAGACCTTAACTATACTGGGGACGAAGAATTCACCTCGACCAACATAAATGGAAATAAGGTTGAAATTGATATGCGAGCGGCAGATCAAAAGCAACATCAATCTCCGACTGAACTATTGCTTTCTGCAGTAGGTGCCTGCGCCGCAGTGGAAATTGTTTCTATGGTTAAAAAAAGGAGAAAAACGTTTGTGGATCTCAACGCAGTAATAAGCGGAGAACGAAGAGATGAACACCCCAGGGGATTTACTAAGATTCATCTGAAGTACATCATTACCTCTCCCGATCTTACGGATGAAGAAGCCGAAAGAATTGTAGATCTTGCCACAACTAAGTACTGTTCGGTAGCAGGCTCATTGAGTGCGGAACAAACACACTCATTTGAGATAAAAAGAAATTAGCCTTCGATCATCTTGTTTAATACACCCGTAAGCTTATCGAAAGATCCCATTTCGTACATGATTAAGATATCGCCACTAATGTTTTTGCCGCGTATGGTAAAATTTGTGTGACAAACCAGCACTTGATTATACCTGTCTTTATCGAGCTGGCTATAGATCCCTTTCACATCTCCCTGGTAACTTTTTGGCATATGATAGTCCAAGGGAGCATCCAAAATATTTCCAAATGAACCCATAATTGCATTGAGGATGATATTGCCAACCTCAATCATCAATCCATCTTTCATCTCAGCAATTGCACTTGAATCCGGATCTTCATGAATGAGTAAAGATGCCAGCTGCTTGGAACTATCTCCGGACAAAATAACGTTGGCACTGCCCTCATATTCGCCTGAAAATCTCATCTCCACAGAATGAACGCTATCGCCTCCTCCTAGCTTCTCAATCTCCGACAGTACATCATCAAAGGAAATTACATTCACATAAGGAACATTGAGTAAAATCTCACCATCAATCATTTGACTAAGCGAGGCAGATCCTTTGCCAACTCCTATATTTATGATCTCTGTTATAGTATCTATTTGTTTTGCACTTAACATATCTGATTCGCTTACTTGAAAATGTTATTAAGGATTGAAATCAACTCGTCTTTAGAAACAACTTTATTCATAAAAGCCGTAGCACCAAGTTCAAGACTTTCTTCTCTTCTAGCCTTTTGAATATCTGCTGTAATTACTACTACAGGAATTTTATTTCCTCTGTTTTGAAGTTCAGTCAGTACTTCTATACCTGACATCCCTCCCATTAGCAAATCGAGAAATATACAATCATAGGAGTCATTCAATTTTTCCAAAAGTTCTTCCCCGGAGGAGACCGCATCTGATTCATATCCGAGTTCCTTGGTAATATCTTGCAGGGTTTTACGCTGAAAGAATGAGTCATCCGCTATTATTATTTTTCTCATTTGCATTTCTTTAAAATCAGTTCAACTTCAGTCCCTTTCATTTCTTCACTTTTTACTTTAATATCTCCGTCATGCAGCTTCATAATCTGACGGACAATAGACATACCCAATCCATGTGTTGGCTCCCCATTAAGGCCATTTCTCTTTGCCTCTCCGAATTTGATGAACAAATTGTCCAATATTTTTTTACTCATGCCTATGCCCTGATCACGTATGTTTAAGACTATTGAACCGCTCTTTTCCGCTAAAATGAATTTAATGGTCGTGCCTTCTTTGCTAAATTTCACGGAGTTTGTCACCACATTGTCAAGGGCTCGAGTCAATTTTGACTCATTGATTAATGCGGACGCATCGGTACGAGATTCAAATTGCACCTGAATCCTCTTCTTCAGAGTTAACAGCCTATGAGTATCTAGATAATGCTGGATAAAATCCTTAACGACAATTTCTTCAGTTTTTAATACATACTCCTTGGATTCAATCTTAGCCAATTCCATTATTTCGCTGGCGAGATTCAACGCTTTGTCCGCACTGAACTTTATCATATCCAGATAGGTAGTTAATTCTTCTTTATCTATGGTAGCATCCGTTTTGATGGAGTGCTGCATCAGATTGACAACACCCAGAACTGACCCCAATGGAGAGCGAAAATCATGGGCAGCGTTTTGTAGATACAGAATAGAGTTATCCTTTTCAGGCAGTACCACCCACATACCCTTAATCTCATTCTTTTTTTTAGTCGCGCAGCATTTTAAGGTCACCTTCTTTCCTTGGTAATTGACAAGTATGAATGTTTCGGAAAAACCTTCACCTATTGACTCATGAAATTTCTTGAGTGATTCGACTTGACTTTTATCAACAAAATCTAAGATTAAGAAGTCGCCTTTTTGTAAAAAGAAATCTTCGCTGCGTTCCGTAATACATACCTTTTCCAGTTCATTCCAGGTAATGCTGGCATGCGAAACGGTGGACTCGAAAAGCTGAAGTCTCTCGTGTAAATCCTCCTCGTTTGTTACACTCATCAGGCTGCGGTTACATATGCAAGATAATTCCAATTATTTTAGTGCCCTTAAGTACCCAATCAGTTAGACTATGGAATCAACGCTAAAGGTAGCCTTGGCACAAATTGCGCCGATATGGCTCAATCGTGAAAAAACACTAAATAAAATCATAGAATGGACGAATAATGCCGCAAAACAAAAAGCCAAGCTGATCGTATTCGGAGAAGCCTTGCTCCCTGGCTATCCGTTTTGGCTAGATCGATTGAATGGATCAGAATTCAATTCCCCTTTACATAAGGAAATTCACGCGCATTATTTGGATCAAGCTGTATGCATCGAAGAAGACCATCTTAAATCTTTGTGCGAGGCGGCGCGCACAAATAAGATCGCAATCTATCTGGGGATTATGGAACGGCCACTAGATAGAGGCGGTCATAGCTTGTATTGCTCAATGGTTTATATCAATGAAGGAGGAGATGTCAAATCGGTCCATAGAAAACTCATGCCCACTTACGAAGAGCGACTCTCCTGGAGTCCAGGTGATGGTAATGGTTTGGTCACTCATAAATTGCCCCCATTCACTGTAGGTGGACTTAACTGCTGGGAAAATTGGATGCCTTTGGCGCGAGCAGCCATGTATGCCCAGGGTGAAGATCTTCACGTTTCCATTTGGCCAGGTAATAAAAGAAATACCGAAATGCTACTACCCGTAATAGCCCAGGAGGCTCGTTCGTACGTTTTAGGTGTATCAGGAATATTTCGCCCTGAAGACATCCCTTCAGACTTCCCATTCGCTGACAAAATGAAAGAAGCAACAACGAATACGCTCGCCAACGGAGGTTCATGTATTGCCTCCCCCGATGGCTCATGGTTGGTAGAACCGGTTGTGAATGAAGAGAAGCTAATTATTGCTGATTTAGATCATAAAAAAGTAAGAGAAGAGCGTCAAAATTTCGATCCATCAGGGCATTACTCCAGACCCGATGTACTCAGCTTAAACGTTAATAAGGAAAGACAATCTGTATTGCATGATTCAAAGAGCTAGGCTTCTAATTCTGCTCATCGCCCCACTGCTTACATTTGCTCAGTCTCCAGAAGAAGATCTGGTTAGAACTAAAGCGGCACTGGACTGGCTCGAGAGCAAACTCAATTATCTCTATTACGATAATGCGAGTGATCGTTGGTGGAAAAATACCTTCTACGCCAACGAGAAAAATGAAATCACAATCAAACACATAGTATCTGATCGTCCAAACACAGCTAATATTAGAGACAAAACATATACCATTCGCAAGTTTAGAATTGAGGATATCAATCCGAAAAGTTTAAAAATAACTGACATTAAAGAGTCTAGAGGTCGTGTAGTCAAAGGTCAAATGCTGGAGTTACGCACCTATGGATTTCAAGATTTAATTCATAAATCCATTAACAATAGAAGGGCTAGCAGCACTTCTTTTCTATTCCTTTCTTTTCCGGAAACACTCGTAGATAGTCTCTCTAATTATGCTGAGATAGTAAAAGAGAAATTAGAAGAGGCAATTTTGGCTAGTATTCAGATTTATCCTAAAAATGATGATTCTGATATAGCCACAATCCTAAAAGTACTATCCGGTGATCATAAAACGGAGGATGGAAAGCAATGGAAAGCTGAGTCGGTAGAATCAAACATTTTAAAAATTGATCGTGGTAATCGCTTAATCGAGTACTTTGGATATGATCCAAGCGCACAATCTTTTTACATGATTTCAATCTCAAATGGAGGAGTTAAAAAGCAGAATCTTCTATTTGAATCTAACGATAGATTAAAAATATCAAGCAAGGAAGGAGTGAGCATTGTAGTAGATACTCCCAATTCATTCATCATAAATGATGAGGCCTACTTCAGGCAATAATATTTTGACGAAGAAATTCGACAGTTGCCTTTTTATACTTCCTTCCAATTGGAATTTGGCTATTCTGAACGCTAATAGCCTCGCTATTATATCCAGAGACATGATTCTTATTCACAATAAAAGATCTATGAATCCGAATAAAGGAGCTTGGCAATCGATCTTCCAGGCTGCTTATCTTTTCTTTGGTCATATGCCTTTCTGCTTGAGAATGAATTTCTACATAATCTCCGCGACTTTCTACAAACAAGATCTTGTCCAGAGGAAGTAAAACTTGCTTCCTATTCGATCGGATCTCAAGCTCCTTTCGTTGTTCTAACTCAATCTCATTTTTCATCTGATCAATTTCTCTAGCCCTTTCCTTCAATTTGCGAACAGATAAAATCAAGCCTTCCACCAAAACAACCAAATAAAGAATGACTGTCAAGAGATAAATATCACTTGCAATTTTGCCTAGGTTTTCGATTTGGTAGTCCGCAAGAATGGCAAAAGCAAGTATCATAACCAGCAATTCCAAGTAGATTGATACTATTAACATATACATGAAATAGAGATAGAATTTCATCTTACGCCCTTGGAGAAGAAACCGTGGCACCAGCAATCGATTAAAGAAGAAGGATGTAGAAATCACCACTGGCATGAGTATCGTTACGAAATAAAATGAAATGACCCAGCTTTCAAGCGACGAGCTAAACAGGAGGGTCAGAATAGTCCAGGTAATAGTCCAGAAAATGAATTCTCTTTTAGGTATCATGGAGTCGAAGATGATCCTTTTTATGCAAATTTGATGGAAAAGTAGATAAACGACAGCTTTTGGAATGGATATGACCTTTCATTTGATATGCGATCACAGCTTGCTTTGCCAGCATGTTAAACAAAATGAAAAATTATGATTGAATTATTTCAAATGGGAGGCATGCTATTCATGAGCATACTCACAATCGAGCTCAGTGTCATTATCTTCCTTGTATTAAAGGCATTCTTGAATAAGGACCCTAAATCCTCTAATATCAGATCAGTAGGACTTTTAGCTGCTATAACAGGTGTTCTTGGTCAGCTAATAGGCTTGTTTCAAGCATTTGATGTCATCTCACAAGTAGGAACCGTATCACCCGCATTGCTAGCAGGAGGTTTAAAAGTATCGATGATTACTACCATTTATGGCGTCATCATTTATATGATTGCAATTGTGTTGACATTGATTTTAAAAATGAAGAAATGAAATATGGCCGGGTTGCCGGCCTTATTATTACTCTCTTTGCTGAGGGTGGCCGAGTAAAAAATTTGCTGATCTGCACCCTTAAAAGGTAGTCAGCACGGAAATTGCTAGATTTGGCTTAATAAACAAGCCGTCATGAGCATATTTGATATTATCGCCGTACTTATTTTTTTCTCTGGCGTTTTCCTTTTTATCAACACTTTTTACTTAAAGCTACCGTCATCAATAGGGCTTACCATTCTCGCATTGATTTTATCGTTGCTGGTATTCATTTTCGGTCAGCTTTTCCCAGAATTTCATCTGGCAGAGCAAGTTAAAAAATATGATTTTGCAGACGTCCTCTATAGATTCGTATTGAGCGTAATGCTCTTTGCGGGGGCGTTAAATGTAGATTTTAAAAAACTAGGTAATCAGCTGGTGCCAGTTCTTGTTCTTTCGTTTTTTGGCGTATTGATTTCAACAGTCGTCATTGCCACACTTATATACTACACTGCAGGGTACATGGGCGTTTCTCTAAGTTACATAGCAGCCCTCGTCTTTGGCGCACTTATATCATCTACCGATCCTGTAGCTATAACTAAAACAATTCAGCGATTTAAGATGTCAAATGAACTGGAAACTAAGATTTCCGGTGAGGCTTTGCTCAATGGTGGAATAGCAATTGTGTTAGCTCTTGTGCTCGTAAATATCTATAGAGAAGGTGTCATAGAAGGCTCTATAAGTTTTTCCGGCACAGTGTGGGTTCTTGCGAGAGATATTGGAGGTGGAGTTCTTGGAGGTCTCTTCTTTGGATGGATTGGATACAAATTATTGGCATATATAGATAATGATGATGTAGAAGTAGAAGTATTGGTGACTTTAGCTTTAGTCATGGGTGGCTCTTATGTGGCCGATCTTTTCTCTGTATCGTCTATGATGGTGGCTGTAACAACCGGCCTGATCCTTGGCAATTTTGGTCGTGATGAAAAAGGAGAGAGTGCTGTAGGAGCTTATGTCTATAGGTTTTGGCAGCTTATGGAGGACACACTTGCCGCCATGCTGTTCGTGTTAATCGGTTTTGAAATGCTAGTAATTCCACTTCGGCTGGACTATTTCGCCCTTGGATTTTTTGCCGTGAATTTTGCACTCTTCGGACGATGGATTAGCGTTTTTATACCTATTCGAATGATGTCGAGAAGTCGATCATTCGATACAGGCACTATCCCAATTCTTTCGTGGGGAGCACTTAGAGGTGGGCTTCCTGTTGCGGTTTCACTTTCACTCACAGATTTTCCCGGACAGGAACTGATAGTTACCATGACCTACGTCGTAGTGGTTTGTACAGTACTTTATCAGGGACTTACGCTCACCAGGGCAATGAAAGTCTACAACACACACGTTAGATAAATAGATTAATTTGATCTGTTTCAGAATTTAATCTTACTTCCCAATTCCATATCACTAAGTTCTATGTCGAGGGCTTTCGTTGATAGTTGAATTTCTCTAGCTGATATCACAAGCGACAAAAGCAGCAATACAAGCGAGATTCCGAATATCACACTACCCCATTCGCCTACTTTCAGGTAGATAAAAAACATGGCGAGCACGCATAATAGAAGGCTTAAAACACCCATAAATTGCATTGCTCTTATAAGAAACAATCGCTTTCTAAGATTCTTGAGTTGGCCTTCCAATACACTCTTTGGATTATCTAAATAGCTCTTATGCAACTGACGAATAAGTGTTGCAATAGCTAGAAAACGATTGGTATAAGCCAGTAGAAGCAATGAAATGGCTGGAAAAAGAAGTGCTGGCGTTGTGAGAGTTATCTGCATAACTCAAAGATAGAGTCAAGAACCTTTCGGAAAAACTAACTCTTGCATAAAGCCTAGCCCATATCCAAAGTGCTGAACGAATGAAGTAACTACGGCTAGCATTCCCACTTTGATGCTCTTATTAGTACTTGTAGCATGTGAGAAAATCATAAACGAATAGACAGCATACATACCGAGAATCAAACTGGCATATTGAGGCAATATTAATAATCCTGCAACTGCACCAAAAAAGCCAATCGTGAAAAATGTAGGGAAGAGGTGCACAACCTTAATTGGAATTTGATAGGATCTCTTAAGCTGGATTCGCGTTCTCCCAAATGAACTAACCTGCTTGAAGAATGATTTTATACTATTTCTTCGCTTGTGATGCACTTCCAGTTTTTGACTTATCAGGGCGATATGTCCACTCAATTTAAATCTATTGCTCAATTCCATGTCTTCACCCATATTGGTCTTAGCAAAGCCTCCCAATGAATCAAAAACATTGCTCTTCATCACCAGATTATAGCTCCTTAAATGAGCTTCATTATCCACCTTTTTATTCCCGCCACGAATTCCTCCGGTAGTCAAAAAGGATGTCATGGAATATGATATAGCCTTTTGTAGGTCAGAAAAATCTTCCCGTGCCGAGTCAGGACCACAAAAAGCATCTGCCTGTTCCTTCATTACCAAGATTTCGAGGTTTTCGAGGTAGTTCGGCGGAACCACACAATCAGAGTCGAAGAAAATGAGCCAGTCTCCTACCGCATGCTTAGAGCCAAAGTTTCTGCTAAAACCTTGTCCAGTATTTTCCTTGAAAAAATACTTAAGATTGAATGTAGACTTGAATTTTGAAATTATCGACTCAGATGAAATATTGGATCCGTCTTCAACAATAATTACTTCAAAATCCTTATTGCTCTGCAGACTTAAACTATTCAGTAGTTCATCAACCTCATCAGGTCGGTTAAAAACAGGAACGATTATCGAGTACTTAGGCATTGCCTTTGGTCTCGTCAGTACGTTCAGATATTAGATAATCACCCTTCTTTTCATTTACCTGAATCATCATTTCGGCAATAAAACCTGCAAGAAATAACTGCATTCCTACTATCAAAGCGACCAATGCCAGAAAGAAAAGAGGTTGATCTACAACGTCTCGCCTTTCCATATGATAATACTGCCTGTATAGTTTTTCTGCGATTACCCATATCGTAATAAAAAAACCACCAATAAACGAGAGGCTACCAAATACTCCAAAAAAATGCATTGGATTCTTCTTAAACCTGGAAACGAAAGTCACAGAAAGCAAATCTAAAAACCCCGTTATGAATCGCTTCATTCCATACTTGGTGGTGCCATACTTACGAGCCCGATGCTCAACTACTTTTTCGCCAATGCGATTAAAACCGTTCCATTTCGCAATCAAAGGAATGTATCGGTGCATTTCTCCGTAAACATGGATATTCTTAACTACATCAATTCGATAAGCTTTAAGTCCACAATTAAAATCGTGGAGCTTTATCCCGGACACTTTCCCTGTTACCCAATTGAATAATTTAGATGGCACAGTTTTACTAATTGGATCATGTCGCTTTTTTTTCCATCCTGAAACGATGTGAAGATTATGATCTTTTATCATCTTCATCAGCTCGGGAATTTCATCTGGACTATCCTGCATATCCGCATCCATGGTGATGACGATTTCTCCATTTGCTTGATCAAATCCCATTTGAAGGGCAGCTGATTTTCCATGGTTCCTATTAAATCTCAGACCACAAACGCGAGAATCCTTTTGGGAACTTGCCTCAATGACCGACCAAGAGGTGTCAGTGCTCCCATCATCAATCATTATTACCTCAGCGGAGATATTGTGCGTGTCTACAACGCGAAAAATCCATTCCAAAAGCTCTGGAATGGATTCTTCCTCGTTATAAACGGGTATTACTATAGATAAGTCTTTATTCAAGCTCTGGTTCTTTCTTTTTGATAATTGCGCCAGTAATCAAAGATAAAACTGCATAGACAATTGCAAGAAAAAGAAAACCCTTTAACATTCCAATAGGTGTATTACCTTCCATTCCGGACTCCCTTATTTTATCTAACTGCTCGTCAATTTGATCCTCAGGCACACCAAATCCACTTAGAGTAGATGCTTGATTTTCAACCATTTGATCAACTACTATTTCTGACAGCTCAGGATCTATTACATTAAAAAGGAGAATTCTGAAAATTGTGCTTACCAACCCTGCTATTAAAAATACCTGAATTGAATAAACCCATCCCTGTCCAAATGTCATAAACCCTCCTGATTCATTCCTGTGTTGAATGCCGAAGTAGGCAACAATTCCAACGAAAATTATCAGGGATCCAAAGCCTATCCAGCCAGAAGCTAAAAGGGTAGGATCAATTAAATAAAGAAGTAAAGTGATTACAATGCCAATAATCCCCAATATTACTCCAGACTTGATTGCATGATTGTTCATAGTTGTTTAGGTTTTTTTCTTAAAATTATGGATACCACAGGTGTAATCAGGAATCCAGCACCAATTTTCTTCCAAAAGGTACTAAACAATAGTTGAGTTGTTGTTATTTCATCCACAGCGGCAAGCTGTTCATTCAACTGTTCTTCAGTAAACTCTTTAAGGAAAATTTCCTTCCTATCGAGCAAAAATGCCTTCGCACCTTCTTTGTATCCATCCATTAGTTCCCCATTAGTCTCAAATATTACATAAAAGATCAAAGAAAATATTATAACCGCGGGGATCATCACGATGAACCCAATACTTATTCCTTGCCAAAAATGTAGATAACCATCATTCTTGAAATCTTTGTACTCCTTGCCCGCAAAGAATACAAATAGAAAAAAAACACCAAGGTCAAATATGAAATGTCTGAAATCCAGTAATGGATTGCTTCCAAAATTGATGGATATAAAAAAAAGTCCCACGAGGAAAATCCCGCACAGGATCGAATACTTTAAAGTCGGCTTTATCACTGATTAAATGTTGCTTTGGATCCGTTCAATGTGCCAATAACGGCACCTTTCAATTCTTTCTCCCAGAAAGGAGAATTAATTGACTTTGAAAGATTCGTATGATTATTTAGGTGCCAAACTGCATCAGGATCTAAAATGGTCAGCTTGGCAGGTTGTTCTTTTTCTATCCTTATTTGATCCAAATTAAGAATGGATCTTGGTCCATTGGTAATCTTATCTATCAGAACTTCCATTGGAATTTCACTTGAAATCTGAACTAAGGAAGGGTAAAAGGTTTGTAGAGAAGTATTGCCCGGATCCGCCAGGTCAAACTCTAATTGCTTACATTCCTGATCAAAAGGTCGGTGATTAGAGCAAATAGCATCTATTACCCCGTCCTTCACACCCTTTACAAGTGCTTTTCTGTCTCTTTCTGAACGATAAGGTGGCAAAACTTTAAATGTGGTATCAAAATCTCCAACAGATTCATCATTAAATATCAAGTGGTGTATACCAACATCACAAGTCACGGACAAGCCAGACTTTTTAGCCAATTTTATTAGTTCGATGCTTTTCGCTGAAGATATTCTTGAAAAGTGAATCCTACCTCCGCTATACTTCAAAATATCAATATCTCGCTGAATTACTAATTCTTCCGATAATGAAGGCTCACCTCTTAAACCAAGGTTTGTACTCGTCTTTCCTTCGTGCATATGAGAAGAAGCGGCAATATGAATGTCTCTCCCATTTTGAATCACTGGAACATCCATACTAGCCGTGTACTGAAGTGCTTTAAGAAGTAATTCAGTATTCCAAATAGGACGATCTCCTTCTGAAAAAGCTTCAGCTCCAGCCTCCTTTAAATCAAGCATTTCTGTCAAATTCTCCCCTTTGAGTCCTTCGCTCACTGCTGCAAACGCATGTATATCCACTTCTGGCAAAGCTTTCCTCAGCAAATAATTAACATCACTCTTTGACTCAATTGGAGGATCAGTATCCGGAATAAGACATACATCCGTAAAACCGCCTGCCTGTGCGCATCTACTTCCAGATGAAATGTCTTCTCGATGCTCATTGCCAGGATCATGGAATTGAGCATTTAGATCAAACCAGCCAGTCGTAGCAACCTTACCCGTCAAATCAATCTCTTTTGTGGCTGATTTGCCTGCCAATGAGGTGATAACCCCTTTTTCAATAAGAATATTTGCTTGCTTGCCGTGAGCGGGAGAATTTAAATCAAGTACAAGTACATTTTTTAGCAATAAGCTCATCTAAGGTATCTATGCAGTACTGTTTCGGTCAGAATTAGAAACACTGCCAAAATTAATGCATATTTCCATAAGCTGGATTGAGAACCGCTGGCTAAAAGAACATTCTCATCGCCTCCAATTATTTTAGTAACTGTCACATGCTCCATATCGGCAAAGGCCTCCTTTAGTTCATCAAAATCTGGTGCAATCATTACTGACTCAGCCTTAGGTGTATTAATTGAAATACTTCTTAATATTTCGGTTCCTTGCGCTAATTGATACACCCCAGCCTCAAGGTCATCCGGTAACTCCAATATCGTCTGAGATCCATTTGAATTAAAAGAAGGAATAACTTCATACTTATTTTTTATCAATTTTATTGGTACGTCAGTAGTCTTTGCTGAGACAAAAATTCGCTCACCTGGATAATAATATGGGATTTCAATGCCTTCAGTTGAGCTAAAAGCGATTTGAAATAGGATAGGTAAAAACAACGCACTGGACTGAAATCCACCGGAAGATTCTTTTAATGTTGTATTAAAGAAGTAAATGTTGTCTTTCTTTGAGAGAAATGAATTGCCTCCTCTGAATTTAATAATAGACTCAAAACTGCCGCCGATCCGAAACAATGCACCATCCACGAGCATAGACTGATCATTAACTTTCCTTTCAAATACTCCTTTGAAGAGCGGATGTTCAGAATCAATCGTAGTTTCAGAAATATTTTCCTCAATAGATTTCAAACTAACCCCAATAAGCTTTTCATAGCTCGCAACATCAACTGAATCAGATGGGAAAATGATGAAATTACATTTTAAATTTTGTAATACTTCAGGCACCAGATATTGACTACTAAATACTACTAGATCGGATACTTGTAAAGCGTTATAATCAAGATTATTCATAGTTTGAACATTCACATCAAACAATTCTTTATTAGCAAAAACAGCCTTTAATATGTTCGAATTAGAGGACTCCAAAATCGATATTTTTGGCTTAACTCTCTCACCTACAGAAAAGAAGAATTTGTTGTCAAACACAACATCATCTCCATCGATAACTATTTCAAACTCACCGTATGTATCTTTAGAAATATCAAAACGCACTTCTTTAAGTTCTCCAATTTCCTTCACTACAGAACTTAGCTGTCTGGTGCCATTCATAAGTTTCACAACTATGCTTCCGGTTGGCATGTTGTAAGTCTTAAATTGAACAAAAATGGAAATCTCAGAAAGGTTATCCTGATTTGGCAACAAATAAAGACTATCAACACTAACATTTCTGATGTCGTTTAGATCATTTATAATAACAAGATTGTAAGTCTTTGCCGAATCAATAAAATATTGTCTTGCTTCGGTCACATTTAAAGTCTGGAAATCGGAAAACAAATAATTAGATGTTAATCCATTAGTTTCAAACCTTTCTGCTAGTAAATCCATTGGTAAAGCCTTTGGAAGTGATAGTGATGATAGCACTATGTCTGATTCATCCTCAATCAAAAGTTTACTTTGATTATCGAAATATATCATAGAACCATATTCGCCAAATAATTGCCTCAGACCATTTTCAACTTTCACCTGGGAATCATTAATAGTAGAACTGATCGAATTGTCAAAATGCACACCAATCAATCCATCATCAGATTCAAAGGAATCGTTATCCAAGAATAATCCAATCAAAAAGGCTATTGCCAAAAAAATCAATATCCGATTGGACATTATTAACAAATACTTGAAGCGAGATTTCGATTTAGTTTTTGTGGTAAGATTTGCTATGAATTTGACGGAAGAGAAGTAAAGTTTTCGTGCCTTTCGAAAATCAAATAGATGTACCAAAATTGGCACTAAAAGGAAGGGAATAAAATACCACCAGGTGTTCACTTAATACTTTTCGAATTTCTAACGATCTATTCGATCACAAGTTATACAAAACAAAAAGGGTATCATCTTTCGATAACACCCTTTTAAAAAATATTCTATCAATAACTCCCGAGCCTACCTTATTCATAGAGTAATTTCTTAAATCTTTTAAACAAAAAAAGAGCATCATCTTACGATAATACCCTTTTATAATAAACTGGCAACGACTTACTCTCCCACCTGTTACGGCAGTACCATCAGCGCTGACGGGCTTAACTTCTCTGTTCGGAATGGGAAGAGGTGGACCCCGTCGCTATAATCACCATAAAATTTGCCTATATCCATTAAGGACAGGACTTAATATCTTGACATTAAAAAAGAAAGATTCACATGAAAAACGCGAGTTTATCGAAACGCTCAAGAAAGCTTACGAGTAATTAGTACTGCTCAGCTTTGACATTACTGCCTTTACACCTGCAGCCTATCTACGTCCTAATCTAGAACATCTCTTAAAAGAAATCTCATCTTGTAGTGGGTTTCGCACTTAGATGCTTTCAGTGCTTATCCCTTCCCAACGTAGCTACCCAGCAGTGCTCCTGGCGGAACAACTGGTACACCAGAGGTATGTCCTTCTCGGTCCTCTCGTACTAAAGTCAGATCTACTCAAATTTCTTACGCCCACAACAGATAGGGACCGAACTGTCTCACGACGTTCTGAACCCAGCTCGCGTACCGCTTTCATGGGCGAACAGCCCAACCCTTGGGACGTACTACCGCCCCAGGATGCGATGAGCCGACATCGAGGTGCCAAACCTCCCCGTCGATGTGAACTCTTGGGGGAGATCAGCCTGTTATCCCTAGAGTAACTTTTATCCGTTGAGTGACGGCCTTTCCATACAGAACCGCCGGATCACTATATCCTAGTTTCCTACCTGCTCGACTTGTAGGTCTCACAGTCAAGCACCCTTATGCTATTGCACTCTGCGCACGGTTACCAAGCGTGCTGAGGGTACCTTTGAAAGCCTCCGTTACTCTTTTGGAGGCGACCACCCCAGTCAAACTACCCACCACACACTGTCTCCCTTTCGGGGTTAGGCATCAGATAAATAAAGGCTGGTATTTCACCAACGACTCCACCACGCCTGACGACGCAGCTTCAGAGTCTCCCAGCTATCCTACACATCATTTACCCAATACCAATGTGAAGCTATAGTAAAGGTTCACGGGGTCTTTCCGTCCCGTTGCGGGTATCCGGCATCTTCACCGGGACTACAATTTCACCGAGCTCATGGTCGAGACAGTACCCAGATCGTTACACCATTCGTGCAGGTCGGAACTTACCCGACAAGGAATTTCGCTACCTTAGGACCGTTATAGTTACGGCCGCCGTTTACTGGGGCTTCAGTTCAATGCTTCTCCGAAGATAACATCCCCCCTTAACCTTCCAGCACCGGGCAGGTGTCAGGCCGTATACATCCTCTTTCAAGTTCGCACAGCCATGTGTTTTTGATAAACAGTCGCCTGGGTCATTTCACTGCGTCCTACCGAAGTAGGAACCCCTTCTCCCGAAGTTACAGGGTTATTTTGCCTAGTTCCTTAACCATGAATCACTCGAGCACCTCAGGATTCTCTCCTTGACTACCTGTGTCGGTTTACGGTACGGGCACCTTTATCCTAGCCTTAGAGGTTTTTCTTGGAAGTCTGTTTAGGCACACTATCCACGCATCCGAAGATTTGTGGTACTATCAGGTTCAGCAAGATCTGCGGATTTACCTACAGTCCTTATACCTACACCCTTCAACGTACTATTCCGTCAGTACGCGGATCTTTCACTTCTCCGTCACCCCATCGAAAATAAAGGTGGTACTGGAATATTAACCAGTTTTCCATCGACTACCCCTTTCGGGTTCGCCTTAGGTCCCGACTAACCCCCGGCTGATTAGCATTGCCGGGGAATCCTTAGTCTATCGGTGAGCAGGTTTCTCGCCTGCCTTATCGTTACTTATGCCTACATTTGCTCTTCTCTGCTCTCCAGCGCAACTCACGTCGCACCTTCGTCGTCCAGAGAATGCTCCCCTACCATCATAAATGATCCTAAGCTTCGGTATTGTACTTGATGCCCGATTATTATCGATGCTCTGTCGCTCGACCAGTGAGCTGTTACGCACTCTTTAAATGAATGGCTGCTTCCAAGCCAACATCCTGGCTGTCTAAGCAACTGAACCTCCTTAGTTCAACTTAGTACAAATTTAGGGACCTTAGCTGTAGGTCTGGGTTCTTTCCCTCTCGGACTCGGACCTTAGCACCCAAGCCCTCACTGCGGAATATATTTATCAGCATTCGGAGTTCGTCTGGATTTGGTAGGATTTGACTCCCCCTAGTCCAATCGGTAGCTCTACCTCTGATAAACTAACTTCCACGCTGCTCCTAAAAGCATTTCGGGGAGTACGAGCTATCTCTCAGTTTGATTGGCCTTTCACCCCTACCCACAACTCATCCAAAGACTTTTCAACGTCAACTGGTTCGGGCCTCCATGTAGTGTTACCTACACTTCACCCTGGTCATGGGTAGATCACCAAGTTTCGCGTCTAGTACTGCTGACTGATCGCCCTGTTAAGACTCGCTTTCGCTTCGGCTTCAACACTTAATGTATTAACCTTGCCAACAACACTAACTCGTAGGCTCA